>NZ_JAGQBJ010000014.1 GCF_024345575.1 Cyanobium sp. Morenito 9A2
CCGAACCAACCCACGTAGAGGCGGTTGTCGGTGGAGGTGACCCACTCACAGAACTGGTTCCACGGAGAAGCGCCGGAGCGCTGCTGAATGGTGGTGGTCATAAGAGCGAGAGGTTGCCCCCGTAAGGGGACGGTTAGGTAGGACGGCACCCGGGACGGGCGCTGCCTGCAGAAGTGTAACGGAACGTTGCGCCCTGTGTGGAAAGGTTGAGGGCGGGCCTCCGTGTGCGGAATCAGCGACGACTGGGCGCAGGCCCCGGGATCGGCGCTTAAGGTTGAGTACAGATTTGAACGTTCAAGCAATGGTCCTGATCTGCTGGGAGCACCGCGGCCAACGGCTTCAGGAAACGGTGCCGGTGCACCGGGCCCGCCATCGCCGCCTCGAAGTCGAGCAGCTCGGTGGCGTCGTGTATTGGAGTGAGCGTCTGTAGCCAACGGCCAAACGCCACTGCTAGGAGTGCAGGATCCCCCTGTGCCCCTTGCGATGCGCCTGAGCCGTTCCCCGTTTCCCGTTCGGTCGGTCCTCGCCCTGTCCTCCTTCGCCCTGGTTGGGATTGGACTAAGCGCTTGCCAGCCGAGCCGCGAGGCCCAGCGGCTTCAGCAGCTGGAGCAGCGGGTGCAGCAACTCGAGCAGCGCCAGGTCACCCCCGATAACGCTGACGCGGCCGATCGCAAGGGGAAACCCCCGGCCGGGGTGGTCAAGTCGCTCACCTTCCGCATCGGCAGCTCCGATGACCGCCTGCGCGTTTACTGGGCCGATGGCAGCCGCACCGATTTGCCTTGTACCAAGGAACAGGGCACCTGGGCCTGCGGTTGAGACCGTCACCCGACCATCGATCACCCATTCCAAAGCCAGCATGCGTCGCCTTCTTGCCCTCACCGCCGGCCTCGCCCTCTTCACGGCCCCACCCCTGTTGGCCCAGAGCGATTTCCCGTTCAACCTGCAACGCGCCACCAACGTGGCCCGGATGCGCGCCGAGAAGCTCAATGGGGGGCTTGGGGTCTACCGGCCGGACCGATGCATGTACGACCGCAAGGCCGGGAACTGCATCATTGACGCCAATGATCAAGGGATCCTGTTTCGATTTCTGGGTGGTCCTCCGGGATGGCAGCAGCTCAACCTCCCCCCAACGACGGAATCGGAGATCCGCATCTCGCCGGATGGCCGTGAGGTCCTCAGCGTGATTTACAACGGCAAGCCCCGCTGATTCAGTCGGCCAACAGCTCCACCAGCGCCGTGGCCCAGGCGCGCTCGCAGGGCCAGCGTTCCCTGCGGGTGAGGCTCAAGGCAATGCCCTTCTCTCCATAGGCCGCTTCGTTGATGAACACCGGCCAGAGCCGCTCATCGACTCCGTCGCACGCTGGCTGGTAGGGCACTGGTCTCCCGTCCGCTGAGCTGAACATCGGATCCCCCGGCCGGATCGGCACCCAATCGCGGTGCTGACGCAGGGGGTGCAGGCAGGCCTCGGGAGCGCCATCAGCGCCGCGGGGCAGATCGAGGCTGCCCAGGTGCCGATGCACGGTGAGACCCACCGGCAAGCGCAGCGCCCCGGCGCGGGCCCGGGCCAGGGCGCCCAGGGCCGCGTCCAGGGCCAGCTGGCTCTGGCGGCAGATCTGGGCGGTGATCACCCCCTGGGGCACGGGCCCCACCTCGATCACCAGACCACAGGGCCAGCGCTCGATCAAAAAACCCGTCTGGGCCGTATCGGCCTCGTGCAGGTAGATCGGCAAGCCCAGATCGGCCTGGATCGCCGCCGCCAGGGCCAGGTCCGTGGGCCGGCGGCCGTAAACCACCAAGGCATTACCCATGGCGGCGGTGGTGCTGTGCAGGTCGAGGGCGACAGCGCAGGGGCGCTCGCCCCCGGGGCCATGGAGCGCCAGCAGTTCCCGGGCCCGCCGCACCTCCCGCTGCTGGCGTGCAGGGTCCGCCAGCAGCTCGAGGGCAAAGCTGCGGTTCAAGTCCTGATCGAGGTAGCGGCGGCGGGCGGCCCAGGCCTCAGGGTTGCCCAGGACCAGCTCCAGCTCCAGCCCCTGGCGCTCAAGAGTCTCAGGCTCAGCCTGCCAATGCCGCAGCAGCCAGGGGGCATTGCACTCATTGCCATGGGTGCCCGCCACCACCAGCACCCTGGCCGAACCTCCGCCGCTGCCTGCCGCCATCCGACCCGATCGCCTGGGTCGCCACGTTGGAGCCAACCTGGGGCAACGTCAAACGCCCCGTCCACGCCATGCCTGTCCCGCCCCTGGTGGTCTCCAGCGTGCGCCGCTTCTGGCACTGTCAATGGCGTCAATTGATGGGCGGCCTGGGCCCTGCCGATGCAGGCGGCAATTACCGCCGCCCCACCGGGGCCTTCGCCGCCGCCCCGGAGCTGCCCGAAGACGCCGCCGAGCCCGGTCGCCACGTGCTGATCGTGGGCCGCAGCTGCCCCTGGGCCCACCGCACCTGGCTGGTCTGGAGCCTGCGCCAGCTCCAGACCAGCCTCGAGCGACTGGTGGTGGAACCCGACCCCGAGCGCGGCCGATGGCGTTTCGTCGAACCATTCGAGGGAGCCCGCGCCCTGATCGAGCTCTACCGCCGCTCCGGCAGCCCCGCAGGTGCCCGCGCCACCGTGCCGGCCCTCTATGACCGCCGCCAACGGCGCCTCGTGGCCAACGAAAGCGCCGTGCTGATCGATCTGCTCAACCGCTGGCCCGCCCCCGAGGGAGCCTCCGATCTGGCCCCCGCAGACCTGAGCGAACCGATCGCCCGCTGGCGCGAGCTTTTTCAGAACGCCGTCAACGACGGGGTCTATCGCTGCGGTTTCGCCCGCCACCAAGCCGCCTACGACCGGGCCGAGGCCGCGTTGTTCGCGGCCCTGGAGCTCGCTGAGGCGGAGCTGGCGGCCCGGGGCCCCTGGCTCTGTGGCGAGCGGCTGACCCTGGCCGATGTGGTGCTGTTTCCCACCCTGATCCGGTTGGAATCGGTCTATGCGCCCCTGTTCGGCTGCAGCCGCCGGCCCCTGTGGCAGTTCCCGGCCCTCTGGGCCTGGCGGGGGCGGCTGTTCGCCATCCCCGGCGTGGCCGAAAGCTGCGATGCGCCCGCCTGGCGCCGCGACTACTTCGGGGCCCTGTTTCCCCTGCAGCCCTCGGGCATCGTTCCGGCGGGTCCGGAGTTGGCCACACTGGTGAACGGATCACCGACCCCCGCCCCGCCATGACCGATCCCGTCTTCGAAGGGGCCTACGGCACCTTCACGATCACGGACCAGGACCGCCGCGAGGTGCTCAGTTACCGCCTCGCCCTGCTGACGGTGGCCGTCGCCGAATCGGCGCTGCTGCTGCAGTGGACCACCCGGGGCCCCCAGGGGCTGTGGCCCTGGCTGCTGCTGATGGTGGCGGGGCTGGGGCTGGCCCTGCGCTGGATTCACATTTATCTCAAGCCGCTGCACCGCACCCTGCAACTGTTCTGGCTGCTGGGTTCGATCGGGGGCCTGGTGCTGGCCTGGCGTCACGGCGCCGATGGGGTGCTAGGCGCCCTGGCCGCCGACGGGCGCTGGATCTGGGCCGTGGGCCCCTTCTTCGCCGCCCTGGCGGGGGTGGGCTTCAAGGAGTTCTTCTGCTTCCGCCGCCCCGAGGCGATCGGCGTCACCCTGCTGCTGCCGCTGGCCCTTCTGGGGCGGCTGACGGGGCTGCTGGGGGATCAGGCCACCGTCTCGCTACTGGCGCTGCAGGCGGCTCTGCTGCTGTTGCTCACCCTGCGCAAGTTCCCCATGGAGGCGGCGGCGGATGTCGGTGACAAGAGCGTGTTTGCTTACCTGGAGCAACAACGACCCACTTCGATCGCGTGAGCCTGATCAGCCTTCTGGGTGTCAGCAAGGATTTCGGCCTGCGCACCCTGTTCACCGGCCTCACCCTGCACGTCGCTGAAAAGGAGCGGCTGGGGCTGATCGGCCCGAACGGGGCCGGCAAGAGCACCCTGATGCGGATGCTGGCGGGGCAGGAGCCCCCCGATCAAGGGCAGCGGCGCTGCTCTGCGCAGTGGAAGGTGGTGCTGGTGGACCAGGACCCGGAACTGGACCCCGAGCGTACGGTGCTGGAGCAGGTGGTAGCCGGCTGCGGCGAGAAGCGGGAGTTGCTGCTGCGCTTCCTGGCGGTGAGCGAGGGCCTGGCGGAGCGGCCCGACGACGGGGGGCTACTGGCGGAGCTGGGCGAGCTCAGCGGCCGCATGGACCAGTCCGGGGCCTGGGGTCTGGAGCACCAGTGCCACGAGGTGCTCGATCACCTCGGCATCACCGACACTCAGCGCAAGGTGGGAGAACTCTCCGGCGGCTACCGCAAGCGGCTGGCCCTGGCCTCGGCCCTGGTGGCGGAACCCGACGTGCTGCTGCTCGATGAGCCCACCAACCACCTCGATGCCGACTGCATCGAGTGGCTGCAAGGGCGACTGGAGCGCTTCGGCGGCGCCTTGGTGCTGATCACCCATGACCGCTACTTCCTTGATCGGGTGACGCGGCGGATCGTGGAGGTGGAGCGCGGCGAGGCCCGCAGCTACGCCGGCAACTACGCCACCTACCTCAAGCTCAAGGCCGAAGAAGACGCCTCCGAGGTGGCCAGCGCGGCCAAGTTCAAGGGCGCTCTGCGGCGTGAACTGGCTTGGCTGCGCCAGGGCCCCAAGGCCCGCAGCACCAAGCAGAAGGCCCGCATCCAGAGGATCGAAGCGATGCGCGAGGCCCCGGCCCGCCAGGCTCGCGCCGCGGTCAGCCTGGCCACCGCCAGCCGCCGGATCGGCAAGCGCGCCATCGACGCCGACAACCTTGGCCTGCAGGTGGGCGGACGCGTGCTGCTCGAGGGCTTCAGCTACGACTTCTCCCCCGAAGACCGGGTTGGGATCATCGGCCCCAACGGCAGCGGCAAATCAACGTTGCTCGATGCGATCGCCGGCCGGCGCAGCCCCGATGCCGGAACCGTGGAGCTAGGGGCGACGGTGAAGCTGGCCTATTTCGATCAGCAGGCCGAGGCCTTCCTCGCCGGCAAGGGCCTGGAGCGCAAGGTGATCGACTTCGTGCAGGAGTCCGCCAGCTCCATCGATCTCGGGGGAGAGAAGGTGAGCGCCTCCCAGCTGCTGGAGCGCTTTCTGTTCCCGCCGGCCCAGCAGCACAGTCCCATCGCCAAGCTCTCCGGCGGCGAGCGCCGGCGCCTCTACCTCTGCCGGCTGCTGATCGAAGCGCCGAACGTGCTGCTCCTCGATGAGCCCACCAACGACCTCGACGTGCACACGCTCACGGTGCTCGAAGACTTTCTCGAGGATTTCCGAGGCTGCGTGGTGGTGGTCTCCCACGACCGCTACTTCCTCGATCGGACCGTGGACCGGCTGTTTGGCTTCGAGGGCGGGCGTCTGCAGCGCTTCGAAGGCAACTACAGCGCCTATCTGGAACGCCGCGCCGACGCGTCCAAAGCGGCGGCCACGCCCAAGGCGGCTGCAGCGCCAAAGGTTTCCGCCCTGGCGGGCAGCGGGGAAACCAAAGCCCCGGCAACGGCCCCAAGCGTTGGGGGGCCAAACGATGGGGACCGAAGCAAGGCCCCTGCCCAGCGCTCCCGGCGCCGGAGTTACAAGGAAACCAGGGAGCTCGAGCAGCTCGATGCCCACCTGCCTGACTGGGAGCAGCAGCGACTGAGCCTCGAGGATCAGCTTGCTGGCGGCAGGACCGGTAACTACTCCGATCTCGAGCGGCTCACCCACGAACTCTCCACGCTGGTGGAGCAGATCCACCGGGGCGAGGAACGCTGGCTGGAGCTCAGTGAACTGCCCGCCTGAGCGGGTGCGAGGCCCGAATCAGGGAGAGCCCACAATTGACGGCGGCCCCTCGCCAGGGCCCGTATGGTGGTATGGACGTCGGCCGGGGTCCGGACTCCGGAGCATTCATGAACACCATCGACGAGCACATCCTCAAAGACCTCAGCGAGCTCGAAGCCGCCCAGGTCGCTGGCGATGCAGCCAAACTCGGCCACCTCAAGGATGAACTCAAGGACCTTGTGGAGTACAAGGCCCACCACCCCGAAGAGACCCACGATCCGAGCGCCCTGGAGGTCTACTGCGATCTCAACCCGGAAGCCCCTGAGTGCCGCGTCTACGACGACTGAGCCAAGGCCTCAGCCTCCACCTCCTTCCGTCGATCGAGCTCCCGCCATACCGCCCCCAGCAGGGGGTCCAAGCCTTGGGATGTGGCGGCAGACACCAGTAGGACCGGTTGCCCGCACTGGTCGGCAACCCGTTGCTGCAGTTCCGCCAGATCTTCGTCCAACAGCAATTCGATCTTGTTGAGCGCCACAATCCTTGGCCGCTCATTCAAGCCGTGGCCGTAGGCCGCCAACTCGCCCTCCACCACCGTGAGATCACGCAGCACGTCCTCGGTGCTGGCATCCACCAGGTGAATGAGCAAGCGGGTGCGCTCAATGTGGCGCAAAAAATCATGGCCAAGGCCCGCCCCCTGGGCCGCCCCAGCGATCAGGCCAGGGATGTCGGCAAACACGGTGCCATCGCCGCTGGGACGGCGCACCACCCCCAGGTTGGGCACCAAGGTGGTGAAGGGGTAGTCGGCGATCTTGGGGCGAGCAGCGGAGAGCACGCTGATCAGGGTGCTCTTGCCGGCATTGGGCAGGCCAATGATGCCCACCTCCGCCAGCAGCTTCAGCTCCATCTGCAGGTTCCAGACCTCCCCATCCCTGCCCTCGGTGTACTTTTCCGGTGCCCGGTTGCGGTTGCTGAGGTAGTGGGCATTCCCCAGGCCGCCGCGGCCACCGGCTGCCACCAGCAGCCGCTGGCCGTGCTCGGTGAGATCCCCCAGCAGGATCGTGGTGGCAAGATCGCGCACCTCCGTGCCACAGGGCACCTTGATGATCAAGGGCTGGCCGCTGGCACCGGTGGCGCGGTTGGGCCCCCCGCGGCGCCCCTCGGTGGCCACGAACTGGCGCTTGTATTTGAAGTCGAGCAGGGTCTGCAGGTTGGAATCGGCCTCCAGCCACACGTCGCCGCCGCGGCCGCCATCGCCCCCTGAGGGTCCACCGGCAGGCACGTACTTCTCCCGGCGGAAGGTGACGATGCCATCACCCCCACGGCCGGCCTGCACGCCGATGCGTGCCTGATCAATGAACTGCAAAGGGCTTGGGCCGGAGGGACTGGGTCGAGGCACCAACCCTAGGATCGGCCCGTCTGAGGGCCGGTTTTGGCAGAGGTTCGCTTCGAGCAGGTGAGCAAGGTGTTCCCGCCCCGGCGCGGATCGGCGCCTGTGCAGGTGCTCAACCAGCTCGACCTCACCATCGCCGACGGCGAGTTTCTCGTGTTGGTGGGTCCGTCGGGCTGCGGAAAGAGCACCCTGCTTCGGCTGCTGGCGGGCCTGGAGAACCCCAGCGCCGGTGAGGTTTACGTGGGCGAACGCTGCGTGACCCAGCTGCGGCCGGCCCAGCGCGATGTGGCGATGGTGTTCCAGAGCTACGCGCTCTACCCCCATCTGAGTGTGGCGGGCAACATCGGTTTCGGCCTGCGCCGCAGCCGCCCCCGCAGCCTGGCTCAGCAACTTCAGGACGCCCTGCACGAGGCGGGCAGAGGCCTCCCCGCAGGCTTGCAGGTGCCATCGCGCCGGGAAGATCGGATCGAGAGGCGCATCGCCGAGGTGGCCGAAACACTGGAACTCACACCCCTACTGGAGCGGCGGCCGAAGGAGCTCTCCGGCGGTCAGAAACAACGGGTGGCCCTCGGCCGGGCGATCGCCCGCGAGCCGGCAGTGTTCCTGATGGATGAGCCGCTCAGCAACCTGGATGCCAAGTTGCGCACGGGCACCCGCGCCCAGATCGTGGAGTTGCAGCGCCGCTTGGGCACCACCACGCTCTACGTCACCCACGACCAGGTGGAGGCGATGACCATGGGCCACCGCATCGCCGTGCTCAACCAGGGACACCTGCAGCAGCTGGGAACGCCCCTGGAGCTCTACCAGTGGCCCTCGAACCTCTTCGTGGCCCAGTTCATCGGCAGCCCACCGATGAATCTGCTGCCCGTGCGGGCGGTGGGTGGCGCCCAGCTGCAACTCGGCCACAAGCGTTTCGTGGTGGATGAACCGCTCGCCTCCGCCCTGGCCGAGCGCGCCGGCGAGGAGCTCACTGCTGGCCTGCGGCCGGAGCATCTGGTTCTCGCCCCCGCCACCAACCGCAACCTGACCGCGGAGGTAACCCACCTCGAGGCCCTGGGCAATGAGCTGCTGGTCAGCGCCCGCCTGCAGGAGGGCGACCACCTGGTGCAGCTGCGCGCCAGCCCCGACCAGCGCGTGGTGACCGGCCAGACAATTCACCTGGAGGTGCTGGGGGCAGGCTGGCGCCTGTTCGATCATCAGGGGGAGGCCCTGAAACCTCCCTTGGGTGCCCCGCCGCTGGCGGCGATAGGGCTGCCGGTGCTGCCTGAGTTGGGGTGAGCGGCTCAGGCGGGTGCCTCGTTCCCAGCTACTTCACCCACACCACGCTGCAGCCCGCACCGCCGTCCCCTTTTTCGGCATCGGCCACGCGCTCCACATAGGCCACCCCCGCCAGCCACTCCCTGAGGCCGCGTTTGAGCCGACCGGTGCCGATACCGTGAATAACCCACACGGGTCCGTTGGCGATCCGAAGCTGTTCTTCCACGGCCGCCTCGGCCTCATGCACCCGCAGACCGCGCACATCCACCGTGTTGCGCTCGGTGCGCACCGACGGGCCGGTGCCCAGTCCGGCGCGCACGCGCACCTGCACCTTCGGGACGGGGGGCTCTGGCGGAGCCGGCTTCTGGCCGCTCAGCGATTCCACCCCTTCCAGGGGCAAGGACAGCCGCATCAGACCGCAGCGGACCGTGAGTTCGCGGCCAGCGGCGCCGATCTCCAACACCTCGGCGGCTTTCCCGAGGGAGAGCACCCGGATGCGCTCCCCCACCGCCGGGCTCCAGCCCCGGTGCTCACGCCGTTCGGGGACGGGCCGATGGTCCTCCTCCAGGCGTTTGAGCCGCTCCCCCGCCCGCCGGGTCGTCTCACCATCGGCCTGACCCTGGCGCAGGCGGCGGATGATCCGGCGCACCTCCTGCTGGCCCTCACGGATCGAGCTCTCCAGCCGGCGGCGCCGCTGCTCCTGCAAGTCCGCCGACTGCTCCTTCTGCTGCTCCCACCGCTCCAGCAACTCCTCATGCAGGAGCTCGGTGGTGGCCAGCAGGGCGGCGGCGTCCTCGGCGGCCTCCTGCTGGCGGCGGCGCTGGGCCTCCAGCCCCTGGATGACCTGGTTGAGCTCGCCTTCGCCGCGGGGGGCAAGCAGCGCCCGGGCCCGCTCCAGCACGCTCGGGTCCAGACCCAGCCGGGAGGCGATCGCCAGGGCGTTGCTGCGGCCGGGGATCCCCCACTGCAGGTGATAAGTGGGCGAAAGGGTCTGCTCGTCGAAGGCCACCGAAGCGTTCTCGAAGCGCGGGTCGCCGTACTTGAGCGCCTTCAGTTCGCCGAAGTGGGTGGTGGCGACCGTGAGCCGGGCCCGATCGGCCAGGTGCTGGAGCAGGGCAATCGCCAAGGCCGAGCCCTCAGTGGGATCGGTGCCGGCACCCACCTCGTCAAGCAGCACCAGAGAGGCCCCTGCCGCGGCAGCCGGGTGCTCGGGCAGCGCCTCCAGGATGCGGGCGATGCGGCGCACGTGACCGCTGAAGGTGGAGAGGTTCTGCTGCAGCGACTGCTCATCGCCGATGTCGGCGAGCACCTGGGCGCACCAGGGCAGCTGCGGGCTGCCGGCGCAGGGCACGAACAGGCCGGCGCGGGCCATCAACGCCGCCAGCCCCAGGCTCTTGAGTGTCACGGTCTTGCCGCCGGTGTTGGGGCCCGTGATCGCCACCACCCGAAGCTCGGCGCCCACCTTCACCGTCACCGGCACCACCTCCGGCCGTTGCGGGGTGGGGCGCAGGAGCGGATGGCGCAGGTTCTCCAGCACGAAGGGAGCAAGGGGATCACCCGAAAGCTCCGGCCGCACCGCCCCGAGGGCCAGGGCATAACGCGCCCGGGCCAGGGCGAAATCCAGGGCCACCAGCACCACCTGCAGACCCTCGAGGCTGCCGGCTTCCGCCGCCACCAGGGCGCTGAGCGCGGCGAGGACCTCCCGTTCAGCCTCCCGCTCACGGCCCTCCAGCTCCCGGAGCCGGTTGCCCAGGGCGATCACCGCCTGGGGTTCGATGAACACGGTGCTGCCGGAGGCGGAGCTGTCGTGCACCAGGCCGCTCACCTGGGAGGCGGCGCCCGCCTTCACCGCCAGCACGGGGCGGCCATTGCGCTCGGCAATCACGGTGTCCTGGAGCAGCGGGGTGTAGCGGCGCAGCAGGTCCTGCAGGCGCTCGCGCCGTTCGCCACGGGCCGCCAGCAGTTGCCGGCGCAGCTCCGCCAACACAGGGCTGGCGCGGTCCGCCACCCGGCCCCCCTCCTCCAGGCAGAAATGCAGCCGCTGCTCCAGCTCCGGCAGGGTGCGCAACTCTGCCACCAGCGCGGAGGTGTGCGGGCGCAGCTCAGGGTCATCGATCTGGCGCCGCAGCCGCCGGGCCGCCGCCAGGGTGGTGGCCACCGCCAGCAACGCTTCGCCCCCCGCCACACCCCCCTTTTGGCAGTGGCGGAGGGTGGCGCTGAGGTCGGCCACCCCTTGGAAGCTCAAGCCCCCCTCGAGCAAGCCATCGAGGCCGATGAGTTCAGTGGTTTCCGCAAGCCGCGCCTGGCTCTGGACCAACGTTGGGGCCAGCGGCAAGGCCATGCAAAGGGCACGGCCGGCTGCGGTGGAGCCATGGGCGGCGAGGTCGGCCGCCAGCCGATCCCACTCGAGCAAGGAGCGGGTGTCCTGATCGATCGGCAGCGCCCCGTTCGGCCTCAGCCGATCAGCCGCGCTCTCCATCGCCGGCCCAGCTCGTTCGGCCTCGGGCCCGGAGGGCCCGTCGTCAAGCGACATGGCTGGCGATCCCTCCCCCAGGCTCGCAAAGCACCTCCAGCCAGTTGCCTTCCGGATCCTGCAGGTAGAACGACGCCGTCTGGTCACGGTGGTCATGGATGGCGCCCACCGACACCCCCTGGCCTTGGAGGTCGGCATGCACCGCAGCGAGGGCCTCCCGATCGCTCACATGAAACGCGAAGTGTGGCCCCGCGGCCCGATACTCGGGACCCAGCAGCGCCACCCCCTCACCGCCGCCGGGTAGCTGCATGTAGGACCAGTCGTTGGCCCCCCAGGTGAGTTCAAGGCCCAGGGCCGCATAAAACCTCTGGGCGCGCTCCATGTCCTGGACGCGCACCGCCACATGGCCCAGACGCAGCGGGGAGGACGAGGACACGGCGGGACGTTGAACGGGATCCATTCTCGCCGCTGGCGCTCAGCGCCGCTGGGCCAGCTCCCAGGAGATCTTGCAGACGCAGCCAATCGAAAAGCAGATCGCCGCACTGCCCAGCAGGACCCAGCCGGAGGTCTGCCAGTTGAAAGCAGCGATGGTCAAAAGCCACAGGGCCTGCAGCACCAGCAGCAGCGCGATGATCCAGGGGGCATGAACCCAAACCGGCGCCCTTCTGTGGGGAGGGCGCGCGGTCATGCCTGCCGGAGCCACTGCGCCGCATCGCAGGCGTGGTAAGTGAGGATCAGATCCGCACCGGCCCGCTTGAAGCAGAGCAGGGTTTCGAGTACCACGGCGCGCTCGTCGATCCAGCCACGTTCGGCCGCTGCCTTCACCATCGAATACTCGCCACTGACGTTGTACGCGGCGATCGGCAGCTCGGTTTCGCCACGCAGGCGGTGAATGATGTCGAGGTAGGCCAGGCCGGGCTTGACCATGAGGATGTCGGCACCCTCCTGCTCGTCGAGCAGGGCTTCGGTGAGCGCCTCGCGGCCGTTGGCCGGATCCATCTGGTAGGTGCTCTTGTCGGCGGGGATCGGCTTGGTGGCGCCGGGGCGGGGGGCGGAATCGAGGGCCTCACGGAAGGGGCCGTAATAGGCGGAAGCGTATTTGGCTGTGTAGCTGATGATCCCCACGTGCTCGAAGCCCTCCTCATCGAGAGCCTCACGGATCGCGCCGACACGGCCATCCATCATGTCGCTGGGGCCGATCAGATCGGCGCCGGCCCGGGCCTGGGCCACGGCCTGGAGGCAGAGCTGCCCCACGGTTTCGTCATTGAGCACCACCCCCTCTTCGCTCACGATGCCGTCGTGGCCATCGCAGGAGTAGGGATCGAGGGCCACATCGGTCATGATCGCCATGCCTGGATGCTCCTGCTTGAGGCGACGGATCGCCCGTGGAATCAGGCCGCCTTCGTTGAAGCACTCGGCGCCATCTTCGCTCTTGAGGCCATCGGCCACCTTCGGGAAGAGCACCACGCAGCGGATGCCCAGATCCCAGGCACGGCCCACCTCGCCCACGAGGCCCTCCAGGCTCCAACGCTGGGCACCGGGCATGGCGCCGATCGGCTCGTTGGTCACCCCCTCGTGCACGAACAGGGGGTAGATGAAATCGGCGGGGGACAATTGGTACTCCCGCACCAGGGCGCGCAGGGCCGGCGTCCGCCGCAGCCGGCGGGGACGGTAGGTGAGTTCCATGCAGGGAAAAGCGCTGGGCGAATCCTACGGAGGGGGAGGGGCCGGCCTAGAGCCGCGCCGCCGCCATCCACTCCCGCCGAGGGTCGCTGCTGCGCACGGCGCGGAGTTGATTGAGCAGCTCAAGCTCCGGCTCACTGAATTCCCGCGGCAGATTCAGGCTGAGGGTGAGCAGCAGATCGCCGCGGCCGTCCTTGAGGGGCCAGCCCTTGCCCTTGAGCCGCAGGGTGCGCCCTACCCCCATACCCGGGGGCACCTGCACGGTGGCCTCGCCGTCGGGGGTGGCGACGCGCACCTCAGCGCCGAGGCTGAGTTCATCGAGGCTGAGGGGCAGATCGGCCCGCAGCTGGTCGCCGTCGAGGGTCCAGATCGGGTGCTCCTGGATCTGAAGGCTGAGGTAGAGGTCGCCGCGGCGGCCGGTGCCGGGCTGGAGGTTGCCCTTGCTCTTGAGCCGCAAGCGGCTGCCCCCCTTGACCCCGGGGGGAATCCGCACCTGCACACGTTCGTCGTTGACCGAAAGGGTGCGCTCGCAGCCCCGGAAGGCTTCGGCGAGGGTGAGGCTGATGGTGGCTTCCGCATCCAAGTTGACCGGCTGGGGGCGGCCGGACTGGGCTCCGGCAAAACCGCCCGGGCCACCGAAGCCCCCCGGGAAGCCGGAGCTGAACCCGAAGCCCCCCGGCGCTCCGGAGAAGCCCCCGGCACCAGCACCGCCGCCGGGACCGCCAAAGCGTCCCAGCAGGTCATTGATGAAATCGTCGAAGTTGCCGTAGCGGCCGAAATCCACATCCACTCCAGCGCCGCCCCCACCCGAGGGCGCTCCGGCGGACCCCCAGTACTGGCCGAATTGCTCGTAGCGCCGACGCTTGTCGGGATCAGAGAGCACCTCGTAGGCCTCGCTGATCTCCTTGAACCTGGCCTCTGCGCCCGCATCGCCGGGGTTCACATCCGGGTGGTACTGACGGGCCAGTTTGCGGAACGAACGCTTGACGGTCTCAGCGTCGGCACCGCGCTCCACTTGGAGCACCTTGAAGTAGTCGCGGTAGCCGTTGGCGCTCATCGCAGCGGGGAACGGTCGAGCGGACTTGAACAAGTCTCCCAGTTGGAGGGGCCCTTGCCAGGGGCGCCAGAGGGCGGAAATCCCCCTAGGTTCTCTCCAACCCACCTGCCCACCCATGGCTTCCGATCGCTGCTCACGCCTCCGGCCTAGGTCCTTGCCCAGTGGCCGGCCTGGCCATCGGGTTGGCCACGGCAGATGGAGCCTGCTGCTGCTGGCCCTCAGCCTGGCCCTGGTGGGAACGGTCAGCCGGGCCAGCGCTGAAAACCCGCCCGAGGTGGCAAAGACGGCCGGAACCGGCATTGAGGCGGTGAGCCCCTCCACCCCAGCCCAGATCGCCCTGGCTGAGCATCTGCGCCTGAAGGGGGCGATCTTTTACGGCGCCTGGTGGTGCACCCACTGCTTCCACCAGAAAAACCTCTTTGGCACCGAAGGGGCGCGCAAGTTGCCGTACCTAGAATGCGACAAGGACGACAACGGCCGCCAGAAGTGCGTCGCCGCAAAGATCAAAGCCTTTCCCACCTGGGTGATGGGCGGCGAGCGGCGTGAAGGTGTGCAGACCCTGGCGCAGTTGAGCGCCTGGAGTGACTTCAAGGGGACAACGAAGACCAGGAAGTGAGCACCCAGGGTCAGCCGACCAAGTGACCAGACAAGGGGGCAATCTTCTAGCAGGAGGCCTCGTCAGTGGCCTTATTCAGACAGGCCCCCAGCACGCCATTGCGCTTCAACGTGCTGATCGAGAAATTGATTCTCCCGGCGGCGGCGGGCAGGGTGGGCGCCAGATTAAAGGCCTGCATTTCGCAGGGATCCCCTTAAAGGAAGGGGAAGTCACAACCGCTTTCGATGACGGACGGGCCACCAGCTGTTGGAGCTGGAGATTGGTCGCCTGCAGAGCATCGATCCGATTGGTCTCCAGTTGCTCATTGGCTCCATGGCTGCCGCGCAACGGCACAATCGTCGCGTTCGTGGCACGGGAAGCCGCGTTCAACACCTGGATCAGGCGTTCACTCACGCTCCCGGCCTCAGTCGAACGGCAGACCCAGCAGATGCTTCAACTCGGAGACCGGGCGGGTTCCCAATCTCAGCGCTTCTTGCACCATGATGACGTGAACGAACCCACCAGCAGGGAAGCGACCACGGTGCGGAGCACCTAGCCGAGGATCGCGATCAGGTGGCCCCGGGTGTTGACAGCCACGGTGCGGCCCCGATGGCGGCGAGCCCCTGAACAACCCAGGTGAACAGGCTCAACGTGCCCTGGTCCACGCTCTCGGATGGGCGTCGTCGTTCCCATCGTTCCAGATCAGCCCCGACGGGCCGCGTCCTGGAACGGGAGGCCGAAGCGGTGGACCTTGAGGCGCTCAGGTGAAACGCAGATGCACTTGAGGGCGACATCGAGCTGACCGTTCCCGGTGGCCTCCAGCATTGCCTTGATCGAGGACCACTCCGAAACCGATGGAGGGGATCGATTCGAGGGTGGCGATGCGGCTCCAGAGGTCCACGGCGACGCCATGCCAGCTGCCGCTTTCCTTGCCGCTACTGGACTTCGAGCCCTTCACCACCCCGACGCACAACACACCCGCCCCTGAAGGCCGTGCCCACGCCCCAGAAGCGAACCGAACGGCACGCTCAGCCCCAAAAGTGCACAGGCCAGCGGACCGTTGAGGCGCTTGCGGGGCGCCTGAGGCACCGTGCGGCGTCGGTGTCCCGGGGGGGGGGGGGGGGGACAATCCTTGGTGGGATGGATGGACCCAAGGAAGCAGCCCCGGGGGACACAGCCAAACGGAGGGCCATTCTCCTTTCAAAGCCGGCCCAGTCCACTCCAGCCCAGCACCAGCGCAAACAAGAAACAGAGCGTCGCGTTGATGGAGCGCTGGTGGGCCTTGGTCCAGTCTCCCAGCTGCTTGAGGGCGAGGCGTCCAGGTGCCCCCGCCAGGGTCACAGCCATGGGAGGAGCCAGGGCAGGCAGGAGGGTGATCAGACCCACCGCCAGGACCAGAGGCGCTTGAAGCCCCCTCGGCAGGCCGGAGCGGGCCAGGTCCTCGCTGGCGGGCAGCACCAGCACCAGGGAGGTGAGGTTGGCGGCCATGGTGCCCAGGCCCAGCAGGAAGGCCCGGCCCGGCGGGTGCCCGGAGGTGGAAGGCGTCTTCGCGGTGGGCGGCACCACGGGGCCGGTGCTCGGCCCCCCAGGGGACGCGGAGCGATTGAGGATCCAGACGCCGAGGGCCACCAGCACCAGGGCCAGCATCAGGCGCACCGCCGCCGACACCGGATCGGGCCCGGCGTGCCTCGGCGGCAGGACGCCGGCCACCAGGAGCCCCAGGCCAAGCCAGATCGTCACCACCACCGCTGAGCCTGCGGCAAAGCTCCAGCCCCGGCGCAGGCCGGCGCCGGGCTGGCTGAGGTTGAACAGTTGTCCCAGCAGCACCAGCGGACTCACCGCCGCCCCCAGGGCCAGGGGAAGCACCTCAAGGGCAACGGCCGGAAAGCTGCTGGGGGTGGCCATGGCGGTCCGCTGGGTGGGTCAGGGTCAGGCCAGGGGCGCCTGGGGCAACCCCAACTCCTTGCGCCAGTCGGCCAGGGGGCGCTCCCAGCCTTCCTCCAGCTTGACGCTGATCAGGCAGCGGGCCGCCAGACCGAGCTCGAACCCCCGGGCAAGGGCGCGCAGCAGCGGTTCAAGGGGCTCGTCCTCCTGGAGGTCGCTGAGCAGACCACCGAAGATCAGCAGCAGGGCCAGCGGTGAACGCACCTGGGCCAGGTTGAAGGCCTGGAGTCCCAGTTCCCCCGCACCGTCGACACCAAATCCGGTGAGCACATGAACGATGTCATGGGTCTCCCGCAGCCGGTGGGTGATGTACTCCACCGGCGTTGTGATCAGGCGGGAATCGATCAACGCCTCCGGCGTCAGCCCCTGGCTGCGGAGCTGCTCGGCATAGGTGCGACCCAGACTGCCTTCGGGCAGGACCGAGAGCTGATCCAGATCGATCGGGGCCGGCCGCCAGCGCGTGGCCACCAGTTCGGCCATCGTTGGGTTGGCGAGTAGGTGGCGCTGCATCTGGGTGGCCAGGGGGCTGCCCTGGAGGCTGCGGGCCACGGCGAAGATGCTCTCGAGATCTCCGGGTTTCTTGAGGAAGCCATCGAGGCTCGCCACCATCCGTAACGACCGCAGCCGTTGGTTGAGGTTGAACAGCACCGTGCGGGCGAGCAGGATTGATCAGCCGATTCTCCGACGAGAATCCGACCCCGGGCCGGCCGAACCGCGATCCGTTGAAACGACCCGTACGCGCCACCATGAACCATTGAGATGGGGCCAACTGCGATGGTGATCCGCCGCCTGGGCATGCTGTTGAAGCTGGTCCTGGTTCTGCTGCCCGTGGCGGTCCTCAAGACACTGGCCATGGCCCGGGGCTGGGAGGTGCTCGAGCCGACACCCCTGTTCGCTGGACTGATTACCTCCAACGTCTTTCTGATCGGCTTCTTGTTCAACGGCGTGCTGATCGATTACAAGGAAAGCGAGAAATGCCCCGCCCAGCTAGCCGAGACCCTGTTGAGCCTGGTGGCGGAGTTGCAGGCACTGGGCTGGGCACGGCCCGAGGCCCAGCCGGCGGCGGCCCTGGCCACGGTGGCTGAGCTGGGGCCTGGATTCCTGGGTTGGTTCCAGGGCACCACCCGCGCCAAGGAACTGCTCGATCTGATCGAGCGCCTCAATGGCGACCTCGCTCAGCTCCGCAGCACCTGCGAATCCCCCTGCATGGCTCGGTTGCTGCAGGAGCTGGCCTCCCTGCGGGGCCTGCTGCTGCGCATGGAGACGATCCGTTCGATTCCCTTCGTTCCCACGGTGTACTGGTTATCAGCCACCAGCACCACCCTGTTGTGTGCTGGTCTGGTGCTGACCCGCATGGACGATTTGGTGGAGATCTTCTTCTATCTCGGCGCCATCGCCTTCCTGATGGTATTCATCCTGCTGTTGATCTGGGATCTGGACAATCCCTTCGGCCATGGCGAGTTCTCGTCCTGCGAGAACATCAGCCTGGCGCCCCTGGAGCGCACCATGGCCCGGATCACCCACCCCCGGAATCCCGAGGGTTAAGGGCTAACAGGCCGTGCCTCGGCAGCATGGCGTTCCGACCCTGGCTTGATGACCCCACGCCGCCACCGCCGTACGTTGATGAACCGCCATCCAATTGGCCGTAATCCCATCGGCCGTAATCCGTGGGCGCTACTGACGCTGCTGCTGCTCGGGTTGGGGTTGGCGGTGCAGGTGTTCCACGGGCCGAAGGGCACCCAGAGAGACCAGCGGCGGGAGTTGCGGAAGTTCTGAGGGCACGGAACAACCCCGAACGCTCAGCCACTCCATCCACCAGGACCCAGTCCGAGAACGATGAAGGGGCCTTCCAGCCCCCACGGATCATTTGGGTGATAAGGCTGATCTACCCCATCTCCCTAACTAGGGTCAGGCGGCCACAGGGGCGGTCTGACGGGAGAAACGAACGATGTTGTTCGCTGTTACGTGTGTGCTCTTACCGAGCAGGCTTCAGTCACCCTCCTGATACCCCGTCGAAACCATTGCAGCCCCGGGAAGGTCCCGCCACGGGAGCGGGAGGCATGGAGCTGAGCGGAATCGAACCGCTGTCCGAAGCATTGGTGTGAGCCACCTAGTCCGCCCAAGGACGGACCTTGTCATTGTGGCAGCTGAACAGGGATCCAGGGAGGGGCATCGCGGGTGGGCATGACCGAACCGTTCGAGGCCGTGGCGGTGCTGCCCCAGGGGCTGGAGGTCGAGGGGGCCGCCGAACTCAGCGTCCTGGGGGCGTTGAACGTGCGGCCCTTGCGGCGGGCCGCCAGCTTCCGCACCGATGGCGCCGGCTTCCTGCGCCTGCACCTGCGTGCCCGCCTGCCCTTTCGGCTGCTGCGCCAGCTGGCCACCTTCCCCTGCGCCGGGCCCCGGGAGCTCTACGGGGGCGTGCAGGCCGCCGCCGACTGGGACCGCTGGCTGCCGCCCTCCTCCAGCTTCCGGGTGGAGGTGAGCGGCTCGGCGCCGGGCCTGAGCCACAGCCACTACAGCGCCTTGCAGGTGAAAAATGCCCTGGTGGACCTGCAACGCCAGCGCTGGGGCGAGCGCTCGAGCATCGACCTGGACAACCCCGACC
The DNA here is from genome assembly GCF_024345575.1 of Cyanobium sp. Morenito 9A2. Taxonomy (GTDB): domain Bacteria; phylum Cyanobacteriota; class Cyanobacteriia; order PCC-6307; family Cyanobiaceae; genus ATX-6F1. The sequence continues at coordinate 18,773 of NZ_JAGQBJ010000014.1, forward strand.
TCGCCCTGCATCTGCACCTGGGGGGCGGCCGGGCCGCCCTGAGCGTGGAGGGCTCCAGCTCAAGCCTGCACCGCCGCGGCTACCGGGCCGCCCTGGGCCTGGCGCCGCTCAAGGAGAACCTGGCCGCGGGCCTGATCGCGCTCACTGGCTGGGATGGCACCGTGCCTCTCGCCGATCCCCTCTGCGGCTCCGGCACCTTGCTGATCGAGGCGGCCTGCTGGGCGCTGGGGCGCGCCCCCGGGCTGCTTGAGCAGGCAGGCGGGGTTCCACGGGCCCGCTCCTTTGCCTTCGAGCGCTGGCCGGATTTCGATCCCGTGAGCTGGCGCGATGAGCTCGCCGCCGCGATCGCCCTGCGCCGCGACACCCTGGCGGACGGCTCGGCGCCAGCGCCGATCGTGGGCTGGGAACGGGACCCCACCGTGCTGGAGCAGGCCCGCACCAACGCCCAGGCCGCCGGGGTGGCCCCCTGGCTGAAGCTGTGCCAGGGGGATGCCCGCGCTTTCGTGCCACCCGAGCGACCCGGCGTGCTGGTCTGCAACCCGCCCTACGGCGAGCGCCTCGGCGCCGAAGACGACCTCGAAGCCCTCTACGCCGACCTGGGCCAGGTGCTCAAGGAACGCTGCTCCGGCTGGAGTCTGTGGCTGCTGAGCGGCAACCCCACCCTCACGGGTGCCCTGCGCATGAAGGCGCGCCGCAAGGTGCCGGTGAGCAACGGCGGCCTCGATTGCCGCTGGTTGCACTACGAGATCCGCTGATCTCGCCCGCCCCTGGGATCCTCTGGCCACTCCGCCGGGGTGGAGGCGGCGTCGATCGAGATCAGGTGCAGGTCCACCGCCTGGCCCTTGAGGCGGTGCTGGAGCTTTTCCGAAAGCGTGCGCCGCAACAAGGCCTGGGGGCGGGAGCGCAGGGTCTGGCCAAGCACGATCTGGGTGATGCCACGTTCGCCGGCGATGCGCGCGATGGTGCCGAGGGCGTCGTCGCTGTCGATGCGCAGGAACTTGGCGCCGAAATCCCCACAGAGTCGGATCGACTCCTCCAGCCGCACCGCCTGCTCCTTGCTCAGAAAGCGGGCAGGGTCCTGAACGGTGAGCGCCAACAACGGCGCATCCATGAAGCCCGCCAGGCGGGCGGCGCGGCGCAGCAGCCGGTTCGATCCTGGGTAGGTGGAGAGGCACACCATCACCCGCTCCCGCAGCCCCCTGGCCGGCGGGCCGTCCTCCTCCACTCGGTCGGCCACCTCCCGAAGCGCCAGCTCCCGAAGGGCCACCAGGTGGGGGCGACGGAAGAAATGGGCCAGGGCCTGGTCCACCTTGTCGGCGGCGTAGACCTTGCCGTCCTGCAAGCGCTCCTGCAGGGTCTCGGGGGTGACATCCACCAGCACCACTTCCTGGGCCTGCTGCAGCACCCGATCGGGGAGGCGTTCGCGCACCACCACACCGGTGAGCTGGGCCACCTGGTCGTTGAGGCTCTCCAGGTGCTGGATGTTGACCGTGGAATACACGTCGAGGCCGGCGGCCAGCAGCACCGCCACGTCCTGCCAGCGCTTGGGTCGCTCGCTGCCGGGCCCGTTGGTATGGGCCAGCTCATCCACCAGCACCAGCTGGGGGCGGCGGGCCAGGATCGCCCCAACATCCAGTTCTTCAAGGGACACCCCCTGGTGCACCAGGCGGTGCCGGGGCACCTGCTCGAGCCCCTCCGCCTGGCGGGCCGTATCACGACGGCCATGGGTTTCGAGCACCCCGATCACCACATCAACCCCCTCCCGCTTGAGATCCTGGGCCTCCTGGAGCATGCGGAAGGTCTTGCCCACGCCGGGGGCCATGCCGATGAACAGCTTGTGCCGCCCCGGGCCCCCGAGCATGCGGATCACGGCTTGATCTGATCGAGGGCGTTGTTGAGAGTCAGCACGTTCACGCCCGACTCACCGATGCACCCAAGGAACCGGCCCTGGGTGTGGCGCCGGATCAGCGGCTCCAGCCGCGCCGGTGGAAGGCCCCGGGCTGCGGCCAGCCTCGGAATCTGCTGACGCGCCGCTTCCGGAGAGATGTGGGGATCGAGACCCGAACCGGAGGCATAGAGCAGATCAGCGGCGGGCTTGGCGAGGCCCGCTTGGGCGTAGGTGGCGGCCGTGTCCTTGATCCGTTTCGCCAGATCAGGGTTGGTGGGGCCCAGGTTGCTGGGGGCGGAGGTCGGTGCCGCCTTGCCGGTGCTGTAGTCGACGGCGCTCGGACGACTCCAGACGTACCGATTGGAAGCGAACGGCTGGCCGATCAGGGTGGATCCGATCACCTGGCCGCCCTCGTTGCGCAGCAGGCTGCCATTGGCCTGGGCGGGGAACAGCCCCTGGCCCACCGCCAGCAGCGGCAGGGTGTAGAGCACCACGGTGAGCAGCCAGAGCACAACCGTGAGCCGCAGGGCCTTGAAGGCCTCTCGCAGAACGGACATCAGAAGCGCTCCGGTTGAAAGATCACAACGAACAGGTAGCCCGAGAGCACCACGGTGCCGCTGAGCAGCAGGGCCAGGGCGTTGGACTGGAGCGGGCTGGGACTGGAGCTGAACAGCGGTGCGGCCAGGACGGTGCCCAGGACCAGTCCCAGGGGCAGCCAGAACAGCGGTTTACTCAGGAGACCAGACGAAGAAGCCATGGGTCGGGGAAGGTCGGGTGAGGATCGGGCGGGGAGTCAGAACAAAGGCACGGATCAGCCTGAGCGGAGCGGCCTGAATGGCGCGGCAGCTCAGACCAGTCGCAGGGCGGAGACGGCCAGATCAATCAGCTTGATGCCGATGAACGGCACCACCAAACCCCCCAGCCCATAGACGAGCAGGTTGCGCCGCAGCAGCTGATCGGCCGTGGACGGCCGGAAGGCCACCCCCTTGAGGGCCAGGGGCACCAGGGCGGGGATGATCAGGGCGTTGAACACCATCGCCGAGAGGATCGCCGACTGGGGGCTGGCCAGGCCCATCAGGTTCAGCGGCGCCAGGCCCGCCTTGCCGAACAGGGCCGGCAGGATCGCGAAGTACTTGGCCACGTCGTTGGCGATCGAGAAGGTTGTGAGCGCCCCGCGGGTGATCAGCAGCTGCTTGCCGATCGTCACGATGTCGATCAGCTTGGTGGGATCGGAATCGAGATCCACCATGTTGGCCGCCTCCTTGGCGGCCTGGGTGCCGGAGTTCATCGCCACCCCCACGTTCGCCTGAGCCAGGGCGGGGGCGTCGTTGGTGCCATCACCGGTCATCGCCACCAGCCGACCAAGCCGTTGCTCCGCCTGGATCACGGCGATCTTGTCTTCCGGGGTGGCCTCGGCGATGAAGTCGTCGACGCCGGCCTCGCGGGCGATCACTCCGGCAGTGATGGCGTTGTCGCCCGTGAGCATCACGCTGCGGATGCCCATGCGCCGCAGCTGGTCGAAGCGTTCACGCATGCCGGGCTTGATGATGTCCTTGAGGTGGATCACCCCGAAGATCTCGGCGTTCCAGCACACCGCCAGGGGGGTGCCCCCGAGCCGTGACACGCGCTCGTAAGCCGCATCGAGGTCGGCGGGCACCGTGCCGCCCCGGGAGCGCACGAACCCCTTGATCGCCTCGACGGCACCCTTGCGCAGCTCGTTGCCATCGGCCAGATCGGTGCCGCTCAAGCGCGTGCGCGCTGAGAATTCCAGCCCCGTGGCGGTGTCCATCGGCAGGGCCGTCACGGCATCGAGCTTCTCGGCCAGGCGCACGATCGACTTGCCCTCCGGCGTGGTGTCAAACCAGCTGGCGGCATGGGCGGTGGTGGCCAGCTCGCGCTCGCTGTGGCCGCCCACCGGCAGGAACTCCTCGGCCAGGCGGTTGCCGAGGGTGATCGTGCCGGTCTTGTCGAGCACCAGGGTGGTGATGTCGCCGCAGGCCTCCACAGCGCGCCCGGAGGTGGCGATCACGTTGAACTGGGCCACCCGGTCCATGCCGGCGATGCCGATGGCGCTGAGCAGGCCGCCGATCGTGGTGGGGATCAGCGCCACCAGCAGGGCCACCAGCACCACCACCGGCGTGGGGCTGTTGATATAGGCGGCCACCGGCGGCAGGGTGGCCACGGCGATCAGGAACACCTGGGTGAGCACCGCCAGCAGCACCGTCAGGGCGATCTCGTTGGGGGTCTTGCTGCGCTCGGCCCCCTCCACCAGGGCGATCATCCGATCGATGAAGCCCTTGCCCGGGTCGGCGGTGATGCGGATCAGAAGCTTGTCGGACACCACCCGCGTGCCGCCCGTGACGGAACTGGCCCCATCGGAGCCCGCTTCCTTGAGCACGGGAGCCGATTCGCCGGTGATCGCCGATTCATCCACCGCCGCTACCCCATCGACCACCTCCCCGTCGGCGGGGATCATTTCGCCTTGGCTGACGCGCACCTGATCGCCCCGGCGCAGGGCACTGGAATCCACCAGCGCTTCGCTGCCATCGGGCAGCAGCCGCCTGGCCTGGGTGCTGGCCTGGGTGCGGCGCAGGGCATCGGCCTGGGCCTTCCCACGGCCTTCCGCCAACGCTTCGGCGAAGTTGGCGAACAGCAGCGTGGCCAGCAGGATCAGGCTGAGCAGGGCGTTGAAGCCCCGGCCCGGCGCCTCGGGGCTGAGCTCGAACAGGCGCGGCTCCAGCGTGGCGGCCAGGGTCACGAGCGTGCCGCACCAGACCACGAACATCACCGGATTGCGCGCGGTGAGGCGCGGGTCGAGCTTCACGAACGACTGCACCACGGCCCGGCCCAGCAGGCCATCGCTCCTGGGACGCTCGGTGTAGCGCCGCTGGTCGCGGCGGCCCCGCGGCATGCGGGGAAAGATCGGCGGTTGCAGGGTTGTCATGGGGCTCCTGTCAGCGAAAAGGCTTCGGCGATCGGCCCGAGGGCCAGCACCGGGAAAAACGTGAGCGCCCCCAGGATCAGGATCACCACCCCGGTCACCACGGTGAACAGACCCGTGTCGGTGGCGAGGGTGCCGGGGCCGGGCGGCACCTTGGGCTTGCGGGCGAAACCAGCCGCCAGCAGCAGCAGGGCCGCGATCGGCAGGTAGCGCCCCCCCAGCAGGCTGAGGATGGTGCTGAGGTTCCACCAGAGCGTTCCGTCACCCAGGCCTTCGAAGCCGCTGCCGTTGTTGGCCGAGGCCGAGGCGTACTCGTAGACCACCTGGCTGATGCCGTGGGACCCAGGGTTGCTGATGCCCGAGAGGGTGGGGGCGTCGGCGAGGGTGATCGCCGCCGGCACCAGCACGAACAGTGGGTGGATCAGGAGGATCAGGCTGCTCCAGACGATCTCCCCCTTCTCCACCTTGCGGCCGAACAGCTCGGGGGTGCGCCCCACCATCAGGCCGGTGAGGAACACGGTGAGGATCAGGAACACCAGCAGGTAGGCCACGCCGGTGCCCTGGCCGCCGAAGATCACCTGCAGGAACAGGTTGAACAGCGGCACCAGCCCCCCCAGAGGCAGCAGTGAATCCATGGCGCCGTTGACCGCGCCGGTCATCGAGCCGGTGGTGATCGTGGCGAACAGGGCGGTGATGCCGGCGCCGAAACGCACCTCCTTGCCCTCCAGGTTCGGGCCGCTGAGCCAGGCGGTCAGCAGGGGATTGCCCCCCTGCTCGGCTTTGATCGCCACCGCCGCCAGCGCCAGAAAGAGCACCGTCACGAGCAGCAGCAGCAACGTGGCCTGGCGACGGTTGCCAAGGAAGCGGCCGAAGGCATCGATCGTGGCGGCAGGGATGGCGAACATCGCCACCATCGCCAGCAGGTTGGTGAACGGGTTGGGGTTCTCGAACGGGTGGGCGGAGTTGGCGCCGAAGAAGCCACCGCCGTTCTCGCCGATCTGCTTGATCGCCTCGTAGCCCGCCACCGGGCCGCGCACCAGGATCTGATCGGCCCCCTCCAGGGTCCTGAGCATCACCGGGCCGGCCAGGGTCATCGGCGCACCGTTGACCAGCAACACCAGGGCGAACACGAAACTGAGCGGGATCAGCACCCGGGTGATGGCGCGGATCAGGTCGGTGTTGAAGTTGCCCAGGGGGCGGCCGCAGAGGCCGCGGATGAAGGCGAAGCCCACCGCCAGACCGGTGGCCGCCGAGGTGAAGAACAGGAACTGCAACGCCCCGAGCTGGCTCAGGTCACTGAGGCTCTGCTCCGGCGTGTAGTGCTGCTGATCGGTGTTGGTGAGAAACGAGATCGCCGTGTGCAGGGCCGTGTCCCAGCGCATCGGCGGCAGCCCCTGGGGATTGAGCCAGGGGGGCTGGGCCAGCAGAAAAGCCAGGGCCACCAGGCCGAAGAACAGGTTGCTGAACAGCAGGGGCCGCAGGTAATCCCAGGTCTGCTCAGCCGGGCGGCCGCGCTCACCGATGAAGCGCAGCACGCCGTTTTCCACAGGGATCAGCCAGCGATCCAAGCGGGGCTGGGGCTGGGCATCGAAGACCTGAAAGAGATGCAGGCCCAGCACAGGTGCCGTGGCCCAGACCAGGGCCACAAAGACGACGACCTGAAACCAGTCGGTCATGGGCGGTAGCGTCCGTTGCGGTGAACTCCGTCACTTTCCGCCGGGCGCTGGAGCGTCCGCATCTGCCGGTGGGTATGAATCGGGCGAACGGGCCTCTACCCAGGGCTATAGGCCCCCTGGGAGCCGCCGGTGGCCAGGGGGCGGTGATGACGGCGGCGGTGATGACCATGGCCGCCGCCGTCCTGGAATTCGTCACGCCCCAGGACATCGTCTTCGGCATCCTCTACGTGATCCCGATGCTGCGCCTGGGCACGTCGGCCGCGGCGCGCACGCTCTGGGGTTACGCGCTCCTGGTCTGCGTGCTCACCTTGCTCAACCTGGTGCTGCCACCCCCGGTGACCCTGGAGGGCCCCGTCGTCGTCAACCGGCTGCTGGTCTGTGGCGCCCTGCTCGTCACCGCGGGCCAGTGCCTGCGGGTTCAGGCCCTGCAGCGCCAGCGGCTCGACCTTCAGGCCCGTCTCAGCGTCGAGGATCTGCGCAGCGACTTCGTCGCCACCCTGGCCCACGACCTCAAGACGCCGATCCTCGGCACGATCGCCACCACGAAGCTGCTGGGGGAGCAGCAACGGCCCGATGGAGCGCTGCTGAGCCGGGCGATCGCCACGATCGAGCGCGGCCAGACCCGCGCCCTGCGCCAGATCCAGACCCTGCTGGAGGTCTACGGCAACGACGCCGAAGGGCTGAGGTTGTGCCCAGAGCGCCTGGATCTGAGCCAGCTGGTGGAAGAGGTGATCACAGAGGTGAGCGCCCTGGCGCAGGAACGGCAGCTGACGATTCGGCTGACCTTCATGGGCAGCGGCCAGCGCCAGGCGCACACCCTGGTCGGCGACCCCGTGCAACTGCGGCGGCTGGTGGAGAACCTGCTGCTCAATGCGATCCACCACAGCCTGCGTGGCGGCCAGATCCTGGTGACGCTGGCGGCCCTGGGCTCCGCCCACCGGCTCCTGGTGATCGACCACGGCCCGGGGGTTCCTGTAGAGGAGCTGCCGAACCTGTTTCGGCGCTTTCACCGGCTCTCAGCAGACCGCCAGGGCAGTGGTCTGGGCCTCTACCTCTGCCGTCAGATCGTCAGCGCCCACGGCGGCACGATCGCCCTGCGCAACCGGACTGGGGGCGGGGCGGTGATCGAGGTGGACCTGCCCATCCAGGCCAAGGAGGCCTGAGATGGCCCGTTGCCTGGTGGTCGAAGACGACGAGCTGTTTCGCCTGGGGCTGGAGATCACCCTGGCCGGCTTCGAACGGATCGAGGGCGTGCTCACCGCCAGCGACGGCGAACAGGCCCTGGAACTGCTGCGCCGGCAGGCGGTGGAGGTGGTGCTGCTGGATCTGGGGCTGCCGGGACTGGGGGGACTCGAAACCTGCCGGCGGATCGCCAGCGATTACCCGGAGCTACCGGTGCTGGTGATCACCAGCCAGGAGGACCCTGCCGCCTGCCGGCGCTTGCTCCTGGCCGGCGCCCGCGGCTACGTGCGCAAGGGCGTGTCGGCCCACGACCTGCAACTGGCGATCGAAACCCTGCTACGGGGAGCGTCCTGGTGGGATGCCCAGGCCACGGCGGCTCTGCGGGACCTGGGTCAGCCGCCTGAGACAGCGGATCAACACCAGGCCACCGAGCCCAGGGGGCCCCAGCCCAGCAACAGCCCCGGCCTCGTCCGGCTCACCCCCCGCGAACGGGAGGTGCTGGAGGCGATGGCGCAGGGCTGGAGCAACCAACAGATCGCCGCAACCCTCGGCATCAGCCTCGGCACCGTGCGCGTGCACGGCCACGGAATCATGCAGAAGTTAGGGGTCACCAACCGCACCCAGGCGGTGCTGCGGCTGCTGGAAGGGCGCTGATCCAAGGCGATCAGCGCATCAATCGAGGCCCAATCTGATGCCAGCCAGCACCCCGACGCCACCAGCCCAAGCAGACCATGCGCACCACCGTCACCCTGGACGATCAGTTGCTGGCCCAGGCCAATGAACTCTCCGGTATTCCCGAACGCACCCAGCTGCTCCAGCAGGCCCTCTAGGCCCTGATTGAGGGGGAGAGTGCCCGGCGTCTGGCCTTGCGCGGCGGCACTGAACCCGAGCTGCAGCCGATCCCGAGGCGTCGCCCGATCCGGCCGCGATCCTGCCGTGATCCTTGTGGACACCTCGCTCTGGGTGGGTCACCTGGGCAGCCAACATGGGCCGCTCTCCCTTGCGCTCGGCGATCAGCAGGTGTTGAGCCACCCCTTCGTGCTTGGCGAGCTGGCCTACGGGAACCTGCGCCAAGGGGCCTCAATCCTGCGTCTGCGGAAAGCCCTCCCTGCCGCGGGCATGGACAGCGCCTGGAAGTGATTCAGGAGATCGACAACCACCAGCTGACCTGCTCAGCCAGGCCAGCCTCTGGAGCCTTGATCGGCGCCTGGCCGCCGTGGCCGAAGCGCCGGGGATCCGTTTTGACGCCCCTTAATCCCGCCCCAGCACCGCCCGGGTGGTCTTGCTGAGGCCGGCGATCGTATCGGGCAAATAGGGGCCCTTGGTGAGCTGGCCGCCGATGCGCAGGAACAGCCCCGCCACCACCAGATTGATCGCCCCCACCACCAAGGCGGCGGTGGTCCAATCCAGGCCCTTGGCACTGTGGAACCAGATCAGCAGGGCAGTTTCGGCGGCGATCAGCGACAGCAGCACCAGCACCAGGCCGCCACTGAGCAGCAGTGCCCCGGCGATCAGCCGCCGCTTCTCCCGGTCCACCTCCTGCAGGGCGATGCGCACATGGAGATCCATCACCGAGGCGACGATCGCCGTGACCCGGCCGGTGTTGCTCATGCGGAACGGCGGCCCGAGGCCAGCAGCAGACCGGTGAGCAGCCCGACGCCGGCGGCGATGCCGAGGGCCAGCAGCGGCTTCTCGCGCACGGGCTTCTCGATCTTTGGCCGCAGGGTGGTGTTGAGCTCATCGAGCAGGTGCTCCAGCTGGCGCTCCAGGGGTTCGAGGGTGTCGGCCAGGTGGCGACCATGGTCGCCGGCCACGTGCAGCAATTGCAGCAGCTGCTCCTGCACCCCGTGGGCGGTGCGCCCGGTCTGCTCAGTGATCACCGACACCACCTCATCGAAGCTGCCTCGGGTGGCCTCAAGGGTGTCACGGGCCACCTGGGGCCATTCCTTCTGAATCGTGGGCAGCAGCGTCTCGAAGCGCTCGCGGAAGCGGTCGTGGCTGCCCGTGGGAGTGTCCGTGGTCATGGGGAAGGGGGCGCGGGCGCGCAGGGTTCCCTCAAGGTAGGCAGCACCCTTGAGATTGTGAGCGCAGCCGCTACATTTGCCTCGCTCGGCGCACGGGCCTGTTGGTTCACATCAATCAGGTCGGTCTCACCCACTTCAAGTCCTTCGGCGGATCCCTGACGATTCCGTTGGACGAGGGTTTCACGGTGGTCACCGGGCCGAACGGCTCAGGCAAGAGCAACATCCTCGATGGTGTCCTGTTCTGCCTGGGCCTCGCCAACAGCCGCGGCATGCGCGCCGAGCGGCTCCCGGACCTGATCAACAGCGCCATGCTCCGCGAGGGCAAGGCCGCCGAAACGGTGGTGAGCGTGCGCTTCGATCTCAGCGACTGGGCACCGGACGAGGCCGAGGCGGGCCTGGAGCCCAGCGCTGATGGCCCCTGGATCAAGGCCGGCCAGACGGAATGGACGGTGACCCGGCGCCTGCGCGTCGCCCCGGGGGGCACCTACAGCAGCAGCTATGCCGCCGACGGCATCCCCTGCAACCTGCAGCAGCTCCAGACCCAGCTGCGGCGCCTGCGGGTGGATCCGGAGGGCAGCAACGTGGTGATGCAGGGGGACGTCACCCGCATCGTGTCGATGGGGGCCCGGGACCGCCGCGGCCTGATCGATGAACTGGCCGGTGTGGCCCTGTTCGACAGCCGCATCGAGCAGAGCAGAGCCAAGCTCGAGGAGGTGCAGGAACGCGAAGAACGCTGCCGCATCGTCGAGCAGGAGTTGCTCGCCAACCGTCAGAAGCTTGAGCGCGACTGCGCCAAGGCACGCACTTATCAAGACCTGCGCCAGCGCCACCACCTGGGGCGCCTGCAGGAGCAGGTGCTGGTGGTGGAGGCGGCCCGGGGCCAGCTCCAGCAGCTCCAACGGCGCCAGACGGCCCTCGGCCAGCAGCAATTGAGCGAGCGCGAGGCTCTCGCCGCGGCCGAGCTGGAGTTGCAGCGCGCCAACCAGGAACTGGAGGCGCTGCAGAAAGACGTCAAGGCCCTTGGGGAAGACGCCCTGCTCGCGGTGCAATCGGAGCTGGCGGGGCTGGAGGCCAGCGGCCGGGAACTGGCCCGCCAGGGGGAAAAGCACCAGCAGAGCGCCGAAGCCTTCCAGCGCCAGCGCCGCCAGCTGGCCGAGCAGCAGGTGGAGCTGCGCAACCAACAGCGCAACCTCTACGAAAGCGACGACCCGGCCGCCCTTGAGCATGCCGAAGCGGCCTGCCGCGCCGGCGAGGCGGCCGTGGAACTCTCCCGCCGCCGGCTCGGGGAGGTGGCAGGGCGCTCGGGCACCTGGCTGCAGGAGCAGCAGCAGCGCAGCCGCGAGCGCCAGGAGCTCCAGGCCCGCAGCGGCCCGCTGCTGGCGGAGCAGCAGCAACGGGGAGAGCGCCTGCGCCAGGAACAGGAACGCCTGGGGGAACTCGCGGAGGAATTGCAACAGGAGGCTGGGAGCAGCGCCAGCGTGCAGCAGGGGCTGGTGGCCCTGGAGTCGGAATGGCAACAACTCCTGGAGGCGCTCAAAATGGACCAGACCCGGGCCCAGGAGCTGGCCGAAGCCCTGGCCCTCCAGCAGCGCACCCGCGCCCGGTTGGAGCAGGAGCAGACCCAGCTGGAGCGGGAGATCGCCCGGCTGGAGAGCCGCCGCGAGGCCCTGCAGGAGAGCCGCGGCACCGGCGCCCTGCGGATGCTGCTGGAGTCGGGGCTGGAGGGCCTTCACGGGCCCGTGGCCCAGCTGGCGGAGGTGGAGGAGCGCCACCGGTTGGCCCTGGAAGTGGCCGCCGGCGCCCGGCTCGGCCAGGTGGTGGTGGATGACGACCGCATCGCCGCCAGGGCGATCCAGCTGCTCAAGAGCCGCAAGGCGGGCCGGCTCACCTTCCTGCCCCTGAACAAGATCCGCGGCACAGGCGGTGGCAGTGGTGGCGGAGCCGCCTTTGAGCGGGGCCGGGGCCCCGGCGACGGCTCTGGTGGCCTGGTGGGCCGTGCCGTCGAGTTGTTGCGCTGCGAGCCGGTCTACGCCGAAGTGTTCCGCTACGTCTTCGGCGACACCCTGGTGTTCAGCGACCTGGCCAGCGCCCGCGCCGAGCTGGGCCGTTGCCGGGCCGTGACCCTGGAAGGCGAGCTTCTTGAAAAAAGTGGGGCCATGACCGGCGGCAGCCTGCAGCTGCGCGCCGACCGGCTCAGCTTCGGCAGCGCCAGCGACCACGACGAGGCCGAACCCCTGCGTCGGCGTCTGCTGGAGGTCGGTGAAACGCTCGTGGCCAGCCGCCGCCAGGAGGCCCAGCTGGGCCAGCGACTCGAGACCCTGCGCCCCGAGTTGCAGCGCCAACAGCAGCGCCAGGCGGCCCTGGAGGCCGAGCGCCAGGCGGCCCGCAGGGCCCATGGACCGATGCTCCAACGGCAGCACAACCTCAGCGACCGCCGGCAACAGGCCGGTGCGGCCCTGGCGGAGCACAGCCAGCGACTGGCCGCTCTGGAAGCGGAACTGGCGCCGCTGCTGGAGCGCCTGGCGGCCCTGGAAGCGGCCGAGGCGGCCGCCCAGGGTTCCGCTGACAGCGGTCGCTGGCAGGGCCTGGAGCAGGAGCTCAGCAACGCCGATGGGGCCCTGGCCGAAGCCCGCCGGACCAGGGACGCCCTCCTGGCGGCCCGGCGGGAGAGGGGCCTGGCGATCGAGCGGCTGGGCAATCAGCTCGAAAGCCTCGGCGCCGATGAACGGCGGCTCAGCCAGGAGGTGCAGGCCCTGGCCCAGGAGCACGGCCTCTGGCGCACGCAGCAGAAGCAGGAACAGGAGCGCCGGTCCGCGCTTGAGGCCCAGCAGCAGGAGCTGCAACAACGCTTCGGGGAGCGCCGCCGGGCCCGGGATGGCGCCGAAGCCCAGGTGTCCGCCCAGCGCCAGGCCCTGCAGCAGCGCCAGTGGGAGCTCCAGAGGCTGGGGGAAGAGCTGCTGGCCCTGGCCGAGCAGGAACGTAGCGAGGGCCTGCGGCTGGAGCAACTGGAGCGGGACCTGCCCGACCCCCTGCCGGAGCTGAGCGATGAGCTGCGGGAGGCCGGACTGGAGTCCCTGCAACTGGAGCTGCGCAGGCTGCAGCAACGCATGGAGGCCCTGGAGCCGGTCAACATGCTCGCCCTGGAGGAACTCGAACAGTTGGAGCAGCGGCTTGCGGAGCTGGAGGCGCGGCTGGAGGTGCTCTGCAAGGAGCGCGAAGAGCTTCTGCTGCGCATCGAAACCGTGGCCACCTTGCGCCAGGAGGCCTTCATGGAGGCTTTCACGGCGGTGGATCGCCACTTCCGCGAGATCTTCGCGGGTCTGTCCGAGGGCGAAGGCCACCTGCAGCTGGAGAACCCCGAGGCGCCTTTGGAGGGGGGGCTCACGCTGGTGGCCCATCCCAAAGGAAAGGCGGTGCGGCGGCTGGCCTCGATGTCGGGGGGGGAGAAATCGCTGACGGCCCTCAGCTTCCTGTTCGCCCTGCAGCGTTTCCGCCCCTCACCCTTCTATGCCCTCGATGAGGTGGACAGCTTTCTGGACGGGGTGAACGTGGAGCGGCTGGCGGCGCTGATCGCCCAACAGGCGGGCCAGGCGCAGTTCATGGTGGTGAGCCACCGGCGGCCGATGATCGCCGCCGCCACCCGCACCATCGGTGTCACCCAGGCCCGCGGCGCCCACACCCAGGTGGTCGGGTTACCTCCGGCGGCGTAGCCCGCACTGGTGGGCCACAATGAAGCGGATGGCAAGCCTTCCCCCTTCCGCCGACCCCGTCGGCGCCGCCCCCAGCGACCGCCTCTGGCTGCGCTCCGAGCTGATGGGCACCCAGGTGATCACCCGCGACACCGGGCGCCGGCTGGGGGTGGTGGGTGAAGTGGTGGTGGACATCGACCGTCGCGAAGTGGTGGCCCTGGGGCTGCGCGACAACCCCCTCACCCGCTTCCTGCCAGGCCTGCCCCGCTGGATGCCCCTGGACCGGATCCGTCAGGTCGGTGATGTGATCCTGGTGGACTCGGCGGACTCGCTCACCGAGGGCTTCAACCCAGAGCGTTTCAGCAAGGTGATCAATTGCCAGGTGATCACCGAAGCCGGAGAGCAGCTGGGGAGGGTCCTGGGCTTCAGCTTCGACATCGAAACCGGCGATCTCACGACCCTGGTGCTGGGCGCCCTGGGCTTGCCGCTGCTGGGGGAGGGGGTGCTGAGCACCTGGGAGCTGGCGGTGGGGGAGATCGTCAGTAGCGGGCCTGACCGGATCATTGTCTATGAGGGCGCCGAGGAGAAGCTCAAGCAACTGGGCACCGGTCTGCTGGAGAAGCTGGGCATCGGGGGCCCGGGCTGGGACCAGGAGGAACGGGACCGCTACCGGCTCAACATGGTGCCGGTGGAGAACCAGCTGGCGGCCGGGCAGGCCACTGAGCCCTCCCAGCGCCGCATCCAGCCGGCCACCACGCGCAGCTTCGAGCCCGAACCTGAACTGGAGTATGTCGAGCTGGAAGGTCGCCAGCAGGAACCCCTGCGCCAGCGCCGCTACCTCGATGAGGAAGATCGCTACGGCGACGGAAGCTCCGCCGAGCGCGATCCCTACGAACGCCCCCGCACCCATGGTCGCGACCAGGAGCCCACCCGTAGCGAGCGGCCGAGAGTTGAGCGTTATGGCTACGACGACGACCGCGATCGACCGTCCCCGCGGGAGCGCTACGGCGAACCCAGCTTCTCCTCCGAGCCCAGGGCTGCGCTCGATGAGCCCCTCAACGAACGCCCTCCGCTACGCCGTGCTGCGCGCAGCCCCGAACCCTTCGATGACCGCCGCCCCACCCGAGGTGCCGATCGTGGAGAAGGTCACGGGGCTGTTCGCGATGACGTCCCCCCGCCAAGAGAGTTGCCGATCAAACCCCGCACCCCGAGCCGCCAGCCCCCCCTCCAGGAGCCGTTGGATGTGGAGGCGGAACCGTTGGATGACACCGAAGGGTTCGGGGGCCGGCCCAGCGAAGGGCGCAGCTCCCCCATCGACGACCCCTGGTGAGCTGAGCCCGAACGGCCCCAGGATCGCCTCAGCCCAGCCCCGCTCGACGGTCCTGAAAGTCCAAAGAGGCCGAATTGACGCAGTAGCGCTCCCCTGTGGGCCGGGGCCCATCGGGGAACACGTGCCCCAGGTGGGCGTCGCAGCTGGCGCAGCGGATCTCCGTACGGGCCATGCCGTGGCTGCGGTCTTCAAGGCGGGTGATGGCCCCCGGGGTCGCCCCATCCCAGAAACTGGGCCAGCCGGTGCCCGACTCGAACTTGGTGGCGGAATCAAACAACTCCGCCCCGCAGCAGATGCAGCGGTACATCCCCTCGCCCTTGTGGTTCCAGTAGCGGCCTGTGAAGGCACGCTCGGTGCCACCCCGGCGGGCCACCTGGAACTGTTCTGGCGTCAGGCGTTCGCGCCAGGCCTCCTCGGAGCGCTCGTCACGGGCCAGGCCGGAGGGCAGGGAGCAAGGGGCAGGGCTGAGGGGATCTGAACCGGAAACCGACATCGGAGCGGTGGAGAGCGTGCCGCCAGGCTAGGCAGCTCCGGGAGCCGGCAGCAGCTCCCGCACCAGCCGTGCCAGGGCCGCCACGGCCCCGGGATGGCCCCGCAGGCTGCGCAGGTCCTCGCGTACGCCTTCCAGGCGCTGGGGGTGCTCCAGCCAATCGGCGGCCTCGGCGGCGATCTCCGCCGGCGTGATCGCGCCCACCCGCTCGGGCACCACCAACCGGCCCGCGGAGATGTTCGGCCAGGCCAGAAACCCCCGCTGGCGCATACGCCAGGCGGTGAGTGCCACCCCCAGCAGCCAGCGCAGCAGCGGCAGCCGGGCCAGGAGCCCCAGCCAGCCGTCCCAGGCCTGCATCACCTGGAGATGCTGGGTGGGCACCAACACCAGCATCGGCACCGCCAGGGCCCCCAGCTCGGCGGTGTTGGCACCCACGGTGGTGAGGGCGAGGGCGCACTGGCTGAGGACGCTGTGGGCTGGCTGCACCTCCACCAGGCGAATCAGCGTTCCGGCGGGGGTCTCCAGCCAGCGCTCCCCCGCCAGCTCCCGCGACCACGGCGCCCCCTGGCCGTAATGCCGTTGCAGCGGGTTGTCCGGGCCGCCGTAGCGCAGCAATTCCTCGACGTTGGTGGTGGGGGCCACCGGCAACAGGAAGCGGCAGCCGGGACGCCGCGCCCGCAGGCGATCGGCTGTCTCCAGCAGAAAGGGCACCCCCACCTGCAATTTGGCCCGCTTGGAGCCTGGCAGCAGCGCCACCCATTCCCCCGCCGGCAGGGGGGCCTCACTGCGCGCCGATTCGGAGAGGTCCGCCATCAGATCCCCCACCACCTCGCAGCGCTGGCGCCAGCGCGGAGCCAGACGGCCGGCGGCCTGGGGCCCCATGGCGGCAATGCGGTCGTTCCAACGGGGCCAGCGGGCCACCCACTCGGCGTAGGTGAGGTGGCGGTAACCCAGACGCCAGGAGAGCAGCACCGTCCAGAACTGGTCACCGCCCAGGAACACCACCACCCCCTGCTTGGGCCAGGGGCCATGGCGCCGGGGCCGCAGCAGGAGCCACCAGAAACGCCCGGCGGGCAGCACCCGGCTGAACAGACCCGTGGCCCGGGCCACCGGCGCCTCACTGCCGGTGGCATTGGGGCACGGCACCAGCACCAGCAGCATGTCGATGGGCGCCTTCGGCTCCCGGGGCCTCAAGGGCAACTCCCCATGCAGGCGCTGGGCGAGGGGCCGGACCCAGGTGGCCAGTTCACCGGGGCCGTTGCTGACCAGAACGATCGCAGCCTCGGCATCGACGCCGGAGGCGGGGGCGGAAGTGCCGTTGAGACCCGGACCCGGCTGTGCAGCTGTCACGGAGGGCGGCCGAGTTTTGGAAAAGAAAAATGCGGATGACGAGACTTGAACTCGTAAAGCCGAAGCCACACGCCCCTCAAACGTGCGTGTCTACCAATTCCACCACATCCGCGTGGCCGGCTGGCTCCGAAAAGCCCCCCGGATGAGCAATATACCCATCAGCTTCCCCACGCGGCGCTGATACAGTCCGCAGCGGCCTGCCCTCCCACTGCCGCTTCGGATGCCCATCGGCAAATTGCTGATCGCCAACCGCGGCGAGATCGCACTCCGGATCCTGCGCAGCTGTCGCGAGCTCGGCATCCCAACCGTCGCGGTCTACAGCACGGTCGATCGCAACGCCCTGCACGTGCAATTGGCCGATGAGGCCGTCTGCGTGGGCGAAGCCCCCAGTTCCAAGAGCTACCTGAACATCCCGAACATCATTGCGGCGGCCACCTCCCGCGGCGCCGATGCGATCCATCCGGGCTACGGCTTCCTGGCCGAGAACGACCGCTTCGCCGAAATCTGCGCCGCCCATGGGCTCAGCTTCGTCGGGCCCTCCCCCGAGGCGATCCGGGCGATGGGCGATAAATCCACTGCCAAGGCGACCATGCAGCGGGTGGGCGTGCCCACCATCCCCGGCAGCGAGGGGCTGCTGAGCAGCCCTCAGGCGGCGGCGAAGCTGGCAGGCGCCATGGGCTACCCCGTGATGATCAAGGCCACCGCCGGTGGCGGCGGCCGCGGCATGCGGCTGGTGAGCGAGGCCGAGCAGCTCGACGGCCTGTTCAAGGCGGCCCAGGGGGAGGCCGAAGCAGCCTTCGGCAACCCGGGCCTTTACCTGGAGAAGTTCATCGACCGGCCCCGCCATGTCGAGGTCCAGATCCTGGCGGACCGCCACGGCCACGTGGTGCACCTGGGTGAGCGCGACTGCTCGATCCAGCGACGCCACCAGAAACTTCTCGAAGAAGCCCCCAGCCCAGCCCTCGATCCGGAATTGCGCCGGCGCATGGGAGACGCCGCCGTGGCCGCCGCCCGAAGCATCACCTATGAGGGCGCCGGCACCGTGGAGTTCCTGGTGGATCGCAGCGGCAATTTCTATTTCATGGAGATGAACACGCGCATCCAGGTGGAGCATCCGGTCACAGAGATGGTCACGGGGATCGACCTGATCGCCGAGCAGATCCGCATCGCCGCCGGTGAGCCCCTGAGCTTTTGCCAGGAAGATGTGCAATTGCGCGGCCATGCGATCGAGTGCCGCATCAACGCCGAGGACCCCCGCCAGAATTTCCGCCCTGCTCCTGGCAAGATCACCGGCTGGCTACCCCCCGGTGGTCCGGGGGTGCGGGTCGACAGCCACGTCTACACGGGCTACGAGATTCCGCCCTTCTACGACTCATTGATCGGCAAAATCATTGTCTGGGGAACCGACCGGGACCATGCCCTGCGGCGTCTCCGCCGGGCGCTCTCGGAATGCGCCGTCACCGGAATCCCCACCACGATCGAGTTCCACCTGGCGCTGCTCGATCGACCCGAGTTCCAACAGGGCGACGTGCACACCAAATTTGTGGAACACGACATGCTCCCGCCTACCGCTGGGCGTTAGACGAGGGCGATCCGGCTGTTAAGCGCTCGAGGCGAGGGCCTGGGCGCGCATCAAGGCCTGGGTGATCAGCCCCTGCTGACCCACCAGCAGTTCCCGCAGAAGGCTCATCAGCCCCACCCAGATCACCGGTGTGACGTCGACCCCGCCGATCGGGGGCACCAGCCGACGGGTGAGGGCCAGCAGCGGCTCAGTGGGCCAGCCCACCAGAGCCATCAACCCGCGGCTGAGGTCCACCTGGGGATACCAGGTGAGCACGATGCGAAACAGAAACAGCAGCGTCCAAGCGGCCAGCAGCAGCCCAAGGGCCAGATTCAGCCCCGGAAGCACGGCCAGAAACAGCTCGAGAGGCAGGGGGGTCGCACCCGTCACAAAGCCCTAAGAACAGGGGAACAGCATCGTAGGAAGTCGCCCTGGCTGCCTAGGATCACCGCCGAAGCTGAGCGTGCCATGACCCCATCCCTCGCCAATTTCCTCAACAGCCTCGCCTGGGGCGCTGCGATCGTGGTCGTGCCCATCGCCGTCGCGCTTGTGTTCATCAGCCAGAAGGATCAGGTCGACCGCAAGCTCTGATGCACCTGGCTCATGGGACCAAGGTCCCTAAAGTGTTTTAACGGGTTCTCCTGAGGGAGAACGTGGTCATGCGATCTGCCTGAGGAGCTTCAGCTGTGGTCAATGCCAGCCTGAATTGGGCCAGCATCGTCGGCATCGTGCTGGCGGTGGGAGGCGCGCTGCTCTATTTCATGCGCAGTTTCAAGCCAGCCCTCGCCCGCGACTATGACGTCTTCTTCGCCGCCATCGGGCTGCTCTGCGGCGGCATCCTCTTCTTCCAAGGCTGGCGGCTGGACCCGATTCTGCAGTTCGGCCAGTTTCTGCTGGCCGGCACCACCGTCTTTTTCGCCTACGAAAGCGTGCGCCTGCGGGGGGTGACCACCGAACAGGCGCGTCGTTCCTCCTACTTCGACGATGAGGAGCCGGGGCCCCGCCCCCGCGTAGGGGGTGGCCGGGACCAGTGGGGCACCGACAATGATCGCTTCGACGAACCGGAGCCCCTGCGCCGTCGCATCCGCTCCCGCGGTGAGGAGCTCACCGACGACCATGACGATCTGTACCGCCCCCGCCGACCGGCACGCACTGCCATCCCGGAGCGGGCGGCCAGCCGTGGGGCGCGTCCCGCCGATGAGTGGGACAGCCCCAGCAGCCCAGGCGGCCGGCCCTCTCCGCGATCCGAACCCAGCTACGATCCCCGCGCCGGCCGCTACGGCGCCCCGGCAGACAACTCCCCTCCAGCAGCTGGCACCAGCCCTGGGGCCTTCTCCTTTGGGGCCCGTCGCCGCGATCGGGACGAGCCACGCCGCGGCAGCCGCCCTGTGGCCAGTGCCGACAACCTGCCCCGCTCCAGCCGCCGCAGCGGCCCTGGTGCTGAACCCATGGCCGATCGCGGCCCAGTCCTGGGCACCTCCGGTGTCCCCCAGGGCTCTCCGATCAGCGATGCCGACTTCACGCCGGTGCGTTCGGGCTCCCGCCCCAGCGCCGGGTGGCCCGATGCCCCCGCACCACGCCCAGGCTCCGGCCCCAGCGGGCCAGCCCCCCGCAGCACAGAGCCACCCACCGGCGGACCGCGCGACAACTCCTCACGCTTCGACAACTGAATCCCTGCAGGCACCGCGGCCGCTCCGGGCCGCCGCCGGTCTCCTGCTGTGGGCCCTGGCAATTGGCCTTTCTGGCTGCGGGCTTCTGGGAGGTGTGCAGCGCCAGGCGGCGGCGCCGTTGGGGCTGGGAATTGAAGGCCGCGAAGACCCCGCCCTCAGCGGCGATGGCCGCTACCTGGCGAGCGTGGTGGAACGCGGGGGCCGTCGCACGGTGCTGCTGCAGGAACGCCAGAGCGGCCGATTGTTGTCCCTGCGCCACCTGGGCGGCCAGCAGCCCCATAGCTCCCCGTCCTTGAGCTGGAACGGCCGCTATCTCGCGGTGGTGGTGCAGCAGGGCACCAGGCGCCTGGCCCTGATTGAAGACCGGGCAACCGGTGCGCGCCATCCGCTCTATTTGCCCGGCGACCTGGAGCCAGAGCGCCTTAGCCTGGCCCCCGATGGCCGCCGCATCGCCCTGGAACTTCTGGACCAGGGACGGTCGCAGGTGGAGGTCTTCGATCTCAGCGCCCTGCTGGAGCCGGATCTGGCTCCGGGCCAGGCCCTGGGTGGGCCGTCTTCTCCAGGAGCTGGGCGGCCTTGAAACGGGCCCACAGCAGCTCAGCCCTGGCGACCATGGCACTGGTGGTGCTGCTGGCGGGCTGCGGTGGCGCACCGCTCCAGCCCATGGGTGGCCTCAATGGCCAACTGCAGCGGGCCGGTAGCGGCCGCAGCCCTTCCCTGGGCCTCGACTGGCTGGCGTGGATCAGCGGCCGCGCCGGCCGCGAGCGGGTGGAGCTGGTGGACCTCAGCCGCGGGGCACCTGTGCCCCTGCCGGGGCTCAACCGTCCCGACGCCCAGCCCCTGAGTGTCAGCGTCGATGGCCGCGGCGAACGTCTGGCGCTCGTGCGCCAGCTCGATGGGCGCACCGAGCTGGTGCTCTATCGCCGCAGCGTGCAGGCCCTGCAGCCCATACCCATGGAGCCGGCGGGGGTGCCCCGCCAGGTGCAGCTCAATGGCGACGGGCGCCTGCTTGCGGTGCAGGTGAGTCGAGGTGGACTTTGGCAGGTGGACCTGATCGAGCTGCCCTGAGCAGGGACCT
The DNA here is from genome assembly GCF_024345575.1 of Cyanobium sp. Morenito 9A2. Classification (GTDB taxonomy): domain Bacteria; phylum Cyanobacteriota; class Cyanobacteriia; order PCC-6307; family Cyanobiaceae; genus ATX-6F1. The sequence continues at coordinate 39,652 of NZ_JAGQBJ010000014.1, forward strand.
GGTGGCCCTGGTCAGGAAGGCACCAGGCCCGCCCAGCGCAGGAAACTCTGATGACTGAGGGCTTCAATCACCAGCACGGCCGCGAAACCGAGCATGGCAAAACGACCGTTGACACGCTCGGCGTAGGCACTCCAGCCGAAGGCGGGCACATCGTCGGTGGTGGCACTGGTGAGCGGGGGCTCCGGAGAGGTGGGGGAAGGCTCGGATGCCGATCGAGGGGAGAAACTCATGGGGGGTCAGGTTTGGGTGAAGTCATGGTCGGCGGCGGGCACCAGCTTCCAGCCGCCACTGCCGTCGAGGGCGAGCACGCGGCTGTGGAAATCGGCCAGGGTAGGGCGGTGACCCACACTCACGAAGGCCATTTCCCGCTCCCTGAGCAGGGCGTAGAGGTGGCGCTCGGTGTTGACATCCAGGGCGCTGGTCGCCTCATCAAGCACCACGAAGCGGGGGGAGTTCAGCAGCAGGCGGGCGAAGGCCAGACGCTGTTGCTCCCCCAGCGAGAGCAGGCGCGGCCAATCCAGCTTGATGTCGAGGTTGGGATACCGGCTCACCAGCTCGCCCAGCCGCACCTCCTCGAGCACGTTCCGCAGGTGATCGTCGCTGAACCGTTCCGGATTGAGCGGATAGCAGAGCTGCTCCCGCAGGCTGCCCAGGATCATGTACGGCTTCTGAGGAATGAACAGCAGATCGGCCTGGGGCGGCCGCTGGACGCTGCCCGCCGCCGGTACCCACAGACCGCTCACCAGCCTCAGGAAGGACGTCTTGCCGCAGCCACTGGGCCCCACCACCAACAGCCGTTCCCGTGGGGTCACCTCAACGCTCAAATCGTGGATCAGCACCCGGCCGCTGCCAGGGGGGACCAGGTCCACGTGCTGAACCACGATCGCGTCAGCAGGTGGGCCAGCGGAGGCGGCTGCCAGGGCCGTGGCCGCCTCACTGCCCGAACGGGAGGCGATCTCCTCGACCTTGCCCTGGAAGCCCTCGAGGCGGCTGATGCTGGCGGAGAAGGCCGCGAGTCGATCAACGTTGTTGACGATGTAGCTGACCGAGAACAGCACCTGGGAGAAGGCGATGCTGGCCTGGCCAAAAACACCGAAATCCACCTCCTTGGCGAAGTAGATCGGAGCGATCACGAGCCAGGGCAAAAAGCGAGAGAAGTAGTCGTAGGAGCGCTGGATCACCTGGATCATCGCTTCCCAGATGATCAAGCTGTTGTAGTTACGGATCGCTCCACCCAGCCGCCTTTCCGCCTCCTGGCCCTCCTGCTGTTCGCCGCGGTAGAAAGCAATCGATTCAGCGTTGTCACGGATGTGGACAAGGCCGTAGCGAAAATCGGCCTCCAACTTCAGCTGCAGGAAATTGAGATTCACCAGCTTGCGGCTGGCGAACACCACCAATCCTGTTCCGAGCACTGAGTAGGCCAGGAGCAAGAGCGCGAGCTTGGAGTTGATACTCCAGAGCACGATGATGAAGCTGAAGAAAGTCAGCAGAGCGGAGAGGATCTCCACCGTGACACTGAGTGAGGTACTTGTGAAACTGGCCGTGTCCTGGGAGATCCGCTGGTCGGGATTGTCGATCTCCGAGAACGACTCGTCGTTCGGATTGAGAACATAGTAGGCGCGGTTCGAGAGGTAACGAACCAGCAGTCGCCCGCTCAACCACTCCCGCCAGAGCAGACCGAGCTTGGGGATCAGGTAGCTCTGAATCGCTCGGATCGGCAGGGCCAGCACCAGGCAGAAGGCGTAGATCGCCACCGTCTTCCAGAAGCCGTCCTGGTCGTAGGCCACCAGGGTGTTGTCGACGTTGCGGGCGATGAAACTGATGCCGACGTTGATGCCGTTGATCACCAGGATCAACAAGGTGATCACCGCCAGCAGCACCCAAGGCAGCCAGCGTCCCTGGCGCAATTTGGCCCGCTGGGTGCCGAACACCAGCCAACCGGCCACGAAGGCCACGGAGACTCCTGGGCCAATCGGGCCGGACCAGAGGGCGGCCACCTGCTGGGGTACACCCGGCAGGAAACGGTCGCGCAGGCCTGGAATCAAAACACCGCTGAGTGCCACGGTGCCCGTGAGCAGCAGCAGGGTGAGACCCACCACCACCGCCAGCAGAGCGAGCACCAGGAGCAGGAACTGCCAGGGGCTGGTGTCCTCCACCGGAAGGAAATAGGGCTGGGCCAGGCGCCGCAGTTTGCCGAGCTGGTCGCGGAAGGCTTTCAGGGGACCCATGGACCGGTGCAGGTCGGGCCATTGTCGCCGCTAGAGGTGCACCACGGAGCGACCCGCGCTACCCCGGCGGCCAGGCCAGGGGGCGGCCACCGATCACGTGCACGTGCAGATGAAACACGGTCTGGCCCGCCTCGACGCCACTGTTGATCACCGTGCGCCAGCCGCCCAGCCCCTCGGCGCTGGCCACCTTCGCCGCCACCAGCAAAAGATGCCCCAGCAGGGGGGCGTCGGCGCCGGTAGCCTCCGCCAGGTTCACCAGTGGCTTGCGCGGGATCACCAGCACGTGGACGGGTGCCTGGGGGTTCACATCGCGGAAGGCCAGGCACAGCTCATCGCTGTGGACCGGATCGCAGGGGATCTCGCCGCGCAGGATGCGGCCGAAGATCGTGTCCGCTGGAGCGTTCTCAGGGGTGGAGCTGGGGTCGGCCATGGCGCCGGGGCGGCGGGCGGTGGGACAGGTGGGGGAACTGACGGGGTGTTCCCTCTTGATCAATCGATGCTGGCACGGTGCAGCGGAGCCGCCCTCCAGGGCCTCGACGGGGTCGAGGTGAGCGTGGAGGTGGACATCGCCCCAGGGCTGCCGGGGCTGTCGATCGTGGGGCTGGCGGATGTGGCCGTGCAGGAATCACGAGAGCGGGTGCGGGCCGCCCTGCGTAACGGCGGTTTCCGGGTGCCCCTCACCCGGGTGGTGGTGAACCTGGCGCCGGCGGATCTGCGCAAGGAGGGCCCGGCCTTCGATCTGCCCATAGCCCTGGGGCTGATGGTGGCCAGCGCCCAGCTGCCGCCGGAGCAGCTGGGGGGGATCTGGTGTGCGGGCGAACTGGGCCTCGATGGGCGCCTGCGGCCCGTGCGTGGGGCCCTGGCCCTCGCCCTGGCCGCCCGGCGCTGCGGGGCCCGGGCCCTGGTGCTGCCAGCCGCCAACGGCGCCGAGGCCACCCTGGTGAAGGGGCTCAAGGTGTGGTGCGCCGAGAGCCTGGCCCAGGTGGTGGCGCTGCTGGCGGATCCCGCCCGGGCCAGCCCCTGCAGGCCCCTGCCGGCCCTGGGGGGGCCGCCGCCCCTGGATCTGGTCGATGTGAAAGGCCAGCCCCACGGCCGCCGGGCCCTGGAGATCGCCGCCGCGGGGGGCCATCACCTGCTGCTCGTTGGCCCGCCAGGGAGCGGCAAGACCATGCTGGCCCGGCGACTGCCGGGGCTGCTGCCGCCCCTGGAACAGCAGGAGATGCTCGAGCTGACCCAGCTCTATTCCGTGGCGGGGCTGCTGGGCGGCCATGGCAGCCTGCTGCGCCAGCGGCCCTTTCGCGCTCCTCACCACGGCTGCTCCGGGGCGGCCCTGATTGGCGGTGGTGTCATCCCCCGGCCTGGGGAACTGTCGCTGGCCCACCACGGGGTGCTGTTCCTCGATGAGCTGGCGGAGTTCCGCCGCGATGTGCTCGACCAGCTACGTCAGCCCCTCGAGGAAGGGGAGGTGTGGATCAGCCGCACCCGCCAGCGCAGCCGCTTCCCGGCTCAGGTGGCCCTGGTGGCGGCCACGAACCCTTGCCCCTGCGGCTGGTTCGGGGACCCGGAGCGCCCCTGCCGCTGCGGGGAAGAGCGGCGCCTGCGCTACTGGTCGCGGTTGTCGGGGCCGCTGCTGGATCGGATCGATCTGCAGGTGATTGTGCGCCGGCTTGCCGCGGAGCAACTGGTGGCCGACTTTGGATCCCGCAAGCGCTCGGCAGGGGGCGCGTCACCACTCCAGAACGAAGCCACGCAAGCGGTGGCCGAACGCGTGCAGAGGGCGCGCGCACGCATGGCCGAGCGCAACCCTGGTGGCTGCGCCAACAGCCAGTTAGGCGGCGCTGACCTTCGCCGCCACAGCCGCTTGGCCCCCCAGGCCCTGGGGCTATGGGAGGGGGCGATCCGTCAGCGACGCCTCAGCGCCCGCGCCGCCGAGCGCTTGCTGCGGGTGGCGCGCACGATCGCTGATCTCAGGGGCGAGGCCAGCATCCAAGCGGAAGCAGTGGGCGAAGCCCTCACCTTCCGCTCCTTCGATCGCCTCTGAGCGGCCCGCCCTGGGACGATTCAGGGGTGGGCTCAGGGACGGCTGGGATGGTCGCGGTAGGGCTGAACCCCCACCAACGGCGGTGGTGGTGTTTCCCGGGGGTGGGGCTGACCGAAGGTGTAGCCCATGGCGGCCGCCCACCAGCTGGTGAGGTCGCGAAAGAAATGACGCATGGCGAGGCCCCAGGGGACACCTCCATGCTGCTCGCGCCAGACCCTTGTAGGGATGGGTGCAAACACTTGTTCGCAGCAGAGGGAATGTCCGGAAAGGCCAGCTGGATTCAGCGGCGACGACGGCGCTGCTGGGCTTTGCGCTTGTACTTCTCGACGGGCGTCTCGTGGTGACGTAGGCGCTTGAGGTCGGCGAAGATACCCGCCTTCGACACCTGGCGCTTGAAGCGGCGCAGGGCGGATTCGATTCCTTCGTTTTCGCCGACGGTGACCTGGGTCATGAAGCAGGAATAAGGCCTGGAGGAACGATGGTAGCAAGTGCCCTTCCGGGGCCCTCAGCTGGCGGGGAGGCTGGGGGGCACAGGTGCTTGCTGGGGCTGCTGGGTGAGCGCTTCGCTGGGCCAGGAGTCGCGGTAGACATAGACGTGGCCGAGGGCGCGGGTGCCGAAGTGCCGACGCATCACTTTCCAGCCGGGCTCAGGCACCAACAACAGGAAGCCGGAACCAGCGCCGCCGGTGCGCGCCACCACCATCTCAGGCCCTGGATTGGATTTGGTCGGGGAGGCGATCAGCAACGTGTCGTTGGCCTGGCGCACCACGCCCAGGCGGTAGACGGTGCCCAGATCGCTGCCGCCGACGCGCAGAGAATAGCCGTTGCCGTCGATGTAGCGGTTGCAGATGCCGGTGAAATCAAACCGGCCCAACAGCGGATCCACCTGGGCGGGGGAGGCCCCGACGGTGACGTAGCAGGGACGACGGTTGCTGACCTGCTCATAGATGTTCAGTTGGGCGCGCTCTCCCTTGCCGATCGGCGCCGCCACCAGGATGAAGCGGTCCTGTATGACCTCACGGGCATCGAACATGGCCCCCTGGGAGACGGCCACCGGCGGGGTTTTCACCGTTGGGGGAGCGGCCTCCAAGGCGGCTTGAGGCGCAGCGGTGGACAGTGGCTTGGCAGGGGCAGGGGCCTTGGCGGCAGGCAGCGCAGGGGAGGGAGCCGAAACGGCAGGAGCTGACCCCTGGGCAGGCTGAGCCTGGGCCGTCGGGACGCCAGAGCCGGCGAATCCGGCCGCCAGAACGGCCGTGGCCAGGGCGAGGCGTGGGGAATGAACGGTGTACTTCACGACAACAGCGATGGCATTGGGGAGATCGTAGAAGTGCTCCCGCCAGGCGCCAGGGGGGTCAGGCCGGCTTGTTGAGACGAATTGCGACCAGCAGGCTGAGGGCCGTGCCGGGAAGGCTGAGTCCCAGGATCAAACGGGTCAGGTTGACCCCCAGATCCGGATCGCCGTAGGCCAGCTCAAACACCGATCCGGTGGCGGCGATGCCGAGCACGCAGGCCAGGGCCAGAAACAACCCAGCCAGGGGATTCATCGGCATGGGATCTCAGCGAAGGGAGCGCACATGGGCGCGATCGAAACCCTTCTGCTGCAATTCCTCATTGAGGCTCAGCTCATCGGTGACGCGATCGACGAACAGCACCCCGGTGAGGTGGTCCATCTCGTGGAGAATGCAGCGGGCCAGCAGCCCGTCGGTCTTGAGGCGACGGGGGCGGCCCTGCTCATCGCGGAAGCTGACCTCCACGGCAGCCGGACGGACGACGTTGAGGTAAACCCCAGGAATACTGAGGCAACCTTCCTCATAGGTTTCGAGCGCGGCGCTGGCGGCGGTGATCTCGGGGTTGATCAGCACCAGGGGAGGGGTGGCGGCATTCTCCAGATCCAGATCGATCACCAGCAGTTGCTTGTTGACACCCACCTGGGGGGCGGCCAGGCCGATGCCGCGGGCGGCGTACATGCTCAGCAACATGTCCCTGGTCAGCTCCCGTACCGCGTCATCCACCTTGCTGATGCGCCTGGCGGGGGCGCGCAGGGCCTGATCACCAAGGGTGTGGATGCGCAGGGGCGGGGTGTCGAGGGGTTCTTTGGACACCTGCACGCCCCGGTTGGTCTGCTCCGCGGTGCGGGCCATCTGGGCGAAGAGGCTGGCCACGACACCACCTGAAACGATGGGTCGATTGTAGGAGCCATGCCGGAGGGCCAGTTGAGCGATGCGGCCAGGCCAGCGGCCACCTCCCGTGCTGCGCTGGCGCCCCTGCCGGCGGAACGCGTGGTGGGAAGCGACCCTGCACTCAAGGAACCCCGTTGGCACGCGGGTCGGCTGTTCTGGTTGGAGCAACGGCCCCAGGAGCAGGGACGCACCACCCTGCTGACCCGAGGGTGCCCCGGCGCCGAGCCGCTGGAGCTGACCCCGGGAGAGTGGAACCTGCGCAGCCGCGTCCATGACTACGGCGGCGGGGTGTACGCACTCGGCGAGGGGAGGGGAGGCGGCGGAAAGCCAGAGCCCTTGCTGGTGTTCGTCCACGACGGCGACCGCTGCCTCTGGCGCCTGGATCTGGGCCCAGCCTCCAGGGGCGGTCCCGTTGCGGGCCAGGTCCAGCCGGCCCCAGAGCCCCGACGGCTCACCGCGCCGGGCGCGCGCGCCTTCGCCGATGGCCTGATCGATGGCGCCCGTCGGCGCTGGATCGGTGTGATGGAGTCCGGGGGGCGCGATCGGCTGGTGGCGGTGGACCTGGCGGGGGGCGAACCGGTGCCGCTGCATGCGCCCGCCGACTTCTGTGGGTACGCGGTGCTCAGCCCCTCCGGCCGGCAGCTGGCGTGGGTGGAGTGGCAGCAACCGTTCATGCCCTGGGAGCGCAGCCAGCTTTGGCTGGGCCGATTCGAAGCCAGCGGCGCCCTGGTGGAGGCCCGTGTGATCGCTGGATCGGGTTCGGCGGACCCCCAGGGGGTGTCCGTGTTCCAGCCCCTGTGGCTGCCCAACGGGGATCTGGTGGTGGCCAACGACCGCAGCGGCTGGTGGAACCTGGAACGGCTGGCGGAGGCCGACCAACGGAAGGTGGGACACACCCCATGGCAGCGGCTGCTGCCGCTGGAAGCTGAGTTCGCCCTGCCCCAGTGGGTCTACGGCATGGCCACCACCGCCTGGGACGGGGAGCATCTGGTGGCCGCCGCCTGCCGGCAGGGCCGCTGGGAGCTGGGGCGCCTTGCGCTGCCCGAAGACCCCGGGGCGGATGGCCTCTGGCAGCCCCTCAATCTGCCCTTCGACGACCTGGGCCAAGTCGTCGCCGAAGAAGGCCGACTGGCCTGCCTCGCCAGCGGCCCCACGGTGGGCCAGGGCCTGCTGGAGCTGGAGCTGGCCACGGGCCGCTGGAGCCACTGCCCCGTGGCGGTCGAGGTCTTGCCGGCGGAACTGATCAGCCCACCCGAGCCCCTCTGGTTCGCGGGCTACGGCAACGCGCCCACCCACGCCTGGTACCACCCGCCCATCGGGGGCGCCCAGCCCAGTACACCGCTGCTGGTGAGGGGGCACAGCGGCCCCACGGCCATGGCGCGCACGGGCCTGAACCCCGTGATCCCCTACTGGACGTCGCGGGGGTGGGGAGTGGTGGATGTGAACTACGGCGGCTCAACGGGCTTCGGGCGCGCCTACCGCGAGCGGCTCGATGGCCAATGGGGCGTGGTGGATGTGGCCGACTGCGCCGCCGCCGCCCTGGCCCTGGTGGCGGCGGGCAAGGCCGACCCTGAGCGGATCGCCATCGAAGGCGGCAGCGCGGCGGGCTTCACGGTGCTGGCGGCCCTCTGCTTCACCGACGTGTTCCGGGCCGGGGCCTGCCGCTACGCCGTGGCTGATCTGACGGCGATGGCCACGGAGACACACCGCTTCGAGGCGCGCTATCTCGATGGGTTGGTGGGCCCCTGGCCGGAATCGCAGGCCCTGTACCTGCAGCGCTCACCCCTGGAGCACGCGGATCGCATCGGCTGCCCTGTGATCTTCTTCCAAGGTCTCAACGATCAGGTGGTTCCCCCCGCGCAGACCGAGCGCATGGCCGCCGCTTTGCGGGCGAACGGCATCAGGGCGGAGGTGCACCTGTTTCCTGAAGAGGGCCACGGCTTCCGCAGCGGTGGGGTGCAACGCCAGGTGCTGGTGGCCACCGAAGCCTTCTTCCGCCGTCAGTTCAACCTCCTTCCGCTCGACCTTCCCGGCCTTTGATGAACGATCTCGCCCCGATGCTCCTGGCGCTCTGGCACGACTGGGGGGTCACCGTGCTGGTGGCGGTGGCCGGGCTGGCCGGGCTCCTGGCGCTGGGGCGGCTGCTGGGCAACGCCTTGGGGTTGCATCTGCTGGGCATCCCCGAGGCCCTGCTGGCCGGAACGATCGGGCTGGCGGTGGCCCCCACGGGCCTGGTGCCGCTGGTGCCCGAGCCCGTGATTGCCCTGTGGGCGGAGCTGCCCACGGCGCTGCTCACACTGGTGTTCGCCTGCCTGCTGCTGGGCAAGCCGCTGCCCAACCCAGGCGGATTGTGGCGGCCGCTGTCGGCCCAGGTGCTGATGGCGCTCACGATCGCCTTTGGCCAGTACCTGGTGGCGGGCCTGGCGGTGCTGCTGCTGCTGCAACCCTGGCTGGGGGTGCATCCGCTGATGGGGGTGCTGATCGAGGTGGCCTACGAGGGCGGCCACGGCTCGGCGGCGGCAATGGGGCCGATCTATGCCGACCTTGGCTTCCCCGGGGGAGAGGCCCTGGGGCTGGCGCTGTCCACGGTGGGGCTGCTGGCGGCCACGGTGGTGGGCGGGCTGGTAGTGGTGCTGGGGCGCGGCCGGGGCTGGCTGCTGGCGGACCGGCAGGAGCCCATGGAACCAGGGGTGGCGGCAGGCGCGGCGCCGACCCCAGGATGGGCGCCGGAGCCCCCAGAGCCGGCCCCGCCAGCGCCGCACGCCACACCTTTCAAAGGACCGGCCGAGCGCTGGGCCGTGAACCTGGCCCTCACCGGGGTGGCGGTGGTCGTGGGTTATTCGCTCTGGGCCTCCCTGGGCTGGCTGGCGGATCAGCTGGGGGGTGGCTTCAAGCTGGTGATCGATGCCCTGCCGGTGTTCCCGCTGGCTCTGGCGGGTTCGCTGCTGGTGCGGCTGGTGCTGGAGAAGACGGGCAAGGGGCACTGGACCTCCGCGCCGATTCAGAGCCTGGTGAGCACCCTGGCGGCGGATCTGTTGATCACGGCGGCCACCGCCTGCCTTGACCTCTCGCTGTTGCGCCACGACTGGCTGCCGCTGACAGTGTTGGCGGCGGCGGGGCTGCTCTGGAACCTCGGGGTGCTGCTGCTGCTGGCGCCACGGATCCTGCCGGCCCCCTGGTTCGAGCGCGGGATTGTGGAGTTCGGCCAGGGCACGGGGGTAGCCGCGAGCGGATTGTTGCTGCTGCGCATGTCCGACCCCGCCGATGCCTCCGACGCCCTGCCGGCGTTCTCGATCAAGCAGCTGATCCTGCAGCCCCTGATCGCCGGAGGCGTGATCACCGTGGGGGCACCGCTGGCGGTGATGAACATCGGGCTGCCGGCCTGGACGGCCCTCTGCCTGGTGCTGGTGCTGATCTGGATCAGCCTGGGGCTGTGGCTGGCCCGACGGGCCTGAGGGCGCCCGCGGTTGCTTGCGTTCAACGAACCATCGCCGCCACGTTGCCGCCATCGACGGTGAGCAGGGCGCCGGTGGTGCGCTCCATACGGGCCAAAGCCACGAAGGCGCCTGCCACATCGCTGGCGCGCACCTCCTGGCCGAGCAGATTGCCGCCCATGTAGGCCTCCTCCGTAAGGCCGCGGGCGGCGGCGCGTTCTTGAATCATGGTGTCGTCGAGCAGGCCGGAGCGGATGCGATCGGCGTTGAGGCCGTTGGCGCGGATCCCCTGGGATCCGCCCTCCAGGGAGTACTGGCGCATGAGGGCCAGCAGGGCCGCCTTGGCGATGCCGTAGGCACCGAACGCGGGGCCCGGGTTGAGGGCCTGCTTGGAGACATTGAACAAGAGCTGGCCGCCGAAGCCCTGGGCTTCGAACACCGCCACCGCCGCCTGGGCCACATGCTGATGGGCAAAGAAATTCAGCTCGAAGCTGGCGCGCAGGTCGGCGTCTGGGAGCTGGGCGATCGGGCCACTCCAGGCGGCACCGGCGTTGGAGACAACGATGTCGAGGCCACCGAAGTGGGCGCAGGCCGCGGCAATGGCGGCGCGCACCGCCACCGGATCGGTGACATCACACCCCAGGCCCAGGGCCAGCGGCCCGCAGGCGGCCGCCGTGGCTCCTGCCCCTTCGCCATCGAGGTCAAGCACCACCAGATCGGCCCCCTGGGCCGCGAAGGCCCGGGCGGTGGCGGCGCCGATGCCGCCGGCCCCGCCGGTGACCAGCACCACCTGGCGGGCCAGGGGTTTTTCGGAGCCCGTGCCGAGCTTGGCCTGCTCCAGGCTCCAGTACTCCATGTCGAAGGTGTCGTCTTCGCCCACGGGCCGAAAAGAGCCCAAGGCTTCGGCGGCCAGCAGGGTGGCGGCCCAGGCGCCGGCGATGTCGGCGGTGACGGAGGCGGCGACGGCGCTGGCCCCCACCCCGATCAGACCCAGCCCCGGCAGGGCCAGCACCCGCGGCAGGGGATCGAGCGCCTTTTTGATCCCGCCGACGCGGGCGTTCTGGCGCGCGAAGTAAGCCTGATATTCCGAGATGTAGGCGGCCAAGGCCTGCTCGGCGGCGGCGGCCCAGGCGCTAAGAGCTTCCGCATCTCCGGCGGGCGGTGCGGGCGGCAGCACCAGGGGGCGGGCCTTGGTGCGGATCACGTGGTCGGGGGTGGCGACGCCCCGGCTGGCCCAATCCGCCAGGCGCTGGTCGTTGACCACAGCCAGCGCGGGCCCATCGGCGCGCAGATCCAGCAGCCAACGGCAGGCAAGACCCTGGGCCCCGGCGGCCCGGCCGAGGGCCCCTCGCAAGAGCGGGAGCAACGCCGCCGCAGGCGCGGCGGGGCTCGGCAGGGGACGTGGCTGGAACGAGCGCTCCACCTGGTCCAGGGCGCGCTCGGCCTCCCCCACCAGCGCGATCATCCGCCCGTAGCTCTGCTTCGCCGTGGCTCCAAAGGAGAAGAGTCCGTGCTGGAGCAGCACCATCCCCTCCAGCTCCAGGCCGCGGGCGGCAGCCCGGGCCGCGGACGCTTCGTAGGCCTCCGCGGCCGCCTTGGCCAGGGCGAAACCGGGCATCACGTAGGGCACGATCGCCACCCGATCGCCGTAGATCCGCCGGCAGACCGCTTCGGCGTCGGGTTGATCGGCGAGTGCCAGCAGGGCAATCGAGTGGGTGTGGTCGACGAAGGGGTGGGGCAGGAAGGCATGCAGCAGCGCCTCCACCGAGGGGTTGGGGGCGGCCGGATCGATCAGGTTCTGGCGCTGGGCGGCCACCATGTCCTCATCGCTCAGGGCCGCCAGGGCGCGCAGGGCCACGAGGGGCTCCAGGCGCACGGCGGGATGGCCGGGGGGCTCGATCGTGGCCAGGTCCCAGCCGGAGCCTTTGACGCACAGCACCGGAATCGCTTCCCCCAGCAGCCCCGAGACGCTCGTTTTCACCGAGGTGTTGCCGCCGCCGTGCAGTACCAGATCCGGATCGGACCCCAGCAGCCGCGCCGTGTAGGTGCGCAGGGCCAGGGCCTCGGAGACACCGGCGGCGCCATAGCGCTCAACGGCGGTAGCGGCGCCGGCGTCCGACCAGAGGTTACGGGCGGGCATGGGCGCAGGGTTGACAGCGGCGCCTGGAGGCTACGGGGGCGTGGGGTGCTGGAGAGACGAAGCCGGGGGTCTAGCCCCAGCTGAGGGGGGAGGAGCCCAGCGGTTGGGGCCCACGCTCGAAGCCGGGACGCAGGTCGGGCATCTCGATCAGGCTGGGCAGATAGGTGATCTCGCCGAAGGGGCTGTCGATGCTGGCCAGGGGCAAATCGCTCTGACAGACCAGATCGGCCCAGGCCTTGGAGCCCTCCAGGGCGGCCGCGTCGAGCAGACCGACCTCCTGGGCCCACATCGCCATGCGCGTGAGCGAGACGCGCACCTGGTAGCTGCCGCCTTCGTCGGCCCGCCGCAGCAGGGCCGAGGCCACGGCGGCCGCACCGACGTAGCCCGCGAGGTAGTCGGCGAAGATCGCCTGGACCGGCATCATCGGAGCGTCGACCGCCCCCTCCACGTCGACATAGCCAGACACCGCGACGGCAAGCATGTCGAAGCCACGGAAATTGGCCCACTCACCTTCGAAATCAAAGCAGCGCAGTTCGTGGGCGATGATCCCCGGACGACTCTCCGCCAGGGTTCGCGGTGAGATGCCCTTCTGGTCGAGATTCAGATAGGAGCAGGTGAACACATCCGCATCCTGCAGCAGGCGCGCGAACTGCTGGTGATCGTCGGTGTTGCGGAAATCGCAGTAGGCGGCCCGCTTGCCGATGTCCGTTTCCATGCGCCAGTTCATGTGATCCGGGTAGTCAACGCGGGACAGGTGCAGCACATCGGCGCCGAACTCCGCCAGGGTGCGGGCGGTGATCGGTCCACCGATGACATGGGTGGAATCCAGCACCTTGATCCCAGCCAGGGGCCTGCCGTTGCTTGGCAAGCCAGCGGGCAAAGGGATCGGGTCGCTCTCACCGATCTTGGTCAGCTCGACGACGGGCTTGGCCGCCAGTCGGGCGCCTACGGGGTGGGCACGCCACACATCTGGAGAGCGAACAACGCCGACGGCACCGCCCTCCTCGCGGATCGCACGCTCCAGGTCCTCGGCGTTCCACTGCATCACCGCGGCCTCCACAGCCCGCTGGGTGGGGCCACAGCGGAGGGTGCGGTAGACCGCATCGCGCAGGCGGGGATACAACAACTCAAACTTAATGAAGTGACCATCCCTAGTGGGATAGAACTCGCCTCCAACGGCATCATCAAAACTCACAGGACTTCCATAATCCGTGAATCCGATCTGGTGGCCGTTCTGGCGTAGAAAGGCGATGCCGTGGTGCTGGTGCACGGCGTGCTCCACATCGGTGGTGACGCTCTGGGGCTGACCACCGCGGGCCACCCAGATGTCGCCAAGGGCCATGCCGAGCGAGGCCTGGGCAGCGGCCATCAGCTCCCCGAAACGGTGACGCGAGGCAAGGATGGGATCTTGGCCCTTGATCGTGACCGGGGCGCCGTAATGGTCTTCCCGACGACCCAGGGCCAACTGGATCATGTCCAGGGCCTTCTGGGTCGAAGCCACATCAACGTTGGCCATGGTCAATCGGAATCAATGAGCTGCCAGAGGAATCTAGGCGGATGCAGAACAAAGGGCAAAGCAATGACAAACAGATCAAGCCAGAACACAGGTCTTGAGACCCAATCAGGAGCACCAGAGGTGATCATTATGCACATGAATGTCAACAAAGATGTGGCACGCCCCAACGATCTCATCCGTGACATCCAACAGAAGCGACGGCAGGATCAGAGCGGTGGAACCGACCCAACGGCGAAAGGGCCCAGGTACCGGCCATGGGAACACTGAGGTCAACTTCAATCAGAGCTGATGACCTCAAACCCTCCGATCCGGCTGATGGACCGCTACCGGGAAGAGCTGGTTGTGCGTCATTACGCCAGGCGCACCATACAAAGCTATTCCCACTGGGTGAAACGGTTTCTTCACTTTCATGGTCTCCGCCATCCGCGGGAGATGGGAGCAGTCGAGATCAATGCCTTCCTCAGCCATCTGGCCACCGAAGGTCAGGTCAGCGCCTCAACACAGAACCAAGCACTTTCAGCCCTGCTGTTTCTCTACCGCCATGTGATGGGTGTTGAGGACGTGGACCTGAAGGGCCTGGTAAGGGCCCGCCGACGGCAGCGATTGCCGGTGGTGCTGACGCTGGAGGAGGTGCGCCAGGTGCTCGATCATTTGGAGGGGAGCAATCAATTGATTGCCAAACTGCTCTATGGCAGCGGTCTGCGCCTGATGGAGGCACTGAGACTGCGCATCAAAGACTTGGACTTCCAACAGCGGCAGCTATCCGTGCGGGATGGAAAGGGTGGCAAGGACCGGGTAACAATGATTCCCGAACGATTGATCAGACCCCTTCAGGAACACCTCAAGCGGGTGAAGGAGATCCACCGAGCGGATCTAGAGCGCGGCTGGGGGGCCGTTGAGATGCCCCAGGCGCTGGAGATGAAGTACACCAACGCCTCACGGGAATGGAGCTGGCAGTGGGTCTTCCCACAAGCACAACGCTGGAAGGACCGGACAAGCGGTCGACAGGGACGCCACCACATCGACCCCTCAATCGTGCAACGGGCGATGCACACAGCCGTGAGGACAGCAGAACTGAGCAAACCGGCCACTTGTCACACGCTGCGGCATTCATTTGCCACCCATCTGCTCGAACGGGGTCAGGACATTCGCACAATCCAAGAACTGTTGGGTCATAGCGATGTCAAGACGACAATGATTTACACGCATGTCCTCAATCGAGGGCCGACGGGGGTACTGAGCCCGGCGGACCTGCTCTGAACATGACGGTGGAGATAGGCTGACAGTGTCATGCATGTATTCTCAGCTAAATGCCTACCGATAAACCAGTGCTAGAGAGCCAAAACCAATGAATAAAGTACAATGGCAAGAGTGATGGGCTGAAGGAGTGGATGGGCTTGGCAGGATGGTCGTACCGCCGAAACAGCGTTAGGTGCTGATGAAGAGCCAGGATGAGGCCGTAGCAGCTCTGGTAAGCGCATGGCCAGCGATCGTTGAAGAGACACGTCTTGTACTTGGCTCTGAGTTGCACTACCAGGCAATGGTTTATCACTGTCTCCGGCTTTACGGATCAATCCCTCTTAGCCAAATTGGAATGAACGTAAAAATGTGGATTTCTGACCCATCCACTGAGCTTTTCCGGGAGCTGGATAAGCGCAAGAAAGTAGAGTACCACGGTGGGTTTGAGCCAATTCCGGATGTGTGTGTTTTCTCGGAGGCAGTCGCTGGAGACTGGCGTCGCAGAAACCATGAATTGACGATGGAGTCCTTGCTGCTCGCTATTGAGCTCAAAGCTTCGGAGAGAGCTGGTGGGCGACTTGGGCCAGGTGAGATCATTGGAGACATCTTGAAGCTGCAGGCTCACAGAGAAGAATCACGCGGACGGGGAGGTGACTTCATCCCAGTCATGATGGTCATAGATACTGCACCCTTTCTTGAAGAGCGAATGACGCTCAAATCTCTAGAAAAGACCAGGTTGGTTGCTCGTGATGCCAAGGTGGAATTTCTTTATGTCTCTCAGGAGACCCAGGTATGCTCGTTGACTGGCACCTAACATCACCATGCACCTGTGCCGCCGCCGCATGAAGGCCGTGATAAGCACAATCTCCTTGCGGCCAGGTGATGGTGAGCGTTAGATTGACAGTAATGGTTTGCTCGCGAGTGATGTGACATGAAGCCATGGGAGCGCAGACTGATAGATCTTTCTAGTATTTTGTCGGATTGTTGCCAAAACTACTATGATCCAGACAAATTCAGAATAAGCAGTAATCAGTATTTGCAGACGTCAAGGACTATAACTTTTATTATTCAAAAGAATAAGGCGTCGATTTCTAATTTTGAGGCTTGGTACGATTCATGTGTCATTAAACCATGGAAGACCGACGAATTGATGACGTGGGCCAAAGATTCCCGAAACAAGATCGAGAAGGAAGGCGACCTAGAAACATTTAGCACACTAGAAGCAGTACTTCTCTTTTCTTACCTAGAAGAACAGGACTTGGTAATTAGGTTTAGACGAAAAGAGCTTCTTACGGCTGGAATCAAGAAATTGGTTCGGCTTTCCGAGAAGAGTCTTCCAACCGGTGTATCTGATGCGGCCGTCATTCGCATAGAAAGACAGTGGATTGCAAACTCTCTACAGGAATGGGAGATGTTGAATGCATTTGTCTATATTTATAATCAAGTGTACAGAAGCTGCCAAGCTCTTGCGGAGCATATTGGTTCGCAGCTTCCTGGTGATGTTCCTAGTCCTTCAAGCATGTCTGCGCTAAGGGAGAATGCGATCTTGCCTCAGTATATCAAGCTTAGAGATCGGAAGTCTCGTAGATTTATGCACCAAAGCTATGAACAGCCTGCTGACTACTCCCCACCAGATGAGTTCCGAATTTCCATTCAGCAAGCGAAAGAGTCTGGACAAAAACCAAGTAATCTAGGCGAGGCAGTGCAATGGTATTCGCGTTTCGCCAAGGCTATGTTTGAAAGCCAAGGGAATCATGTCTTTCTTCTTCTCTTGTTTGATGCAACCTGGAGACCGCTTGATATTACCGGTGTCCATTTTGAGGATCAAGCAGATAAGTATATATTCTGGAGGCGCTTGGCAGACAAGGTCTCTGCTGTAAAGCCGGCTGGATTGATTTTCATTGGAGAGCTCTGGGTTAGGAAAATCCAGAATTTTGCAATAGATGCAATTAGGGAAATGCCAATTATTGACGAATGTCTTCAGGTGATCGGAGTCGACTCATCGGGGAAGATAGAGGATGTGACGTGGAGAATCTTGAGAGCGTCTGAGGATTCTTTGCCGACTCTCCAGTTGCTTACTAAAGGCTATGACAAGCCAGCACAGCAGACTCCAAACTTCCTTGTACCTGTTCTAAGAGCCATGGAATGTCAAGACATCAATCTGGGTCCCGGTTAAGATGCAATCTAACAACCAGATTCAGAAGGCGGGATACAGTATTGCGTGTGATTCAGCAGCGGGCGCATACCCGCTTCTGATCTGGAGCGTTAGGTGGGCCGCCCAAGGCAGCTTGGCAGAGCCGAGAGTCAATCGCTAAACTGTGTACAAACGGCCATTTGGATACGCACAGAAAATGAACATCTATCAAGAATGGGGATTTGTCGATTCACCATTCCAAGTAACCCCGCTTCCACCCTCTGAGTTAGGAGAGAATCTGCTCATTGGGCGAGAGAAAGAACTCGCAAGCCTCTCAAGAAAACTGTTCAATCCGCCCAAGATTGCGACTGTTGAAGGTCTGAATGGTGTCGGCAAGACAAGCCTCGTCAATGTAGCTGCATTCAAGGCGTATCACAATTGCTTGTCAGGATGGAATGGCCCTTTGCTTATCCCATGCAACAAGGTTTTCCAGCTGGACACTATCAAGGGGGCTGATGAGTTTATTGACGAGGTCTTGATGGCAGTGGCCCAGACTCTGATTGATCGGGCCAAGGCAATTCAAGGCTTAGGAGTCTCGATCAAGACTGGGCCTATTGACAAGTGGTTGAACTCACCTCAGATCAGTACATTGCAAGGAGGTTTTTCGATAGCAGGGAATGGAGCAAATATCGGTGGGAATTCAGAATCGAATACTTCATCTGGTTTTGAGCGCAGTGGTTTTCGAAAGGAAATTGAGTTGTGGCTCCAGCAGTTGTTTCCCACTCAGAATGATGGCGGAGTCATCTGTGTAATCGATAATCTGGAGCTTTTGCAAACCTCAGATAAGGTCCGTCAACTGCTTGAGCAACTTAGGGACAGGCTTTTAGTCTTGCCAGGTCTTCGCTGGGTTTTGTGTGGAGCTCTCGGGATCGTCTTAGGAACTGTTTCCTCTCCAAGGCTTGAGGGATTCCTTCATGCACCAATTGAAGTTGGCGGTGTTGATGATGCCTTGTCTGCGCAGATATACCATTCACGCCTTACTGCTTATGCCGGCTCGGAGGGCAAAGATCTTTATATGCCATTGTGCTTGGAAGATTTTGAGACTTTATACATTATATTGCATCGCAACCTTCGTAGCACGCTGGGAAGGGCAGATAATTTTTGTCAATGGGTGGCTGAACATAGAATTCCACAAACTCTCGACGAAAAGCGCAGAGTATTTAGTGAGTGGTTAAACGCAGAAGCGCTAGCTGCACTCACTGCCGCAGAGTCGGTACTAAAACCACGTGCTTGGGAAGTTTTTTCTGTTGCGATTGATCTTGGTGGCGTCTTCTCTCCTAGTGACTTTCAAGAGTTTAATTTCAATAGCTCAATGGCCCTGCGTCCGCACGTTAAAGACCTAGAGGATTCTGGGCTACTTGTTAGCACACAAGACGAAGGCGATAAGCGACGAAAGACAATTCAAGTAACCCCTAAAGGGTGGCTTGTGAAATACGCGAAAGATCATTCGGACACATTTAATAATGCCACCTAACATCAAGATACAGCGGATGGAGGCCAAGTGATTCTGATATTTCCGTTTACATCCTTCCCACCGCTGATCTTGAGCGTTAGATTGACCCCATGGATACCAACTTGCTAATTGAGCAGGCGCAAAGAATTGTCGCCGTCATTGAAGAAAGGCTTGTTTCATCCATTCGTGAGGATCCAGCCGCATCTCAGGGCTATGTGACAGAGGCTGCTGAGTTTCTTAGAGTCTATGCCGGGGAGAAGAGCGAGTTCTTCACTAGCTTGAAGCAGTGCTTGGATGGAAAGCATAATGGTGAGTATCTTGGCAAGCTGGCAAATGAGAGCTTGACTGGATTCGTCAGATATCTTAAGGCAGGTCTTCATGAAGGAACTACGCCTACACGCCAGGCACAGCTTGATACAGTATCTGACATTTTGGATCAAGCAAGACTACTACTTGAACAGCAGAAGGTTCACCCAGCAGCGCCAGCAGTCCTGATTGGCGCGGCGCTTGAGGAGTTTCTTAGGACTTGGCTCGAAAATGCCAACATCAGTCTTGGGAACAAGAAACCGTCTCTTGACTCATATTCGCAACTTCTTAAGGAGAATGATCTGATTACAAAACAAGACACTAAAGATATCTCTTCATGGGGAGGGCTTCGTAATCACGCCGCTCATGGAGAGTGGGATCAAGTGGAAGACAGAAAGCGGATAAATATGATGCTTGAAGCTGTGGGCCTCTTTATGCGTAGGTATGGTGGCTGAAAGCAATCTAACATCGCCATTCACCTGAGCCGCCCCCAAATGATTTCTGAATGCACCTTTAGAACACTGCGGCCAGGTGATGGCGAGCGTTAGGTGCTTGAGGAAGGCTTAATGATTGATGTCAAAAGAGCAGAAGAACTGTTTAGAATCCTCGCTGAAGTGACTGATCAGCCCCTCTATGAGGAGTCTGCGCGAATTGAGCTGAGTGCCACGCTCGCAAACACAGCTCTTGAAATTGCACGATCGGTGAGAATCCTGTGTTCAGCCGACCAGCTACTCGGAGCAACGGTTTGCCTTCGTAGCCAATTCGAGTCTCTTGTCAGAAGTGTGTGGACTTTGCACTGCGCAAGTGAGAATGAAATCAAACGTCTATCCATAAAGAGTCTTACGGCTGAGACGGCGCAAGGCGCAAAAAATATTCCCCTTGCTGCAAAAATGCTTAAAGATCTGGAAGAGATTCCCAGTTTGAGGAATCTGATGGTCGCTCTAAATGAATTCAAGGGCTCGGCATGGCGTCCACTTAATTCATTCGTACATGCTGGTCTTCACGCAGTGGTTCACACGAAGTTCGGGTGGCCACCAGAGCTCGTCGACCAAACATTTCGAATGAGCAACGGGCTTTGCGTGCTTGCCTTTACGCAGATCGGCTTACTCAACGGAACACCAGGGGTTCAAGGAGAGATCATTGCTTTAGCAGCTAGCTTCTCCAGTGTTCTTCCAAAGTATCGTGATAGCACCTAACATCGCCATTCACCTGAGCCGCCGCCACATGAGCATTGGATGTCCCAATCTCTCCTTGCGGCCAGGTGATGGCAGCGTTCGGTGGGCCAGATGACGCTCTATCTGCACTGATCTGAGATCTTCTTACTGTTATCTGAAAACACACTCGCTCAAGGGAGATAACCATCTCAAACAACCACTGCAATGATTACTTCAATCTGCTGACACTCCATCGTGGTCTCATCTCCAGGTCGCTCCAGAGACTGCATCTTCATCAGCTACCGCCGTGATGACGCCCGTGGTGCCAGCGGGCGGGTGTGGGACTGGTTGCGGATCGGCTTCGGGAGAGAGCGGGTTTTCCGCGATGTCGCCAGCATTGGGGCCGGCAAGTGGCGAGAGAAGATCGATCTGGCCCTGGCGGCCAGCACCGCCTGCGTGGCGGTGATCGGTAGCCGCTGGGCCGATGACACCAATCTTCCGAGGCTCAACGATCCAACCGACATGGTCCGTTATGAGCTGGAGACGGCACTTGCGGGCGGGGAGCGCCAGGAGATGACAGTGGTGCCGGTTCTGGTGGAGGAAGCACAGCTCAGGGCGATCCACACAGCTCAGCTTCCTGCTGTGCTGCAGCCTCTCCTGGGTGAATGGAATGTGCTTGAGCTCAGTGAAAGTGGCTGGGATGACGACACCCGGCGCTTGATCGAGGCGATCGCGGAGGCAACGGGGCTTGCAGCACAGCCAGATCTGGAAGAGTGGCTGTCGCGGATGGCAGGAGCTAAGCGAGGCCTGGCGGCAACGGCCAAGGGCCAAGATCTCTCGACCGTAGGCAAAGCGGGGGAACAGCAAGCCCTAGATGCAATGTTGAGCAGGGTTGCAGAAGCTCCTTCCAACGAGCGGGCTGGCCTGAAAGCAGCCTTTGAGGCCTTGGCAGAAGGCAACAGCCTTCTTGCGGAAGAGGAGTTTGAGCGTGAGGTGGAGAGCAGCGAGCGGCTCATCGACGCGGCTTCTCAACTACTGGCAGCAGAACAAAAAAAGATGGGAGAATCGGCTCGCAACGTCGCCAGCCTGGCGGTGGCGCGGGGTGATCTTAGAAAGGCGGTGGTATTTTTCAACAAAGCACTTGATGCCTTGCCCGATGATTTTTCGGCAGCTCTCCAACTAGGTGATGCCTGGATCAGGCTTGGTTCACTGGATAAGGCCAGTGAAATATTTGGCAATGTGATCACCCAGGCTAGTGAGCAGCGCGAGCAGACGTTCGAAGCGTTGGGATACAACGGCCTGGGTTATGTGTTGAAGGCGCGGGGTGACAGCCAAAGGGCACTAGAGGCTTATCAGCAGGGCCTGTCGATCACAAAGGCCCTTATTGAACGGGATCCGGCCAACACCCAGTGGCGACTCTATCACTCGATGAGCCAAAGCAATATAGCTGATGTCCTTATAGCGCAGGGCAACACCCCAGGAGGGCTCAGCTCATACCAAGCCGCCCTCGCGATCACCGAAGACCTCGCGAGGCGTGATTCGACCAACACGCAACTGCAGCGTGAACTCGCCATATGCCAAGAGCGGATCGGTGATGTGCTGCAGCAACAGGGCGAAGACACTAGAGCGATGGTGTCACATCAGGCGAGCCTGGCGATCAGGGAGACCCTTGCGCAGCAGAATCCAACCAACACAGAGTGGCAGCACGATCTCTTTGTAAGCAAGCTCAAGATCGGTGATGTATTCCTGAGAGCAGGCGACAACATCGGAGCACGCATGTTATACCAAGCCGCCCTGAAGATTGCCGAGGATCTTGCTAGGTATGATTCCGCCAACACGCAATGGCAGAGCGGACTTTCTGCGATTCACGAGCGGATCGGAAGTGTGCTGTTGACGCAGGGCGACAACGTCGGTTCGCTCAGCGCATACCAAGCCGCATTGAAGATTACCGAAGCCTTGGCTGATCAGGATTCGACCAATACGCAATGGCTGAACAGTCTGTCGGTAATCCACAGAAAGATCGGTAATGCGCAGTTGGCTCAGAGCGAAGATCCTAAGGCGCTGAAGGCATACCAGCAGGGCCTCTCGATTACAAGGACCCTTGTGGAAAGTGATCCCGCCAACGCAGAGTGGCAGCGCGATCTCTTCATCAGCCAAAGCTTGGTTGCCGATGTCCAATTCAAGCTGGGCAATATCCCTGCAGCACTAAAGACTTATCAGCAAGTAATAGAAACAAACGAAGCCCTAGCAGCACGAGATCAGTACAACATGCAGCTGCAGAGCGATCTAGCCATAAGCCAAGAGCGGCTCGGTGATGTGCTGATGAAGCTAGGTGATTCAAGCAAAGCGCTGACAGCTTACCGGGCAGGCTTAGTGATCACAAAGGCCCTTGCGCTGCAGAATCCAACTAACACACAGTGGCGGCACCAATTTTTCGTTAGCAACAGGAACATCGGTTACGCGCTGTTGGAACAGGGTGACAAGCAAGGGGCACTACGCTCCTATCAAGCAGCTCTGGAGATTGCCGAAGATCTTACGCAGCAGGATTCGACGAGCACCCAATGGCAAGTGGACATTGCTGTCTGCTGCAGAAAAGTGAGCTCTCTGGATTCCTTGCTATCGATTAGCGATCGAAGGGAGTATCTACTCCGTGGTCGTCAGGTTCTCCTTGATCTGAAGAAAGCTGACAGGTTACTTGCATCACAGGACGGGATTGGTTGGTTCGACCAGGCACTTATAGATTTAGAATGACAAAACATCAGATTGATTCTGAGCATAGGCAAAGGCCGCCGAACATCCAGATGCAGAAGACGAGAGCCTACGCTAGTTTCTTGCCCAACATCTCGGCCCGCTTCTGATCTGGAGCGTTCGACGGCACTGCGATTGATCCCGTGCCCCCTCCTGAAAGCGGTAGGGTAGTGCGGTGTTGCCAACGGGGCTTGAATACAATGCTGATTACCCATGGTAGTGAGTCAATCCATGACAAATGAAACTTCCATCATTCCTGATGACCAGCAAGAAGATGAGGGTGATATTCATCAGCATATCTCTTTCAAAGATGCAGTTGTTCTTAGCGCGGACTGGACGATTGAGACTATCAACTCTCAGATACTGAAGGGGAACATTGATCTTCAGCCTGGATTCCAGAGACGTGTCGCATGGGACGATGTACGCAAGAGCCGCCTTATTGAGTCAATTATTGTCGGCCTGCCGGTACCTAACATCGTTCTCGCCGATAACCGGGTCCATCGTGGCCGGTTTATCGTGATTGATGGAAAGCAGAGACTCGTCTCCATTAACCAGTTCATCACAAACAGCTTTACTCTCAAGGGACTCGACATCAGACCCGAGTTAAATGGCATCTCCTTCGATAGCCTTCCTTCTGAAGATCGGGAGTACCTAGAGAATGCGACACTACGATCAACACTTATTCGAAATTGGACTGACGATAACTTTTTATATGCAGCATTCTTTCGGCTAAACAGTGGCAGCTTGCCTTTGTCGCCTCAAGAACTCAGAAAGGCATTAGTGGGAAGCAACTTACTCGACGCCATTGAAGAATACTTGCTTGCGAGTACTGCATTCAAAGTGATCTTTGGAGACAAGCTCGATAAGCGTATGCGAGACTCTGAACTGGTTTTGCGCTTCATAGCATTTGACAGGAGCCTATCTGATTATCGTGGCAACTTCAAAGAGTTATTGGACAATACAACTCAGTATTTTGAAGATGATTGGACGACTCGTCAGGGCGAGGCATTGGAAGCCCTAGCTCGACTCGACATGGCGTTGAACACCGCGCACTCCATCTTCGGGACTGACACTTTCAAGAAATGGCTTGGTGATAGGTATGAGCGTGTCATCAATCGAGCCATCTTTGATTGTATTGTTCGGTTCTTTGCTACTCGAGCAGTGGTGGATGCTTCGACTGGCAAGGAACTTGCAATTGTCGAAGCATTTAAGATGACATGTCAAGATAGGGATTTTCGAGATGTTATCGAGAAGACGACCAAGTCCGTTCACGCAACATTGCAGCGGATAGATCGCTGGGGTGAAGCCCTGTGTGAATCGATCGGTCTCAGTTATGACAAGGAAGCGCATAAGGTTGTCTAGCAATGCCGAAGAGCTGTGCGCACTTCAAGCACCTAAGCGAGCGAGTTGAGGCTCTTTCACAGAAGTTTGTCGACGATCAAGTTGCAAGCGAGCTCGCTGACCCGATTACGTTTCAGCCCGATCTAGATCGGCTAGCGGCATTTCGCCTTCTCGTTCATGCAGAGATTGAGCAGTTTCTCGAAGCGAAAGCGACCGAGAATATTTCAGAGATTGAAGCTATGGCGCGCGGCTCTACAGTTTGGATGCGTTCAAAGCCGGCACTTCTACTGCTTGCAGTAGCATTAAGCAGGCCACTCCCATCTGGCGAGAGTTTAGATGTCAGCAAATTCTGTCTGTTTGTACGCGAGCTAGCCTCAGGCGCCAAGTCTGCTATTTCTGATAACAACGGGGTTAAGTCCGCATCATTTGCAAAGCTCTCAATTTTTGCCGGCAAGACCATAGATGAAATTGACGTAGCTCTTTCTGCCAGTCTTAATAGCTACGGAAAGAATAGGGGTGATGTAGCTCACAAAAGCGCAGTTCACTGTAGATCATTGAATGCACCATCTATGGAACAGGCAACAGCAAAGAGCCTAGTAACTCAGATGTCACAGTACTTCGACGTTTGTCCTTGAGGCATGGCTTGCATGGCGTCGAACATCAAGATGCAGCGGGCGGCGCCAAAGGCGCTGCATGAATTGATGGGAGATCTTGCCGCCGCTGATCTTGGGCGTTAGCCGAATCTCTGGGAAGGCTGGCTGGCTGGGCCAAGGGATGGATGCGCAAAAAACCGGGGTTTTGGCTAAAGTGGAATGAGCATGCAGGTAGAAATGAATTTCACGCTGGAGTGTGAACAAGAAGTCGACGGACGTTGGATCGCCGAGGTGCCGGAGCTGCCTGGGGTCCTTGCTTATGGAAGTTCGTCTGCTGATGCGATGTCAAAGGCCGAAGTCCTAGCCCTTCGTATTATCGCAGATCGGCTTGAGAATGGTGAATCCGAGCCAATCAGCATCCAGTTTTCGCTTCCACTACCTGCATGAGCAATTGGCCCTCAGCCAAAGCCATGAAAGTATTGACTGTCTTGCAGTCCATTGGATGGAGAGTTAAGCGTCAGTCAGGATCTCACAAGACCCTTGAACACGCTGACTTTCCGGACTATGTCTTTGCATTCCATGATGGCGAGGAAATTGGCCCCAGGATGTTGTCGCGAATCACCAAGCACACCGGACTCAAACCAGGTGATCTGTGATGCTGGTGGGATATCGGCTAACAATGCCATACACCTGAGCCGCCACCTGATGATCTTTGTTGAACTTCCTGGCTCTCGGCGGTCAGGTGATGGCAAGCGTTCGAAGGATGTGTCGTCCTTGATGGGAACCAGCAAGGCAGCGTTGCGAGGTCGTAGCCAGGCGGCTACAGTTCGGGTATGGTTGAAGTCCGCCAGACAGAGCGGTTCGTCCAGTGGCTTGCAGGTCTCCGTGATCTGAAGGGCAGGGCGAAGGTTCAGGCCAGGATCGAGCGCCTCATCGGCGGCAATCCTGGTGACGTCAAGCCCGTTGGGGCTGGCGTGTCGGAGTTACGGATCAACTACGGCCCTGGGTACAGGGTCTACTACCTGCAAAGGGGGGGCACCTTGATCATTCTTTTGGCTGGCGGAGGCAAGAGCTCACAAGCCAAGGACATTGATGAGGCCCTTCTGTTGGCAGACAACCTGACGGAGGAGATCTGATGAAAACCGCGACCAGCCCCTACGACGTTGCCGAGCATCTACGCACACCGGAGGAGATGGCTGCCTACCTGGAAGCCTGCATCGAGGAGGCGGATGGAGATGCTGCCTTCATTGCCAAGGCCCTGGGCGACATCGCACGGGCCCAAGGGATGACCCAGGTGGCCAGAGATTCAGGACTTTCCAGGGAGAGCCTCTACAAGGCCTTGTCTGGAGAGCGCAGCCCGACCTTTGACACCATCCTGAAGGTCGTCTCGGCCCTTGGACTGAAGTTGAGCGCCAGTGTGAGAAATGAAGCGGAGGTGATTTGAGCTCTGCTGGCGAGTTGTCGATCCGCAAACGCTGCCTGTGGAGAGGCGACACCTTCGAACAAGCCCCTTGAGTGGACAGGCCGCCGTCGAGTCCGCTTCGATAGCAATAGCTTCTTGCCTGCCACTCAGGGGCAGCGTTAGAAGTACAGGGAGGCAGGCTGAGCTACCGGCAACTACACTGATGAGGATTCCTGTTCTTAATGGCAAAGAAAGCCCAAGCTGAATTCATTCGGTGGTTTGGCCCCTTGCTTGATGCCCTTCGGGATCTTGGCGATTCAGGACGACCAAGGGAAGTCTCTGCACGCATTTCGAAAAACCTTAACCTGCCTGATGAGTTGCTCGATCAGACACTCAAGTCAGGTGGAAGTAAGTTTCATAATCAGGTTGCTTGGGCCAGGCAGTATTTAGTGTGGGAAGGGCTCCTGGATTCATCCAAGCATGGAACTTGGACACTCACAGAGAAGGGGCGCACTGCTCATCTTGGTGACAAGGAAGCACGAGACATCTTCCTGAAGTGGGTTTCCATTCACGCAGAGAATCGAAAGCAGAAGCGAGGTGTGCAGGAAACTGAAGAGGAAGTGCTCCCGGCTGGAGCCATCTCAGATGATCCAGAAGATGATCAGAAGCTTGATCTTTTGAGTACCCTGAGGTCCATCAGTCCTACAGGGTTTGAGAAGGTCTGCAGAGAGCTTCTTAGAGAGTCAGGTTTTGAGAACGTTGAAGTCACAGGTGGCTCTGCTGATGGAGGCATCGATGGCTATGGAACACTTGAGATCAACCCATTCGTGAGCTTTAGAGACCTCTTTCAATGCAAGCGATACGCAAAAGGCAACCTTGTATCTCGCGCACAAGTGGGTGATTTCAGAAATACCATGCTTGGTCGCGCTGAAAAAGGAATCATCCTCACCACATCCGGGTTTAGCAATGCGGCTATCCAGGAAGCGAGCAGGGAGGGCGCACCTAAAGTCGAACTTGTCGACGGCGACAAATTGGTTGAGATGTTCCAGAGGGTTGAGCTGGGTGTATTCAAGCGAACTGTTTATGATGTAGATCCTGCGTACTTTGAAAAGTTTAAGGACTGACTTCTAACATCGCCATTCACCTGAGCCGCCGCCACATGATCCCTGTTTGTCCCAATATCTCCTTGCGGCCAGGTGATGGCGAGCGTTCGAAGGGCCAGTTGGCATATCATCCTGATCCAAGCAAGTACACGGTTGACACAGGACGCCGAAGACGATAGTATTCAAGAAGCACCAAGGCAGTGTCGCTCTTGTTCTACTACTACGGACGGAAGAAGCAAATTGCTAGGTATTATCCGGCATCAGAGCTCGAAGCCATCGTAGAGCCTTTTGCCGGTGCGGCTGCGTATTCACTATACGGAAATAATTGGAAGAAAAGGGTAATCCTTGTAGAGCGTGACGAGAGAGTCGCTGAAATATGGAAATGGCTCATCAACGATGCAACATCAGGTGAGATCCGCGGGTTGCCAGCTCTGAAGGTAGGCGAGAGTAGCTCGGAATTCCTTCATATCATTCATGCTGCTACCAAAATGGCGTTCAAGTATAAGACGATCAAGGTCACCCCTGTTTTGGAGCGTAATTGGGAGATTAGCAAACGACTCATGGCCGCTGATCTGTACAAGATAAAACATTGGGAATTAATCGCTGAAGATTACAGCCTTGCACCTGACATTGAGGCGACATGGTTTATTGATCCGCCATACAAGGATTCACCCGGGGATGGCTATGCCTATGGTAGCTCCCTCCTTAACTATAAGAATCTTGCCGATTGGGCATGCCAACGTAAAGGTCAGGTTATCTGCTGCGAAGGAGAGAATGGTGATTATATGCCATTCCGAAGGCTTCTTAATCTCCCAGGTGTTGCGGGTAAAAGAAGCATGGAAAGAATCTATCATCGATCAACGACAGTCTGCTCGCAACAAGATCTCTTCAGTGATGCCATTGTTGCATAAAAGCCTATTCATTGGCCCTCAGTGGAGTATTAAGCAGCGATGAGAAGGCCTCTGGATAGCCACCTAGACTAAGTATTGCTACCCATCCCTTCCCCATCTTATCCTTTCCTGATTTGAGCATCCCTGAGACCTTGGTATTCCTGCCAGTAGTTCCGCTTATTGCACCCCAGTCTTCGACATCAAGATCTGATGAATAGAATATACCAGTAATGCCCGGATAGTTGAATCCATCTTTGAGATTCCAAAAATCCCAAACCAGGCCCATTAATTCTCGAACCTCTCTATGGTGTGCCTGCCAGGTGATACCCGTCAGGTGCTTAATACGCATTTCACCAGCCCTGAGATTTGCGCCTTTAATAATATTGCCCACTGTCGACTTGACTTCCAGTCCTGCAGGATAGTTTCTAAGTTGAGCCTCCGATGCGGAAGACGCAGTAGATGGAACTATATCGGGATGTCCTTTTTCAATTGGATTCACAATGCCGTCCGACCGCGTGGCGATCGCATCACAAAACAAAGCCCCAACCATTGAAGATACAGTTTTATAATCGATACATTTATAAAGAGAAGGTGGGAGGCTCAGTAACTCTAGATTTGTGGCCAGAAGCGCTTCTTCAATGCATTCTACGTCAATTCGAAAACCAGGTTCAATCAGAAACGCTTTATTGACAATGTACATCATCCATGGCCTCGGCCATCGCAACTAACTCGCTGACACGGATTGAGAGTGCAGAGCATATTCTTTCAAGAATGGTAAGTGTAGGAACCTTGATTCCCCTTTCAAGCTGGCTAACATAGGTTCGGTGTATGCCAGCAAGGTCTGCGAGGTGCTCTTGTGAAAGATGAGCGTCCTCACGAGCTTTCTTAATGGCAGTATGAATCTGCAAGTGGAATCGAGGCCATAATTTATGGTAGACGCTACAACACAAAAGGTCTACAGACTATTGTATTCAGGTTGATTGGCTGGGATTTCGGGCCTTCGAACAACACGATGCACCTGACCCGCCATTCTCAGGGTCTGGGCAATAGCCAAATAGCAATTGGCGGGCAGGTGATCGTGAGCGTTCGGCGGCCGAGGAGAAACGATGCGTGTAGCGATTACAGGTGGCAGTGGCTTGATCGGGCGAGCCGTGATCGAAGCGGGGCTCCAGCAAGGACACACCTTCGTCAACATCGACTGCGTTCCGCCCCCGTTCAGGAGCGCCGCCGCCAGGGTGCCGTTCAGACAGGTTGATGTGACCGATTACGCACCGTTGGTGGAGGCGCTTCGCGAAAGTGAAGCGCTGATTAATTTGTCCGCGATAGCAAACCCTGACGGCCATCTCGCCCATGTGATCCACAATACGAACGTCGTCGGGAGCTACAATGCTCTGCTCGGGGCCGTTGAGGTGGGTATGACGCGGATCTGCCAAGCGTCGAGCGTGAACGCCATCGGGCATAAGTTCAGTCGGCGGGCGCGTTACGACTACTTCCCGATCGACGAGAATCACCCGACCTACAACGAAGACCCGTACAGCCTGTCCAAGTGGATATGCGAGGCGCAGGCGGATTCCATTGTTCGGCGGTATGAGGACGTATCCGTAGTTAGCCTTCGTTTCCATTGGGTGGTAGCCGACCGCTCGGACCCGGAGATGGTCGAGACATACAACAAGCCCGAGGATGCGGCGAAATCCTTGACCGCATACACCCGATTGGATGCCGCGGTCCGCGCTTGCTTGCTAGCTCTGACAGCGCCCATCCAAGGGCATGAGGTGTTCTTCATCGTCGCCCCGGATACCGCCGTGAGTGGACCGTCTTTGGCACTAGCTCAGGCTCACTACCCGAATGTGCCTGTTCAAGGCGATCTAAGCGGCAACCGCAGCTTCTTCGACTCCAACAAGGCTAAGAGGCTTCTGGGTTGGTCGCACGGCCCATGAGAATTGGCGGTGCAACGCCGAACCAGGCACTGGAGCAGACCGGGGCCGCATTTAGGCTTTCTGGGGTTCATCGTCACTCGACGGCCCCGCCTGCTGAGCTGAGTCGTTCGAAGGATGTAGCGACCTTGATGGGGCCAGCAAGCAGCGTTGCGCTGGCGTAGCCAGGAGGCTACAGTTGGTGGATGGTTGAAGTCCGCCAGACAGAGCGGTTCGTCCGATGGCTCGCGGGTCTCCGTGATCTGAGAGGACGGGCGAAGGTTCTGGCCAGGATCGAGCGTCTCATCGGCGGCAATCCTGGTGACGTCAAGCCCGTCGGGGTCGGCGTGTCGGAGTTGCGGATCAACTACGGCCCTGGATACAGGGTCTACTACCTGAAGAGGGGAACCGCCTTGATCATCCTTTTGGCTGGCGGAGACAAGCGCTCACAAGCAAAGGACATTGATGAGGCCCTTCTGTTGGCAGACAACCTGACGGAGGAGACCTGATGAAAACTACGACCACTCTGTACGACGTTGCCGAGCATCTCCGAACACCGGAGGACATTGCGGCCTATCTGGAAGCCTGCATCGAGGAGGCTGATGGAGATGCTGCCTTCATTGCAAAGGCTCTAGGCGACATCGCACGTGCCCAGGGGATGACTCAGGTGGCCAGAGATTCGGGTCTTTCCAGGGAGAGCCTCTACAAAGCTTTGTCTGGAGAACGCAGCCCGAGCTTTGACACCATCCTGAAGGTGGTCACGGCTCTTGGACTGAAGTTGAGCGCCAGTGTGAGAACTGAAGCGGAGGTGACTTGAACTTTGCTGGCGGGGTGCAGGTCTGTTAATGCTCCATGTGGAGGTGCGACACCTTCGAACATGCCCCTTGAGTGGACAGGCCGCCACCGAATTGGCACCTGCGCTCTAAACTCCTTGCCTGCCACTCAGGGGCAGCGTTAGCCGGTCCCAGTGAGAGGCGGTTTGGGGGAGCAGTGTTGGGGCTATCGTATGGAGAGATAGGTGGCTCCCATGGCAAAGCAGTTCGATGTGGTTGTAGAGAAAGACTCAGAGGGCTTTTACGTGGCAAGTGTGCCTGCTCTATCCGGCTGCCACACACAGGCCCGCTCTCTTGATGAGTTAATGGATCGAATCAAGGAAGCAATTGAGCTATGCCTTGATGTTCAGGAAGGCCAAGTCGATCAACTTGATTTCATTGGCGTTCAGCGAGTTACAGTCTAGACGTGTCAAGATATTCGGCGGTTACAGGTAAAGCCCTAATTGTGGCGCTCCGGAAGCTTGGCTTCGATGTTCAGCGAATCAAGGGAAGTCACCACTTTCTTCGGCATGCTGATGGGCGCACTACCGTGATTCCAGTTCATTCTGGGGAAACCATCGGACCTGGCTTGCTGGCCAAGATCCTCCGCGATGTTGAGATAACAAGAGATGAGCTTGAAGAGTTGCTTGCTTGAGCGGAGAGGGCCGGCCAACAAGCCCCACGAGTGGACAGGCCACCAACATCTCTCTGCTGCGCCTCCCTAGGCTCCTCGCCTGCCACTCAGGGGCAGCGTTATGCCACATACTGATGCCATGAATAAAGTTCAAGCTCGGCAAGCCACTCTCAGCGATCTGCTGCTTCTCGCACCACTATTGGATGTGTATCGTGTCTTCTATGGAAGCGACAACGATGTTGAAGCCGCCAGACGATTCCTGCTTGAGCGTTTCAACCACGGAGAGTCAGTGCTCTTCATTGCGATTACCGAGGGCACTGCCGTTGGCTTTTGTCAGCTCTATCCATCCTTTTCCTCTGTTTCACTAGCACGCACCTTTATTCTCAATGATCTGTACGTGGTAGAGAGTCATCTAAAGCAGGGCATTGCGAACATGCTCCTTAAGGCAGCTGCTTTTTTCGCTAAGGAGCTCGGAGCCGTAAGACTGACCCTTTCAACTGCGACCACCAATCTCTCGGCTCAAAGCCTCTATGAGCAGGGTGGTTGGATTCGCGATCAGGACTTTTATGTTTACAGCCTAAAGTTGTCGGCATAACATCCTGCTGCACCTGGCCGCCGCCATGGATGTGACGTGACCCCCTTTATCGGTCCAGTGCTTATGAGAGTGGGTGGTCTTGGTCATGCGGCAGCTCTTGGTTGAGCTGCCTCCAGGGGCGTACGCCCCTGGAGGGCCGAGTGGGGCCGGAGGGGGCCTGAGCGTGTCGTGTTGTACTCCCAGCGCCAGCGATCGGCCAGGAGTTGAGCCTCTGGAGCGGTGCTGAACAGCTCGGTGTTGAGGAACTCATCACGGAATCGCCCGTTGAACGATTCGGCATAGCCGTTCTCCCACGGGGATCCGGGCTCGATGTAGGCCGTGCTGGTGGTCTCACTGGCCTCGCACCAGTCCCGCAGGGCCTCGGCGATGAATTCCGGTCCGTTGTCGGAGCGGATGAACGTCGGCGCCGGGTAGAGGCTGGTGAGCTCCT
>NZ_JAGQBJ010000015.1 GCF_024345575.1 Cyanobium sp. Morenito 9A2
CCGCTTCGGGATGGCCGAGGATGATCCACATCTGCGGCCCCTCGCACCAGTGCACCGGGCTTTCGGAGCCCAGGGCGCCATAAATCGGATAAGGGTCGGGATGACCCGGCAGGCAGGGATCAAGCTGGAAGGCCTCGCGGTCCGTGGCGGTCAGCGTCATGGCGGGCGGCTGGAGAACAAAGGCCTCAGCGACCCATCATGCCCGGCCCGATCGGCTTGGCAGCAGATCAAACCGATCACGGTTCACATCAGCGAGGATCGCCCACATCCTGGCCTCAGCGGGCCAGAGACCTGGCCAAGTGGTCCCACGGGGACTGAACCAAGGCACACAATGGCCACACTCCGCAGACATGGATCAGACCAGATCGTGGGGAACGCCGAGAAGCAAGCCACAGACTTCAGGATCCCAGGGTTGGCCTGGGGTGATGGCAGCGGAGGCGCTTGAGAAACACTAAGATTTGGATATAATAAACTTGGCCTACTCATTGAGGCGCTGGGGTGATGCGCCCCTCAATTGGTCCAGGCCGAGTGAACACCTGAGCCACTGTACTGGATCAATCCATGTAGCTGCAAACCTCCAAAATGCAAGGAGCCGCGATATTTTCTCTATTGTGCAAGCCACTCGAAAGCCTGCATTGCGAACGAACCGAATCCAGGCTGTAGATTGGCCGGCAGTTTCGAGGCTTTGAGCGCCTCATCCCTCAGCGTTGAACCCCATGGCATCCCTCTCGGCTCAACCAAGTGGTTTTGACTATATCGAATGTTTATTTGTCAGCGACTTCCAGCCTGCGCCCAAGCCAGCCGCGATCGATGGCTGCTGGATTCATAGTGTGGCATCAGCCCTGGACCATCTTGAACATCGCATTGACCAAGGATTGCGCTACATATTGCTGATTGCCGTCAATGCAAGGCCCACGCTGGAATTAGCCCAGCAGGATGCATTCTGCGTTCATCAAGTCCTGATGAAGGCGCGCCTACGCTGGGGGGATGCAATCACGCTGATTGCAGATGCTGGATTGTCTCCCTATCAGCAGTCGGGCCATAGCGTCATCAATACGGATGGCCAGATTGACCACGAGGCCTCCTATAAAGCTGTCGTGCAGTTGTCCTTGAGGTTTGCTCAGGCTGGAGCGGATGCTGTCGCCCCCTGCCTATCGCTGCCGCAGCAGACAAGCAGGATACGTGATTCCTTTGATGCCGCCTCGCTCGACTGTGAGGTGTTTCCATACAGCACCAAGTTTTCCTCATCGCTTTACGGTCCTTACCGCCAGGCCATCGGCTCCAAACTTGGCTCGTTGCGAAAGAGCTACCAGTTTGACTTCAATGACAGCCCTGCAGCCATCGATCAGATGGAAGAAGATCTGCGCCAAGGGGCTGTGGCAACAATCGTTAAGCCAGCTTTACCCTACCTGGATGTGCTGGCGGAAACGATTAAACGCTCCAGCAAGCCTGTAGCCGTCTATCACGTCAGCGGCGAGTTCATGATGGCCCGGCTGGCTGCCAAGGCTGGTCTGTTGAACGAAGACGACTATTATGACGAAATCAATGCCGCCTTCCGCCGCTGTGGGGCCCGCTGGATCATCGGCTATGCGGCTGACCACTTTCTACGCCAACAGCACAGCAACACTTGAAGACAGGATCCAATCATTCAAGATCTGCGTCAAGCCCGTTTTCTGACATCGATCTGCCTCTCGGTGAGCGCTCGAGCCTGGCCAAGGCTTCTCATTCAGGTCGGCCTCTGGCCGCAGACGTGTTGGTGGTGGGGGCGGGGCCTGTTGGTCTGCTCACGGCTTATCGCCTGCGATGCCTGGGGCTCTCCTGCTTGGTGCTGGAGAAACGCCTTGAACATTCGAGAGCGTCCAGGGCCTCCACGTTTCAGCCAGCCTGCCTGGATCGACTCTCCAGCCTCGGCCTGCTGCCAGCGCTCCTCCACCATGGCCACCGGGTTGAGATGCTGCGCCACCTTGAGCTTCCGTCCGGCCAGCGCCGGGACCATAGCTTCGCCGGCCTGAAGAGTCACACCCAGCATCCCTTTCGATTGCATCTGGAGCAGCACTGGCTCTGTCAGTTACTGCTGGAGCGCCTGAATCAGCTGCAGCCTGCAGGCCAGCCAGCTGTGTTGTGGGGGCAGGAATTGATGGCCCTGGGCAACAATCCAGCCCCGAATCGACGTGAGCCCATCGAGGTCTGGGTGATGGGAAAGGCTCCGCAGCCCCAGAAGCTGACGGCCCGATGGCTGGTGGCTGCCGATGGAGCTCACAGCACGGTGCGCCAGCTTCTGCAACTGCCGTTCGAGGGACACGATCTGCCGGCTCCGGTGCTGAGGTTGATGCTGGCCCGGCTGCCCGAAGCTGTGGAGGAACAACTGGCGGGACTCACTTACATTCGCCATCCCCTGGGGACACTCAGCGCCCTGCGCATGCGGGCGGACTGGCGTCTGATCCTGCGTCCGACGGCTGCAGAGGTCGAGCCGGCCCTCGCGGATGAGCAGTGGGCCAGGCAGCGCCTGATTCAGATCTTCTCCAGTTATTGCGAGTCCAGCGCCTGGCAATCCCTGCCCATGGCTCGCGATCACTACCGTATTGGTCAGCGCTGTGTGTCAGTGCGCCAAAAGGGTCGCTGCCTGTTGATCGGTGATGCAGCCCACATCACCAACACCCGAGGCGGCCTGAACATGAACTTTGGCCTGCTGGAAGGCCTTGATCTGGCTGAAACATTGGCCCGTTCAAGCCATGGGGATGGCACCGATCAGCCATTGGCCGTCGAGGCCTGGGCCGTGCTCTGGCAAGAGCGAACTCACTCGGTGTTGATGGCCCGCACCTCCCAGCTCCTCAATGGTTCTAACCCTTTGGCCGGGGGCCACGGGGAACTGCGTCCAGATTACGCCTCTAAGCTGTTGCGCCAGGCCTGCCTTCTCGATCTGATTGCCGCCAGGGAGCGTGATGCGACATGACGGCTGGTCAGCCCCCGAGGATCGCGCAAGTACCACGCACAAGACCAGCACGAATGACACAGAACAGCCCAGAGACCGGATCTGAAAACCGTTTCAATACCACAACCTCTGCATCGCCATGTCCGGACGCGGTTGGACTGATTGTCCCCCCATCCAATCCAACCCTGGAGGAGGAGATAGAAAGCCTGATTGATACTGTTCCTCGCCTTCACATTTCCAGGCTCCCTTACTGCGCTAATGGGGATCTGGCGGCTCGGAATGAGATTTATCTTGATCGCTACCTGGATACAGCACTCAGTTTTGGCACTCTGCCGCTCAAGGGCATCATCATTGGCTGCACGGGGGCCAACTACCGTCTTGGCCCCGAGGAAGATCGGCGGCGTTGCGAGGTGATCTCTGCGGCTCTCGGACGCCCCCTGGTGACGGCCAGTCTGGCCACTCTACAGATGATCCAGGCACTGGGATTCACCAGGCTTCAGCTGGAGCTTCCATATCCTGGCTGGTTGATCAAGTCGGCTGTTGACTATTGGCAGGCGGCAGGTCTTGAGGTGGTGGCTCACCACAGTCTGCTTGAGTGCATTGGAGCGAAGAGCGCCTATGACATTAGCTTTCAAGAATTGGATGATTACCTCAAGAGGCTGCAAGTTTCTCCAGATACTTTGGTTCTCCTCTCCGGCACCGGGATGCATACACTCAGCGCGATGGCCGATCTGATTGAGAGCTTTTCAGCCCCGATCATGTCTTCCAATCTCTGCATCGCCCAGTGGCTGTTGGGCTGCAGCCAGGGGTCACGTGGAACCACCCTTCAACGTCAGTTGCTCGCCAAGCTCCAGCACTTCAGGCCATCCCCTGAGCAGGCTGCTGCGGACAACGTGTTCAATCCCTTCGGCACCCAGCTCTGAGCGGCCACAGCGGGCTGGAGCCCGCGGCCTCCAACCAGTGTTCGATCAGGGCACCGCTGTCACCACCGCCGAGCACCGGTTCCATCAGGTCTCGTGCCTTGGCCAGGCGAGCTTCTTCTGTGATCGGTTGACTCGGATCACCTGGAAGACCATCCACCCGGGTGCTCTGCGAGTGCCCTCGCGCATCAGCCAATGTCACCTCGGCCCATCTCCCAGACTCTCCGGCTGCAGCCACCAGATGGATGCGCCGCATCAACGCCTGCAGACCTGCATCGCCAAGGGCCTCGGGGGTGAACTGCTCCCGGTGCAACTCCCCCCAGCGCAGACTGGCCGCGACAGCAAAGGCAAGACTGAACTGGGCCTGAATTCGATTGGCTGGGGCCCGTTGGCCGCAGTAATGAATCGCTTCTGGGTAGGTGCGCACCTGGATGGGGCCCGCCCCCTCCAAGGACTCCGGTGATGAGTCCAGATCACGCACGGGGCCATGGCGCTGACGCCAGAGCCGCGCCGCTTCGGCGGCGTAGTGCAGGTGACGCGCTCCAGGCAGCAGCTTCACGTAGCCACCGCTGATCGCCAAGCTGCTGCGCGGTGCCAGATCGAGTGGCATGGCCTTCAGCGCCAGCAGCACCGGATCGTGATCGAGGGCCTCTGAGCCACGCCAACCGGCAGCCGCCGCCACGGCCAGATCCAGCCCGCGGCTGGCCGCGAGGCCGGGGTAGAGCAGCCGGCAGCTGGCCCCCTCCTGCACCGGTGCGAAGAGACTGCGGCTCATCTGACAGAGAGCCGCGCTCACCGCCCTCCGTTCGCCGCTGGAGCCGATCTCCAGCATCACGGCGGCCGCCAGGCTCGCCACGGCCGTGCCCCAGGTACCGTCCACATGCTCCCCCGGTGGAACCCGGTAGCACTCCCCCAACCGGGCCCCCAGTTCATAGGCCAACAGGAGGGCCTCCAGCGCCTTGTCCAGCCTGCTGTCCAGGCTTCGCCCAAGGCTCAGGCACAGCGGAACTGCGTGCAGTGCCGGTCGGCCATGGGCTGGTGCAAAGCCCTCCACCAGTTCATCCCAGCAGCAGGAGGCCGCCAGCACCAGTGCGGACGCGGCCGGTGAGAGCGCTGTATGAAATCCAGGTAGTCGGTGCTCTCCAGGCGACAGGCGGCCGTACTGCTCCTGCAGCGCCACCAGCTCGGGTTCCGAAAGGTTGGCGATGGCTGTAGCCGCCGTATCCAGCCAGACCAGCCGCAACTGACGCTGCAGCGAGGGATCAGGCTCAGCCAGGCGTAGGCGCAGATCCGCCAGGAAGGTGGCGAGCTGATCCAAAAATGATGTCCCTCTGCTGATCACCATGGCGGTCTCAGTGTTGCTCTCGGCCAAGCTTGTCCACCCATCTGTCCCTACCGAGAGTTGGGTGAACTGGCTTCACACCGGAACGCCAATGGATGAAATGGTTCGTTTCGCATCCTGTCGCACAAAGCCTCACTGAGCCCGTGGCGATATACCCGTTGCTCCAAGGCATTCCCCCCTGCGCTGTCGCTGATGCACATCAAGGCCCTGGCGTCGATTCGGCGCTCATGGTTTCTGGGGTTGGCTTCCGTTCTGGCCCTTGTGGTTGTCCTTCTCGCCACCTGGAGTGCCCCAGTCTTGGCACAGACCTCGGCATGGCGCTCCTTGTCTGGAGTGGTCTGGTGGGGTGCGGGCCTGCCTGCCTTCAGCTATCCGTTTCGGGGGAGTTCGTTGAAAAAACCCGCCAGCTCTGTGAAAATGAGCCAACTGCCTGGCTGAGATGCGAGGAGAACAGGAGCGCAGCGGCTCCCTGTTCTCCTACGTGTCGATCGAGGAGCGAATCCCGGCCAGCCATCCCCTCAGGCGGATCCGGAAGCTGGCGGATCCGGCCCTTGATCGACTCAATTCCTCCTTCTGCGAGCTGTATGCCCCAGAAGGTCGGCCATCGGTGCCGCCCGAGCAGCTCTTGCTGGCCTCTTTGCTGCAAGCGTTCTACGGGATCCGCTCGGAGCGGTTGCTCCTGGAGCAGCTGCACGACAACCGGCTGTTCCGTTGGTTTGTGGACCTGAGCCCCGACGATCCGATCTGGCACCCCACCACGTTGACCAAGAACAGGCAGCGGCTCTTGAACGAGCGCGTGATGGGCAAATTCCTGGAGAAGCTGATCGGTGCTCCGGAGGTCAAAACACTGCTCAGCAACGAGCATTTTTCGGTGGACGGCACCCTGTTGCAGGCCTGGGCTTCCCATGCCTCGCTGAAGCGGATTGATGGCGAGGAGGACCCACCGCCACCACCGACTGGCCCTGGTGAGGGTTTCGGTGCCCCCAAGCCCGGCAAAAAACGGGCGGAAGGAGATTTCCGCGGCATCAAGATCAGCAATGACACCCACCGCTCCAGCACCGATCCCAACGCCTTGTTGGCGCTCAAGTCCATCGCCCATTCAGCGCAGCTGAGCTACAGGGGTCATGTACTCATGGACAACCGCCATGACCTGATCGTTGACGACAGGGTCACACCTGCCAACGGCACTGGTGAGCGTGATGCCGCCCAATCAATGGCTGCAGACCTGGCCGGTGCCCACCAGAAGACCATCGGCGCCGACAAGAACTACGACACCAAGGGATTCGTCGCTGAGATGCGGTGGATAGGTGTCACAGCACATGTGGCGCAAAACACGGCACGATCAGGTGGCTCAGCGATCGATCGCCGCACCACTCGCCACCAGGGCTACGCCCAATCGATCAACGCCCGCCGGGGGATCGAGAAGGTGTTTGGCTGGATCAAAGCATTCGGGGGACTGCGCCAGTTCAACGTTCGCGGCACCGAAAGCGTCAGCGCCGTGTCTGGCCTGCACCGGATCGCCTACAACCTGATCCGCCTGGGGAACCTGCTCTTGGCGCAGCCTTCTCCGAAGGAGTAGCCGGCGCCGGAGGCGGCATGAACACCATGTTGACCAGAGGTGTGGCCACCCGGCGGCGGCCGGAGAGCCCAAACAGGGCAAAACGAGCGAAATCAGGTGCTCCGAGCCGCTGAAACGCCGGAATCCAGTCCGATCGGCGACCCAGGAGCGCGATGGAAGGGAAAAGGCGACTGTTTAGACGGTTTTTCGCAAACTCTTAAGTCGCGATCGACATTCTTGTCGAATCGCGAGGCGTGAATCGTGCCGCTGAAGCTGATGTTTAGGTTCCTGAGTACCGTATTGATCCAGCGGAATTCAGGCAGCTCGCTGGGATCGCGGCAACGAAAACCCAGACCACCTCAACTGGGAGGGGCTCGGTCATCGACGCGGGTCAAGGCGGCCGTAGGCGCGCACCAGCAGCGCCAGGATCGCGCCAAGGGCCAACAGGGCCAGGGCCAGGGGCACCTGGGAGCTGACGGATATACCCACAGCCATGGCCACCAGCAGGCCCGTTCCCTCCTGCTGCAGGAAGCCCGTCAGCGCCGTGGCCTGTCCAGCCTGGGCGGGGAACGCCTGCATCGGCATGGCCAGGCCGATCGGAACCAGGAGGCCGGCGCCCAGGGTGACCACGAGCATCGGCAGCAGCAGGGAAGCGGCACCGAAGCGGCCCGCCAACCCCAGCACCAGCATCAACCCAGCACCGGCCAACACCGCGCCGAGCCCGCCACGCAGCAACCGCTCCTGGCCCAGGCCCATCACCCAGCGGCTCACGATGGCGGCGCCGAGCAGATAAGGCACGCTCAGGCTGAGGGAGACGGCACCGAACTGAGACGGGCTGAAGCCAAATCCCTTCTCGAAATCAAACGGACTGACCGCGCCGTAGACCACCATTAGCCCGGTGCCGAAGGTGGCAATCAAGGTGGGCACCAGGAAGCGGTAATCACGGGCCAGGCGGCCATAGCCCAAGGCGATCTCGCCCAGCCCCAAAGCCGCTCGCCGCTCCGCCGGGGCCAGGCGGCGGACTTCATTGAGCCCGCGGGAGAGCAGC
Organism: Cyanobium sp. Morenito 9A2; assembly: GCF_024345575.1. Taxonomy (GTDB): domain Bacteria; phylum Cyanobacteriota; class Cyanobacteriia; order PCC-6307; family Cyanobiaceae; genus ATX-6F1. The sequence goes on from NZ_JAGQBJ010000015.1 coordinate 7,801, forward strand.
GCGGCCGTGGCCGCCCCCAACAGCGCCAGCAGCAGGAAATCAGCGCGCCATGGAGCCACCCGGGCGATCAGTCCGCCCAGAAAGGGCGCCAGGCCAAGTGCCACGGCATAGCTCATGGCAACGAAAGACATGGCCCTGGTCAGCTGCCGGTCGCTGAAGACATCGCGCAGGCAGGCCCGTGACACCGAGGTGCCGCAGCCCGCGCCGATGCCCTGGATCAGGCGCATGATCAGGAATGGAGCAAAGCCCGAGACCACCAGCAGCAGCAGGCTGGCCAGGCTGAAAAGGGCCAGGCCTGTGAGAGCCGTGGGCCGGCGGCCCCAGCGATCGGAGAGAGGGCCCCAGACCAACTGCGAGAAGCCGTAGCCCAGCGCGTAGGCGGTGATCGACCCCTGGCTGGCGGCGGCGCTCACCTGAAAGTCGCGCGCCAGGAGCGGAAGGGAGGGCAAATCGATGAACAGGCCCGACTGGCCCAGGAACGTGCCGGCGCAGCCGTAGAGGATCTGAGTCCGGTGCGCTGTGACTGGGGGGATGCCGGATCCTGTGGATGGGCCTTGATCGTATCGGCGGCAACAAGCCGAAACCCGCGCCTGGGCCCTGCGGGCGGTGGGGCGCGCCATCCTGAACCAGTGGCCGTCGCAGCGAGCATCGTGAAGGCAGAACAGCCCGGATCCAGCGGCACCCCCAGCTCCGGGGGCGGCTGGCCCGTGATCGACGGCTGGGCCAAGGCCACCCTGTCCCCCCGCGGCCCGCTGCTGTGGCAGACGCTGCTGCACAAGAGCGCCTGCCTCTCCTGCGCCTGGGGCACGGGAGGTCAGAACGGCGGCTTCGTCGATGAGCTGGGTGAACCGCTGCAGCGCTGCCTCAAGAGCGTCGAGGCGATCGCGGCGGAACTGCAGCCGGCGGTGAGCGAGGGCGTATTCGCCCAGCGCAGCCTGGCGGAGCTGCAGACCCTCAGCTCCCTGGAGGCCGACCGGCTGGGGCGCCTCAGCCATCCCCTGATTCTGCGGGAGGGCCGCAGCCACTACGAACGCCTCGGCTGGGACGAGGTCTTCGAGCTGGCCGAGGCCGCCTTCCGCGTGCCGCCGGAGCGGCTGGCTTCCTACAGCTCCGGCCGCTCCTCCAATGAGGCCGCCTACCTGCTGCAGCTGCTGGTGCGGGCGCTGGGCTCGGGCAACCTGGCCGACTGCTCCGACCTCTGCCATGCCCCCTCCACCGTGGGGCTGGACGAGGTGTTCGGCTCGGGCACCTCGATGGTGAGTTTGGAGAGCCTGCAGCAGGCCGACTGCGTGGTGCTGGTGGGCTCCAATGCGCCGGCCAACCATCCGCGGCTGATGAACGAGCTGATCCGCCTGCGGGAGCGCGGCGGCTCCGTGATCGTGATCAATCCGGTGCTGGAGGTGGGCCTGCTCAAGTTCGGCTCTCCGGCCTTCCCGATCCAATCGATGTTGCGGGGCTCAGAGATTGCTTCGCTGTTCCTGCAGCCGATTCCCGGCAGTGATACGGCGGTGTTCCTGGGGATCCAGAAGGCCCTGCTGGAGGCCCACCAGGTGCGCCACGCTTTCCTCGCCGCCCACACCGAAGGCTCCGAGGCGGTGCTGGAGCAGCTGCGTTCCTCCCCCTGGGAGGCGATCACCGCCTGCTGCGGCCTCAGCCGCCAGGAGCTCGAGCACACCGCCGCCGTGATCGCCCGGGCCAAGGGCGTGGTGTTCGCCTGGGCGATGGGCATCACCCACCACGCCAACGGCACCGCCAACGTGCACGCCATCGCCAACACTGCCCTGCTGAGCGGCAACGTCGGCCGGAGCGGAGCGGGCACGATGCCGATCCGCGGCCACTCCAACGTCCAGGGCTTCGGCTCGATGGGGGTGAGCGTGAAGCTGCACGCCGAGATGCAGCGGGCGCTTGAGCAGCTGCTGGGCCGGCCCCTCAGCCGTGTGCCCGGCTACGACACCCGCGCCCTGATCGAGGCGGCCGAAGCCGGCAACGTCGACACGCTGCTCTGCCTGGGCGGCAACCTCTGGGGCGCCAACCCCGATTCGGCCCAGGCGAAACGGGCCCTGGGGCGGATCGACACCCTGATCTATCTCGCCACCAAACCCAACCAGGGTCATTTCCATGGGCTGGGGGCGAAGCGCACCCTGGTGCTGCCGGTGTTCAACCGCTTCGAGACGCCGCACCGCACCACCACCGAAGCGGGCAACAACTTCGTGCGCCTCAACGAGCCCGGCCGCACCCACCTCAAGCGCGCCGATCTGATCAGCGAGGTGGGCTTCCTCTCCACCCTGGCGGCCCGCTTGCTGGGCAGCGATCCTTTGGACTGGTCCCAGCACCAGGATCCGCTCTACGTGCGCCAGCTGATCGCCCGCACCGTGCCGGGGTATGGCCCGATCGCCAGCATCGATGCCACCAAGCAGGAATTCAGTGTGCAGGGGAGGCTGTTCAGCGAGCCGACGTTCCCCACGCCATCCGGGAAAGCGCGGATGGAGCCCACACCCCTGCCGGAGCTGGTGTTGCCCGAGCTGGCCCACTTCGGCGGCCTGGCGCCGGGAGATGCGGGGCTGGTGCTGGCGTTGATCACGGCGCGCAGCTACTCCCAGCACAACACGGTTGTCTACAAGGAGGGCGACGCCTACCGGGGCATGCCCCACCGGAACACGATCCTGATGAACCGCGCCGATCTGAAGCGCTCGGGCCTGCGCGCCCACCAGCGCGTGACGGTACAGGGGGAGGCCGGCGCCCTGGAGAACGTGGAGATCATCCCCGGCGAGATCCGCAAGGGGGCGGCGCTGATGTTCTATCCGGAGGTGAACGCGATCATCCGGGCCCCCAGCGATCCCCGCAGCGGTACCCCGGCGTTCAAGCGGGTGCCGGTGCTGGTGCGGGGCCCCGTGGCGGCAAACCGTGTCGGCTGAACGGCAGCGGCTCGTCGCTGACGACCTCCGTGAGGAGCGCTGGCGCCGCTGGGGGCCCTACCTCAGCGACCGCCAGTGGGGAACGGTCCGCGAGGACTACAGCGGCGATGGCGAGGCCTGGAACCATTTCCCCTTCGATCAGGCCCGCTCCCGGGCCTACCGCTGGGGGGAGGACGGCCTGCTGGGCCTCTGCGATAACCACCAGCGCCTCTGTTTCTCCTTCGCCCTCTGGAATGGCCTGGACCCCTTCCTCAAGGAACGGCTCTTCGGTCTGAGTGGCTCCCAGGGCAACCACGGGGAGGACGTCAAGGAGATCTACTTTCACCGCGACAACACCCCCAGCCACAGCTTCATGAAGGGGCTGTACCGCTACCCCCATGGCCGCTTCCCCTACGAGGAACTGATCGAGGAGAACGGCCGCCGGGGCCGCGACGCGCCTGAATATGAACTGCTCGACACCGGCATCTTCGCGGGCGATCGCTTCTGCGACGTGCAGGTGGAGTACGTCAAGCAAGCCCCTGACGACATCCTGATCCGCCTCAGCGTCACCAACCGCGGGCCCGATCCCCACACCCTTCACCTGCTGCCCACGCTCTGGTTTCGCAACACCTGGAGCTGGGGAGGCGATGAACCGCGCCCTTCGATCAGTCCCGACGGGCGATCCGCATCAGGCTCGATCCCGGCCGTTGCCCCGGACGCCGTGCCCTGGCTCAGCCTGGTGGCGAGCCACCCTGCCATGGGCGAATTCTGGCTGCATGCCGAAGCGTTGGACGCGGCCCCCGATGGTTCCAGGGGCGCGCAGCCCGAGCTGCTGGCCACCGATAACGAGACCAATGCCCAAAAGCTCTTCGGCGCGGAGAACCCCAGCCCCTTCGTGAAGGACGGCATCAACAACTGCGTGGTGGAGGGCGAGCGGGGGGCTGTGCATCCCGAAGGCATCGGCACCAAGGCCGCCCTGCACTACGTCCTGCCTCTGGCGGCGGGGGAAACCCGGGTACTGCGCTTGCGGCTGGTGGATCGCCGGCTCCCGGACGATCCCCTTGGGGGCGGCTTCGAGGCCATCTTCCTGGCGCGCCAGCAGGAGGCCGACGCCTTCTACGCCGAGCTGATTCCGGCCTCCCTGCCGGCCCCCCTGCGCGACCTGCAGCGCCAGGCCCTGGCCGGGCTGCTCTGGAGCAAGCAGACCTACCTCTATGTGATCCGCGACTGGCTCGAGGGGGATCCGCCCACGCCGCCGCCACCGGGGCACCGGCTCGGCCGCAACCATCAGTGGCAGCACTTCCACGCCGACGACGTTCTGTCGATGCCCGACAAATGGGAGTACCCCTGGTTCGCCGCCTGGGATCTGGCCTTCCACTGCGTGCCCCTCGCCCTGGTGGATCCCGGCTTCGCCAAGCAGCAACTCGATCTGTTGACGCGGGAGTGGTACATGCATCCCAACGGACAGCTGCCCGCCTACGAATGGGCCTTCGACGATGTCAATCCGCCTGTCCACGCCTGGGCCACGTGGCAGGTGTACAGCATGGAGAAGCGGGCTAACGGCACAGGTGATCGACCTTTTCTTGAGCGGGTGTTCCAGAAGCTGCTGCTCAATTTCACCTGGTGGGTGAACCGCAAGGATGCAGAGGGCAACAACATCTTCCAGGGAGGCTTCCTCGGGCTCGACAACATCGGTGTGTTCGATCGCAGCGCGCCTCTGCCCACCGGGGGCTTCATCGAGCAGGCCGATGGCACCAGCTGGATGGGCATGTTCTGTCTCAACATGCTCACCATTTCTCTCGAGCTGGCGCTGGAAAATCCCGTCTACGAGGACATGGCGACGAAGTTCTTCGAGCATTTCCTCTACATCGCTGCGGCGATGAATCCCATCGGCAGTGGTGGCAACCGGCTCTGGGACGATGGGGACGGCTTCTTCTACGACGTGCTGCATCTGCCGGATGGCAGCCGCCTGCCCCTGAAGATTCGCTCGATGGTGGGGCTGATTCCCCTCTTCGCCACAGCGATCCTGGAGCCCGATGTGCTTGAGCGACTACCGAAGTTCAAGGAGCGGCTGGAGTGGTTCATTTGTCACCGGCCTGATCTCAAGGTCAACGTGGCTTGCATGGAGACCCGGGGGCAGAAGGCCCGCCGCCTGCTCGCCCTCACCTACCTCAGCCCTAACCGCTTCGTGGCGCAGGATCGCTTCCGCCGCATCCTGAATCGCCTCCTCGATCCCGCCGAATTCCTCGGCGACCACGGCATCCGCTCCCTCTCCCGCCACCACGCCGAGCACCCCTATGTGTTCTCGTTCGAAGGCCACGAGCACCGGGTCGGTTACGAGCCGGCGGAATCCTGTTCCGGCCTGTTCGGGGGCAACTCCAATTGGCGCGGCCCGGTGTGGTTTCCAGTCAACTACCTGCTGATCAAGGCCCTGCACCAGTTCCACCGCTACGCCGGTGACGACTTCCTGGTGGAATGCCCCACCGGTTCGGGCTGCTGGATGAGCCTCCAGCAGGCCGCCGACCTGATCACCGACCGGTTGATCGCCCTTTTTCTCCCCTATGGCCACGGACCTGCGCCGGCCTACGGCGCCTCCGCCGCCTTCCTCAGCGATGCCGGCGGACAGCCCTTGCATCTGTTCCATGAGTATTTCCATGGTGACAACGGCACCGGCCTGGGCGCGAGCCACCAGACGGGCTGGACCGGCCTGGTGGCCCTGTTGATCCAGGAGCGGGCCGCCCGGGCTGCTGAGCGTTCCAGCTAGGCCAGCGAGGCCAGCCCAGCCCGGCCCGCTGTTGCCGCTGGCCATGGGACTCTCCTTCATCAATCAGGCCTTGGAGGCTGTCGCTACCAGGGCGGGGCTCGTTCTGCTCCAGCGAGGGGAACGACGAAGCGTTCATGGCACGCGCGGCCAGCCTCAGACCGCAGCGCCCTGCTGGTCCATGCGCGAGCTCCTTCCTGGTGGCGATGGCATGGCGTCCTGTTCAGGTGCCAGTGGATCGCAGGAGACCCATGGATGCCTTCTGAAGTGATGGCTGATGGCTTGGATGAAGGCATGGACCCGGGCTGGAACGAAGCGATCCGGGCGGTGCAGCGCGTGGATCGGCAATGGTTTGGGCTGGTAGGCCTCAAGAACAACCTGTAGCCGATCGGAGGCGATCTCTTCGCCAAAGAGCCAGACAGGACAGACGGCAATCCCCATGCCGGCGAGAACAGCCTCCCGGATCACCGAGGAGTTGTCGGTTCGGAAGTTTCCTCCGACGCTCACCCGTAGGGGCCCATGGAGGGGATGGTCAAAGTGCCAGTCGTTCAGCGACGTATGGCGGCTGAAGAGGAGGCAATTGTGATGGAGGAGGTCATCGGGAGTCTGGGGAACGGGCCGCGCGGCGAAATACGTGGCGGCCGCCACGGTGACGCGCCGGGTGATGCCGATGGGATAGGCGATCAGGGATGGGTCGCGGATCTCGCCGATCCGAATCGCCACATCCACAGCCTCTTCCACCAGATCGACGAAGGCGTCGCTGAGCTTCAGATCCAGCTGAAGTCTTGGATGGCGCTCCAGGAACGAGCGCACAAATGGCATGACCACTTGCTGGCCGAAGGCCACCGGACACGACACCCGCAGGCAGCCTTCCAGGCGGTTCCGTTGACCGACGCTGGCCGTTGCTGCTGCCAGCGCATCCAGGGCTGGTTGGCAATGGGCGAAGAGCCGCTCTCCTTCGGGGGTCAGGCTCAACCGACGGGTGGAGCGGCGCAGCAGTTGCACGTCGAGGTTGCGCTCCAAGCTGGCGATCTGCTTGCTCACGGTGGGCTGGGACGTGCCCAGCTCCCTGGAGGCGGCCGAAAAGCTCCCCAGCTCCACCACCCGAACGAAGACCTGGAGCAGGGTCAGCCGATCCACGGTTCAATCATTCGCCAATGGAATGAATTCTAGTCTCATTGGCCCTCTTCTCAAATCCATGGGAATGGAACACGCTTTGGTCTGACCACTCAGCCCAGCGATCCATGGAGCTTTCGAACACCAGCGCCCTCGTCACCGGTGCCAACCGCGGCATCGGCCGCGCTTTCGTCGAGGCCCTGCTCGAGGGCGGCGTGCGCCGCATCCATGCCACAGCACGCTCCCTGGAGAGCCTGCAAGAGCTGGTTGCCCTCGCCCCGGAGCGCATCCTGCCGCTTGCCCTCGATATCACTCAGATCGATCAGGTTCAGAACGTCGCCGCCATCGCTGGAGACATCTCCTTACTGATCAACAACGCTGGGGTGCTTGGCTCAGGGGGCCTGTTCACCCCCTCCAGTATCGAGACGGCCCGCTGGGAAATGGAAACGAACTACTTCGGCACGCTGTCGATGGTGAGAACCTTCGCGCCGGTCCTGAAGGCGAACGGCGGCGGCGCGATCGTCAACATGATGTCTGTGGTTGCTGTTGCCAATGCACCGTTGTTCAGCTCCTACAGCGCCTCCAAGGCCGCCCTCCATTCGTTGACCCAGGGAATCCGTGCTGAACTGGCCTCCCAGGGCACCCTGGTGGTCGGGGTCTACCCAGGGCCCGTGGATACGGCGATGGCCGAGGGTCTTCCCGTGGAGAAGGTCGCCCCGATCGATGTGGCCAAAGCCTCCCTGGAGGCGATCCTTACCGGTCAAGAGGTTGTGCTGCCTGATCCCGTTTCGCAGCAGTCCTTCCAGGAGTTGCTGGCTCCGCTCAAAGCCCTGGAGCTGCAATTCGGTGGCTGGATGCCCGGTTGAGCGCCGGGCCTCTGGCCGGGGATTCCGGCGATCAATCTGCCTGGGGACTTGAATCCCCAGCAGAGGCTCCTTCAACGGTCGGGTTGGTGCGACGAAGGTTCGCAAGCGGGATGCTGAGCCTGGAGCCGCTCCTGCTCCAGGGACGCGATCCGTTCCCGCAACGGCCGTTCCCGCGCCTCAACCTCCGCTGCCGTGAAACGGGGGGTGATGAATTGCGGGCAGTTCCAGTCGAAGGCCTCCACCTTGATGCGGAAGAGGCGCTCAGGTTCACCGGCCTCTGACTCATCCAGCCACAGCCGTTGCCGCAGAGATGAATCGCCGTCGAGGGAAACGACCGCGGCCTCGCCGTCAAGCTTCAGTCTCCGCCGGGCGCCGTAATCCATCAGGAACAGAGCCACCCGCGGATCGCGGCGGAGGTGTCCCGTGGTGAGCAGCTGCCGGTTGCCCCCGTAGTCGGCGAAACCAAGGGTGTGGTCATCCAGCACCTTCAGAAAGCCCACCGGGCCACCGCGGTGCTGGAGGTAGGGCGCGCCCGTCTCGGTGAGGCTGGCCAGGTAGAAGCTGTCGCGCGCTTGGATGAAGGCGGTTTCCTTCGCCCCGAGCCGATCGGACGCGGGGGCCGGTGGTACCGCCTGGCTCTGCCCATAGGCCTGGCGCTGGGCCTCCCCGACGGCGGGGGTGAGATGGCGATGCAGGTAGTGCTGGGTCATCGGTGGATGCTCCGCTCAGGCCTTCAGGCCCGCCATCGCTCTGTAGCCCGGCAGCGCCTGGATGCGTCCGATCCAGGCACAAACGTTGGGATAGGGAGCCAGATCGATGCCCCCATCCCCCGCCAAGGCCACGTAGGGGAAAACGGCGATGTCGGCGATGGTGGGGCGATCCAGCTCCAGCCAGAGTCGATCGCTCAGGTGGCGCTCCAACTGGTCGAGGATGAAGGCGGCCTTCTCCAAGGCGCGCTCGATCGGAAGGCTGGTGACCCCGAAGAGGTGGTGCAGACGGGCGCTCTCGGGGCCCTGCCTGACCTCCCCGGCGGCTGTGGAGAGCCAGCGCACCACCCTGGCCTGCGCCAGAGGCTCACTGGGGAGCCATTCGCCGTCGCCCTGGAGGGCCGCCAGGTAGTAGAGGATCGCCTGGGCATCGGAAAGGATGGTGTCGTCCGATTCCAGAACGGGCACCTGGCCGAAGGGGTTGAGCGCCAGAAAGGGCTCGGACTTGTGCTCGCCCTGCATCAGATCGACGCGCACCCATTCGTAGGGAACCCCGAGAAGCTCGAGCAGCAGGCGCACTTTGTAGCTGTTGCCGGAGAGTTCGTGGCCGTGGAGACGAAGCATGGCAGTGAGGCGCGAAGGGGTGCAATGGCTGAGGTGGAGCCCCCGTAAAGGGAAAGGGGGGCCCACGGCACAGACCGAGAGAGATCAGACAGATCGTTCTGTCTCCTTATAGGTAGCAGACTGTTCTGTCTACTGTCTAGGCTTTGTTCACAACATGAGCGCCATGACCGCCAGCGCCACCGTTAACCGGGCTTCCGCCAAGCGTGAGGCCCTGCTGAGCACGGCCCAGGATCTCTTCTCGCGTCAGGGCTACAGGGCCGTGGGCATCGACACCCTGCTGGCCGAGGCCGGGGTGGCCAAAATGACGCTCTACAAGCAGTTCGGCTCCAAGGAAGAGCTGATCGCCGCCGTGCTGGAACGCCTGGCCGGGCAGATCAGTGCGGCGCTCACCGCCCGGCTTGCCCGCGCGGCGGGAGGGAGCCAAGGCCGGCTCCTGGCGGTGTTCGACTGGCTGGCGGACTGGGTCCGCTCCCCCGATTTCCACGGGTGTCTGTTCATCAAGGCGGCCAGTGAGTACCCCGAGGCCACCGATCGCCCCCGCCAGGCCGCGGAGACATTCAAGGCAGGTTGCCGCGCGCTGATGGAGGAGCAATGCCACGAACTCGGGATCGCTGATCCCTCTCATCTGGCCCGTCAGCTGCATCTCCTGCTCGAAGGCGCACTCGTGTTGTCGTTCCTCGAGCGCGATCCCCGTGCGGCCCAGGCCGCACGGGAGGCGGCAGCGGTGCTGATCAACGCCGCGGCGCCCGGTTGAGAACCAACGTCCCGCGTTCGGTCTCAGCCCGCGCGCCGCTGGGTCTTGAGCAGTCGGCAGGCCAGCAGAAATCCGCCGCAGGCGACCAGGGAAACGGTGAGCACCTCTCCTCGAGCGGGGACCAGCAGCACGTAGCCCTTCCCCTTGGTGAGCGCCGCGAAGCTCGACACGCAGAACGGCATCAGGAACAGCCGCAGGGTCTGCCAGGGATCGGTTGGCGAAGCGACATCCCTGGAGACGCTGAGCATCAGGCCCACACCGATGATCACGCTGAGGCCCAGGGAGTTCAGCCACAGCAGGGGGTCGGGCTCGAACAGGGCGAAGGCGCTGACCAGGTACCAGATCAGGTAGCACCAGAGCACCTGCTTGCCCGGGCGCAGGTTGGCGAAGTAGCGCAGCAGGGTCACCAGTGCTCAACCCCCGAGGTAGGCCATCTCGGCCCGTGGGGCCGCGGCTTGTGGGCTGCTCGCAACCCGTTGTTGCTCCTGGCGCTCCTCGCTGTAGCGATCGGTGCGCGCCTCCCACAGGCCCCCCAGGTTGCGTGCCAGGCCACTCCCATCGAGGGCGGGCCGCAGCCAGGGTTTGAGATCGGTGCCGCCTGTGGCGAACAGGCAGCCGTAGGCGATCCCATCGGCGGTGACGCGCAAGCGGTTGCAGTCGCCGCAGAAGGGGGCGCTGATCGAGGCCACCACGGCAACGTGCGCCTCGCCATCGCGGTAACGCCAGCGGCTGGCGGTGCCGTGGGCGCTGCGGCCGATGGGTTCCAGGGGCCAGCGCTCGCCGAGGCGGGCCACCATCTCGGCGGCGCTCAGCACCTGATCGGCTGACCAGCCGTTGCGATGGCCCACATCCATGAACTCGATCAGGCGCAGCTCCAGCCCCCGCTCCCGGGCCAGCTGCGCCAGGGGCAGCAGCTGGTCGCCGTTGCCGCCGCGGGTGAGCACGGCGTTGAGCTTGAGCGCCCCGGTGGCTGGATCAAAGCCCGCCGCGCGGGCGTGCTCGATGGCCGCGAGCACCTTCTCCAGCACCACCGCTCCGGCGGCGGTCCCCCCGGTCAGCCCGGCCATGCGCGCCACGCTGGCGCCATCGCTGCCATCGAGGCTGAGGGTGATTCGGTCCAACCCCGCCGCCTTGAGCGCCCGGGCCCGTTCAGCGCTCAGCAACACCCCATTGCTGGTGAGGGCGATCTCGCGCAGACGGCCGCGGCGATCGCCTTCGGCCCGTTGGCGCAGGGGTTGAAGGGCCGCAATCAGTGCTTCGAGCCCTGGATGCAGCAAGGGCTCACCACCGGTGAGCCGCAGGGTGTGCGCCCCAAGGGATACGGCGGTCTCCACCAGCTGAACGCGCTCGCCCTGACTGAGCAGCTCAGGGGGATCCGTGCCCTCCGGGCAGCAGTAGGGGCAGGCCAGGTTGCAGCGGGCCGTGAGCGACAGGCGCAGCACCCCCAGGGGCCGGCCGAGCTGATCCAGGGGACCTTGCGCCATGGGGCGCACGCTAGGGCCAGAGCGCGGCGGCGGTGGCGGGGTCGTTGGCGTTGCGCAGGGCGGCGGCCGGCAAGGGCACGCTGCGGGCACCCACCGCCTCCAGCCAGCCCTGCAGGCTGCGGCGGCCCAGGGCGAGGTGCGCCTGAACCGAGGTCCGCTGCTGTCGATCGGCTGGGTAGATCCCCAGCAGCGGCTGCAGGCGTTCGCCATCGTGGGCCACCAGCACCTGCCCGGGGTCGCGATGCGCTTCCTGGCAAAGGATGTCGAGGCTGGCGCCATCCAGCCAGGGCATGTCGACGGGACAGAGCAACAGCAGGGCACCCGGGTGGTGCTCCATCAGCCGGGCCAGGGCCCGCAGGGGCCCCTCCCAGGGGGCCGGTTCTTCGAGCACCTCCAGCGGCACCGCCAGGGAGGGGGCGATGGCTCGGGCCAGCTCCAGGTGGCTGGGGTGCCGGCTGAGCACAGTGATCGGGGCGCCAGCCAGGGCCAGCAAGCGCAGGCTGCGCTCTAGCCAGCTGCCCCCTTCCTGGTGGGGCAGCAGGGCCTTGTCGCGGCCCATGCGGCGGCTCTCGCCGCCACTGAGCAGGCAGGTCCGCAGGGGGGGCATGGTCCGCGGGTCCAAGGCCAACGGCGGCAGCGGCTCACCCTATGGCGCCCCCATTCCGAGGGCAGCGCCGAGCCCATCGATTCCGTAGTGGTTGCCACTGGAGCGGCCCTGGTCGCTCCGTAGGGTCCGGCCACCGTTCCCACCAGCCATGGCCGCCGCTTCGGTCCCTTCCGAGCTCACCACCACGCTGCTGGCGGCCAAGCGTCGGCTTGGTTTGAGCTTCGCTGATCTGGGCGCCCTGATCGGCACCGATGAGGTCTGGGTGGCGAGCCTGCTGCATGGCCAGGCGACGGCGACCGCCCAGGAGGCCTCCACGCTGCTGACGGCTCTGCAGCTCGAGGCCTCCCTGCTCGATGAGCTCACCGCCTACCCGCTGAAGGGAGCCCTCAATCCGGTGATTCCCACCGATCCCCTGCTGTACCGCTTCTTTGAAATCCTGCAGGTCTATGGGTTGCCGCTCAAGGATGTGATCCAGGAAAAGTTCGGCGACGGCATCATGTCGGCGATCGACTTCACCCTCCATGTCGATCGGATGGAGGACCCCAAGGGCGATCGGGTGAAGGTGACGATGAATGGCAAGTTCCTGCCCTACCGCAAGTGGTGAGTGGCGCCGAGTCCGGCAACGCCCGCGCCCAGTGTCCCTATTGCGGTGTGGGTTGCGGCCTCGATCTCAAACCCCCGGCCGAACTGGGTGGCAGCTGGACGGCCCGGGGTGATCGCCAGCACCCCTCCTCCCTGGGGCAGGTGTGCATCAAGGGGGCCACCGTTGGCGAAACGCTCGACCGCGGCCGCCTCACCACGCCCCTGTACCGCGAGCGCACCGATGAGACCTTCACCCCGATCGACTGGGAGCAGGCTTTCGAGATTCTGGTGCGGCAGATCCAGAACGTGCGCGCCGAGCTGGGGCCGCAGGGCCTGGCGATGTATGGATCGGGTCAGTTCCTCACCGAGGACTACTACCTGGCCCAGAAGCTGTTCAAGGGGGCCCTGGGCAGCAACAACTTCGATGCCAACTCCCGCCTGTGCATGAGTTCGGCGGTGTCGGGCTACGCCCGCAGCCTCGGCTCCGATGGGCCCCCCTGCTGCTACGACGATCTCGATGTCGCCGACACGGTGTTCGTCATCGGTGCCAACATCGCTGAGTGCCATCCGGTTCTGTTCCAGCGGCTCGTCAAGCGCCATCGCAAGCGCCGTGACCCCGATGAGCTTCGGGTGGTGGTCGTCGATCCGCGCGAAACCGCCACCATCGGCATCGCCGACCACTACCTCGCCATCCACCCCGGCACCGATCTGGTGCTGCTGCATGGCATGGGCCATCTGCTGCTGAAGCAGGCCGCGATCGACTACAGCTTCATCGAGCAAGCGACCGAGGGCTTCACCGCCTACGCCGCGCTGCTCCAGGAGTGGACGCCGTCCCGGGTCGCCCAGCTCTGCGGCATCAGCGAAGAGCAGCTCCAGGAGGTGGCTCGGCTCTGGGGACGCAGCCGCGCGGTGCTGAGTCTGTGGTCGATGGGAGTCAACCAGTCGGCGGAGGGCTCGGCGACCGTCAGCGGGATCATCAACCTGCACCTGCTCACCGGCCAGATCGGTCGGCCGGGGGCGGGGCCCTTTTCGCTCACCGGCCAGCCCAACGCCATGGGTGGCCGTGAGGCGGGGGGCCTGGCCCAGTTGCTGCCCGGCTACCGCGCCGTGGCCGAGCCGACGCACCGGGCCGAGTTGGAGCGCCACTGGGGCCTGGCCCCGGGCGCGATCTCCGCCGAACCGGGGCTGGATGTGTGGCGGCAGATCGAGGCGATGGAGCGCGATCAACTGGGGCTGTGGTGGGTGGCGGCCACCAACCCGCTGGTGAGTCTGCCCTTCCTCGATCGGGTGCGTGCCGCCGTCGCCCGCTGCCCGTTGGTGGTGCTGTCGGAGGCCTACGTGGGCACCGAAACCGAAGCCGTGGCGCACCTGGTGTTGCCGGCGGCCCAATGGAGCGAGAAGGCCGGGGTGATGACCAACTCCGAGCGCCGCGTCACCCTTTGCTCCGCCTTCCGAGCGCCCCCCGGTGAAGCCCGCCCCGACTGGGCCGTGTTCGCCGAGCTGGGCCGCCGCCTGGGGTTCGTCGAGTTGTTCAGCTACGGCTCCAGCGCCGAGGTCTACGACGAGTTCACCGCCTGTACCCGCGGCCGGCTCTGCGACCATGGCGGCTTGAGCCACCCGTTGCTGGCCGAGCACGGCCCCCAGCAGTGGCCGTTCCCCCTGGGCACCCGTCCCGGTGGTGGTGGGAGCCGCCTGTACACCGAGGGCCGCTTCCCCACCCCCAGCGGCCGGGCGCGGTTCCTGGCCGATCAACCCCTTGGCCTGGCTGAGCCCCCCGACGACGACTACCCCCTGGTGCTCACCGTGGGACGCCATCTCAGCCAGTGGCACACGATGACGCGCACCGGCAAGGTGGAACGTCTGCTGGCGATGGAACCGGAGCCGCTGCTGGAGGTCCATCCCGACGATGCCGAGCTCGCCGCCCTCCGTGAGGGTGGCCTGGCCTTGATCAGCTCCCGGCGGGGCAGCCTCACGGCCACGGTGACGATCACCAGGCGCATCCGCCCGGGCACGGTCTTCCTGCCGATGCACTGGGGGGCAGCCCAGGCGACTCCCTGTGAGGCCAACCGCCTGATGCACGAGCTGGGTTGCCCGATTTCCAGGCAGCCCGAGCTCAAAGCGGCGGCGGTGTTCCTCGAGGCGGTGGACGTTTAGGCCACCAGTCGCTCCGACTCGACCAGGGCCGGCGCCAGGCGCAGCCCCGTGCTGCCGCCATCGCCGTAAGCCACCAGATCGGTCTCCCGCCATCGCGACATCATCTTGGTGACCGTGACCCGGGTGCTGCCGATCAGTTCAGCGAGGCGTTCGTGGGTCAGGCGCATGGGCAGTTCGTACCAGGCACCGTTGCGTCGCCCCAAGCGCAGCACCAGCAGGGTCAGCAGAGCCTGGAGGCGCTGCTCGCATGGGTTGAGGTGACGGATCAGCAGCAGTTCCAGCATCCAGTCGCCCACGCCCTCGCCCGCCTTCGGGGGCGGATCGGCCGGTGTCAGGGTGGAGAGGGTGGCCGGACAGAGCGCCTCCAGCCCCACCCAGTCCCGGAGCACGGTCTCCGGGTTGAGGCCCTCCCCGCTCTGCAGGAAGCCGATCGTGATCTCCACCCCTTCGGGGCTGGGCAGGTAGACCCGCACCAATCCCGCTTCCACCCGTAGGCCGAGGCTCAGCAGGGGCGTGTTGGCATCCAACAGAACGGATTGGCCCTGCTCCAGCCTGAGCCCGGGTCGGGCGGGTCTGAGCAGGGAGGCCCGGCTCATTCGTCGTCGTGGGCGAAGCGGCGGTAAAGAAAATCAAGCGCGCGATTGCGCAGATCAAAGTATTCCGGCTGCTCCATCAGACGGGCCCGATCCCGTGGGCGCGCAAACGGCAGCTCCAGCACCTCGCCGATCGTGGCGGCTGGGCCATTGGTCATCATCACGATCCGGTCGGCGAGGAACAGGGCCTCATCGATGTCGTGGGTGATCATCAGCACCGTCACCTTGTGGTCGGCCCAGATGCGCAGCAGCTCCTCCTGCAGTTCCTCCCGGGTGATTGGATCGAGGGCACCGAACGGCTCATCGAGCACCAGAACCTTGGGCCTCAACGCCAGGGCCCGGGCAATCGAAACCCGCTGCTTCATGCCCCCCGAGAGGCTTGCCGGCTTCTTGTCGGCCGCTTCAGTGAGCCCCACCATGGCCAGGCTCCGCTCCACCAGCTCCCGGGCCTGGCCGTTGCGTTTCAGCTCCGGGAACACATGGTTCACCGCAAGGGCGATGTTGTCGTAGGCACTCAGCCAGGGCAGCAGCGAATAGTTCTGGAACACCACCATCCGGTCTGGCCCCGGCTCCTGAATCGTCTGGGATTCCAGCCGCACCTCTCCCTCGGTGGGCTGGCGGAATCCCGACACCATGTCGAGCAGGGTGGACTTGCCGCAACCGGAATGGCCGATCAGACAGACGAACTCACACTCGGCAACGCTGAGTTGAATGTTGTCGAGAACGGGGAAGAGCCCTGTCTTGGTGGGGTACACCTTCGAGACGCCATCGATCACCAGGAAGGGTTCCCGGGTCTGTTCGGCCAGCGGCGCCGTGATGGTTTCGGTCTGCATGGGCTTGGCGACTCAGCGAAGTGGGGACGGGGAGACGGGGATCGGGCCGGGTCTGGGCGGCAAAACAACCGTTTCGCGGCTGATCGCGCCGTTGGTGCCGAGCGCCTCGAGGTAGCCCAGGGGGTCGCCGGGGTCGAGCCTTGGCGCTCCGAACGGCTGCAGCGCTGTGGACGCCCGGCTCTGGAGCGGCAGGCCCAGCGACTCGGCGGCGGCGGCGTAAAGATCGGGGCGCTGCACCCGCTCGATCACCTCCTGCCAGTTGAGCGGGAAGGGGCTGATGCCCCAGCGCGCCAGCTGGGTGAGGATCCAGGCCGCATCGCTGGGGTCGGGCGGGTTGATCTGGGCCCCGTAGAAGCGGAAGAACTCCGGCATCGGCTGCGGCTCGCCCAGGCCACGGTCGAAAGGACCAATCAGGCCCGGGCGCAGCAGGGACTCGTCGGCGCCCACATACTCCCTGCGGGCCAGCAGCTCGCTGAGATCGGCGCGGTTGGCGGGATCATCGCAATAGCGGCAGGCTTCGATCAGGGCTTTGATCAGGGCCTGGTGGGTGAGCGGGTGGGCGGCGGCCCAGTCTTCACGGACGCCCAGCACCTTTTCGCAGTGGCCGTTCCAGAGCTCCCCGTCGGTGGCGATCACCGTGCCCAGCCCCTCCTGCACGGCGCGGCTGTTCCATGGCTCCCCAACACAGAAACCATCGATGCTGCCGGCCTTGAGCGTGGCCACCATCTGGGGCGGCGGGATCACGATCAGCTCCACATCCCGACCGGGTTCCATGCCGCCGGAGGCCAGCCAGGCCCGCAGGATCAGGTTATGCATCGAGGCGGGATGCACCATCGCCAGCACAGGCTTGCGGCCGGGGTTGGCAACGGTCCAGGCCTTCAGGTCGGCCAGGCTGTGCACGCCGGCCTCGGCAAAACGGCGATGCAAGCTGATCGCATTGCCGTTGCGTGAGAGGGTGAGCGCCGAGATCACAGGCGTTGGTGGCTGTCCGCCGCACCCGAGGGTCATGGCGAAGGGCATCCCCGCCACCATCTGGCCCGCATCCAGCACCTTCTGGCGCACGTTGGCTTCGAGGGTCTTCCAGTTGGTCTCGCGTCGCAACGTCACCTGCTCCAGGCCGTACTTGGCGAAGAAGCCCCGCTCCTGGGCCACCACCAGGGGAGCGCAATCCGTAAGCGGGATGAAACCGATCTCCAGATTCACCTTTTCAAGCGTGTTGGCGGCGATGGCGGTGGCTGGATTGAGGCGCTGGAGCCGGGCCAGTCGCTGCTGGTTGAGGAACTGAACCACCTCCCCCCGCTGGGAGTAGTAGGTGGGATGCGCCGCCGCGCTCAGGTGGGTGCGGGGCCGGGGCAGATCAACCTCCATGATCTGGCCGATGTAGGCCTCTGGGCCGTTGGTCATCAGCACGATGCGATCGGAGAGCAGCAAGGCCTCATCGACATCGTGGGTGACCATCACCGTGGTGACTTTGGCCTCTTCGCAGATGCGCATCAACTGCTCCTGAAGGTTGCCCCGAGTGAGGGCATCAAGGGCGCCGAAGGGTTCATCAAGCAGCAACAGCTTGGGGCGCAGGGCCAGGGCCCGGGCGATCGCCACCCGCTGCTTCATCCCTCCTGAAATTTCATGGGGATACTTGTCGGCCGCCGCCTTGAGCCCCACCAGCTTGATGTGGTGATCAATGATCGATTCCCGCTCGGCCTTGCTGCTGGAAGCCATCACGTTGTCGACGGCCAGGGCGATGTTCTGGTGCACTGTTTTCCAGGGCAGCAGCGAATAGTTCTGAAACACCACCATCCGGTCCGGCCCCGGATCGGTGACCTGGCGCCCCTCCATCAGGATGCCTCCTTCTGTGGCCTGGGTGAGACCAGCCAGCAGGTTGAGCAGCGTTGACTTTCCACAGCCCGAGTGGCCGACCAGGGAGACGAACTCGCCCTCGGCGATGTCGAGAAAAACATCCTTCAGGGCGTTGTACTGGCCCCCGCCTTTGAGCGCAAAGCTCTGGGTGATGTTGTCGACCGTGAACAGGGCAGGCATGGTTTCAGTGGGCTCCGGTGTTCAGGCGGCTGCCGATGTAGGCGATGAGCCGATCGAGAATCAGGCCCACGATGCCCACGTAGACGATGGCCAGGATGATCTGGCTGGTGCTGCTGTCGCCGCCGGCGTTGTAGGCATCCCAGATGAAGTAGCCGATGCCACCATCAGCCTTGAGCATCTCAGCGGCCACGATCGCCAGCCAGGCCAGGCCGATGGCAATGCGCAGGCCCGTGAACACATAGGGAACAGTGGAGGGAATGACGATTTCTCGGATGTAGGCACGTTTGCTCAGCCTCAGCACCCGGGCCACATTGGTGTAGTCCTGGGGGATCTCCTGGATGCCCACGGCGGTGTTGATCACGATCGGCCACACGGCCGTGATGAAGATCACGAAGATCGCCGCCAAATCCGCCTGCTGGAACAGCAACAGCGAGATCGGCAGCCAGGCCAGGGGCGGCACCGTGCGCAGCACCTGGATCATCGGATCAAACCCCTTGCGGATGAAACCGTTGAGACCCAGGGCCATGCCCGCAGCGATGCCGACCACCGCCGCCAGGCTGTAGCCGATTGCCACCCGTTGCAGGGAGATCAGGATCTGCCAGCCCATGCCCTTGGCCGTGCCGCCGTCGTCGTAGAAGGGCTTGCTGATGTAGGGCGTCCAGGTCTGGGTGACCACCTGGATCGGTCCGGGGAAGGCGCTGCCGCTGAGGCTGCAGACAACTTGCCACACCAGCAAAGTAAGCCCGATGCAGATCACCGGAGCCTTGATCTGCCGGGCCAGGGGGCTGCTCAGCCAGGTCGGCGCAGGAGGCCGGGAGGGGCGACCGCGCGTCTGACCGGCGGCGCGACGGGGGGCAGAGGCCGTGATCATCGGGACCGGTGCGAGTGGAGAGAACAAAGAAGGCTCCGGAGGCCTAGGGACGCCTCCGGAGCGGAGCCATGGGCCCAGGCAGGCCTACTTGAGGGCCTTGATCTTCAGGCCCTTGAGGTAGGCCTGGGGGTTGGCGGCATCGAACTTGACGCCGTCGAAGAAGACCTCCACTCCACGGGAATCGCCGCTGGGGATCTCCTTGTAGCCGTTGGCCTTGGCGGCGGCGCGCCAGAGGTCGGAGCGGTTCACCTTCGCCACCAGGCCCTTGATGTTGGTGCCCTTGGGCAGGTAGCCCCAGCGGATGTCCTCGGTCACGAACCAGGTGTCGTGGCTCTTGTAGGGGAAGGAGGCGTTGTTAGCCCAGAACTTCATCTTCAACGGGCTGTTCTTAACCACCCTGCCGGTGCCGTAGTCGATGTCCCCCCTGAGACGGGGCAGCAGGTCGTCCACGGTCGCTTTGACGTACTTGTCCTGCGCAAGGATCGTGGCCAGTTCCTTGGTGTTGGAGGGGTTGTCAGACCATTTCTGGGCCTGCTGAACGGCCATCAGCAGGCGTAGGGCAGCGTTGGGATTCTTCTTGACCCAGTCGGCCCGAAGGGCGAAGGCCTTCTCGGGATGGTCTTTCCAGAGCTCGCCGGTGATCAGGGCGGAATAGCCGAGTTTCTTGTTCACCAGCCGCTCGTTCCAGGGTTCGCCCACGCAGAAGGTGTCCATGGTTCCCGACTGCATGTTGGCGACCATCTGCGGCGGTGGGATCACCACCAGGTCGGCATTCTTGTTGGGATCGACGCCGTTGGCCGCCAGCCAGTAACGCATCCAGAGGTCGTGGGTGCCGCCGGGGAAGGTGACAGCGGCCTTGAACTTGTCACCCGTGGCGTTCTTCTTGGCCACAGCCTTGCTCAGGCCCGGAGACTTGACTGTGAACATGTCCTTGAGGAACGCATTGGAGAGCGAAATGCCCTGGCCATTCACGTTCAGGCGGGCGAGGATGTTCATCGGCACCGGTTGCTTGCTCTTGGCGATCGCCCCGGTGGTGAGCAGGTAGGCCATCGGGGTGAGCAGGTGGGCGCCGTCGATGCCGCCTTTGCTGCTGCCGAGCTCCAAGTTATCGCGGGTGACGGCCCAGGAGGTCTGCTTCTTGAGCGTCACCCCGGTCATCCCCTGCTTGGCGAAGAAGCCCTTCTCCTTGGCGATGATCAACGGTGCGGCATCGGTGAGGGCGATGAAGCCGAGGTCCACCTCGGTGGTTTCCGGTTTGCCGGGCGCCGCCTGGGCCGCCAGGGGTGCCAGCAGCCCGGTGCCGGCCATCCCAAGGGAGAGTCCCAGGCAGGCGGTGGAGAGGCTGGTGCGAATCAGGAAGGATCGACGGGAGAGAGGCGGCATGGAGGCGGCAGGCACGGAGGCAGGCGAAACAGCAGTGGTGGGCGGCATGACTTTCCCTTGGCGGCCAGGGCCGGAAGGACGCGCGCGATCGGACTGGCTTCAGAACGCGGCGACCAGTGCCGATGGATCAAGGATCGTGTTGGCGCTCAAGCTGACCAACGTCTAAACATCACCACGTGAAGCAGGCCCGCAGGGTGACGATTGTTACGGACGGCCCGGGTCGGTCAGGAATTCGGCAACGGCGGCGGCCAGGTTGCGGTGTTCATGCCCTGGCTGGCTGAGCTTCACCAGCACGAAGCGTTGCAGTTCGTCGAGCCCGGCCCAGTCGACGTCATCGAGCCGCAGTCCCAGGGCAATGCAGGCGGCCAGCACGGCCTCGGGCACGCTGCCCCGTTGCTGCCAGGGCTCGTCTCTGGCGGGGGGCATAGGGCGGGCGGGCCCGTCCGCCAGGGCGGCCGTGCGAGCCAGCAGATGCCGGCGCAGGTCTGTGATCGCGCCGGGGTCGTCGGGCCACTCCACCAGGGTGTGCCGTTCCGGCTCCGGCAGCGCCAGCCAATGGCTGAGCTTCAGTTTCACCCCCGCCAGATCGAGTTTGCGCCGCACCGCCATCGGAATGCAGCGCAGGTTGGAGGCGAAGTCGGCCTCGAAGGCGAAATCGCGCGCGTGCAGCCCCTCAGCCCCCGGTGCCATTCAGCGCACCTCCGCCAGGGCGGCCCGCAGGCGCTCGCCGGCCCGGGCGGCCAGCAGGGCCCTGGCCTGCTGCACCCCTTCCTCCAGGCCTGAGCAGGCCTCCGAAAGCCACAGCAGCGCCCCCAGGTTCCAGACCAGGGCCTCCGCCAGGGGCCCCTCCCCCACCAAGGCCTGGCGGGCCTGCGTGCCCCAGGCTTCGAGCGACTCCCAGCGCACCTCCTCGCTGGCGATGCCGTGGTCGCGGGGGTGCAGGATCAGCCGTTCCACCACCCCCTGGCGCACCCGGGCGGTGATGCCGGCGCGGGTGGTGGGCAGATCGGTGGAGCCCTCCAGCCCCTTGACCGTGAGCAGGTCGGTTTCCCCTGCGGCGGCGAGGGCTTCCCAGGCCCGGCTCTCGGTGGGGGGGTGAACGAAACCACTCACCAGCAGGTGCTCGCCTTGGTGGGGTGTCCAGAGCAGCTCCAGGCTGGCCACCGGCGGACGCTTGCCGATCGCGTCGCGCACCGGCCGGAGGCGATCGGCGGCGCTGAAGTGCAGGGGCTGGTGGGTGAGGGCCAGGTTGTGATCATCGAGCCGCGCCTGCACCGCCGCCAGCGGCAGACCCCGCCACTCGATCCCCAGCACCGCAAACAGCTCGGCGAGGGTGACTCCGTACTTCACCGGCATCGGATCGCCGCCGTGGAGCACCACCGGCTGGCCGCTGGCCGCCAGCAACAGCGCCACCATGGGCACCAGGGGCGCCGTGCGGCTGCGGCCGTCGTAGGGCACCCCGAAGCAGAGCGGCCTGCGGCCCGGACTGCGCAACACCGGACCATGGGCGCGGTAACTGTCGAGCATGCCGGTGAGCTCGATCGGCGAAGGCCGCCGGATCCGATGGGCGATCAGGAAGGCGCCGAGCTGGGCTTCCCCCACTTCGCCAGCCAGCATCAGGTCCATCGCCTCACGGGCCTCGCCCCGGCTCAGGCCCGTGCTGGTGTGCTCGCCACTGCCCACTTTGGCAAGCAACTCACGGAAGCGCAGGCCAGGGGCCGCCATCGCCGGCCGTCGCTCCAGCTCAGAGGGGTGGCTCCCCTTGATGGCCTTGAGTGATGGTTGCGACAAGTGCTGGGCGCGCCCCCTGAAACATTGTCCCCAAGAATGACTGGCCCCAGCGCCGCTCCGTGACAACCCCCATCACAGCCCCCTCCCCCGGCACTCCGGCCAAGCGCAACAAAGTGGAGCAGGCCAAGGCCGACTTCTGCGGCCTTGATCTCCAGCCCCGGTTGGCCGAGCTGGGTCAAGCCGGCTGGGAATCCCTCGACGAAGCCACCCTCACCATTCATCTGAAGTGGCTGGGGATCTTCTTCCGGCCGGTGACCCCCGGTCGGTTCATGGTGCGGCTGCGGCTCCCCAATGGGCTGATCCAGGCGAGCCAGCTCGAGGTGCTGGCCGAGGTGCTGGACCGCTGCGGCGACCATGGCAGTGCCGACATCACCACCCGCCAGAACCTGCAGCTGCGGGGCTTGTTGCTCGAAGACATGGCGCCCCTGGTGGCGGCGATGGAGGCCGTGGGCCTCACCAGCCGGCAGTCCGGCCACGACAACCCCCGCAACATCACCGGCAATCCCCTGGCGGGGATTGATCCGGAGGAGTTCGTCGACACCCGCCCCCTGGTCGACGCTATCCAGGAGGCGTTGCTCGGGCCCGATGGCCCCCGCAACTTGCCGCGCAAGTTCAATGTGGCTGTAGGGGGCGCGCCCGACAGCTTCCTGCTCCACAACGATCTGGCCTTCCTGCCGGCCTATCGCGGCGACGAACTCGGCTTCACCGTGATGGTGGGGGGGTTCTTCTCGGCCCAGCGCAACGAGCTGGCCATCCCGCTCGGTGTTTGGCTGCGAGGCGATCAGTTGCCCGAGTTCAGCCTCGCGGTGCTGCGTCACTACGAGCGCCAGGGAGATCGCACCAACCGCAACAAGACCCGGTTGATGTATCTGATCGATGCCCTCGGCCTCGAGCGCTATCGCAGCGAGGTGCTGGGCACCTACGGCGAGTTCGCCGGTGCGGCGGCAGCGGCGGCGGTGCCAGGCCACGACGGTTCCCACCTGGTGGACCGGGCCCCGCGGGACATCTGTGGGGTCCATGGCCAGAAGCAGGAGGGCCTCCACTGGGTTGGCCTGCACGTGCCGATGGGCCGGCTGGAGGCCGCCGACATGGTGGAGCTCGCCCGCCTGGCTAGGGAGCACGGCACAGGTGAACTGCGGTTGAGCGAAAGCCAGAACGTCCTGATCGCCCATGTGCCCCAGGGCCAGCTGGAGGCCCTGCTGGAGGAGCCCCTGCTGGAACGCTTCCAGGTGACCCCGGGGCCCCTGCAGGCCGAAGCGGTGAGCTGCACCGGCAACCGTTATTGCAGCTTTGCGCTCATCCCCACCAAGAGCACGGCCCAGGCCGTGGTCGATGAACTGGAGCAACGGCTGGAGCTGCCCCATGGGGTGCGCACCCACTGGACCGGCTGCCCCAACGCCTGCGGGCAGCCCTACATGGGCGAAATCGGTCTGATGGGTGCCAAAGCCCGCCTGGAGGGCCAGATGGTGGAAGCGGTCAAGATCTTCCTGGACGGCTCCATGGCGGGGGATCCCCGCCTGGGCGAAGTGCACGAAACGCCCGTTCCGCTCAGCCAGCTGCCCGATGTGCTTGAGGCGCTGCTGGTGGAGCGCTTCGGGGCCCGGCGGCGAACGCAGCCCCTTTGAGGGAGCGGCCTGGGCGTCCCGGGAGCCAGCCCCGTGGCCCGCGCCTGCTGCTGAGCTTGGGTCGGCACCTCTGGCTAAAGCTGCGGTCCAGCTCCTCAAGCGCCCCTTGGTCGCCCAGGTCGTGGCCGCCGTAGAGCAAGGCACAGATGCGCTCGGGATCGATCCCAAGGGCCGCCACCTCCTGCCAGAGCCGTTGGCTGAGGGCGGCATCAGCCCGCTCGAACTGCCCATGGCCCAGTTGCCGCACCAGCAGCCATACCAGATGCCGTTCCTTCAAGTCCGTGAAGCTGAGCTGGGGGCAGGCCCTCGATCCTGTGGTCCCAACAACGGTTTGGTTCCCAGCCATGGCGCCCGTCCAGCTCAGTCCTGTCCCAGTGCTACTCACGCCGCCACCGAGGTTCAGGCCCCACCGCCACCAGCACATGAAACGTAGCGATGGCTACCAATGAGGCGCCATCGGTCAACGGGCCCCCGGCCTTCGATGCAGCCCCCGCCAGGGAACCAGCGCTGGCGCTGGAGGGGTGCCAAGGTGTGGGCCTTCCTGGCTGGGGGTGGGCGATTCCTGAGCGCGTGCACAGCTCCTTGAACGGCGCCCCCAAGGATCCGCCGCTCCCCGCCCTCCTGCCGCCCCCCGGCGATGGCGGCCGCTGGCCGATGCTGCAGCAGCTGCGGCGCCTGGAGCCCAGCGAGCTGGAGCCCTGGCTGCGGGCGCTGGAGGCGGGATCCCTCGCCCCCGAGACTGACCTGCTGGCGGTGCTGGCCGACCGGCTGGAGGGGGCCGATGCCGCACGACTGCTGGTTGGCTGGCTCAATGACCATGGCCCCGGCGGGTCCCGCTTCGGGGCGCCCGGAGAGGCGGAACAGCTGGCCCTGATCGGCCGCCGGCGCCACCCCGCCTGCGCCCGGGCCCTGCGCCTGGCGGTGGAGAAGTTGGAGAACGCTGACCTCCCCCTGCTGGCGGCCCTGCTGCCGCCCTTGGGTCTGCAGCGGGATGGCGACGATTTCCCTTTGTTGGCGCGGCTGGCCGGTGACCCAGGGCCGAGGGCCCTGCGCCGGGGAGCGCTCGAAGGGCTGGCGGTGGGGTTGAGCGCCTGGCCCCTCGCCCCCCTGCGTCAGCTCCTGGAGCGGCTGGCCCAGGATCTCGACGGCACCCTGGCCGCCGAGGCCGTGGATCTGCTGGCCCGTCTTCCCGCTGGCCGCGCCGGCCTGGCGCGTCTGGCCCGCCGGCCCCTGGATCCCGCCGTGGGTGCTCGCCTGCACAGGCGTCTGGCGGCAGCGGCGGCCAGTCCCCTGTTGCTGGTGGTGCACGGGCGCTCGGAGGGGGTGATTCCGCCCGAGCTGCTGGAGCTGGCCGAGGTCCTGGAGCACCGCCGTGGGGCCCCGGTGCGCTTCCACGCCCTCACAGCAGCAACGGCAGTGGCAGCACCGGCGGGCACGGCTGAGGGGATCCGCCCCCCTTGGCTGCTGGTGCCGCTGTTGCTGCTGCCCGGCGGCCATGTGCGCCACGACGTGCCGGTGATCGCCGCCGCCTGGCGCCAGGCGGGGCCGCTGCGGCGGCTGCCGTTTCTGGGGGCCTGGCCCGCCTGGCAGCGGGCCCTCAGGGCTGAACTGGCCGAACGGGCCGAGCAGGCCCAGGGGACCCCGGTGTCCAGTGGCCCGGAGTCGCCCCGGTTGCTGCATCACCCCGTCGAGGGCGCCCTGGGGCAGCGCTACCTGCGCCATCTGAGCGAGGTCACCGGGGCGATCTGCGTGGCCAGTCCATACAGTGCGGCAGATCTGGAGGCGTTGACGCTGACGATCCCCACTGGAGCCCTGCCCCTCACCCTGGCGGCCAACCGACTCACCGACAGCCTGGGCGCTCTGCTCGGGCCGCCCCTGCTGCAGCGCCCCCGTTTCCGAGCGCTGCTGCTGGATGTGCTGGGCGACTTGCCATGAGCGAGTCGATCCCCGGCAAGGTGTACCTGGTGGGGGCAGGTCCCGGGGATCCCGAGTTGCTCACGCTCAAGGCCCATCGGCTCCTATGCGCGTGCGATGCCCTCGTCTACGACTCCCTGGTGCCGCAGACGCTGCTGGAGCTCACGCCGGAGCATTGCGAGCGCCACTTCGTGGGCAAGCGCCGGGGCCACCATTCGGTGCCCCAGCCCAGCACCAACGCCGTGCTGGTGGAGCTGGCCCAGCGGCACCGCTCCGTGGTGCGGCTCAAGGGCGGCGACCCGTTCCTGTTCGGCCGCGGTGGCGAAGAGGCGGCCCATCTGGTGCGCCATGGGGTGCCGGTGGAAGTGGTGCCCGGGGTGACCGCCGGCATCGCGGCGCCGGCCTATGTGGGCATCCCGATCACCCATCGCCGGGCGGGCTCCTCGGTCACCTTCGTGACCGGGCATGAGGAGATCGACAAGGGGCGCCCCGGGGTCGACTGGCGCGGTCTGGCCCGCAGCAGCGACGGGCTGGTGATCTACATGGGTCTGCACAACCTGCGCCGGATCTGCGAGGAGCTGATGGCGGGAGGCCTGGGGGCCGCCACCCCCGCCGCTGTCGTCCAGCAGGGCACAGTGCTCGGCCAGCGCCAGCTGGTGACGGTGCTGGGGGAGCTGGCGGACCGGGTGGAAGCTGAGGACTTTGGCTCCCCCTCAGTGGTGGTGATCGGTCAGGTGGTGGAGCAGCGGGTGCCGGAATGCGCCCCTCCGCCGGCCGATGCCGAGATGCCGATTCCGTTCTGAGTGGCTTTCCCCGCTTCAGGGGGCCACCACCACCTGATCACGTCCCGTTTCTTTGGCTCTGTAGAGGGCCTGGTCACAGCGGGCCATCAGCTGGTCGGCGTCGTCGTCGGGGCGGAAGCTGGCGATCCCGATGCTCAAGGTGACCTTCACGGCCTGGCCGTTGTGATGGGTGGTGTGGCTGGCCACGCTGAGGCGCAGCAACTCCCCATAGCCCCGGGCTGCCTCTGGATCGCAGACGGGCAGGACGAGCGCAAATTCTTCACCGCCACTGCGACAGAAGCAGTCGGAGGCCCTCAGCCGGCTGCGCACCACATCGGCAAGACTGCGCAGCACCGCATCTCCCATGGGATGGCCGTAGGTGTCGTTGACCGCCTTGAAGTGGTCGATGTCGAAGCAGAGGAAGCTCAGATCACCGCCCTGGCGACTCACCCGCAGTATCTCTTCGTTGAGCCGGCGCATCAGTTCCCGTCGGTTGAAGCAGCCGGTGAGCGGATCGGTGGTGCTGAGCAGTTCCAGCTCCTGCTTTGAGGCATCCAGGGCCCGGTTGCTGTCCTCCAGGTAGGCGGTGAGGCGATTGACGCGGCCGATGCGGTTGTTGATCAGCTTGACCATGCCGTTCAGTTCACGGATGAACGAGGTGGCCAGGGTCGGCATCGTGTACGAGGTTTCAACTCTGGGATCGTGGGCGCCCGCCCGGGCCTGGTGCCGGAAGATCGGCGCCATCACCTTGCTGAACTGACCATCCAGGCTGCGGCTCAACCATTCGCTCAGCAGGGATCCGATCAGGATCACCCAGGCCAGCAGAGCGGCCGATTCGAGGCTCTGTCGCTGCAGCTGGAGCACCGTGGAGCGCGCGGGTTCGACCACCCGAATGATCACGTCGGGGGTGAGGGGATGGCGGTGATGAATCCGCGTTTCGCGCAGCCAATAGGCCTCCATCAGCCGGGCGGTCAGTGGCGCCTTTTTCGGCGGCAGCAACAGGGTGAGGCCGGGCCGTTGCGTCGCCCGTTCCTCGGCAGGTTGGTCATTGCGCTCCAGCTGCCGGAACAGCTCCGGAGCTGTCTCGAACACATTCCCTTGGAGATCCAAGCGCTGAATGTCGATCCGTTGCTCGCCCTTGGGCAGGCTGGCGCTGAGCTCCGCGAGTTCACTGATCCGCAGGCTGGCGACTGTGGAGCTGATCAGGCCCAACTTCGCGAATTGCCCCTGCTCCACGCTGCCCTGAAGGTTGCGCGAGTGGAGGGAGGTGATCAACAGCGCCGGGATCGTGATCGCCAGCAGCATCGCCCCCATGGTGATGCCCCGGATCGAGACGCCCTTGACGCCGGTTAGGCGCGGGAACCAGTGCTTGGCAGCCAGGAAGAGAGTGAAGCCAATGGTGGTGTTGATGACACTGTTGACGGCTTGGCCCAGGGCGATCGTCAGCAGATTGGTCTGTTCGAGGGTGGCCAGCCGTCCAAAGAGAAAGGTGGCCAGGGGGAGGCCCACCACCAGCCAATAGCCGATGTCGGCGAGCAGGAGGCGGCCGTTGTCGGCGTTGCGCTTGCCGCCGTTCAAGTGGACCAGATACAGCTGCAGCCAAAGCAGTTCGAGGCTGTAGATGATCGCCGCCGCGGGCACGCCCCGGAGCTGGGCACTGACCAGGGCCGTCGCCACGCCCACGGTCAGCCCCCACCAGCCATAGCGCAGCAAGGCGAACACCGCCGCGATCGAACCCAGCTGAAGCCTCAACCCGAAGAAGGGCGAGAGCTCCAGCTGATTGCCGCCGATGGCCAGCAGGGTCAGCCCCAGGAGCGCCAGTGCCGTACGGCTGGGCAGCCGTTGGCTGCCGACCTGGGGGGACATCACGAAGGGCACGGGGTCGGCGGGTGGGCGAACGGTGATCTAGTCCAGCTTGAGCACCCCCCTGGTGCGCTCGCGACGCTCTTGCTCCTGGGCCTCAAAGGCGGCCAGGCAGCCGGGCTTGGGCACCAGCAGGCAGCTCACGTAGCTGGAAGCATCGATCAGGGCGGCCCGCAGCGCCTTGGCGGCCGGCGTGCGCTGGCTCTGGCTGTTGCGGTTGCCGAAGTTGAGCGTGCCGGCGGCGCCGGTGAGCACCTGGCCGGTGCGCCCCATGTTGGGGGCCAGCAGCAGGGCCAGGGCCGCGGCCGGCAGCAGGCTGACCCCGGTTGATTGGGCTTCGGCGGCGTTGCTGGCCCGGCCCTCCACGGTGCGGGAGCCCACCACCTCGCCGGTGCTGCTGTCCACCACCCGGATGTCGATCGCCACGTAGTCCTTGGTTTCCAGCTGCTCCTTGGCGGTGCCCACGCCCATCAGGCCGAAGTTGCTGCCGGAGCCCTTGCTCTCCACGTTGCTGTCGTAGGAGCTGACAGTGCCGAGCACGATGTATCGGGCGCCGGTCATCTGGCTTTTCTGGGCGGCGGAACTGCCCGTGCCTTTGCGCACGATGCCCAGTTCGGCCAGCTCCTGCTCGGAGAGCACCTCTTTGAGGTTGCGGCGCTCCACCACCTGCAGATCACCGGTGGCCTGGAGTTCGTTGGCCAGGGCGGCGGCCAGGTCCTGGGCCACGGGCCCCTGCCACCACCAGGTGCCTGCCGTCACGTTGTTCTTGAAGTCGGGCACCGAGACGGTGGGTCGGCGCTGGTTGGAGCGGATCGGCAGGCTTGACTGGGCACCGGCGGCCAGGGGGCTCAAGCCCTGGCCCGCCAGCAGCAGCAAGGCCGTAAGCGGTGACAGAAACGCACGCAGGGAGGGCACGGCGGGCTCGGGCACGGTGAGCTGTTCATTGAAGCAACGTCCCTGGGGGTAGACGGATGGCGGGTGACGCCACTTGCGACACCGGCTGCGAACGGGGGAATCTTGCCCGTTCGGTAGCGAACTGGACTCCCTGGGGGAGGTGCCTTTCGTTTATGTGGGACGACTTAACCTTTCAGTAACGGAAGGGAGCTTCCCATGCCCAACTCCGGCCTGCTCCAGGATCCTGCCCAGCGCGCGCCGCGGCCGGCGCCCATGTTCGAGCTGATCCCCTACGAGAAGTTCCGCGACACCCCGGCGGTGCGCTTCTTCGATATCACCGTGCCCACCTCCAATGCCCGTGATCTGGTGGTCCACACCGGACCGGCGGTCAGCCCCCCGGACGACCCCGAGACCGGCGCCTGGCAGTTCTATCTGCACCCGCACCAGGAGGACAACCTGCTGGCGATGCAGGGTGGCCGCACCTTTTATCTGGTGAACCTGGGCTGGAATTATCCCTTCCACATCGTGCGCCTGGAGATGGGAGGTGACATCCTCCGCATCCCGCCCGGCACCTTCCACCGCTCGGTCTCTGACCCCAATGGCTCCCTGGTGCTCAACCAGGCGGTGCGGGAGGAGGGGGCCAGCCTGGTGAGGGAGTTCCGTGTGTACAACAGTAGCCGCATCCCGCGCCTGTTCGCCACCACGTCCCGCACGGCGCCGCTGCCGAAGCTGCACGGGGTGACCTGGTAGCGCCTGGCGGAGCCCCTGGGCTCCCAACCACGGCCGGGGGGTGGCTCAGCCTGGCAGGGGCTCCAGGCGCAGATCCACGGTGACTTCCCCGGGGTTGGCGACGCGCCAGGGGGCGGCGCTCAGCCATGGGATGGCGATGGCAGGATCGGCGATGGCGGCACTCTTGAAACCGTCGCGCTCGCAGGTCAGCGTCCAATGGCCCGCCAGCGTCGTCGTAGCGGTGTCCAGGATCGAGAGCGCGAGGGGGAGATGGGGAGCGATCGCCGGGTGCAGGCAGGGGTAGAGCTGATCCTGGCGGTAACGCACGGCCACGGGGCCTGCCCCCAGGTGCAGGGGTCGACCGTTCAAGACCACCCCGAACCGCTCGCGGAAGGCCCCGTTGCTGATCAGCTCAAAGCGGCGCAGGGAACTGTCGACGAAGCGGCTGGTGCTGCCTCCTTCCACAGGCGTGTCACAGAGCAGCGGCCAGGCCTCCCGGGCCCGGCGGATCTCCAGCGTTGCTGCCCCCTGCTGCCAAGCCAGCAGCCGCGGGCAATGGCTTTCCCAGATCGTCCGGAACGGCTTGGGATCAAGCCTGAGGCCATCGGCCGCCAGCCGCGCCAACAGGCCTTCCAGGTCGGCCAGGAGGGCGCTGGGCAGCATCGTTTCGTCGTGGAGCCGGGGGCCGAAGGGCTGCATCGCCTCTGGTCGATTCCGTGGCTCGAGCAGGTGCACCGCCAGGGCGCTCCAGAGCAGGGCGATCGTCGCCATCGCTTCGGCGGTCGGGAGGGTCTCGATCGCCCGGAACTCGATCAACCCCTGGCAGCCGGCGGCCCAGGCGGGGTTCCAGAACTTGTCGAGACTGATCTCGCTGCGGTGGGTGTTGCCGCTGCGATCGGCATGGAGGTGGCGGAGGGTTTCGCTGATCAGCACCCGTTGGTCGCCCTCCGGCAGGGTTTCAAGCACGCCATGGGCCAGTTCCAGATCGAGCCAGGAGGCACTTCCCTCATCGGGCCGCGGGGCCTGGGAGGCGGGGCCCACCGAGGGGCTGCTGAACAGATAGGCCAGGCTCGGATGGCGCTGCCAGAAGCGCAGCACCCCCACCAGCCAGCGCGGGCGGCTGAAAAAGGGGTTCGTCTCCAGATCGGGGCCGCCCCAGAGCAGGTGATTGCCTCCGCCGGTGCTGACCACGTGGCCTTCGTCGTCCTTCCAGGAGCGCAGGCCCACCGTCGCCCCCGCCGCTTCCAGTTCAGCCATCCAGCCGGCGTAGGCCTCCCAGTTGGCGCAGACGGGCAGGTTCACCTCAAGCACGCCGGGATCGGCGGTCAGGCCAAGCACCTGCCAGTGCCCCGTGATGTCGAGGGGGAGCACGCCACTGAGGGCGGGTTGGCTGTGGCCGGCGCTGGCTGCGGCAATCAGTCGCAGCAACTGCTCCAGAGGCTCCCGGGCCAGGGGCGGCAGGAACAAGCTCCAGCCACCAGGGTGCACCTCCAGGGTGAGCACCTGGCGCAGCACCCCCTCGGGGAAGTGCTGCAGCGGCAAGCGGAGACCCGCCGGACCTGCGGCGGGCAGCAACTCCCTCAAGGAGTCGTCGAGCGGCCATTCGGACGCTTCCCAGCCCGGTGGGGCCTCTGGATCGAGTTCAAGGTCGTGGTGGCACAAGGGGGCGGCCCAGACCCGCCGATCTGGATCGAGGGTGTCGCGCAAGGCCAAAGGCCGCAGGCCGCAGCCCAGGGCTGTTCCGATGGACTCCAGGAAGGTGAGGGCGTCGGCCTCGAGCAGGGGCCCTGGGGCCGTGGCGTCATCCTCGGAGCCCCCGTCCTGGGGCCAGCGCACGATCGGCTTACCGTTGGCGCCGATGATCAGGCGCAGGGCCCAGCGGGGGTTCACCTCGCCGTCGTAGCGCTTGCCGGGGCAATAGATCAAGGTGCTCTCGGGCCAGACCCGTCGCTGCAGCTCCTGGCCCAGGGCTTTGGCGTAACCGAGCTTGGTGGGGCCATCGGCGGCCACGCTCCATTCGGCCCCTTCCGGCCGGTTGGGAACGTAGGTGGGTTCACCACCAAGGGTGAGCTGCACGCCGGCGGCGCTCAGGCGCCGGTCGATCTCGCGGGCGACCGCCAGGGACCCGGCGAGCCAGGGGGGTGAGGTCATCGGCGTTCGGCTCGCGGGGTTTTCGGTGGGCTGGTGGCGGCGCTGGAATCTGGGTTCGGCACCGTCGCCCAGCGCACCCGGTTCCGCCCCTCCTCCTTGGCGCCATAGAGGGCCGTATCGGCGGCGGCATAGAGGTGATCGAGCTGATGGTCCAGACGCTCGCTGCTGGCAGCCCCCAGGCTGATCGTCACGCGCACGGATTCTCCCTCCCAATCGATTGAGGAGGCTTCCACCTGACGGCGCACGCGCTCAAGAATCGAATCGGCCATGGCGCTGGTGCTGGGCAGAAGCAGGCCGAATTCCTCGCCCCCGAGCCGGCCGACCAGATCTCGTCCCCGCAGCGATGAGCGGATCTGCTGGGCCACCCCCCTGAGCACCGCGTCGCCACAGACATGGCCGTGGGTGTCGTTGATGCGTTTGAAGAAGTCGATGTCGATCACCGTGAGCACGAAGGGCAGGCCTTCATCGAGGCCGCGGTTGAGCATCTTCTCGCTGATCTCCATGAAGGTGCGGCGGTTGGCCAGCCCTGTGAGCCCATCAGTTTCCGCCACCCTGTGCAAGCCCGGAAGCAGGCTCTGCTTGAGGGTCAGGGTCAGCACGGTCAGCAGGCTGCCCAGGATCAGGATGCTCAGGCTCGCCAGCAAGACAACCTGCTGAAACACCAGGAGGTTGGTGGCCTCCGAGTTGAAGGTCATCAGCACGAGGTACCGCTGCTCCCGCGGACTGGCGTCGAAGCTGAGGGGCTTGAGCACCCGCCACTCCGTCTGGGTGCTCTGCCACGGCAGGTGAAAGGAACGGTCCGCCAGACGGCACCCCGAGCTGGGCTGGGTGAAGCAGCGCAGGGTGGCTGGATCGGCGCCGGCTCCCAAGGCTCCTTTGTCGAGAAGGTCGTTGAGTGACTGTCCCAGCAGGGAGGGCCTTGAGCTCAACAGCACCCGACCCCGCCCATCGAAGACCACCAGTTGATCGAGCATGTCGGCGTCGGAGCTGAGCGGCTGGCTGCGGTACAGCTGCACCATCCGCTGTTGCTTCCCTCCATTTTGCTCGGCTTGCAGAAAGGTGCTGATCGCGGCGCTGATTTGATCGCTTTGGCGCACGATGTTGCGGTTGGCGGCGATCAGGGCCAGGGTGCCGGTGGAGGCCGCGATCAGAGCACTCCCGAGCAGACCCACCAACGCCATGATGCGAACCAGGCGCCGGTTGACCTCCTCGGCCAGGTTCGACTGGATCGGGTTGCCGGCGAGGGTCATCGGCTGAGGCTCGGTTCGATCAACATCACCAGGGAAGTCTCGTCGAGGACCTCGGCTGTGATCGACCAGTCGAATGTGCTCTTCACACCCGGTGGACCGGAATAGCTGCCACTGACGGCGGCTGTGAGGTCGGGTTTCGAAGAGGTGGCCAGGGGGATGTAGCGGTCATCGATGGGGCCCATGCCGCTGGGGTCGAAGCCGCGCCACCCGGCCCCGGGCAGGTAGATCTCCGCCCAGGCGTGCAGGTCGTAGCGCTCGGGGGCCGGTTCCACCAGGTGGTAGCCGCTGACGAAGCGGGCCGGCAGCCCCACGCAGCGGCAGGCCTCGACCATCAGCATCGCCAGGTCGCGGCAGGAGCCCACGCGCTCTTTGAGGGTGCGCCCGGCGGGCCAGGCCGGACCGCTGTGGCGCTGGGTGTACTTGACTCTGTCCTGGATCGTCTCCACCAACTGGCTCAAGAACATCAGCGCCCGCTGATCACTGCCCATCAGGGCCTCCTGGGCAAGTTCCACGGCGGCAGGATCGTGCTGCCCATTGGGGAGCCAGCCCTCGAGGCTGCCCATCAGATCCCCGTTGAGATGGCCCACGGGATAGGGCAGGGCGAGACCGTCGTACTCCAGGCACTGCTCCAGGGGGGGCGGCATCTGGGTCTCCACCTCGCTGATCGACTGCAGTTCGAAGCTCTCGGTGTGGCCCAGGAACCAGGCGCGCA
Source organism: Cyanobium sp. Morenito 9A2 (assembly GCF_024345575.1). GTDB lineage: Bacteria > Cyanobacteriota > Cyanobacteriia > PCC-6307 > Cyanobiaceae > ATX-6F1. The sequence goes on from NZ_JAGQBJ010000015.1 coordinate 41,778, forward strand.
GGATTTCATCACCGCTGGCCGCCACCAGGGGCCAGAAGCGGCTGGGCTCGGGAGACAGGCGCACCCCAAAGCTGATCAGGCGCTGGAAGCCATGGCCGCGGGGCTTGAGGCAGAGCCGATGGGGGCCGAGCTGGACCGGCGCGCTGTAGCTGTAGCTGAACGTGTGGCTCAGTCGGGCGCGCATGCCGGCTCCGCTGGACTGGGGGTGGAGGGAGTGGGCCTGACGAAGTAGCGCTCGTCGATCTGCCCGTGCAGCTGGTTGAGATCGCTCTGGAAGCGATCGATGGCCTCATGGAGCCCCTGGGCCATCAGTTCATCGATCCGCACGTAGCTCCAGGAGGCCAGCATCAGGCCGCCGAGGGATTCCAGATCATCGGGGGGGCCGGGCACGGGGGTGCCACGGATCACCCCCAGGGCGCGGTTGATCCCCTCCAGGCAGTAGCGCACCGAACGGGGGAAGATCGGATCGAGCAGCAGGAACGCCGCCACGGCCTTGGGGCTGATCCCCTGTTGCTGGGCCTGGCGAAACATCTGGTACGCCCCGGTGCAGCGCAGCAGGGCGATCCACTGCAGCTCATCCAGCACTCCGCCCACCTCCTCCGGGCTGGGCAACAGTAGGAAGTACTTCACATCGAGGATGCGACTGGTCTTGTCGGCGCGCTCGATCAATCGGCCCAGGCGGCTGAAGTGCCACGACAAATCGCGGCTCAAGGTGGCATCGGAGATGCCATAGAAGAGTTGGCAGGCGCGGCGGACTTCCCGCAGCTGCTCCTGCAGCGGCTGGTTCCAGAAGCGGTCGCTTTCCAGCAGGATCCAGTAGATGTCGTTGATCTGCTCCCACATCTCGGTGGTGATCACCTCGCGGATCTGGCGGGCGTTCTCCCGCGCCACCCCGATGCAGTTGACGATGCTGCTGGGGTTGGCCTCTTCCCGCACCAGGAAGCGCACCACATCGTCGGGTTGCCCCTGGGGATAGAGCTTGTCGAACAGTTCCCGCTCGCCGCTGGCGTCGATCAGCGGCAGCCAGGGTTCGGCGCTGCCGGGGGGGCAGTCCAGGGCCATCGCTTCACTGACTTCAACAAAGCGGGAAATGTTCTCGGCCCGTTCCACATTGCGGTTGATCCAGTAGAGCGAGTCGGCAACACGGCTCAGCATGAGGCTTCGTCCACGATCCAGGTGTCCTTGCAGCCGCCCCCCTGGGAGGAGTTCACCACCAGCGAGCCCCGGCGCAGGGCAACGCGGGTCAGGCCGCCGGGGCTCACCCAGGCCCCCTTGCCGCGCAGCACGTAGGGGCGCAGATCCACATGGCAGGGGTAAAGCTCGCCCTCGCTCAAGGAGGGCACGGTGGAGAGTTCCAGGGTGGGCTGGGCAATGAAGTTGCGGGGATCGGCCTGGATCTTCCCGGCGAAGGAGAGGATCTCCTCTGCGCTGGAATGGGGGCCGATCAGCATGCCGTAGCCGCCGGCTTCAGCCACTGATTTCACCACCAGCTCTTTGAGGTGGGCGAGCACGTAGGCGCGGTCGTCGTCGCGGGCACAGATGTAGGTGGGGACGTTTTCGATGATCGGATCCTCGCCCAGGTAGTAGCGGATCATCTCCGGCACATACGCATAAATAAGCTTGTCGTCGGCAACACCGGTGCCGGGGGCATTGGCAATCGCGACCCGTCCGGCCCGGTAGGACTCCATCAGTCCGTGAACACCCAGCATTGAATCGCCGCGGAAGACGGCGGGATCGAGGAAGTCATCGTCGATGCGGCGGTAGATGACATCCACCGCCTCCAGGCCCGCGGTGCTGCGCATCCACACCCGGTTGCCCTCGCAGACCAGGTCGCGGCCCTCCACGAGCTGGATGCCCATCTGCTGGGCCAGGTAGCTGTGCTCGAAGTAGGCGCTGTTGAACACCCCGGGGGTGAGCAACACCACCTTGGGGGTGTCGGTCCAGGGGGCCAGCTCCCGCAGGGTCTGGAGCAGGTGGGAGGGGTAGTCGTCGATCGGCTGCACAGCCCGCCCGACGAACAGGCTGGGGAACATGCGCTTCATCACGCGCCGGTTCTCCAGGAAATAGGCCACGCCGGAGGGGCAGCGCAGGTTGTCCTCCAGCACCCTCCAAGTGCCGGAACCATCGCGGATCAGATCCAGACCGGAGATATGACACCAGCGACCCAGGGGGGGCTTGAAGCCGATCATCTGGGGCCGCCAGCCCTGGGAGCTCTCGACGTCCTCGCGCGGGATGACACCATCCTGAAGGATCTTCTGGGGCCCGTAGACATCGGCGAGGAAGGCATCGATGGCCTCCAGGCGCTGGATCAGGCCCTTTTCCAGCCGCTGCCAGGCGCTGGTGGAGATCAGCCGTGGCAGGGGATCAAAGGGCAGAATGCGTTCACCTCCCTTCTGGTCCGCGTCGTTGAGGCGGAAGGTGGCCCCGAGGCGCTTGAGCAGAATTCCGGCTGCCGCATGGCTGGTGTTGAGCTGATCGAGGCCCAGCTGACCCAGGGAGGAGAGCAGGGGCTGGAGGGCCTTGCGGGGCTGGGCGGTGGCACTGAAGTATTCGTCGTAGCCCTTCTGTGGCTTGTAGTCCGTGAACATGGGCGCCCCGCGCAGGTCGTGATCATGGGCAGCGGTGGGGACCGCTCTGGTGACCGTTGATACGAATCGAGGGGGATGGGAGGGCGGCTGTCAAGCCTGCAAACGGTTCGGATTGGTGCAGGGCTTGACGTGCATCCATGGGGAGACACCATTAATGTGAGGGAAATGATCGGCCCCCCGGCTCGACCATTCAAAGGTGCGGGGATGTCCACACTGGAAAGCGAGCAAAGCCTCTCTTGCCAGGTTCTCAGCGAGCCCCTGGCCGCCGGCACTGCGCTCAGGGCCACGCAGGCGGACGTCGATTTCGGCAACCGCCGGGAACATTTCCGCAGCCCGATCGAGGTCACCCGACCCATCGGCCTGGCGCTCGCCTCCCCCCAGGGCGAGCCGATCAGCCCCTGGATCTCTGCCGACATCCTCGATCTCAGCACGGGAGGCCTTTGCCTTGTGCTCATGGCGGGTCAGGATTTCGAGCCCAACGCGCACCTGGTCCTCAACCTCAGAAGCCAGCCAGGCTTTGGCATCGAGCAGCTCCCGGTGGGCCTGCGCTGGTTCGTCAAGGGTGGCCTGCTGGTGAGCCTCGGCGTGGGCTTTGATCAGCCCTTTGAGCGCTTGCCCTCCCTGGCCTAGGGAGTGGCTCGGCCGCTACAGGGCCACCTCCCGGGTGGCTTTGAAGAAGATCGACTTGGGATCGAAGGCCTTCACCTGGCGGGTGAGGGCCTCAAGGCTGATCGGAGCGCAATCCTGGGAAGGATCCCGGGGGCAGAGGTTGGGCACCAGTTCCATGGCCGCCGTCGCCCGTGGGTCATAGGACCAGCGCAGGGCGCGGCCCCCGAACAGGGATGGTTTCGGTGGCTGGGTGAGCGCGGGGATCAGCAGATCGAAGCTGGCGGCCTCGAAGCGCTTGGCCGGCAGTCGCAGCAGCAGGTTGCGGCTCAACGTCTCGCCGGGGTGGATCACGTCGTCGAGGAAGAGCCAGCCGGTGGAGAGGGTGCGGCCGGGTTCGGCGGGGGCGAAGCGCTCGGCCCGGTCCTGGGGTCCCAGCAGAACCAGCACCTCGGTGGCCCGTTCGGCGAAGTCCGGATCCTCGCCCCCCTGATGGAGACGGATTCCCTTCAGCTGCCAGACGCTGGGGAGCAGGTACAGCCTGCGGCTGCTGGCATTGGAGGCGGTGATCTCCACGTCAAGTTCCAGATTGGCCTGCCCCGGCGTCCGGGTCGGCCGCAGCCGACGGCTGGGGCTCACCGTGATCTTCAGGCTGAGGCTGGCGGGCGCCATGTCCGGCACCAGGATCTCCTTCCAGATGAACGTGTAGGCCCCCCAGGTGGCCGCCACCACGATGCCGATCGACTGGATCCAGTTGTGCAGCAGGTTCGAGCGAACCCAGGAGGGAACCGGATCCTTGGATGCTCGGGCGGTTGTTGCCGGTGCGGGGGGTGTCGGCGTGGGCGGTTGCTCTGGCGCGGCCATCGCTCAGGGCCGGGCGGCGGAGAAGACCTCACCGACCCGGCGGGGGCAGCGCAGGGGCTTACGACAGGAGGCGATCGGGGCGTTGCTGACGCTGCTGAGGGCCCTGTTGCCGGGATCCACGCCCACCTCGGCCAGCAACTTCGGATCGCTGACACGGTCGTTCGCCAGGCCGTCCATGGCCGCCGCCGTGCAGGGGCTGGCGGTGGCGCCAAAGCCGCTGAGCAGGGCATAGGCCCGCTGGCTGCGGGTGCCCTGCAGGGCCGCATCGGCGCTGCCGTAGGCGGTGCGTGCCGGGGAAAGCTTCTGGGCGGGGGTGCTGGGCCTGAGTCCCGGGCTGGAATCCAGCAGCACCCCTGCGAGACAGACGGCCTGGAGATTGCGTGCCGGCCCCTCGGGGGCGGTGCCGGCCCTCTGGCGGGCGAGGAAGGCCTGGCCCAGGCCGGTGGCGATCCAGTAGGCGAGTCCCCAGGCGCCGTAGCGCTCCTGCTCGCCGCCCATTCCCTTCCCATCGAGCAGCAGCTCGCCGCTGGCCGGGCAGTAGAGGGCGGTGGTGTCGGTGCTGGCGCCCGGGGCGCTGGGGCAGCTGGCGAGCAGTCCGCCGCCCGAAGCGACCAGCCGCAGGCTGGGCCAGGCCAGGGAGGCGGTGGCTGGATCACTCGTCCAGGCCTGGCGCAGGCGGCCACCGACATCCTGAACGCTGGCCTCCAGGTTTCCCGGAGGGTCCGGGGCGGGTTGGGCCACCGCAGGGACCACCGCACCGGCGCAGGAGGCGATCAGGAGACCCGTGATCAGGGACCAGGGAATCGAGGGCTGGAACACGACGGGAGGGGGTGCGCAGGTTCAGTGTGTTGCCGTCTCACAAGCCCTGCAAGGGAGCGTCATCCCCGCTGAGCTGCCAGGCGGCCCAGTAATTGGGATCGCGCCAGGAGCGGACTTTCGGGGTGGAGCGGAATTCCTCCTGCACCTCGACGAGGGCCGCCATCGGGCCCCTGCCGGCCTTGAGGCGAGCGTAGAAGCGCTCCATGAAATACGCGGTGGCGGCATCGTCCACCTTCCAGAGGGAAAGGAGGGTGGAGCGGGCACCGGCCACCGTGAGCGCCCGCTGCAGGCCATAGACGCCTTCGCCGCTCTCGAAGCGGCCAGCGGCGGTGTCGCAGGCGGAAAGCACGACGAGGCGAGTGCCATCGAGCTGCAGCTGGGCGGCTTCCTTGGCCGTGAGGTAGCCATCGTCGCGGCGGGCCCCGGGGGCATTGGCACCGGCCAGGACGATGCCGCTCTCGAGCAGAGGATCCCCGCCCCGGCTGCTGGGGTTGCGGAAGAAGCCATGGCTGGCGATGTGAAGGAGGCGGGGGCCACGGGCGTCCTGGAGGGCGGCGGTGCTGGCGGCCTTGCCCTCGAGGAGCTCGGCTCCGAGCTGGGCGGCCACCTGCCGGCCCTCTCCAGCGGTGTAGGGCAGCGCTGACCAGGGTGAGACGCCTCCGAAATCGGGGTTGGCGAGCACCAGGGCCCGGGCGGAACCCCCCTTGGCCGCAGGCCCTGGTGGTTCGAGCAGGTCGCGGCCGCTGGTAAGCAGGCGCAGTTGGACCGCCTGGGGAAGCCGTTGGTTGGGCTGACCCGGGGCGGGAAGGGCGGCGAAGGGCAGGCGGTTGAGTTCGGCGTCGGGGGAGATGAACCAGCGGCGCTGGCCGCTGAGGGGGCGCTGGAGAGGTGCGAAGAGCGCGTCGACCAGCTGCTGCCAGAGGGGCTCGACGGGCTCGATGCCGCGCTCGGCGCGGGCGAGGGCCTGGGCCACCAATCGGTCGATCAGGGCGGCGGGGCCCAGGTCGACGCTGCTGGAGGTGCCAGAGGGCTGCAGCACCAGGGCCAGATAGCGGTGTGCTCCCCAGCGACGCTCGGTCGGTTGGCGGCCGTCGAAGGGGCGGTAGCGCTGAAATTCGATCAGCACCCCATCGGCGGGCAGGACCCGGGCCACCTGGGCGGCGGAAACAATGCGCGGTGCCAGGGCGGGCAGCAGGCGGTAGAGCTCCTGCTCCAGCTGCTGGTAGCGCTCCGCCAGGGCGGCGCGCTGGGGAGCCGGGAGGGCGAGGTTGGCCAGCCGGCTGGTGAGGGTGGCCAGGCGACGGCTGAGCTCCCGCTGGGGGCCGGGGGCGCGCTCGAGCAGGGCCTGCCGGCGCGCGATGTCCTGCAGCAGCCCGTGGCGGTTGAGGCGGGTGAACAGGGCCAGCGCGGTGCCGCCAGGGGACCGCCCGGTGAAGGTGTAGGCGGCCTCCCAGGCGTTGCCAAGCGTGCGGATCTGGTTCTGGCGCTGGGCCTCGGGCAGCAGGGGGAGTTCGCGCTGAAGGAACAGGGTCTGGCCAAGGATGCCGCGCCGCAGCAGGGTGAGGGCGTTCTCCTCCGACCCCCGGTTGACCTGGAGCACCGCCAGATTGATCAGGGCGCGGGCGGTGTCGGGATGCTCCGGACCCAGGCGCCCCTGCTGGATCGCCAGGGCCCGCTCCAACAGGGGTTCGGCCTCGGCGCCGGCGCCCCGTTCCGCCAGCCGCAGGGCCAGGTTGTTCAGGGCGATGGCGGTGTCGGGGTGGTCGGGTGCCAGGGCTTTCTCCCGGATTGCCAGGGAGCGTCGAAGCAGGGCTTCCGCCTCGGCCAGGGCGCCCCGGCGTTCGAGCAGGACGGCCAGGTTGTTGAGCGAGCGGGCCGTGACGGGGTGGTGCGCTCCGAGGGTCCGCTCGCGGATCGCCAGGGACCGGCGGGCGAGGGGTTCAGCCTCGCCGGTGCGGCCCTGCTCGACGAGAAGTTCGCTGAGGTTGTCGAGGGAGAGGGCGGTGTCGGGATGGTTGGCGCCCAGGGCCAGCTCCCGGACCGCCAGGGCGCGGCGGTAGCCCGTTTCGGCCTGGGCCAGGGCGCCGCGGCTGCGGGCCAGGGCGGCCAGGTTGTTGAAGGCATTGGCCGTCTCTGGATGGTTGGGCCCGAGGACCCGTTCCCGGATGGCCAGCACCCGCTGGTAGAGCGGCTCCGCCTGGGACAGCAGGCCCTGGGTGTCGAACAGCAGGGCCAGGTTGTTCAAGGAGGTGGCGGTGTTGGGGTGGTCGGGGCCGAGGGCCGCTTCGTTGCTGCGCACGGAGCGCTCGAAGAGGGTCTGGGCTTCGGCATAGAGCCCCCGCTCCTGTAGCTGCAGGGCCAGGTTGCTGAGGGTGACGGCGGTCTCGGGGTGGGTGGGGCCCAGCACCTGCTCCCGGATCGCCAGGGCCCGGCGGAAGAGGGACTCGGCCAGCTCCGGCCGCCCCCGGTTGGCCAGCACCAGGGCCAGGTTGTTGAGGGTGGTGGCGGTGGTGGGGTGGTCGGGGCCGAGGCTGTGCTCCTGGATCGCCAGGGCCCTGCGGTAGAGCGGTTCGGCCTTCGCATAGAGCCCTTGGGCGTCGAGCAGGGCGGCCAGGTTGTTGAGGGAGCTGGCCGTGGCGGGATCGTCTGGCCCCAGGGCTTTCTCCCGGATCGCCAGGGCCCGGCGGTAAAGCGGTTCGGCCCGGGCATGGAGCCCCCGGCCATCGAGCAGGGCGGCCAGGTTGTTGAGGGCCAGGGCGATGTCGGGGTGGCCGGGGCCGAGGGCCTTCTCCCGGATCGCCAGGGCCCGGCGGAAGAGGGGCTCGGCTTTGTCATAGAGCCCCTGGACGAAATACAGCTCCGCCAGGTTGTTGAGGGTGGTGGCCACAGGCGGGCTCTGGGGGCCCAGGCGCCGTTCCCGCACGGCGAGCACCCGCAGGTAGAGGGGTTCGGCCCCGGCGTAGGCGCTGGCCTTCACCTTCAGGGCCGCGACGTTGTTGAGGGCCGCCAGGGTGTCCGGGTCCTCTGCCCCGCGCTCGCGTTCCATGGTGGCCACCACCTGCTCCCAGAGGGCGGCCGCCTCGGCGTAGGACCCCTTGGCCTGGAGTGCGCTCGCCCGCTGGATCCAGGCCTGCACCGGGGCCGGCAGGGGCTGGGGTGCGGCCAGGGCCGGAAGCCCGACCAGGCTCCAGAGACTGAGCAGAGCCCCCAGGTTCCTCCAGCGGCGCAGCAGCGGCCCCGTCACAAGCCCTGCAAGGGAGCGTCATCCCCGCTGAGCTGCCAGGCGGCCCAGTACCTGTGGTCGCGCCAGTCGCGGACGGGCGGGTTGGTGCGGAACTCCTCCTGGACTTGGACGAGGGCGTCCATGCGTCCCTTGCCGGCCTTGAGGAGGTCGTAGAAGCGCTGCATGAAGCGTGCGGTGGCGGCATCGTCGACTTTCCAGAGGGAGAGGAGGGTGGAGCGCGCCCCGGCGACGGTGAGGGCGCGCTGGAGTCCGTAGACCCCTTCCCCGCCCTGGGAGGTGCCCGAACCGGTGTCACAGGCGGAGAGGACGACGAGCTGGGTGCCGTCGAGCTGGAGCTGGGCGGCCTCCTTGGCGGTGAGGTAGCCGTCGTCGGGGGAGGCGCCTGAGCGGGTGGTGGGGGAGGCGGCTGGGGCGTTGGGCTGGTTGGGCAGGCCGCTGCGGTTGGCGCCGGCGAGCACGAGGCCGGAGTCGAGCAGGGGGTCGCTGCCGATGGAGGGTGAATCGAGGGGCTGCCCGTGGGGACTGTCTTGGGCGCGGTTGGGAGAAACGGCGGTGGAGGTCGCCCCCTGGCGCTCGCGGAAGAAGCCATGGCTGGCCACGTGCAGCACCCTGGGCCCGCGGGCCTGCTGGAGGGTGCTGGGGGTGGCCGCCGTACCCGTGATCAAGGTGGCCCCGAGCAGGTCCGCCACGCGCACTCCTTCTTGCAGGGTGGCGGGCAACGGAGCCCAGGGGGCAGGGCCTCCGAAATCGGGTGCGGCGAGCACCAGGGAGCGACCGGACGCTGGGGTGGGTTCAGTGGCTTTGAGCAGGTCTCGACCACTGGTGAGCAGCCGCAACTGCACGGTTTCGGCGAGACGCGGTTGGTTTTGGCCCGGTTGGGCTGGCCGGGCGCCGGGGGCAGGTAGGGCGGCGAAGGGAAGGCGGTTGAGCTCCCCGTCGGGGGAGAGGAACCAGCGGCGCCACCCGCTCAGTTGGGGCAGGAGGGGGCCGAGCACCAGGTTGGAGACCTGCTGCCAGAGGGGATCGGCGGGTCGTTCGCCCTTCTCACTCACGGCCAGGGCCTGGCGGATCAGATCCTCAAGGGGTGTGGTCGGTCCAAGGTCGACCGCATGGATGGCATTGCCGCGGAGCAGGATCAGCGCCAGATAGCGGGATGGTCCCCATTGCCGTCCTGTGGAATGACGTCCTTCGAAGGGGCGATAGCGCTGGAACTCGACCAGGGCACCATCGGCGGGCAGGGCTTTGGCCACCTGGTCGCTCTGGACCAGGCGTGGCTGGAGGGCTGGTAACTGGAGGTAAAGTTGGCTTTCGAGCCGGTTGCGCTCTTCTAGGAGGAGCTGCCTCTGGGACGGGTCAAGTGCCAGGTTGCTCAGCTCCCTAAGCAAAGCAATCAGCCGGTCAGCCGTTTCCTGAGCCGCTCCTGGCTCACGAGAGAGAAGCGCCTGACGGCGCTCGATGTCCTGCAGCAGGCCGTGACGGTTGAGGCGTGAAAACAGCGCAAGGGCCGTGCCTTCGCCCTGGCGACCGGCGTAGGAGAAGCTCACCTCCCAGGCAGGATCGAGTCCATTGATCAGCTTTAGGCGCTGAGTTTCCGGCAGTAGGGGGATTTCGCGCTGCAGGTAGAGGGTCTGAATCTCGAGGCCTCGGCGCAGCAGTTGCACGGCCTTGCTTGGCTGGCCGGAACTGTCGTACAACGCAGCCAGGTTGTTGAGGACTTGAGCTCGGTCTGGATGCTCTGGCGGCAGGATCTTTTCGCTGATCGCCAGGGCCTCCCTGTAGAACGATTCCGACCTGGCATAGGCACCACGGCGCTCCAGAAGAAAGGCCATGTTGTTGAGGCTCATCAGTGTGTCGGGATGGTTCTCCCCCAACACGGTTCTGCGGATGGCGAGAGCTCGGAGCAACAGGGGTTCGGCGCGCTGGTCGGCGCCGAGGTGCAGATGCAGCATGGCCAGATTGTTCAGGCCCATGGCGGTTTGCGGGTGCTCAGGTCCGAGGACTTGCTCCCAGATGCTCAGGGCGCCCATGGCATGGGGCAAGGCTCTGGCGTACTGGCCTTGACGCTCGTAGAGAGAGGCCAGGTTGTTGAAGGACTGAGCGGTGTCGGGGTTCAGCTCCCCCAGAAGGCGGCGGCGGAGGGCCAGCACCCGGAGCAGCAGTGGCTCCGCTTCGGTGGCTGCTCCGCGGTTGAGTGTCAGGCCGGCGAGGTTGTTGAGCGTTTGGAGCGTGTCCGGGTGTTCAGGGCCCAAGACCTTTGACCGGATTGTTAGGGCCCTCTCCAGCAGGGGCTGGGCTTTGCCCAGGGCGGCCTGACTGTTGTAAAGCACGCCGAGATTATTGAGAATGGCGGCTGTGTCGGGGTGCTCCTGCCCCCGCGTGCTCTCGACGATCAACAGGGCCCGTCGAAAGAGAGGTTCGGCTTGGTTCAAGGCACCGGCGCTGAGGTGCTGGAAGGCCAGGTTGCTCAGGGCGTTGGCGGCGAACGGATGGTCAGGCCCGAGGGTCCGCTCGATCCAGACCAATACCCGTGCCCAGCGCTCGGCTGCTTCTTTGAAGGCCCCTCGCTCGTGGAGCGATCGGGCCTCGACAATCCAGGTCAGAACCGAGGCTGACAGGGTGGAATCGCTGCGCCGATCTGCTGAGCGGCTTCCCTGAACGACGGCTGGAATGAGGGTCGAGTCGTTGGTGGGGGCAGCAAGACTCCTCCCCCATCCGAACAAGAGCACGACGGAGAACAGCAGCGCCACCGGCCGGAAGAGCGGGAGCAACGCTGGAGGGGGCTGCTCTTGAGAAAAAGACCCGGAACATCGAACCGAGCGCTCTGGGGCGGGACGTGGCCTCGCTGCGGTCAATCGAAATCCCGTGACGTCGCAGGCCCATCGGTGTCCCTCCCCTGGGGACGGGTTGGGCTGGATTTCTTCCTTCACAGGTGTATCGGTGCTGATCGGTTCCATCGGAGTCGGCTTGGTTCCTGGACTCAGTGCAGACCATTCGTCACTGTCGGTCCAGCAGCTCCGCCAGGTTGCCCAGGCTGCGCCGGTGGAGGGGCTCCGCCTTGTCGAAAGCGCCTTGGCCTTCGCTCTCTCCCCCCGGCTGGCCCCCAGGGAGGCCAGGTTCTGGAGGGAGGTGGCCATTCCGGGTGCATGGCTTCGAGTCGCCAGTCCGCGGCGGGTTCACGGCGCGGCGCCAGAGCTCATGGCTGCGGATGTAGGCGGTCCCGTCATGGAGAAAGCGGTGGCTGTCCGTGAGCCAGAGGCGGATCTGAAACGTGGCCTCGATGGGGTTGGTGAGCTGGAAGTCGAGGTCGATGTAGATGATCGCCGCGCCCGATGACCAGGGCAGCGCCCGGCCCTCGTCGGGGGGGGGGGGGGATCACAGGTGTGGTGATGGCGCTCGCTGATCGGGATCTCCGCGCCAGCCAGTCAGTCGAGCAGGTTGGTTGATGGGTCGATGCCGCCGCCGATGCCCGGCCGCGCCGGCGGCTGGGTTGGCCCACCAGCTGACAGAAGGAGCAGGTTTCCCCCGGGCGCAACAGCACGCCATCGAGGGTGGCCACCACCAGCCGCAGGTCGGTGCTGCCGAGCATGCGCAACAGATTCCTAGGGCTTCTTGATCCGGTAAGGCAGCGGTTCGGCGCCAACGTTGGCGGCTGTGCCGTAGGTGCGGCCATCGAAGCGGGCACGCAGGCGGTGGACCGCCCCCGAGGCCCGGCACAGGAAGGGGTGGCGTTGGGAGAGCAGCCGCCTCGGCACGGGGTGCAGGGCCAAGCTTCGGGCCCTGCCCTGGAACGGCCTGAGCGACGGAGTTGGCGGCCAATGTCCATCGGTGGGCCCATGGCCAGAATCGTCGTCGACCCCATCCCCTCCAAGCCGAGGAGTTCCCATGGCGTTTCAGTTCCCCCCTGCCCGCCGTCGCGGTGGACCGGCGCCCTGGATCACCTTGCTCAGGATCAGGGGCGCCACAAGCTGGCGGCCGCTGGGCCTGGCGTGGCTGCTCAGCCCGGTGGCGCTGCTTCCCGCCGGGGCCCAGGGGGCTCCCTTGCCCCAGCGGCTGGGGGAGTGCCGCCGCAGCAGCGTCAAGGAGGTGCTCTACCGGCTCAGCTCCACCGATGCCAACGGCGTCCTGATCCCCATGCCGGGGTCGGGCTCCGCCATCACCTTCAGCAACGGCGGCTACCAGGTCTCCTATGACACCGTGCCGGCGATCCATCGCAGCCGCGAGGGGGATGCGGTGCAGCTGTGCATGAGCTTCATTCCCGATTGCCGGCAGGCCGCGAAGGACGATCGGCGCGGACGGAGATACACCACGCGCAACCTGCGCACGGGCGAAGCCTGGACCCTTCCGGACAGCCAGCATGCCTGCGGTCGGGCCTGACCCGGGGCCGCACACCTTCGGTACGCTCGGCGGGGCCGCAGGGCTGGACGGTTGAAACGTTGGGGAACCGCTCCAGTGCACTGGCTGCTTCTTCTGGCGCTGCCCGGAGTCAGCGCTGCCCAGGCCGAGAGCTACGACCTCGAGCAACGGATGCGTGCCGCCGCCGGCACACAGGCACCTCCGGACCTGAGCACCGGTCTCCGTTCGCCCGCTGCGTGGCCGATCCCTCCGTGGGCCTCCGCCGGGCCGAGGCGTTCTTCGCGGCGCTGCCCCTGCCGCGCCTGTCGCCTTCGGGCGCGGCCTGGCTCGTGGTCCCCACCTGCCGTTGCCCGGCCTGCTTCGGCGGCCATGCGGTGCCCTTCTGGATCGTCGAGCGGCGCCCCGACGGGGTCTACGGCGAATTGATGGGTGGCGCCGAGGATGGTCTGGAGATCCTGGAGAGCCGCACCCTGGGCTACGCCGATCTGCGCACGCGCTCTGGGCCCCGCGGCCGCACCCTCTACCGCTTCGTTGGGGCCACCTACCAGCCCCAGCCCTTGGATCCAGGGCCGGCGGCGGAGCGTGGTTCTTTCCACGACGATCTGCAATGACCAGCACTGCCGCGGCCGCTTCAACGTTGCTGGTGGGGCTGTTTTACGCGTTCGCCGGTGGGGTGGCTGCCCGGGCGGTGATTCGAGACACCCTGCTCGATGCGGCTCTCGATGGCCTCGCGGCGCGGCGCCCTGATCCTTTGGTGCGGGAGCGGGCGCTCTGGCTGTTCACCGGTGCGGCGTTCGTGGGGGCGAGCGGCTTGCTGCTCGCCATCTCCAGCCTGCTGGCGGTGCCCGCGTTCCTGATCTCCTGCCTGGGGCAGGCGGCCCACTTCCTGGTGCTTTCGCCCCGCCGCTATGACCGCGAGGATCCCGTCGATCCCGCCGGCCGCCGCCGGAGCCTCCACGCCTTCAGGACCTATGGCCTGGCCACGGCGTTCGTGCTCTGGGCGGGCTGGAGCGGTGCCCTGCGCGCCCCTGGCAACGGCTCCCCCTGGCCCCTGGCCCTGGTGGCGGCGGCGTGGCTGATCGCCAGCGGCTGGGGGCTGGTGCAGCTACGGCGTGTAGACCGGGCCTTTCGTTCCGGGGGGGACCCATGAGGGGCTGCGCATGGCCAGGATCTGCCGCAGTTGACCGCTCAAGGTGCGGCGGGGGGTCTGCTCCGGCGATCCCTCGGGCGGGGGAAAGGTGATGTCGGCGAGGCGCCAGCGGCCGCCGGTGGCGTTCACCTGCACCTGGATGGCCTGGAGGCTGGCGGAGGCCTTGGAGCGCCCCACACGCACCGGAACCGACAAAACGGCCCGTTCCGGTGCCGTCAGCTGGCAGCCGGCGATGCGGAAGCCCAGGGCGCCCGCCTGGGTGCCCTGGAAGGGATCGGAATCCAGCACGCCGCTGCCGTCGTTGCGGGGAGATTGGAAGGGCTTGCTCGCTTCACTCAGCTTGGCGTAGAGCCCGGGCTCGAACCGCTCCCGTTGGCTCGGCAGGGAGCGAGGCCAGCGGTTCTGATTCTTGAGGTACCACCCGTAGACGTCCTGCACCACGGCGCTGGCCTGGGGCGGGCAGGCGGCGAGGGCCAGAAGCAGAAGGGCTTGCATCAGGGCAGGCTGCTCACAGCAGGCTGATCACAGCAGAAAATACCGCTGGGCCATCGGCAGCACCTCGGCCGGTTCGCAGGTGAGCAGCTCGCCGTCGGCGAACACTTCGTAGGTCTGGGGGTCCACCTCCACCTTGGGCAGGGCGCTGTTGTTGCGCATCTCAGCCTTGCCGATGCCGCGGGTGTTCACCACCGGCACGCAGGGCCGCCTCAGGCCCAGTTTCCTGGGCAGGTCAGCGTCGAGGGCGGCCTGGCTCAAGAAGGTGAGGCAGCTGGGGGCGAGGGCGCCGCCGTAGGCGGCGAACATGGGCCGGCCGTGCACGGGGCCAGGGGTGGGAATCGAGGCGTTGGCATCGCCCATCTGCGCCCAGACGATCGAACCCCCCTTCAGCACCAGCTCTGGCTTGACCCCAAAAAAGCCGGGTTTCCAGAGCACCAGATCGGCCAGCTTGCCCACCTCCACCGAGCCGATCTGGCTGTCGAGGCCGTGGGCGATGGCGGGGTTGATCGTGAACTTGGCCACGTAGCGCCGGATGCGCGTGTTGTCGTGGCGGCCACCGGCGGCCGCATCCTCCGGCAGGGGGCCGCGCTGCACCTTCATCTTGTGGGCGGTCTGGAAGGTGCGGGTGATCACCTCCCCCACCCGGCCCATGGCCTGGGAGTCGCTGGCGATGATCGAGAAGGCGCCCAGGTCGTGGAGGATGTCTTCGGCGGCGATCGTCTCGCGGCGGATGCGCGATTCGGCGAAGGCCACATCTTCCGGGATCGATGGATCCAGGTGGTGGCACACCATCAGCATGTCGAGGTGCTCCTCGAGCGTGTTGCGGGTGTAGGGACGGGTGGGGTTGGTGGAGCTGGGCAGCACGTTGGCCTCGCCGCAGATCCGGATGATGTCGGGGGCATGGCCACCGCCGGCCCCCTCGGTGTGGAAGGTGTGGATCGTGCGTCCGCCGATAGCGCGGATCGTGTCTTCCACGAACCCCGCTTCGTTGAGGGTGTCGGAGTGGATGCAGACCTGCACGTCGAACTGGTCGGCCACCGACAGGCAGCAGTCGATCGCTGCTGGCGTGGTGCCCCAGTCTTCGTGGAGCTTGAGACCGCAGGCGCCGGCGCGGATCTGCTCTTCGAGGGCCTCGGGGGTGGTGGCGTTGCCCTTGCCGAAGAAGCCCAGGTTCACCGGCAGCCCTTCGGCTGCCTGGAGCATGCGCGCCAGGTGGAAGGCGCCGGGGGTGCAGGTGGTGGCGTTGGTGCCGGTGGCCGGACCCGTGCCGCCCCCCAGCAGGGTGGTGACCCCGCTGGCCAGGGCGGTTTCGATCTGCTGGGGGCAGATGAAGTGGATGTGGGTGTCGATGCCGCCGGCGGTCACCAGGTGGCCTTCGCCGGCGATCGCTTCGGTGCCTGGCCCCACGATGATGTCGATGCCATCGCTGATGTCGGGGTTGCCGGCCTTACCGATCGCGCAGATGCGGCCGTCGCGCAGGCCGATGTCGGCCTTGACTATCCCCCACCAGTCGACGATCAGGGCGTTGGTGATCACTGTGTCGACGGCTCCCTCGGAACGGGGGGTCTGGGCCTGGCCCATGCCGTCGCGGATCACCTTGCCGCCGCCGAACTTCACCTCATCGCCGTAGGTGGTGAAATCCTTCTCCACCTCCAGGATCAGCTCGGTGTCGGCGAGCCGCAGGCGGTCGCCCGTGGTGGGGCCGTAGGTCTCGGCGTAGGCCCGCCGCTGCATCCGATAGGCCATGGCTGCTTACTCCAGGGGTCCGTTGATCAGGCCGTTGAAACCAAAGACGCGCCGGGCGCCGGCGTAGGGCACCAGCTGCACCTCGCGGGCATCGCCCGGTTCGAAGCGCACCGCCGTGCCGGCGGGGATGTCGAGCCGCTGGCCGCGGGCGGCGTCGCGATCGAACACCAGCGCTTCGTTGGCCTCGTGGAAGTGGAAGTGGGAGCCCACCTGCACGGGTCGATCGCCGCGGTTGGCGACCTGGATCGTGGTCACAGGGCGACCGGCGTTGAGCTCGATCACGCCGGGTTCGGGAATCAGTTCGCCGGGGATCAGGGGGGGCATGGGCGCTCAGCGAATGGGGTCGTGGAGGGTGACGAGCTTGGTGCCGTCGGGGAAGGTGGCCTCCATCTGCACTTCAGGAATGAGCTCCGGAACGCCTTCCATCACCTGATTGCGCTTGAGCCAGGTGCTGCCATCGCGCATCAGCTCGGCGACGCTGCGGCCGTCGCGGGCCCCCTCCAGGATCAGGAAGCTGAGCAGGGCCACCGCCTCCGGGTGGTTGAGCTTGAGGCCGCGGTTCAACCGCCGCTCCGCCAGCAGGGCGGCGGTGACGATCAGGAGCTTGTCCTTCTCCTGGGGGGTCAGGTGCATGGGTGCTGGCGTGCCGACTGCACTCTGGCAGTGGTTGGGCGTGTGGGCGCGTTCAGGGGGAACGGTTGTGACGACTCCTCTGAGATTTCCTGGCGCTGTTGCTCCCCCTCAGGAGCCCTCGGCCTCCAGCCAGACGGGATCCCCCAGGTGCAGGCGGCCCCCACGGAGCACCGCCAGGCGCACACCGGCGATCACGTTGTTGTGCCGGGCCGTGGTGCGCAAGATGTCCAGGTCCTGGGGCAGACCCGGCTGGGCCAGGGTCGTCATCACGCAGCGGGTACAGGGCGAGGTCACCTGGAGGCGCACCGAATCGCCGATGGCCAGGGTGGAGCCCACCCAGGCCTTCTCCAGGAAGCCATGGGCCGCGGGGCCCGTGTCGATCACCAGGTTGGGGCGAAAACGGCGCCCGTCGTAGGCGCCTGCGGGGTGCAGCTCCTGGAGCCTGGCCAGGGTGGCGGTCGTGATCGCATGGAGGCTGCATGCATCAAAGAACGTGCCGGCGGGGAGGGTGATGCCGGTGACCACCTCCCGGCGGGCGATGCCTTCCACCGTCGGCCAGTAGTGCTCGATGCGGGCGGCCTCCGGTGGGGTCGAAATCAGGGTCACCTCCCGCCCCAGGGCAGCCGACAGGTGCTGGTTGGTTTCGGCCCCGTCGCTGGGGAGGGTGTGCCCCTCGGGGGTGCGAATCGCCACCGGAGGCAGCGCCCCATCGACCTCGGGCGAGGTGACGTAGGAGGCCTCGAAGCCCAGCAGCGGCGCCCAGGGGCGCGGGTTCTTGGCGCTGGCCACGTTGCCGCTGCGGACATCCAGCAGGGCATAGGAGCGATCCCCCAGCAGCCCCCGTTCGTTCACCGTGGAGGTCTCCACGGCCTGGCCGCCCATCGACTTGACCGGGTAGCGCCAGAGCGCGGTCAGCGTGCCCACCCGTTGCCTGGTGATGGGATTCATTCAGAAGCCTCCACCACCACCGCCGCCGTCGCCGCCTCCGGAGCTGCCCCCTCCGGAGCTGCCGCTGGAGCTGCTGGAGCTGCTCGGCGACGAGGCCATTGCGCTGCCGGTGGAGCTGCAGCAGTCGTCGAGGCTGGAGCCGAAGCCGTTGATGTCGAAGCGCTCGCCCGTGCCCACGTACCAGCTCGGCGGGGCCTGCATGATGCCGACGAAGGCGTTGGCCCACTGGCGTGTCAGCCCCGCCACCATCGCGTAGGGCAGAAAGCGCTCGAACAGTTCCGGCGTGAGAATCACCTGCTTGAAGCGGGGGGCCTCGACCCGGAGCAGGAACTCCTGGAAGCCCAGGGTCTGGCGTAGCACCTCCACCCCCCGCAGGGTCCGGCTCGGCATGATCCAGGCGAAGAGGATGATCAGCAACACCGTGGCCCCGAGGCTCAGGGCGGTGAGCAGTGGATCGGCCGCCCACTGCAGCTGGGCGATGTCGGGGGGGAGCAGCAGCAAGGCCAGCAGAATCAAGGCCACCGCTCCCAGGAGGCCGGCGGCGAAGCTGAGGCCCCGCACCGTGCCGGGCCAGGAGTGGTAGAACCCGTTCGTCAACACCGCCTTCTGCACCAGGCTTTCAAAGCCCGAAACGTGCACGTAGAAAGAGTCGCGCAGGTCGTCGGTGTCGACGCTGGTGCCGATCTCCCGTGACGGGAACAGGTGTTCGATCAGGTAGGCCTCGTGGGGGGCCAGGGCCTTCCACTGTTCGGTGGTGGTGAGCAGGGTGAAGAGGTAATGCTTCTGGAGCGGCAGGAACGCCAGCTTGTGCTGCTGCTGTTCGATCCGCAGGTGCCCCTTCACGGCCAGATCCACCAGCGTCGCCCCCAGCGCCACGCTGTCCACGTTCTCCTGCACGAGGCTGCCCAGCACCGCCGCCGGCAGGCCATGGGGAGGTTCGTAGGCCACCGGCACGGATCCCAGGGCCGGATCGCGGCCGATGCGCCACCAGGTCGAGCCCAGGATCAGGGCGGTGCTGAGTGGCAGCAGCAGGACCAGCCGCGCTCGCAGCCAATGCAGGGCCATCTCCACTGGCGTGGGCGGTGCCACCAGCCCCTTGTCGAAGCCCACCGCCAGGGTGAGGCCCTCGCCGTTCTCCAGGCGCCGGGTGCTCTCGGCCGACACCTGCCGCGCTCCCACCCGCAGGCGGGCGTCCTGGCCCTCGGCTCCACGCTCGCCCGTGTACACCGAGGCGTGCACCCCCTTCACCCCCTCGGGCAGCAGCACGCGCGCGCTGACCCGATCGATCGGGATCTCCCAGTCGTTGCCGGTGACGTTCCAGTTGAACTCGTCGTGGTCGGGGTAGAAGCGCACGCCGTTGCGCACCCGATAGCTCAGAACGACCGTGCGCGTGGCGTCCGCGGCCCCGGGAACAAACAGGCGGAGCTCGATGTCCCTGCCCATCCGCCGGGTTTCGCTGCGGTAGGGCGTGCCGTCGCCGCCGGTGACCGATTCCACCTGGAGCCCCAGCGGTTCGAGCCCCCCGGGGCGATGCGCCAGCAGCGGGATCTGGCGGCGGATCCCGTTCCACGATCCCTGGAAGCGGGCGGTGAGGGTCTCCCGCACCTGGACCGATCCGTCGCGCTCCACCACCGCGTCCATCTGGAAGTTGGCGAGCTCCAGCGACCGCTCCGCCGCCGCCCGCGCCGCCCCGCCGCCCCCTGGGGCCAGCAGCAGCAGGGTCAGTCCGAGGCCGAACACCACGGCCAGCATCACGACCCGCGCTCGCCAGGCCGATCGCCGCCTTACCCGTCCCATCGCCAACCGCCGCCAGGGCGCTCGCCTGGCCTCAGCCACCGAAACTGACCTTGGGCACGGCGGCCTCGGCGCGATCCTCCAGCTCGAAGAAGGCCCGGCGCTGGATCCCGCATCCCTGGGCCACCAGGTTGGAGGGGAACTGCACGATCGCGGTGTTGAGGTCGCGCACCACGGCGTTGAAGTAGCGGCGGGCGTTCTGCAGCGCCTCCTCGATCCGGCCCAGGTCGTCCTGCAGGGCCCGGAAGCTCTCCACCGCCCGCAGGGCCGGGTAGGCCTCCGCCAGGGCGAAAAACTGGCCCAGGGACGCCCCCAGTTGCTGTTCCGCCTGCTGCTGCTGGGCTGGTCCGCGGGCGGCGATCGCGGCGCTGCGGGCCTCGATCACGGCGCGGAAACTCTCCGTCTCATGGCTGGCGTAGCCCTGCACCGTTTCCACCAGGTTGGGGATCAGGTCGTGGCGGCGCTTGAGCTGCACGTTGATGTCGGCCCAGGCGTTGTCGGCCTGCACGTTGAGCTGGGCCAGGCGGTTGTAAACCACGATCAGCCCCAGGGCCATGGCGATCGTAACCAGCGCCAGTGCCATGGTTTCCCCCTCCCGCAGGAAGGAAGCCTAAGGCGACGATTTGGATGGCCCCGCCGGTACTGGCGACGCCCCGAAGGTGACCTCTTCGAACCTGGCCGCCCTGCCCGTCGAGAGCGTCTCAGACCGTGGCTGAATTCCTGATCCGCCCCATGGCCGCTTCCGAGCTGCCCCTGGCCCTCGACTGGGCGGCGGCCGAAGGTTGGAACCCAGGCCTGCAGGATGCCGATTCCTTCGTTGCGGCTGATCCTCAGGGTTTCCTGCTCGGCCTGCGCGGTGGGGAGCCGATCGGCTGCATCTCTGCCGTCCGCTACGGCGACAACTTCGGCTTCCTTGGCTTCTACATCGTGCGGCCGCTCTGGCGGGGTCGGGGCCATGGGCGGCAGCTCTCGAACGCCGCCCTGGAACGCCTGGAGGGTCGCACGATCGGGCTCGATGGTGTCGTCGCCCAGCAGGCGAACTACCGCGCCTCTGGATTTCAGTTCGTGTTCCTCAGCCTTCGCCACCAGGGGCCCGTTGCCGCAGCCGGACCCCGTGACGGCGAAGCGGGCGCTGTGCATGGCGACGGCATCGTCGCGCTGGCCTCGCGCCCCTTGCAGGAGCTGTTGGCCTATGACGCCCCATTTTCCCCTTCCGGCCGCGCGGCCTTCCTTTCGGCCTGGCTGCGCCAGAGCGGCAGCCAGGCCCTCGGCCTAGTGCGGTGCGGGGTGCTGGCGGGCTACGGCGTCGTGCGCCCCTGCCGCGAGGGCTTCAAGATCGGACCGCTCTTTGCCGACGATCCCGAGGCTGCCGAACACTTGTTCCGGGCCTTGCGTGCCCAGGTGCCCAGCCCCGGGCCCCTGATCCTCGACACACCCGTTCCCAACGGCGCGGCACTGGCGTTGGCGGCAGCCCATGGCCTGTTCCCCGTCTCTGAGACCGCCCGCATGGTGCGCGGCCCCGCCCCGGCGTTGCCCCTGGAGCGGTTGTTCGGCCTGACCAGCTTTGAGCTCGGTTAGGGAAATTCCTGTGGCTGCCGCCAGGTAGGTGACGCCACAGAGGGTGATGTCATCGGTGGGTTAGATGTGCAGCGCCTGGCTAAGTTTTTAATCCTGCTTGTTGTCCTCGTATGTGAGCGGCCGCCTGGGGGGCGGAGTTTGTTGTGCAGGCCTTCCAGATCCAATTCCCGGAAAGCTGGCGCAACTTTCCGACGGTCTCCCCGTCAGCCCTATCTGCAGGGCGATGGCTGTGTTGGCCTGATCGGATCTTCGGGCCAACACGATAGAGACCAGAGGCTCGATTGAATGCGGCAGTGAGCGAGAACAAGCGAGGGTCTGCAATGACTCAATCTCGCCCTCTGCAAAGACAAGCTAATGCAATGGATAGCTGAGCGCCATAGACCACTATAAGGAAAACCCGCGATGTTATTTGTCATTGATGATTCGGAACACTAGGTGATGGCGAACTGTCCACTGGTGAGCGCAAGGCCTGGGGTCAACTGCGCAAAAGCGATGGAGGCTCCTGCACTGTTGCCATCGGCGTCATAGGAAAGAAGACCAGTGGCGCTGTCATATAGGAGGTGCTGGGCGCTTGTGGCGGCGGAAGCTCCGATAGCGAATGCGTTGGCCGCCAGGGTGCCTGGTGTGCTGAAGGCGGTGAACACGGCGTTCTCCAGTTCGATGCTGTCGCCATCGGCGATGGAGAAATCAGTGATCGGGTCCCGGTTGGTGGTGGCATTAAGCGGGCTAGAGAAACGGAAACGATCGGGACCGGAGCCGCCGGTGAGGGTGTCGTTGCCACTTCCGCCAATAAGGGTGTCGCTGCCACTGCCGCCGTTGAGAATGTCGTTGCCGGAGAAACCATAGATCAGTTGATCGCTGGAGAAGCCCTGAATGGTGTCGTTTCCGCTCGTGCCTAAAATGATCTGAGTGGAAGATGTGGCGCGGTTTCCTGCCAAGTCGGTGACGACCAAGGACGTGAAGTTGACAGATCCTTGGGCAGTAACGGAGATAATTTTGGAGGAATTGCTGGCGAGGTTTGTGGTAAACAGTGACCCTCCGCCAATGGGCTCGAGAGTGGCCGTGCTCGCGGAATCGGCGATGATTTGGAAGCCAGAAGCATCAGTGGCGATCGGTCCTGTTGTGATGGTCGGCGCTGCCGTATCAAGAACAAAGGTGCGCGCAGCCGAGGCAGTGCCGAGATTGCCTGCGGCATCAGCGACGCGGGCGGTGATGGAGTAGTTGGTGCCTGCTGTGGCGGGGAGTGTGGGTGTGTAGGACCAGGTGAGCGCAGAGTTGTTGACGGTGGCGCTGCCCAACAGGGTGCTGCCATTGAAGAGGCGGAGGGTTTCGCCACTCACCAGCGCGGCAGAGAGGGTGCCGGTGATGGTGGGGGTGAGGTCATCGGTGCGGCCGCTGGGTGCAACGACGCCCTGGATGAGTCCGATGTTGTCGGTGACGGCGGTGATCAGTGCCTTGGTGGTTGGTGCTGTTGTATCAAGAACAAAGGTGCGCGCAGCCGAGGCAGTGCCGAGATTGCCTGCGGCATCAGCGACGCGGGCGGTGATGAAGTAGTTGGTGCCTGCTGTGGCGGGGAGTGTGGGTGTGTAGGACCAGGTGAGCGCAGAGTTGTTGACGGTGGCGCTGCCCAACAGGGTGCTGCCATTGAAGAGGCGGAGGGTTTCGCCACTCACCAGCGCGGCAGAGAGGGTGCCGGTGATGGTGGGGGTGAGGTCATCGGTGCGGCCGCTGGGTGCAACGACGCCCTGGATGAGTCCGATGTTGTCGGTGACGGCGGTGATCAGTGCCTTGGTGGTTGGTGCTGTTGTATCAAGAACAAAGGTGCGCGCAGCCGAGGCAGTGCCGAGATTGCCTGCGGCATCAGCGACGCGGGCGGTGATGGAGTAGTTGGTGCCTGCTGTGGCGGGGAGTGTGGGTGTGTAGGACCAGGTGAGCGCAGAGTTGTTGACGGTGGCGCTGCCCAACAGGGTGCTGCCATTGAAGAGGCGGAGGGTTTCGCCACTCACCAG
>NZ_JAGQBJ010000016.1 GCF_024345575.1 Cyanobium sp. Morenito 9A2
AGCCACTTGTAAGCACTGCGGAGGCTGATCCCGGCTTCCGCCGCTAGGGTCTTGGGACGGCGGTGACACTCCGACCCTGGCGACCTCACACCCCCGTGTCAGCTGAGCAACGTGGTGGGGCGACACAACTAACCGGCCAGGCTGAGGAGATCAGAAATCGTGGACGCAGCAACGGTTCAGCGCGTTTCCTGGCTGCCTTCCACTCTCCCGGTCGCGTGCTCACTTCACCCCGAGGGCGGCCGCGAATGCGCCCCAAACAACCCTTGCGGGCTCCATGCCGAAGCCGCTCCACGCCCTTGGGAAAGGCCGTCAGGTGGGAGGCCATCTGGGTTCACTCTGGCCTGCCCCCAACTGTCCGGGTCCCCCTCACTCCAATCTGGGCCGCACGAGCTCAAACACCTCTCCTAAGGGTGTGTAGTCGTTCAAGGCCAACTTCCCCACTGGCCGCAGGGCTTGCGCCATCGCCGCCCCTGAGGGGCCCAGGCAACGCTCCTGCACGTGTACCATCACCACCCGGCCAAGGGCCATGCAAAAGCTGGTGCCTCTGACGGGAATCAACTCCATCAGCTCGCACTCCAGGCAGGCGGCGGCATCCCGCACGCGCGGGGCCACAATCCGGCTGCAGGGCATGGCGCTCAGTCCGGCGGCTTCGAATTCATTTGTACCCGGCGGGTAGTCCGTGGCGGTGATGTTCATGGCCCCGGCAAGGCGTTCATCCACGACATGCACGGCAAAGCAGTGGGTCTGACGGATGTTTTGGAGGGTGTCTTTCTCGCGATCCCGCCGGGCACCGATCGAGACCATCAGCACCGCAGGTTGATCACTGATGGCATTGAAGAAACTGAAGGGCGCGAGGTTGGGTAACCCCTTGGCGCTGATGGTGCTCACCCAGGCAATCGGCCGTGGCACCACCAGGCTGGTGCAGAGCCGGTAGAGAGTTCCTCCATCCAAGGCGTCCGGGTCAATGGAGCGAATCAGCTCGGGTGCGGCCATCAGTGGGCCAAGGGCATCGGTCTCCCCATGCTGCAGCGGCCGGCAGCCTGGCTCGCGGGGACAGAGACTGCCCAGAGCCGCGACCCAAGGGGTTTCGATCGAGGATCAAACCGATCCGTTCCGTCAGCCCATGGGTCGACCTTCTGGTGGTCGCTGCTGTGCGTCTTGTGGGGCACATCCCTTGGGCCCGATGATGGGGGATTAGGACATTGCTCCAGCCCTCAGGCGCGCTTCCCCATTGAAGGGAGACCGCCCAACCGTCCAACGTCGACGCTTTTTCCCCAGACCTGGCGTCCTGCATGGCCCCGCTGTTCAACTCCCCTCGGGCTTACACCCTGCTGTCCGTAGGTGCCGCCGTGGGCACCATCCTGCTCAAAACAGCGGCCTGGCGAATGACGGGATCCGTCGGACTCCTCTCCGACGCTCTGGAATCGGGGGTGAACCTGATCGGCGCCCTGGCGGCCTTCTGGGCTCTGACCCTGGCGGCCAAGCCAGCGGATCGAACCCATCACTACGGCCATTTCAAGGCCGAGTACTTCTCGAGCGGACTGGAGAGCGGCCTGATCGTGCTGGCCGCCCTGGCGATCATCCATGCCGCCCTCGGCCAGGTGCTGAACCCTCAGCCGCTTGAGCAACTCGGCATCGGCATGGGTCTGTCGCTGGTCGCGACGGCCCTGAACGCCCTGGTGGCCAAGCTCCTGCTGCGTGCAGCCGCTCAGTTCCATTCGATCACCCTGCGCGCCGATGCCCATCACCTGCTCACCGACGTCTGGACGTCGCTGGGGGTGGTGGTGGGCCTGATCCTTGTGAAGCTCACGGGCCTCACCATCCTTGATCCTCTGATCGCCATTGCGGTGGCTCTCAACATTGTCGTGACGGGATGGAAACTTCTGCACGAGACGGCCACCGGACTTCTGGATCGGGCTCTGCCGGACGGAGAGCAGCTCAAACTGGAGGCCCTGCTGGCCGAACGGACTGGGGACGCCATCGCCTTCCATGCCTTGCGCACTCGGGTCGCTGGATCCCGCCGCTTCGTGTCTTTCCACGTGCTGGTGCCCGGCCACTGGAGCGTGCAGCAGGGCCATGACCTCTGCGAGGAATTGGAGCGCGACATCGCCGTCCTCCTGCCCCGCTCCCATGTCTTCACACACCTGGAGCCGATCGAAGATCCGGTCTCATGGGATGACGCGGGCTTCCGTTGGGAGCAGGGCTGAAAGGAGGAATCAGCCCCGTCACCACTCCAGGCTCTCCTGCATCAGGACGTCAACTGAGGCGTATCCCTGATCCTCGCGGGCCCTCGGAAGGTCGACCGGGTGGGTAGGACCGCTCTCGGCCGGAAGGTTGCCGGGGAGAACTGACGCTGGCCCCTACAGCAGCGCGGGAGAGCAACAGATCCTGGGCTTTGTTCCCCTTGGTCCGCTCGGTCAGAGCCACCAAACAACCATCGGCTGACGCGATGGTGCTGGCTGGGTGCCGAGAAGGCAGCCCTCCCAGCAACCGTCTGGCGTCAGAGGTCGTCTTCCACGTTGGCCTTCACCGTGCAGTCACTCTTGGGGTAACTCACGCAGAGCAGGGCAAAGCCCTCGCCGATCTGTTCGTCATCCAGGAAGCTCTGATCAGACTGATCCACGCTGCCGCTGAGCACCTTGCCGGCACAGGTGCTGCAGGCTCCAGCCCGGCAGGAATAGGGCAGGTCGATGCCCTGTTCTTCTGCGGCGTCAAGGATGTAGGTGTCGTCGGCACACGTAAAGGAGCTGCCCCCTTCGATCGAAATGGTGTACGAGGCCATGGCTTGCGGATGGGTTGAGGCCAGTCCACATCGTTTCTGACCAGCGGGCTGCATGGAGGAACACAGTCCCGTGACAACTCCCGGGCGTGGGGCCTGACCCGTCTTCGGCGGTGGCACCCAAAGACAGCAAGTGGATCTGCATGCGCCCCAGCTTGATCTCGCACTGATTGCCCGGCTTGAGATCCATCAGAGACGTATGGGTCTTCCCCGCCATCCAGTGGCCGTTGAACGGAAGCTTGGTGGGGTAGCCCAGCTTTCAGCTGCCTTCGCCATCCTTGCTCCGCTCACCAACGCTGACGCCTTTGGCCACGAGCACGGCCTCGTCAATCACCGTGAAGCTCTAGGGCTCGCTGCCGTTTGTCGTGGTGCTGTCGTCGCCAGCGGCCCTGACCAGCTCCGACTGACTGGCGCCAACCAATTCCTTGATCTTGGCCGGACAACGTCATGGCAGAGGCCCCAAGCAGTTCAAATCAGGGCTTATCTCCAGCTCATCAGTCGCATTTTCTGCCTCGTTGCTCTGGCCAATCCTCCCGCGGCGCCCATCGATGGTCTGGGTCGAACCCGCCCCATCGGTACAGGCCTCGCCCCTGCTTCAGCAGCACCGTTTCAACGCACTTCAGAGGCGGTGGGATACAACAGCCAGGCTGACGCCGTTGGATCGATCCCTGCGGCATCCACCAGAGCGCATGCCTGCACCCATCCCACCTCCCCTGGATCTGCACCACTGAGGAGCTTCGGGTGGCGCGGCACAACCAGGTGGGGTCCTCCACCATGACCCACGGAGCTGCGGAGCCAACGAAGCATCAACGAAGAGCGACGACTGGGGTCCCAACAGAGCAACGCCGCCGCGCACAAGCCGCCCTGGATCCCGTTCCCGATCAGCGAAATCCAGCTCTGAATGCTCAGCCAAGCCGTCCTGAGCAGCCGCAAAGGCCAGTCAGTGGAGGTGCGAGGAGCGCTCAGAGCCCAAACGAGGGCTCCGACAAGAAGTGGGTCTTCAATCAGGCAGACAAGGGATGCATCCAAGCAAGTGAAGGAGCGCTTGCTTGGCCTGGGAACCCTCGCCCAGCCTGTTCTCCAACATTCAGACAGACCGTACCTGGGGAATGGGAATTCCCCAGAACAATCACTCCTCTTCTTCTTCCGTCGAGCCCAGGGGCACCAGGCGAATCTGCTTGCGGCCCAGCTTGATTTCGAATTCGTCCCCAGGCTTGAGGTCCAGCAGGGCGGAGTAGGCCTTGCCAATCAGCAGGTTGCCATTGCCCTGAACCGTGGCCACGTAGCTGAGCTTCCGGCCACCTTTGCCGACACCGCTGCTGCCATTGGATCCCAGGCTCACACCCTTGGCTTCCAACAGCGCCTCGTAGAACGCCGTGAAGTTCAGGCGCTCAGCCCCGTCCTTCTTGCTGCTGACGTAACCCGCTTCCCGCACGAGCTCGGATTTGCTGACATCTCCGAGTTCCTTCACTTTTGCGAGCAGTTCAGCGCCGATGAGGGCCATGGATGAATTCCTTGTTGTTCTCCATAACTTACCTGATGCTCGGAAAAGCACCAGCCCCCAGCGAGTCCATCCGTCGTACGCCTTGCCCTCCTTGATGTATCCGTGCAGGCGCGGGCACGCCAACTCTCCTCCATCTCCATCCAGGAATCTTTGCCCATGCCGTAACACCACCTGTGCCGGCGAGGGCGACCCCCCAACCGCGTCCCGGCCAGGTCGATCACCGCCGCATGATCCGCACCCATGGGGCCTCGTTCACGACGACACGAGCCAGGCGCTGGCGGTTGCATCCACGGAACGTCTTCGCTTTCGCCGGGAGGAAGCCGATTGGATCGGATTATCCACCAGCTGAGTAAGGATCGTTGATGGCTTGCCTGGCTGCTCCCTTTGGCAGTCCTTGCCTTGATGCTCGGGCTCTCCCCCATGACGCGAATTCGATCAATCGAAGGATGGAGACCCCCTTCGGTACCGGATCGCCCATGGTTGGCGAACAATGACCTGGGCGAATCGGTCGGATCAGCCGCCCATGCGTTCTTCGCACCTGGAATGTGGGATGCGGAGCGAGGCTCGATGGTTCTGGGGAGGGGGAGCAAGTCGCTGGGGCTGGTTCTGACACCAACCACTTGGACGTGGGCAGGGTGATCTCGTCAGATTCCCTCGTTCATCCTGGTTGAGAGCAGACGCGCTGGCCTTGGCATGGGACCGACGGCACATCGTGGCAGCGCTCAGAGGTCAGGAGAAGGATGCTGGCCTTCCCATCCCCGTCATCCATTTCCCAAAAACAAATCAATTCAGGAGGGGGCATGAGAGACGCGCTTCGATTGCCCACCGGCCGCCACAGCGTTCCTATGCGCAGGAGTCGTGGATTTCATCCCTCACCTGCCTGCACGGGTGATTGCGGCTTCAGGGGTGTCTCGTTCTAGGGATGGGCAAGCTTGCGCCGAAGAATTAGGCCAGCCAGGACGATCGTTACCGCATTGGCCACCATCGGAGAACCATGGCGTGTCCAGGCCCGTAGACCAGCCCCGGGGAAAGGCCACAGGTGAAAAGAGACCGCCTGTGGAGGGAGATTCCATGCCGATCTCAGCGCCTTGGCATCTTGATGCGGCCTGGGGAAGCAAGTTCTTTGACGTCAGTGAAGCCGCCGAATGGACCAGCAGGTTGGTGGCTGCTGGTGATGCGTTTGTGACAGCACTCCTTCCTTCACCCCCGCAGGCATCTCCAGCGTCAGGGACCCGGAATCCGAACGATTCAACGGTCGGTGATCGAACCAACTGAGCGCAGGAGTCCCGCCGCTCAATTCAAGGGCTCAGATCAGATCGGTCGCTGATCGCCGCTGCGGAAACCTTCCTGAAGGGCGCCACGATGGTCGCACCGCATCGGTCCCGATCCCCGTGTCAACCGCAGCTTCCACCTCCCATCCAGCCGGTGATGGGGCTCGCCCTGTTGCCGCCCAGGTTCTGCTTGAGCGGCTGGCGAAGGTGGAGGGGATGGGCCGGGGCCGCCGCCGGCTGGTGTTGCTGTTACCGCAGCTCGGGGATTTCGACAGCCTCGAATACGCCCAGGCCCTGGTCCCAGCCTTGCCGCAGCTTGAGTCCGCTGGCATCGAGGTGCTGGCGATCGGCATCGGCGAGGAGGCTGGCCGTCAGCGGTTCTGTGCCTTCAGCGGGTTCCCATCCACAAGGCTCCTGGTGGATGCCGAACCGCACCTGCACCGGGCCCTGGGGCTCTACGAGGGCCTGAGGCTGGTCGGCGGCCCCTGGCCAGGCTTGCTCTTGATGTGTGCCGGCATCGGCTCCCCCTGCACCCTGGCCGAAGTGCTGCGCGGCTACACGGGCGATCGAGAGGCTCCCCAGCGCATCGCCGACGACGAGACCATTCAGGCCGGCCCCCTGCCGCCGATCCAGGGTTCCTTCTTCTCGAGAGCCGGCGGAAGAGGGTTCCAGCGGCCCTTTGAGCTGGCCACGGTCCGACTGCGCAACATGGGCGAAGTGCTGGGCCATTGGCGCACCTACGTGCCCTGCGACGCCTTCCTCACCCAGCGGGGCGGCACCTTTCTGCTGGAGGACGACGACACCTTGCTCTACAGCTACGAGGACCGCGGCCTTCTCGGCTTTTCGGCCACCATGGCCAGACCTCTCAGCTTCCTGGATCCTTTCCTGGGCTGAATCCTGCGCGGGGGCCATGGCCAGGCAGCCGCAGGTTGGCTGCCTGGCTGTCGAGCGTTTCCTCAAAAAAAAGCGGACCCGTCCAGGACCCGCTCGATGACCGAATTGAGTTTATTGCGATTTGTATCGCGACCGTGGATCAGTCCCTCCATTGGCTTGTAGAGCCTGGGGGCCGTTCCAGTGCCGCACCAGGTGCATCGGGGCCTGGCATGGAGTCACGCCTGCCTGGACGCTGTTCAGCCGGCGTGGCGTCCGTTGGGCGTCGGTCCCCAGCCCCGGGCCTCACCGGAACCAACGCGAAATCTGCTTGTCCTTCCAGACCGGGGAAGCCGGCATCGGGCGACCGACGACAGCAGGCTGCTCGGCAATCAGCCGATCAACAACGGCATGTCCGCTCCTGGTTGCCGCAGGGCCAGGCCCGTGGTGGAGAGCTTCTCCTCCAGGTCGACGGTGGAAACGGACTCTTGATGGAGGCTGCGAGCTCCTGTCCCCCCCCCGCCAGGTGCAGGGCGGGCCGGCCTTCTCCGTAGGGAGTGACTGGAACCCTTGACGGAGCCACTCCACCTTCGACCCCATCAGCCCGGTCATGGATGAGCAGGGGTTGATCGACCCCAGGACGCCCCCCCCAGGCGGAGCCTTGAGCGTTCTCCACGAAACCGGGGAAAGCCAGCCAATGACTGCATCACGCCACCTCGATTGTTCACAACCTGCGACACACTCCCGGCGGACCTCATCCCCCTTCGGCCGGGGGCTTGCCGGCCCTAGCACATTGATCACCACTCCCATGGACGTCGATGCGCTGGTCCGGTGAGGTGCATGCTCCGGCCTGTGATCACGCCTGCCAGGCGGTGGAAAGGGCGATCAACAGAATCGACGGATCGGACACGACATCGAGCCTCCCCACACCCATTCCTGGGGCCCCGCCCGATCGACGCCTGAAGGCACTGAACCGCTGGCCACCCCCACCCGTGATCCCGCAGGGGATGGAGCTCCCAGGGATCTGAGGGTCGTGGGTGGCGGAAGTCACCAGCACCTCACCCTGGGCCATTCTTGGCTTTGTTGAGGTCCTGGCTTGAGCCGCTCCGGCGACGGTCGATCGTGCCCTGTCGATTCAGTCGTGTCCGCTGCCTTTTGCGTTGCCCCATGGAGTCACGCTAGGAAGGAAGCTCACCTCAATCGATCCATGCCCTTCTGGCTGACGCTGCTGCTGCTCTCGCTCAGTGCGTTGCTGTGGTCGAAGGGTTCGACCAACCGCGACGACGTGATCGGTTTGCTCGAGCAGTTGTTGGCCTCTGCGGCCCTGCTTCTGGTGATGTTCCTCGGGCATCACCTCTGGCTCGAGCTGGCGGGGCTGGCCTTGGCCCTTTGGCTTCCCCGGGGCCATTCCGGCATGCCGTCGATGCGGATCGTTGCTGGCGACGACCTCCTGCTGCCCTTTTGAGCCCTGTGGTTGCACCGGGTTTTGATCAGCGGGTCTGGACTGAAGTAGCGCGGATTCCCTTTGGCCAACTCGCCACCTACGGCCAGATCGCCGACCGCATCGGCGCCTTCGGCTGTGCCCGCCAGGTGGGCTGGGCCCTGCGGAGATTGAGCCTGCCCTCTGAGGTCCCCTGGCACCGGGTCGTGAATGCCAAAGGGCAGATCAGCTTGAGCCTCAGCCGCCTGGGCAGCGACTGGATCCAGGCCGACCTCCTGCGCGCCGAAGGCATCCCGGTGGAGCCCGATGGCCGCCTGCCCCTGGGGCGCTATCTGTGGAGGCCTGAGACCGTCGTTTCCGTTTGAGCCCGTCCCCTGCGTCTGCCGCCCTTGGCCTGGAGGCCCGCCAGCTGGCCTGGCAGGTGCTGCTGGCGGTGGGCTCGGGGGCCTACGCCGATGCCGCCCTGGAGCGGGAGCTGCTGCGCCACCCGTTGCCGCCGGTCGATCGGGCCCTGGCGACCGAGCTGGCCTATGGCTCGATTCGCCGGCGCCGGGAGCTCGATGGCTGGCTCGATGCCCTCGGCAAGGTGCCAGCGGCGCGTCAGCCCCCCAAGCTGCGCTGGTTGCTACACCTCGGGCTCTATCAGTTGCTGCATGTCGATCGGGTGCCCGCCTCGGCGGCGGTCAGCACCACGGTGGAGTTGGCCAAGCGCGGCGGCCTGGGCCGGTTGGCACCGGTGGCCAACGGGCTGCTGCGCTCCCTCTTGCGGCGGCTGGAGGCCGGTGAAGGCCTGGCCCCAGCCCCCACACCGGCCGGGGCCCTGGCCCTGCGCCAATCCCTGCCCGATTGGCTCGCGGCTGAGCTGCTCGACTGGCTTCCCAAGGAGCGGGCGGAGGCCTTCGGCGCCGCCTGTAACCAACCGCCGCCGTTGGACCTGCGCGTGAATCCTCTGCGCAGCGATCGGGACAGTTTGCTGGCGGCCTTCGCCGCCGCCGGCGTGGACGCTGTCCCTTTGCCGGGCCTCCCCCAGGGCCTGACCCTCACCTCCCGCAGCGGTGATCTGCGTGCCCTGCCTGGCTTTGCGGAGGGCCACTGGTGTGTGCAAGACCGCTCGGCCCAATTGATCGCGCCCTTGCTCGATCCCCAGCCGGGGATGCGCCTGCTCGATGCCTGCGCTGCTCCGGGTGGCAAGAGCACCCACCTGGCGGAGCTCATGGGCGATCAAGGTGAGGTCTGGGCGGTCGATCGTTCCGGCCCGCGCCTGCGCCGGGTGTTTGCCAACGCCGAGCGCCTGGGGCTGGGCTCGATCCAGGGGCTGGAGGCCGATGGGCTCACGTTGGCCCACGACCGCCCGGAGCTGCTGGGCTCCTTCGATGGGCTGTTGATCGATGCCCCCTGCTCCGGCCTGGGCACCCTGGCGCGCCATGCCGATGCCCGCTGGCGCCTGACGCCAGCGGCGATTCCTGAGTTGGTGGCGTTGCAGCGCCATTTGCTCGAGGCACTACGGTCCCTGCTCAAGCCCGGCGGGCGGCTGGTGTACGCCACCTGCACCGTGCACCCCCTGGAAAACCAAGGGCAGCTGGAGGGCTTCTTGGGTCGCCATCCCGATTGGCCGCTGCTCAGCCAACTGCAGACCTGGCCAGGACCCGCCGGCGGCGATGGCTTTTTTGCGGCGCTGCTGAAGGCCCCGGCTGGTTGAGTCGGTGGGCGGCCCTTGGGCCTCAGGGCACGGCTGCCTTCAGGGCAGTGGTGGGGGAGCGGAAGGGGGGAGGGGCGGCGGTGGAGCCACCGGTGCTGACGGCACGGGTGGTG
This sequence comes from Cyanobium sp. Morenito 9A2, assembly GCF_024345575.1. Lineage (GTDB taxonomy): Bacteria > Cyanobacteriota > Cyanobacteriia > PCC-6307 > Cyanobiaceae > ATX-6F1. Next base: position 9,678 of record NZ_JAGQBJ010000016.1, read on the forward strand.
GCGCGCTCGGACCAGGGCTGGGGGCTGCTGGTGCAGCTGGTTCGGGGGTACCGGGGCGCGAGGGGGCGACGGGGCCGCCGGTGGAGGGGGGTGCTTCGGTGCCTGGGGGTGCTTCGTAGGGGGTGTTTTCCGGCGGTAGCCGGTAGGGCTCGCTCTCCCAGTTGCGGTCGCGAGCTGGCTCGGTCCAGGCCTCGCTGCGTCTGGACGTCTTGGGCTTCTCGGGCCGGAACACGCCGGTCAGGACCGGTTTGGGCGGGAACGGGCGCACGGGCAGATCCTTGACGATCGGCGCCATGTAGGCACTCCAGGCGTAGGTGGCGACGACGCTGGTGGAGCCGGTTGTGCGGTTGTTGTCGTAGCCCAGCCACACCCCTGTGGTGAGCTGGGGAATCGAGCCGATGAACCAGAGGTCACGGCCCCCCTCGGAGGTACCCGTCTTGCCGGCCACAGGGCGGCCGGGCAGGGCCGCCCCGGTGCCCGTGCCGCTGGTCACCACTTTTTGCAGCATCCAGACCATGGCGTCGGCGATATCGCTCTCGACCACTCGCCGGCCACGGTCGCCATCCACCCGGCGGCTCCAGAGCAGCTCACCGCTGGGGCCGTTGATGTCCTCGAAGGGGGTGGGGGTCACATAGACGCCGCGGTTGGTGATCGCCGCGTAGGCGGCCGTCATGTCGAGCACGGTCTGCTCGTAGGCGCCGATCGCCATCGGGTAGAACCGCCCCAGCTCCCGATGAAGGCCAAGGCTCTTGGCGGTGGCGATCACTTTGTCGAAGCCGAGCTTCTGCAGAAGCCCCACGGCCACAGTGTTCAGAGAGTTCTGCAAGGCGATGACCATCGGCACCGTGCCCATGTAGCGGTTGCCGAAGTTCTTGGGGCAGTAGCCGGCGAAGCATCGCGGCGCATCGGTGACCGGATCCTCCGGTTTCATGCCCTCCTTGAGGGCCGTGAGATAGACGAAGAGCTTGAAGGTGGAGCCCGGTGAGCGCAGGGCCTGGCTGGCGCGGTTGAACTGGCTCTTCTCGAAATCCTTCCCCCCCACCATCGCCCGCACCAGGCCTGTGCCGGGCTCCATCGACACCAACGCCCCTTCCATGGATCCGGCGGCGTAGGTGTTGATCACCTTCTGGGCCTGGTTCTGCCAGGCCAGGTTCAAGCTGGTGCGGATCGTCAACCCGCCCACCTCCAGTTGCTCGGGAGTGAGCACCTTCGGCAGCTCCTGGGCGACCCAGCTGGTGAAGTAGGGGGCCCGGCTGTTCCAGTACTTCGGGAGGGCGGGCTTGAGCTTAAGGGGGGTGGCCTGGGCCTCCTGTTGCTGGGTGTCATCGATGAAGCCTGCCTCCCGCATCCGCCTCAGCACCACCGCCCGGCGCTCCAGGGCCAGATCGGGGTTCACCAGGGGCGAGTACACCGAGGGCGCCGGCGGCAGGCCGGCGATCAGCGCCGCCTCGGGCAAGGTGAGTTGATCAGGCGTCTTGGAGAAGAAAATCCAGGCCGCATCGGCGACCCCATAGGCGCTCGAGCCCAGATAGACGTAATTGAGGTACTGCTCGAGGATCTGGTCCTTGCTCAGCTGGCGTTCGAGCTTGCCGGCCAGGGCAGCCTCCTCCAACTTGCGCCAGAGGGTGCGGTCCTGGCTCAGGTAGACCGTGCGCGCCAGCTGCTGGGTGATCGTGCTCGCCCCTTCCTCCACCGATCCGCGGGTGATGTTGCGCACCATCGCCCGGCTGATCCCCACGGGATCGATGCCGTCGTGTTGAAAAAAGCGCCGGTCTTCGGCGGCGATGAAAGCGCGCTGCACCAGCAGCGGCATCTGGCCACTGACCACCTTGTCGCGGGTGGCTGGGCCCAGTTTCTGGAGCACCTGGCCGTCGGCCGAGAGCACCGTGATCGTGCCTGGACGGTTGAAGCTGCTGATCCGCTCCACATCGGGGAGCAGGCCATCGATCAAGCGCACCAGGGCACCTTGAGCCACCGCCACCACACCCCCGGCGGCGGCCGCCAGCAGACCCACCAGAAGCAGTTGGCGGCGGCGTTTGCTCACATTGGGGCGGCCAGGTTGCTGTGGCCGATGGCCAGGGCGGTCACGAGCATCCCCAGCACCAGGAACGGTTGGGCGCTGGCTTGGTACTTGACGTCAAAGGCGACCGGATCGCGCAGCAGCCAGATGTCCTGGAAGGTGATCTGCGGAACGATCAACAGCACCAGCAGCACGGCGGCGAAGTGCTGGCCGATGGCGATCAGCACACCCACCATCGCCAGTTGAAAGATGTTGATCATGCCGGCACTGATCCAGCTGGCCCGCTCAAGGCCGAACACCACCGGCAGGGATTGCAAGCCCAGGGCCCGATCCCCATCGACGCTCTTGAAATCGTTGACAACGGCAATGCCCAGGCCCGCCAGGCTGTACACCAGGGTTAGCAGGGCGGTGGTCCAGGTGAGCTGGCCGAACAGGGCCTGACCGGCCCACCAGGGCAGAGCAATGTAGCTCGCCCCGAGGGCGTAGTTCCCCAGCCAGCCGTTCTGCTTGAGCTTAAGGGGCGGAGCTGAATAGACGTAACTCACCAGGGAGCCCCCGAGGGCGAGCAGCAGCAACACCGGGGTGCTGTGGCCGGCCCAGAGGTCGAGCCCCCAGGCCACCGTCAGGCCTGCGAGCAGCAGCACCCAGATCTGAATCTTGACCGCTTTCAAGCTCACGGCACCTGATGGGATCGGCCGATAGGGCTCATTGATCGCGTCGATCTCGCGGTCGTAATAGTCGTTGATCGTCTGGGTGTAGCCGGCCAGCAGCGGACCGCTCATCAGCATGCAGGCGATCGAAGCTCCCACCTGGCTGGGAGACCAATGGAAGTGGCCTGAGGCGGCTGCCCCGCAGACCACCCCCCAGATCAGGGGGATCCAGGTGACGGGCTTCATCAGCTGGAGGTGCAGCTTCCAGGTGCTGGTGGTCCCCGACGCCCCTTTCATGCCAAGGAGCTGGCGGGCGCCGCCGCCTGCGGACTTGGGCTCTGGAGGTTTGCTCACCTCAGGCGGGGGCGATCTCGTCGTCGAAGAACCAGCCGTTGCTGCCGTCGCTCAAGGTAACCACGACACCGACACCGCTGCCATCGGTCATCCTGTAACCGCTAACGGTGCCCGTGGCATCACTGCGCAGCAGCTCCACCATCTCGGCGGGGATGCGGTCGCGCACGCGGGTGACCTTGACGCGGGTGCCGATCTGGACCGTGCCGGAAGTGGCAGCCTGGGACATGGTCTGCGCGACTGGAAAGTGGCGCAACATTAACAGTCACCCCTTGCCCAGCCTGATGGTTGCCAAGCGCATCATCCCCTGTCTCGATGTCGCCGCCGGCCGGGTGGTCAAGGGGGTCAATTTCGTCGGGTTGCGCGATGCCGGCGATCCGGTGGAACTGGCCTGCCGTTACGACGGCTCCGGAGCCGATGAGCTGGTGTTCCTCGACATCGCCGCCAGCCACCAGGGCCGCGGCACCCTGGTGGACCTGGTGCGGCGCACCGCCGAGGCCGTCACGATCCCGTTCACCGTGGGGGGCGGCATCCGCTCGGTGGAGGGCATCACGGAGCTGCTGCGCGCCGGCGCCGACAAGGTGAGCCTCAACTCCTCCGCCGTGGCCGACCCCGCCCTTGTGAGCAGGGGGGCCGAGCGCTTCGGTTGCCAGTGCATCGTCGTGGCGATCGATGCCCGTAGGCGTCAGGGCGCCCCGGGGTGGGACGTCTATGTCAAGGGCGGTCGTGAGAACACGGGCCTCGATGCCGTGGCCTGGGCGCGACAGGTGGTGGCGCTGGGGGCGGGCGAGATCCTGCTCACCTCCATGGATGGCGATGGCACCCAGGCGGGCTACGACCTGGCGCTCACCGCTGCCGTGGCGTCAGCCGTGGAGGTGCCCGTGATCGCCTCCGGTGGGGCCGGCTGCATCGATCACATTGCCGAGGCCCTGGGGGCCGGTCAGGCCTCGGCGGCGCTGCTGGCTTCCCTGCTCCACGACGGCGTGCTCACCGTGGAGGAGATCAAAACCGACCTGATCGACCGGGGCCTGGCGATCAGGCCTGTGCACCGCCCCTGAGCCCCGACCAAGGAGCTGCCGGACAGGGCGTTCCCGGCGATCGATGGGCGCTCGTTACATTGGTTGTCACGGTCCGTATCAAGTCCCCTTGCCGCCCCTGGACTCATCCCTCTCCACCCTCCTGGCCCTGCTGATGGTGGCCACGGTGGTGGGGCTGGTGGCCTGGGCCCTGCAGCTGATGCAGACCGCCAATGACCGCAAGGAGTTTGCGCTCATGCTGGCGGGCTGCATGGTGTGCTCCGCCGCCGTGGGCCTTGCCACGGTGATGGTGCTCACCCTCTCGGGCCCCCACGGTCTGCTGGCTGCCCGCGCGCCGGAGCTGGGGGGTGAGGGTGAGGCTGGGATCAGTCTCGATGCGGTTGCCTTGCCCTGGGACCAATTGGCTGCTGATGAACGGGCCTGGGAACTGCCCCACGGGGAACGCTCCGGTTGGGAACGCTCCCGCCGGGTCCGTTCCCTGGGGGAACGTTCCGGCCGACCAAGCGCTGATCAGGCAGCCTGATCGCCCTTGAAACCCGGTGATCCCGCTGCGGTGCGCGAGCTGTTTGAAGCACTTGCTCCCCGCTATGACCTGCTCAACGACCTGTTCAGCGTTGGCCTGCACCGGGTCTGGAAGCGCCAGTCGATCGCCTGGCTGCGGCCGCGACCGGGTCTGCGCTTGCTCGATCTCTGCTGCGGCACGGGCGATCTGGCCCTGCTGTTGGCGGCCAAGGTGCGGCCCGGCGGTGCGGTGCTGGGGCTGGATGCCGCCGCCGCCCCCCTGGCGTTGGCCCGTCGCCGATCCGCCACCCAGCCCTGGCTGCCCCTGGAGTGGCACCAGGCCGATGCCCTCGCCACGGGTCTGGCCAGCGCCAACGCGGACGGGGCCGTGATCGCCTTCGGGCTCCGCAACCTCGCCGATCCCGCCGCCGGGCTCCTGGAGCTCCACCGGGTTTTAAAACCTGGCGCCCGTGCCGCGGTGCTGGATTTCAACCGCCCCGGCGCCCCGGCGATGGCCGCCCTCCAGCGCCAGGCCCTGCGCCGGTTCGTGGTGCCCACGGCCGAGCGCTTTGGGCTGCGGGAGCACTTCGCTTATCTCGAACCCAGCCTGGAGCGTTTCCCCACGGGGGCCGAGCAGGAGTGTCTGGCCCGTGCGGCCGGTTTTGCCCAGGTGCGCCATCGCCCCCTGGCGGGGGGGCTGATGGGGCTGCTGGAGCTGGTGGCCTGACGCCGAAAAGTGTGCCTTCGGCTACGGGGAACGGCTCTAGGCTCCATGAGAGGCATTGATCGATTGGCCTTCACTCTTCAGCCCGTGGTCGCTTTGGCGACGGAGCGCGTGGTGGGCGGCGATCTGGTGCTGGCCTCTCTGTCCGGTGCCGGTCGGGAAGAGCGGGCTTGCGAGGCGCCACCGGATGGGCAGGATCAGGGCCATGACGCCCTTGGGGAGGGGTTGCTGAAGGCCTTTGCGTTGGCGGATCGCTGGCAGAACCAGGCGTGGATCAGTGCGGGGCTCTCCCTGGGGGCCCTGGGCTCGGGTCGGGCCCTGTGGGCGAAACTCTCCTGCTCCGTTGCGGACCTCGATGGCTTGCGCCGGCGGGTGGGTCACCGGCTGCTGATCCGCTCCAGCCTCGAAGGGGCAGCGGCAGCGGCGTCTTTTCCCCTGCTGAACCAACTGGGGGAGCACCAGGGCCTGGCGATCGAGCTACGGCTCGAGGGAAAGGGGACCCTGGCCCAGCTCCTGCGCTTGAACGTTGATCGCCTGCTGCTCCCCGCATCCCTGGTGCAGGGCATTGATGCCGATGGACGCCGGCAGCGGCTCGTGCGCTGGCTGGTGGCAGGTTGCCAACAGAGCGCCGTTGAGGTGTGCGCCCAGGGGGTGGAGAGCCGCTCCCAGGCCGCCTGGCTGCGCGAGCAGGGGGTGGAGCTGGCTTCGGGGCCGCTGTGGGGGTCGCCACTGCCGCCGGCGGACTTCGAGGTTGTCTTGAAACGCGGGGTTGGCCTTGGTCCCGACGTCAGTGCACCCTTGATGGCCCTGAAGACAGTTCCAGCGCTGGATAGGTAGCAAGTGTTACCAATGGTGTGGCACCTGACTGTGATTGTGATTAGAAGTCAAGTCCCGTGGATCAACCGGCGTGGAAAATTTCCACATTCAACCCATCATTGATCTCGCCAGCGGTCGCGTCTGTGGTGGCGAGGTTCTTTGGCGTCCGGATGACCACCCACCGGAACCCGAGCAATTGGTGGCCCTGGAGGAAGACCCCAGTCTCAACCTCTCCGTCACCCAGGATTCCTTCGTCTTTGCCCTCAACCAACTCGATCGGATTCAGTCCAACATCTGGTTGTCGGTCAACCTCTCCTGTCGCTTCATCGGCTCGGGCCGGATGTTCTTCCGTCCGATCTCCCGGGCCGTTCCCGACCTCGACAACCTCCGCCGAAAGGTGGGAAAGCGTCTGGTGGTGGAGGTCACCGAGCGAGGCGTCGCTGGTCACGAGGAATCAGCCTTCATCAATAAGCTCACGGGCCTGCACACCATCGCCGTCGACGACTTCGGCACTGGAGATGCCCCGCTTTCCCACATGCTTTCGCTGAAATTCAGCAAGGTGAAGGTGGATCGCTCGATCATCACCGGCATCGATGCGGATACCTACCGCCAACGTTTCCTCCAGTGGCTGCTGGCCGGTTGTCATGCCATCGGTGTGGAAGTCTGTGCCGAGGGCGTCGAAACCGAATCCGAGGCGGCCTTCCTGCGTCGCATCGGAATCGACCAGGCCCAGGGCTGGCTCTGGAGCAAGGCACTGCCGGCGGAGACATTCGAGTCACTCACGGTGCCGATGGAGTCGGTCACCCAATCCCTCGGGCGGATCCTCAACGCCTCCTGAGCGGCGGTCTGGGATCATCGGGATCGAACAGGGTGATTCCAGCAGGGCGCGGCGATGCATTTCCAGGACATCATCTCCACCTTGAATCGCTTCTGGGCCGACCGGGGCTGTCTGCTGCTCCAGCCCTACGACACCGAGAAGGGGGCCGGCACGATGAGCCCCCACACGGTGCTGCGGGCGATCGGACCCGAACCCTGGGCCGTGGCCTACCCGGAACCCTGCCGCCGCCCCACCGATGGCCGCTACGGAGACAACCCCAACCGCGCCCAGCACTACTTCCAGTACCAGGTGCTGATCAAGCCCTCCCCCGACGGCATCCAGGAGACCTACCTGGCTTCCCTTGAGGCCTTGGGCATCCGCGCCGCTGACCACGACATCCGTTTTGTCGAGGACAACTGGGAATCCCCCACCCTCGGCGCCTGGGGGGTGGGCTGGGAGGTGTGGCTCGATGGGATGGAGGTGACCCAGTTCACTTACTTTCAGCAGTGCGGCGGTCTCGATTGCCGGCCGGTGTCGATCGAGATCACCTACGGCCTTGAGCGCCTGGCGATGTACCTCCAGGACGTGGAGAGCATCTGGGAGCTGAGCTGGAACAGCGAGCGCACCTACGGCGACATCTGGCTGCCGTTTGAGAAGGGCCAGTGCACCTACAACTTCGAGGCCTCCAGCGCCGAGCGGCTGTTTCAGCTGTTCGCCCTCTACGAGGCTGAGGCCACCGAGCTGGTGGAGCGCCGCCTGCCCGCCCCGGCCTTGGATTACGTGCTCAAGTGCAGCCACACCTTCAACCTGCTGGAGGCCCGGGGCGTGATCTCCGTCACCGAGCGCACCGCCACCATCGCCCGCATCCGGCACCTGGCCAAGCAAGTGGCGGAAATCTGGCTGCAGGAGCGCGAGGCCCTGGGCTTTCCGCTCCTCAAGCCCCAGGCCGTGCGGGCGTGATCAAGCGGATTCTGTTGCTGGTGGTGGTGGCCGCCGGCAGTTTCCAGGGCGGCAGGCTCACTGAGCGGGCCATCGGTCCGTGCCGCATGCGGCCCTTGGCCGCTCTGGTGGCGCCCCTCTTCGGCCAGAAGATGCCCAGCCCACAACTCTGCGAACTCATGCTCAAGCTGCCCAGCCCCTGAGGGCTCAGGGAGCCACGGGCAGGGCCGGAGCATCGAGGGTGTTGCTGCACAGGTCGATCACGATTCGCTGGCCCACAGATCTGGGTTCGGGCGGTGCCCAGGCCTCCCAGTCCCCATCGATGCGCCAGGTCTGACGGAGGCTCTCGCACTGCACCGCCACCGCCGTCGCCCCGGAGCGGCGCACACCCAGATCAGCCACGGAGGCTTTCACCAAGGTGATGCGCACCCCGCCTGGGTGCAGGCGCCAGCCGGCCCAGTCGACGTCAGTTTGTCCGAAGCGGCGCCAGCGGGCGCGGCCCGATTGCTCCCGCAGGTTGAGATCGGCCCGGTCGCGGCGTTCGGCCGGGCTCAGCAGCAGCGCGGCGGCGGCGGTCTGCTCGCCCGTGCCGGCCGGGGGGGCTGGCACCGTGGGCCCCTGGGCCCGTGGCGGTGCAGGCGATTCGGGGCGCGGGATGAGCGCTCCATCCAGGGCGCTGCCGCCCGTCGGCAGCTTGAGCCAGCCGCCCACCTGCAGCGCTTCGGCTTGCACTCCGGGGTTGAGCCGTAGCAGGGCCTCCACCGTGGTGCCCCTGCGGCTGGCGATCGCGTCGAGGGTGTCGCCCGAGCGAATCAGCACGCCGGCCCCCGGGGGGGGGAGCAGCAGTCGCTGGCCCACCACCAGTTGGTTGGCGTCCTTGAGTTGGTTGATCTGGATCAGACCCTCGAGGCTCACCCCATGGCGGAGGGCAATCGCTTCGAGGCTGTCGCCCTCGCGCACCGTGATTGAGCCCCCTGAAGGGAGGCCCTGGGCCTGGGCCTGGGCCTGGCTCCCGCTGCCGAGCACCCAGGGCCCGGGCAGCCAAGTCCCGGGGGCGACCAGCAGCAGGGCAAAAACCACGGCGAAGGCGCGCACGGGCTGGGAGTGCTCAGGACGTTGGCGGAACCCTAAGAGAAGTCCCTGGGAACTCTGAAGCGATCTTCGCCTGCTTCCCGATGCCAGCCATTGTGGTGTCGCTGGCCCTGCTGGCCCTGGGCCTCGGGGTGCTACCCCTGGCGGAGCCGATCCGCTGGCTGGCGCTGGTGCCGCTGCTGGCCTTCGCCGGCTGGCTGACCCAGCGCCGGGGCTGGGGCCTGCGGCCACGGGCGCTGCTGGTGGTCTTGCTGCCGCTGCTGTTGCTCTGGGGGCAGGTCCACCGCGTTCACCCGGGCCCTGACGACCCGAGCCGGTTGGTGGAGGGCACCAGCCCCACCGTGCTGGAGGGGCGGCTGGTGGCCGATGCCAGGCCATTGAGCGTCGGAGAGGGGTGCCAGGCTGTGCTCATGGAGGCCGGGGGCGCCACTGAGCTGCGTTTCCCCAGCTGCGCCGACCTGCGCCAGGGCTGGCGCGTGAGGGTCATCGGTGAGCTGCGCCGACCCGCCACGGGCCCCCATCCCTTACTCAGCAGTGCCGCTGAGCGCTTGGCCCGGCAGGGGATCTGGAGCCAGATGAACGTGGCCAAACTGGAAGTGCTGGAGCGTCCCCCCACACCGGTGGCTGACCTGCGTCGGCGCATGGCGACGGCCTTGATCAAGGCAGGTGGTCCCGAAAAGGGCGGGGTGCTGGCGGCCCTGGTGCTGGGCAGCGCTGTGGTGCCCGTGCCGATCGCCGTAAGGGAGGCCTTCCGGGTGGCCGGCCTCTCCCATGCCCTTGCCGCCAGTGGCTTTCACCTCACGGTGCTGCTGGGGGCGGTGATGGTGCTCGGACGGCGCTCCCCCAGGGCGATCCGCTGGACCATGGCCGGCGGGGCGATGCTGCTGTTTTTGTTGCTCGCAGGGCCCCAGCCGTCCGTGGTCAGGGCCGTGCTGATGGGGGCGGTGGCCTTTGTGGTGCTGGAGAGCGGCCAGCGCGGCAGGCCCCTGGGGGTGCTGCTGCTCACGCTGCTGGCCATGCTGCTGGTGCAGCCCCTTTGGCTGCTGGATGTGGGCTTTCAGCTCTCGGTGGCAGCCACCGCCGGCTTGATGCTCACCGCCCGCGACCTGGAAACGGCCCTGGCCGCACGCCTGCAGCCGCTCGGCTCGGCTCCCTGGGCGCGCAAGGTGGCGGTTGGCCTGGCAGCCGGGCTGGCGGTGCCGCTCGCCGCCTCCCTCTGGACCCTGCCCCTGCAGCTGCTGCATTTCGGCAGCGTGCCCCTGTGGGCCGTTCCCTCCAATGTGGTGGTCTCTCCACTGCTGACACCCCTCACCCTCGGGGCGATGGCGATGGCGCTGGTGGCCGTGCTGGCGCCACCGCTGTTGGGGCTGTTGGCCTGGCCCCTGGTGCCGCTCACCGGCCTGCTGCTGGCGACCACGCGCTGGTTTGCGGCCTTGCCGATGGCTCAGTGGCAGTTGGGGCGCCCTAGCCCGCTGCTGGTGCTGCTGTTAAGCCTGGGCCTGCTGCCTGTGCTGGTGGCGTCCCTGGGCCGCTGGCGCCAGGGGCGGACCTGGGGGGTGGCCCTCATCGCCCTGGCGTGCGTGGTGCACCTGGGCCTGATCGGGGGCGACCGGCTCTTGCTCGTGCACCAGGGATCGGGGGATCTGCTCATCGCCACCCACCAGGGCCGCGGGGCCCTGGTGAGCACCCGTGGGGACGGGCTCAGCTGCAGCCGTGCACGGCAGCTGGCCTTGGGTCTGGGCCTGCAGCGGTTCGATTGGCTGCTCGTGAGCGACCCGGTGGCGCCGGCCGAGCCAGCCTGCTGGCAGGCGCTGTCCACTCTGGCGCTCAGCTTCGGCGGGGAGGCGTTGCCCCTGGGGCCGGGCCAACGGATCGAAAGTCCAGGGTTGACCCTTGCCCCCCTCGCCGCCGACGGTGCGGCCCTGCGGTTGCAGGTGGGAGCACACCGCTGGGTGCTGCTGCCGGATCGCCAGGCGCTGTGGTCGTGGCGCAGCGTTTCAGAGGCCAGGGGGCAGGAGCGCCTGGCGGGGCTTTGGCTGGGCTTTCGCCCCCGGCGCTCCGAACGTGCCTGGTTGCAGGCGCTCGCCCCGTCCCGCCTGTGGCTCAGTGGACGGCCACCTTCTGGGCCGGAGGGCTTGCCCGGGGGCTGGCGGGCCAGCGGTGCCAGCGGCTTCCTGCAGGGGGAGGCCGGCTGAGGACTGGGCGATGGCCTTCGCCGGGCGGCCGTGGGCGGCTCCATCCAGCGCTGGGCCCGGGTCTAAGGTGCCCATGGCCTGCGGGCCGGCCCTTCGTTGTGCCCTTGGCGACGCGGTGGTCTGGAGAGGTGGCTGAGTGGTCGAAAGCGAACGACTCGAAATCGTTTGAAGGGAAACCTTCCGTGGGTTCGAATCCCACCCTCTCCGTTTTTCTTGGTTCCGAGAAGGGTTTGGTTCGCCCAGACTCTTTGCTGTGCCTAGGTTTTTGACGTTTTGATGGTCCGAGGTAGGCCGGTTATTTCCCCTCGGTGCGCAATTTTAAGTTGGGGTATTTGGTGGGGTATAGCCAGAGCCATGTTGGGGTAGAATCGGGGTGTTGGGGTATTGCTGAAATGCCTTTCACTGACAGCGATCTTAGGTCCCTTCAGCCACAGGCCAAGCGATTTCGTGCTTCAGCGGGCGAGGCCCTCTTTGTAGAGGTCTATCCATCAGGAGGGCGGTATTTCGTCTGGCGGCACCGCTTTCCACCTGGGAAGGAGGGGAAATTGCGTGATTACCAGATCGGGCCCTATGGCAAGGGTCCGGGGCAGTGGACGCTGAGGGAGGCCCGTCAGGAGCGTGACCGCCTTGATGTTCTCCGCCGGCAGGGCGAGGACCCCAGGGAACTGAAGGCAGAGCGGCGTCAGAGCATCCAGCGCACGGGGGTGGTGACCTTTCAAAAGGCAGCAGAGGAGTGGATCGCGGGGAATACCAGAAAGCTCGCCGCAACCACTCTTAAGGACTACAAAAACAAGTTGGAGAACCAGATTCTGCCTGTGTTTGGTAGGCGCTCAATCAAGGCGATCACCCGCGGTGAGTGCCTGGCGTTCAAGCGCACCATCGAAGCTCGGGGCGCACTGAACCAGTCAGACAAAGTGTTTATGGTCCTGCGCCTGGTCTTCTCCTATGCCATTGACCAAGAATGGGTCTCAGATCCCAACCCAGCAAGGAATTCCAGGCACTCCCATTCGGGGCACATCACCAGGAATCATCCCTCGCTCGACTGGAATGACGTCCCAGGATTTTTGGCAGACCTTGCGAGGAACAAGGGGAACGGAGACCCGATTGCTATTGCCTCGGTCAAAGTTCTATTGCTGACGTTTATGAGGGTGGGTGCTGTGGTGCCTGGTGAATGGGCTGAAATTGATTGGCAACAAAGGATTTGGACCATTCCTGCCAAGCGGATGAAAGGAAGAAACGCCACTCGGCAGGAGCATTTAATCCCGATGTCACAACCATTGGTCGATGCTCTGGAAAGGCTTCGAGAACAAACAGGAGACTCGCCATATATTTTTCAGAGCTCCCGGGGCAAGGGCACTGAGCACATCGCTTTGGAAACGCCAAATCACCTCATTAAGCGCATGGGATATCAGGGAAAGCTCGTTGCTCATGGCGTGCGCAGCTTGGCACTGACCAATGGTCAGGACATCCTTAAGACCCCGTTTCATGTGATTGATCTGCAGATGGGACATAAGCCGCCAGGTAAGGTGCGTCAGGCTTATGACAAGGCGCAATACCTTGAGGAGCGGACGGTATTTATGAAGCGCTGGGCAGACCTTTTGCTGGAAAAGGGCCTGGTGGTATGAAGTTAATGACGTCACCGCCTAGCGGCAGAAACCTGCTGATTCATCCACTTATGGATGTCAGATTCGAGCCAGACCACAAGGCGTGGGCCTAGAGAAATTTGCTTTGGGAAGGATCCTTCGGCGATACGGGCATAGATGGTTGATTTGGAGAGTCCTGTGACGGATTTGACCAGAGGAAGGCGGAGGAATTTGGTGGATAAGTTAGTCATGCGAAGTGGTTTTGGTCTTCAGTCAATTGTAGCTTCGGGGGTACGTTTGTAAATTCCGAGCATGGGGGACTGCGTCCAGCGTGGTTTGATTGATGTGGTCCTAGTCGCGGTAGGTAGACTTACCGGGTCCTCTTGATTGGGGAGTCACGATGGAAGGCTGCGCTGATCCGTTCATGCTTGATCCGCTTGGCAATCGCCAATGGCCTCCAGCCGCCTCAAGACGGCTTGGATAAACCCACCATCAATTAGACATGCAAGCTGCCCCGCGCAAAAACGATCCTTTCTTGCAATGGCTGTAAGGAGTTTACGAATATCCTGGAGGCTTGCCGTCTGGAGCGTTTCTGGCTTGCAGATATACGCATCAACCCGGTCAGTCCAACGGACCCAATCAAAGGGAAACACAAAACCGTTGTCATAAAGGGCGTGAACAAAACGCAGAACGTCCCTGGAATTCATGAAATCTGGGAAGAACCCAGGCCTTGACTCGGAAGTACCAGAAACAAAGCCCTTCGTCTCAAAGACGGGCAGATACCGAACCAGGGCTTGAATTTCCTCGGCTGTGGGGACGTACGTGGCATCAGAGATTTCGTTCATAGGGGATGGGGCAGGGCTGATAGGACGAGTTGACACTTGCACTGTAGCTGTGCCATACTAGCTTCATGGTCAAACCCGGCCCCACAGGCGAACCCAGCTCAGACGCCGCTTCCCAGGCCACCTTCGGCCTTGAGGAGCTTCTGGCGATGGCACAGGCCCGCCTCGGGTCCGAGGTTTCAGCGCGCACTGTGCGCCTTTACCAAACGCAGGGGCTTCTGGACAAACCCGACAGGGAGAGCAGAAGCGCCGTCTACACCACCCGCCAACTCAACCAACTACTGCTTATCCGAACTCTCGCAGCCAAAGGCCTCTCCCTTTCAGCCATTGCCCCGCTATGTGGGCAACCGGACAAGGAACTGGAGGCCCAGCTTTCTGAAATCCTTGGTGCCGAAACACCTCCATCAGTCCACCGACAACTCAGCGGTAATCCTGCTTTGGATTACCTAGAGGAACTACGTGAGGATGATGCAAGGGCTTCGCCAGGGACCAAGGAGAATTCGGTCCTGCCATTTCTAGGCTCGTCACTTTCCTCAGGAAAGGCAAGTCCCTCCCAGGGCAGCAGAAGCGCCGCTAACCGCTGGAACCGGTTCAATCTCGCCCCTGGTGTAGAACTGCATATCAGTGATTCGGTGTCCATCCCCCCAGCGGGATCACGGCGATTCGCATGGTTAGAAAAGCTGGCGCAGCGTTTTGCGGAACAGCTCGATGAGCGCAGTAACCAATAGTTTCCACGGCACCGGCCACCAAGTGCCTACACACCTAGATACCACCTAACCTGTAACCCTACTTTCAAAAATGGAACAACCCACGATTCGCTTCCGGGCCCTGCGTCCGGCGGTGGCAAATGATGGTGCAACAAAGCTTGACCTTCTGGTGAGCGTTAAGGCACCGGAGCTTCCACCAAACCAGGCAACGGCTCAACGCCCTGCGCTGAACCTATCCCTTGTGATTGATCGGAGCGGTTCCATGCACGGATCGAAACTGAGCAACGCAAAACAGGCTGCGAAATTCTTGGTCGGTGAACTGGGGGCCAATGACCGGCTATCTATCGTGACCTTCGACGAAAGGGTCAACGTTGTGGTGCCCTCGCAGCCGGTAACCGACCCTCTGGTGTTCCTATCCGCCATCAGCACCATAAAAAGCGGGGGGTACACGGACTTGTACCAGGGTTGGGTGGAGGGGGCACACCAGGTGGCAGAGTTTGTGAACCCTGCTGGGGTGAACCGAGTTCTTTTACTCTCCGATGGTGAGGCCAACGAAGGCCTGACATCACATGTTGAAATCGGGCAAAAGGTCGCCGGGCTCAATGCTCGTGGCATCAGCACCAGTGCCTTTGGGATTGGGGAAGGATTCGATGAGGACCTGATGGGGGCCGTGGCCAGTGGCGGGGATGGAACGCTGGCCCACATTGAAAACCCTGACCAGCTTGCAGACCTTTATGCCTCTGAACTCAGGGGCCTCGTAGCTACGGCAGGGCGCCGTGTGAGTTTCAACGTTCAACCCAAGAACGGGGCTGCGGTGTCTGATGTTCTGAATGATCTACCTGTGCTCAAGGGGGGTGAATACCAACTTCCAAACCTTCGCTACGGCCAAGAACTGAACATTGGGTTGCGGTTGACCTTGCCGGCATGGGAGCCAAACCAGCACATCCTCTCCCTTCAGCTTGGCTGGGATGATCCTGGGGCAACAGAACGCCAAATGCTCGAGCAGAGCTTGATCATGCCAATCATGGCGGGTGCGGAACTCTTGGCTATGGAACCCGATGGGGTTGTGGCTGAAAAATTTGCCCTGCTTAAGGCTAATCGGACTCGCCGGCTGGCCATCGCTGAGATGGACAAGGGGAATGACCAGGGGGCAACAGCCTATATGGCCAAGTGCGATGCGGAACTGGCTCTGCTGGATCAGACAGATGACGTGGTCATGGAACGAAAGTTGCTGGCTGAGAAAAGAAAAATGATCGGTAAGAACCGCAACATGACTAGGAAGCGTCTATCCAAGGAATCATTACGTAGCAGTACCAACGTGTGGAATAAAGAAGATGCTGACTCAGGGCAATGATGTTGTTGCCATAGGGGATGTCCATGGCTGTGCCTCCCTGCTCAGGCAGGAGCTGGAGAAATACCGGGACAGTGGCGCTGAAATCATTCTCCTTGGGGATCTCCTCGACCGGTCCCCGGAGGACGGTGGGGCACGGGCTGTGCTCGAGCATGTATGGGCTATCCAGGCCGATCCCGGTGCCTATGGGCTGAAAGCACTAAGCGTCATCAGGGGGAATCACGAGCAAATGGCCATTGATGCACTTGCGCAAGGGGAGACGGGGGAAGCCTCTGACCTCTGGTTCTGGAATGGTGGGGATCTCAGTGTCACGGGGCTCCTGAGGGAGAGGATGGATTGGTTGACATCCCTGCCCCATTACCTAATCAGAGGCGATTACCTCTTTGTTCATGCTGGGGTTAGGCCAGGAATTCCACTGGAGCAGCAAAGTATGGACGACATGCTCTGGATTCGCCAGCCCTTCCTTGGCCAGCCTCATGGATTACGTTATGTGGTCGTCCACGGTCACAGCATCACCGCCTCTAAGCAGGTGGAGCGAAAGCCATGGCGCATCGGCATCGATACAGGGGCCTTCCTTACCGGGAAGCTGTCCAGCTTGAGGATATCTCCAGGGGGCTGATCCAGGCAGACAGCGCCGGGGCACCATTGCGATTGCCATGGGGGACCGGGGAGACACGGGGCACGAAGCGGTGTCCCATTTTTTTTGAACCACATATCAAACACACAACGACCGTTGAACGAAATTAAAAATCCAAAATTCGTGAAATACCTAAGGGTCTCAACCCAGGAACAGGGCAAGGGCGGCCATGGGATCGGAGCCCAAGCCCGTGATCTGGAACTGTTCCTTGGGTCTCTGGAGGCGGCAGAGATTGTTGGGACGTTTGTTGAGGTGGCTAGTGGGGCAAAGGGGGATAGGCCAGAACTTATTCAGGCCCTGGCCTTGTGCCGCAAAAGCGGGGCGAAACTCCTGGTTTCCAAGCTGGATAGGCTCAGCCGCAATGTGGCTTTTATAGCCAATCTCCTCGAGGATCGGTCGGTGGAGTTTGTTGTGGCGGCATTGCCTCGAGCCGACCGGTTCCAACTGCACCTTTATGCCGCTCTCGCCGAGCAGGAACGGGAGTTTATCTCCCAACGCACAAAGGCTGCGTTGAAGGTTGCCAAGGAAAGGGGTGTGAAACTTGGTGGGGCAAGGCCTCATCTGCACGCACTGAACGCACGTAAGGGTGAGGAGGCCCTACAGCAGGCCAGAAGCGTCGCTGGGATTATTATTCCCCTTCGTCGGAATGGTGCAACGCTGCAAAAGGTGGCAGATGCACTGAATAATGCAGGGATCCGAACCCAGAGGGGGTGCATGTGGAGGCCCACCCAGGTATCTAACGCAATTCAACGATTGGGGTACAACAAATTAAATACAGAGAGGGCTTCAACCCTTCATGATCAAAAGTGCCTCACTCGAATGGCAATCAGGCAACAATCCTAGGGGGGTGTGTTATGTCTGGGAAAGGGAGAGAGCCTAAAAAGTTCCTGGCACGAGAAGCAAGAGAAAAATTATAAAAAAATTCTCTATGCCGCTCCTCCCAAAGGAAAGACCTGCTGCTCCCTATGCAGGAGAAAACGCACCCTGTCTGCAGACAATAGCGGCGCATTGCACTACCAGCGCTCGATCAATCTGCTGACGTTTCGCTCCTCCTCAGTATTCTACGACCTCTCACCATCTTAAGGACCAGGCGCTTGTCCTCCATTAGCTGCCTTGCCCATTGCTTCACAACAGAAGTTGGGAGGTTGTTCAATCTTGCAAATTCTGTCGCTGTAATGCCCTCGGGAAGTCCGTATTTGGCCTCTAACAAGTGGTACAGCTTTTCTACATTAACTTGAACATATGTGTGGCGAGGCCTCTCCTCCCCAAGAACGCTTCTGTAGCGCTTAACCGTTCCCCTGTCTTCATAACCATATAGGAATGATCTGTCGAAGTATGTCTCGGCTCGCCTGATCTCTTGATCGGAGTAGGACTTTGTTCGCTTCCTACCGGTTTTGCGACAGCGTGTGAACGTAATGTAATCTTTGGCTTTCAGAAAATCTGTGATCACTTCCCAAGTGGCGCGTGTGTAGTTGCCATATCCCCCGCTAGAGTTTAGGAATGTTAGTACTTCATAATTATTTTGAAAATAAAAACAATGCACTCTATTCTTGTACTCCTTGCTCCCGAGAAATGTAAATAATACTGATTCTGCGATTTCCCGAGTCTTCTCTTCGTTATTGCTTAAAGCGTAGAACTCCCGTGAGCCCTTGCTGTAATCCTCGTCGTTGTCGTGCTTGATTGATCCAGTCATGTCTATTTTGAATTGGTTTTTTTCTTTGTGCTGCTCTAATGAATAGCGTATCCATTTGACTGCCACAGCCCAGGTTCATGCCAAGCAGGAATCCCGCAAGGTGGTTGTAAGGGTGTTGACCCAACACTGTTGAGGCCCAGCTTATTGCCTCCTTTCAAGTTGAAAGGATAGGCGGATATGTCTATACCAGTTTCGCGGATCGCAGGGCTTTAAGGCCGTGCGTTCGCTTTTGAGCAGACTACAACTATACCATGTATTTCGTGCATTTGGGTGGTAGATAGCGCCAGAGAAGCGAAGGCCGTTTTGCCTGTTGCGGATTCCCTCCTTTTCTCTCGAGGGTGATGCTGAAGGGGTGGCCTATGTGGAGATGGGATGATTCAATATGTTGTGCAAGCCTGCCACCACAATCCAGGATCAGTGCTGGTGCTCCCGGGACCATAAGGTACATTGTGGGTTACAATCACGAATGACCCATGGCATTAACCGGCGCAGACCTGCTGGCAAAGGTGAAGGAACTAGGGGATGTGAGTAAGTCCGAGCTGGTGCGGGAAGCTGGCTACGTGTCCACTAAGAAAGATGGGTCGGAGCGCCTGAACTTCACAGCCTTCTACGAAGCCCTGCTGGAAGCTAAAGGGGTATCCCTGGGCTCCAATGGCAGCACCAGTGTTGGCAAAGGTGGCCGGAAGCTCAGCTATGTCGCCACTGTTCAGGGGAACGGCAACCTCCTGATCGGCAAGGCGTATTCAGCCCTGCTGGACCTCAAGCCCGGCGATGAGTTCGAGATCAAGCTGGGTCGCAAGCAGATCAAGCTCATCCCCCTCGGTGCTCCAGAAGAGGAGTGAACTGAAGATTCCGGCATAGGCGCCAGCCTTTCCTTTCCAGCCCGCTCCTGAGAACCCACCTCTGTTCCTCCCGGGGAGTTCTTGTTGTTCGCCATCAAGGGGTAGCTAGTGCCTATCGGGACTAGTTTCTCATCGCGGAAGAGGGCAGAGCCAGGGCACAGGGGCGCGGCAGGTGCGCCAGTCGCCATTGGTGCTGCTCACCTCCACACCGATCAGGCTGGAGGGATGGTCGGATTCGCTGAGGTGACCGATCCACTCGATCGCATCGGCAATGGCGTCATCAAGGGAGCTGTATTGGCCGTCGAGCTGGCCGTGCGGCTCGCAGCTCCCATCGATGAGCCGGTAGCTGCGCTCGCTTGACCTGGCTGCCTTGCTCAGCAGAGCAGCGGTTACGTATGACGGCATGTCAGTTCTCCTTGGGTCAACACCTTGGTTAGAGCAAGGGGCGAGCGGCTGTATCCAGCGGAACACTTTGATCTGTCGTTACAGCGACGGCAACCAAGGTTCATGCCTTCCAAGGCGGGCGCAGGGGTAGTAATTGCTCTTCAGTCGTGGCGGAGGCTACTGGGAAAGAAGTTCGGGTTGCTGCTGAGTTGCTGTGGATGTGGGGATTGCTCCGCGTTGGCCTCCGCATTCGCCTCCATCGCCTCCCTGCAGCGGTGCAGCATCACCTGCCTACGGGCATCGGGCTTTTCGATGCGGATGCCGCCGCCAAAGAAGCGCTGCAGCTGCTGGCCGCGCAGCTTGGCGATTGGTGCGGGCACCAGGCGGCAGGGGCGCACCGCCTGGCCGGTGGCATCGAGGAACCAGATGCGGGCCTGGGCGCCGGGGTGATCGGCCGGCTCGAGGAACTCGACGCCGATGCAGGCGATGGCGGACATGGATGGCGAGCGACGGACACCCGCGCCCCGCCCCGCCAGGGGCATCCTGGCCGCGGTGCCGAGCCGCCATCCAGCCGCCACGGGCGCAGTACGCCCGGCCGGCGCTGGCCAACAGGATGGAACTCCTGCTAGTACGGGTGTACTTCCTGCTTGGCGCTCTCGTGTCTGCTCCCCCTGCTCGCTCTCGCGGTTCCCATCGGGACAGCAACCCCAGCGGGGAGGAAGCAACCATCGAGGCCTGGCCCTATCTCGATGGGGCTGTGCTGCGCCCCAGCCGCAGCCGCAAGGTCTGCATGACCTGCCACTTCTTTCGCCACCACGCCGGGGTGAACTGCATCCCCCTGCTCACCTGCCAGCTGCACCAGGGCCTGCTGGCCCAGGGAGAGCACCTCACCCGCCGCTGTCAGGGTTGGACCGACGACATGACGCGCCAGCGGGGCTGGTGCCCGGAGGTGGCCTGATCAGGCATGGCCATCAGCAAGGGACCACCCCTGTCGCCCAAAGACGGGTGGCTCAGCGATGGCCGCCAGGTGCTGCGCTTCCGCCCGACGCGCTGGGAGCGCACCTACCAGCGGCTGGAGATCACCAAGGGAGAATTACTCCCCGGCGAACCGGTGCCGCTGCTCAAGAACCGCCGGGAGATCAGCCGGGATGAGGCCCTCAAGCTGTGGGCCGCCAAGCGCCAGGAGGGCTGGAGCCCCTGCGAGCCCCAGTGGTGATGGGGTGTGGCCCTGGAGTGAGGTTTGCCGTACTGACACCACGGCCCAACGGATCTATCCATGAAGCAGAGGCCTCGACCAGGGCGGTTCAAACCAGTTCCCTGCAACCGACCTAGCCCTTGGCTTCTGCGCAGTAGTAGGGCGCCCGACACGGGGCGCCCTTTCTATTGGGCGCATTCAGCCTTTCCACAGCAGCGCCTCGACCCTGGTCACCTCTTAGTCGAGCGGCTGGCCCCTATCGGTCGGGGTGGTGATCGTTGCGGTGGTGTAATCGTGACGGCAGCCAACGCCATAGTCCGTCCGATGGCAGGCCTCAATTGCGGCGAACACAGGGCACCACTCGCCCTCGATAGCAGTGCCGTTGGGGTGCAGCTGGATCTTGAGGCCGGCTTCCGTGAGCACCTTCTCGCAGGCGGCGATGTAGGGCGCCAGGTGCACGCCCACACCGATCGGGACGACGCACAGATCCACGATCACCTTCACGGTCAGCTCCTCTGGCTTGGATTGCTCCCATCGTGGGAAACGGTGCACAGGAGCTGCCGTGTCTGCTTTCCCTCTGCTAGTGATCGTGCATGCCCTGGCCGCCACGGTGTGGACCGGCGGGCATCTGGTGTTGGATCTGGGAGTGCTGCCCAGCGCGCTGCGGGAGGGAAGCGCGGCACCGATCCGCAGCTTCGAAGAGACGTTTGAGCCGCTGGGCCTCACCGCCCTGGCGATTCAGGTGCTGACGGGGCTGTGGATGGGCTGGATCTATCTGCCGGGGTTCCAGGGGCTCTTCAGCCCAGCCAACCCGATCGGGATGCTGGTGGGCGTCAAGCTGTCGCTGCTGGCCGGCACTGCCGCCCTGGCCCTGCACGCCCGGTTGCGGCTCATCCCCAACCTCACCGACGAGACCCTGGGCGGCCTGGCATGGCACATCCGTGGCATCACCGCCTTGGCCATCGCCTTCGTGGTGGTGGGGGCCTTTATCCGTCTGGGGGGCCTGAGCTGAGCTTGGATCCAGCAACTAGCCCTGCCCCCGCCAGTGCCTGCGTCAGCCGCGGCTGCACGAACTCGATGAAGGCCCGCGTGCGGGCCGGCAGGCGGGTTCCGCCGGGGAGCAGCAGCTGCACTGGCGTGGGTGGGGTTGCCTGATCGTCCAGAAGCGGCACCAACCGTCCGGCCTGGATCGCCTCATGGGCCAGCAGGCCAGGCAGGCGGGCGATGCCCAGGCCCTGTTCGGCCGCCGTGCGCAGCACCACAAAGTCGTCGCTGACCAACCGGCCGCTGACCATGACCTCGCTGCTGCGGGCCCCGGCGCCAAACGGCCAGCTGCTGCGCACCTCCATCCCAGCGCGCGAGAAGCGCAGACAGGCATGGGACGACAGATCCGAGGGGCGCTGCGGGGTGCCGTGGCGGGCCAAATAGGCGGGGCTGGCGACAACGCGGTCGTAAGCGCTGCCGATCCGCCGGGTGATCAGGCTCGAATCCCGCAGCTGCCCGGCGCGGATCGCGACGTCAAAGCGCTCCGCCACCAGATCCACCAGGCGGTCGCTGAGAAGCAACACCACCTCCACCGCCGGATAGGCCTCAAGAAACTGGCTGAGCACCGGCGCCAGAAAGAGTTCGCCGATCGACACCGCGGTGGTGATCCGCAACCGGCCCCTGGGTTCCCGCTGTAATTCCGTCACGGCCTCCTGCGCCGCTTCCAGCCGGGCGATCGCCGCTTCTGCCTCCTCCACGAAGGCCAAGCCCGCGTCGGTGAGCGACAGCTTGCGGGTGGTGCGCTGCAGCAGCTGCACCCCCAGCTGGGCCTCCAGCTCGGAGACCTTGCGACTCACGGTGGTCTTGGGCATGCCGAGCCGCTCGGCGGCGGCGCGGAAGCTGCCCGCCTGCACCACGCGCACCAGCACCAGGGCGCCGTTGAGATCAAACTGACCCATATGCGGGACAGTTTATCCCGATAATGAGGGATTGTCCTGCCCGTGGATTCATTACAAGGTGAATGGGCGCAGCGATCCCCTCGTTGCATCCCCACACCCGATGTCCGTCATGACCACCGCCACGCACCCCTCCCCGCTCACCCTGCCGGCCGGCACCCATGCCCTCTGCAGCTGCGGCCTGAGCAAAAACGGAGCCTTCTGCGACGGCAGCCACCAGGGCAGCAGCCATTCCCCAAGCATCCTCAAGCTCGAAGAGGAGCAGACCGTTTATTTGTGCAGTTGCTGTGCCTCCGCCAAGAAGCCCTTCTGCGATGGCAGCCATCTCCAACTGAGCGCCTCCACCCCCCAGAGCCAGGGCCCGTGGTGGAAGTTCTGGGGCTGATCAGATCTGCTGCACCGCACCGTTTGCCCTCTCCTGGCCACACCAGGAAGCTGTTGTCACCCATGACTCCCTCACCAGCCCCTTCCGTTCTGTTCGTGGCCCATGGCTCGCCGATGTTCGCCATCCGGCCCGGTGCGGCTGGAGCGGCACTTACGGCCCTGGCCGATGAGTTGGCGCGGCCTAGCGCTGTGCTGGTGATCAGCCCCCACTGGGAAACGGAGATCGCCACTGTTGGCACAGCCAGCCAGCTGGAGACCATCCACGACTTCGGGGGATTCGATCCGGCGCTCTATGCCATCCAGTACTCGGCTCAGGGTTCACCTCAGGGAGCGCAAGAGGTTGTGGCTGCGCTGGAGGCCGCCGACCTGCCATTGCGCACCGATGCACAGCGTGGCCTCGACCACGGCGCCTGGGTGCCGTTGCGGGTTTTGTTCCCGCAGGCCGACGTGCCCATCGTTCCCCTGTCGATTCAGCATCACGGCGGCCCTATTCACGCCTTCCGCGTGGGCCAGGCTCTGGCGCCCCTGGTCAAGCAGGGCTGGTTGATCGTGGCAACGGGCAACATCACCCACAACCTCCGCGACTGGCAGCAGGCCGAGATGGGCGCCTCCATCGACAGCAGCTACGCCCAGCGCTTCTCGGACTGGATCAATGGGCAGCTGCTCAG
Source organism: Cyanobium sp. Morenito 9A2 (assembly GCF_024345575.1). GTDB lineage: Bacteria > Cyanobacteriota > Cyanobacteriia > PCC-6307 > Cyanobiaceae > ATX-6F1. Next base: position 33,046 of record NZ_JAGQBJ010000016.1, read on the forward strand.
TGGGAACACCGCGGCCCTGCTGGACTACCGGCAGCGCCAGAGCGATGCGTTGCGGGCCCAGCCGCGCGACGAGCATCTGCTGCCGTTGTTCACCGCCCTCGGTGCCGCCGGGTCTGGAGCACAGGCACACGCCATCCACCGCGGCATCACCGATCACGTGATCGCGATGGATGGCTATGCGTTCGAGCAGACAGCAGCTCAATAGAGAACTGCACCGCAGCGATCGAGCTCTTCATCGGGGGCAACAGCCCTTCATAAGCGGGGGCTCAACAGCAAAGGGCTGCAGGGCGGACCACCGGACGGATGCTGCTGACGGCAGCACTGGGGCCGCGGCGCATTCGCACCCGAACCGTGCAATGGGCCGGCCCCAGGTGTTCGATCAGGGCCTCGCGGGCTTCGTGCTGCAGCTCCTCGAGGGTGGGCGCGCTGATGTGGATGGGCAGGGTTTCGGCCTGGGCTTCCAGGTGGCCGGGACGCTCAGCCTCCAGGCGGAACACGACCTCACGCATGCGGGGTATCTCCTTCTTTCCGGCTCCATCCTTGGCCCGCTGAGGCGTTCCAGCAGGTGCGGCCGGATACGGGGAACCGGTCCTGCGGGCACCTGTCGCTGCATGGTCAGGCGAGCCAGTCCCGCCCAGCTGCCAGCCGGCCTGCTTCCTGAACCGCCTCGATGCAGCGCTTGGCACGCCGTTTGAGGTCGTCTTGGCCCTGGGCCCGCAGCAGGTAGGCCTCCATTGCTTCTGGGGTTTCGATCACCGTCAGCAGCCCACTGGTGCGCTCACCGATGGCGGGATCGTTCAACAGACGGCTCACCAGGTTCAGCTCCCAGAGTTGCGCTCCCATGCCGCCGGCCTGGAACAGCTGCTGGTGCAGCACATTCAGGCAGCTCGCCTTGAGCGCATCCAGCTGGCCGGGCTTGAGGCGGCGGCTGTTGGGCAGGTCTTCTGCGGGGCCGGCGGGGATCGCTGCGCGCCGGCCGATGGGCTCCTCCCCTCCCTGCTCGACACTCCAGCTCAGGCCGGTGCCGGGCAACCCCACCGTGGTGCGCGCTCCACCGGAGCGAGATACGGGGATGTTGAAGGAGGCCCCAGGGCCACCGAGCGAGATCGAGCTGAGGCCGGATTTGGAGAAGTTGAAGCGCAGAGGCCCCAGGCGGGCGCTGCGGCGGAAGCGGAAGGGCATGGGAGCGCACTGGCTCAGGGGCCAGGGTGTAGGCCGATCTTGACTCCTCCTGCCTGGGCTGCGGTGTTTCTCTCCTGGATACCCCAATTCGGCCGCGGTCCGGTCAAACTGCGCGCTAGTCGCTTCCTTAGCGTGCGCGTTACCAGTGCCTGCCTGGTTCTTCGCATGAACGGAAGGATCTTGCTGGCAAACGAGGCTGACAGTGCCCGGACGGCCCTGATGAGCCGATGACCCGCCTGGAAGACCTCAAACCCGACGCCCTCGTCAAGGGCCTGGTTGGCAAGGAGGCCGTGCGGCTGATCAGCGTCCAGCGGATGGGGGACATGGCTTGCCAGGTCTTCTATCGGGGCCAGGACGGGAGCACAGGCGACACGATCGTGTTCCGCAGCAGCGAGGCCGATCTGGAGCTGGTCTCCGGTGGCCGCAAGTGGAGCTTCGAGGGGGACGGCGAGCTGTTCCGACTGGTCTCGGAGGCCGAACGCATCCGGCTGGCCTACCTGTTCGATCCCTACGTGGCGGTGAGCAGCAGCGCCATCGACCCGCTGCCCCATCAGATCAGCGCGGTCTACGAGCACATGCTCCCCAGGCAGCCGATGCGCTTCCTGCTCGCCGACGATCCCGGTGCGGGCAAAACGATCATGGCCGGCCTGCTGATCAAGGAGCTACTCATCCGGGGCGAACTGGAGCGCTGCCTGATCGTGGCCCCGGGCTCGCTCACGGAGCAGTGGCAGGACGAGCTCAAGGAGAAGTTCGAGCTGCAGTTTGAGCTGCTCACCCGTGACCTGATCAATGCCACCGGCCTGGGCAACCCGTTTGCGGAGCGGCCTTTGCTGATCGCACGGATGGATCAGCTCTCGCGTGATCAGGAGCTGCAGACCCGGCTGGAGCAGGCGCCCGAGTGGGACCTGGTGGTGTTCGATGAATCCCACCGCATGAGCACCCACTACTTCGGCAGTGAGGTGAAGCGGACCAAGCGCTACGACATGGGCAAGCGGGTGGGCAACCACGCCCGCAACCTGCTGCTGATGACAGCGACGCCGCACAACGGCAAGGATGAGGACTTCCAGCTGTTCATGGCATTGCTGGATGAGGACCGCTTCGCGGGACAGCAGAAGGACGCCGTGCATCGCAGCGACCCCACTGACCTGATGCGCCGGCTGGTGAAGGAAGACCTCTACACCTTCGCCGGCACCAAGCTGTTCCCCGAGCGCCGCAGCTACACCGCCGAATACGAGCTCTCGGAACCAGAGAAGGTGCTCTACGAGAAGGTGACCGAATACGTGCGCGAGGAGATGAACCGCGCCGACCGCAACGCCCAGGCCGAGGGAGGGGGCAAGAAGCGGGTGAACGTGGGCTTCGCTCTGATGACCCTGCAACGGCGCCTGGCCAGCTCCCCATTCGCAATCCATCGCTCGCTCGAACGGCGGCGGGAGCGGCTGGAGAGCCGGCTTAAGGAAGAACGGCTGCTGCTGGAGGGCCGCGAGGCGGGCAGCAAGCTGCTCCTCGATGCCAAGTACGCGCCCGGCGCCATCAGTGACGACGACATCGCCGAGCTCTATGAGGAAGACACCGCCAGCGAAGTGGAAGCCACCGAGGAGGCCTTCACCGACAACGCCACCACCGCCCAGACCCTGGCCGAGCTGGAGCTGGAGATCGAAACCCTCAAGGGCCTGGAGAAGCTGAGCAAGAAGGTGGTGGATCAACGCTGCGACGCCAAGTGGAGCGAACTTGATCGGATCCTTGATGACGAGCAGATGCGCGAGCCCAACGGGGGGCGCCGCAAGCTGGTGCTGTTCACCGAGTTCAAGGACACCCTTACCGATCTGGCAATCAAGATCCGCGATCGGCTCGGGCGGCCAGAGGCGGTGGTGGAGATCCACGGCGGGGTGCCGCGCGACAAACGCCGCCAGATCGTGCATGCGTTCATGAACGACCCCCAGGTGGTGGTGCTCCTCGCCAACGACGCCGCCGGGGAAGGGGTGAACCTCCAGCGGGCCCATCTGATGGTGAATTACGACCTCCCTTGGAATCCCAACCGATTGGAGCAGCGCTTCGGGCGCATCCACCGGATCGGCCAGAAGGAGGTGTGCCATCTCTGGAACCTGCTGGCCAAGGACACCCGCGAAGGAGATGTGTACATCCAGTTGCTCCACAAGTTGGAGATCGCCCGCGAAGCTTTGGGCGACAAGGTGTTCGACGTGCTGGGGCAGTTGTTCTCCGGTCGCTCACTGCGGGATCTGCTGATGGATGCCGTGCGCTACAACCAGCAACCCGAACGGCAGCTTCAGATGGAGCTGGAGATCGAGGGGGCCGTGAACCAGGACCACCTGCGGCAGTTGCTCAATGAGCGGGCCCTGGTGCAGCAGGGCATGGATGTCCACAAGGTGGAGCTGCTGCGCCAGCAGATGGAGCGGGCGATGGCACGCCGCATCCACCCCCACTACGTTCACGACTTCTTCATCGAGGCGTTCCGGCGGCTCGGCGGCAAGGTGTTCGAGCGGGAGAAGGGCCGCTACGAGATCACCTACGTGCCGCCGCTGCTGCTTGATCGCAACCAGCAGATCGGCTTCGGGGTGCCGGTGCAGGCCCGCTATGAGCGGATCTGCTTCGAGAAGGAGCAGGTGGGCGAAAGCCCACGGGCGGAGCTGGTGAGCCCGGGGCATCCGCTGCTGGAGGCCTGCCTCTCCCTGGTGCTGGAGCGAGATGGCGCCGTGCTCGGCCAGGGAGCGGTGCTAGTGGATGAACGCGATCTCGGAATCGAACCCCGGATGCTGTTCTGTCTGGAGCACGGGCTGCAGGACGGCCGCCGCAACCGGCATGGTCAGCAGCAACTGATTTCGAATCGGCTGCAGTTCCTGGAGATCAACCGCCAGGGCGAAGTGGCGATCGCCGGCTCAGCGCCCTATCTCGACTATAGGCCCTTGAAGGATGGCGAACGGCAGCAGATCGAAGGGGTGCTGGGTGAGAGTTGGCTGGCCCAGGACTGGGACCAGTTGGTGATCACCCAGGCCCTCACCACCTTGGTGCCCGAGCACCTCGAAGAGGTGAAAGGCGAACGGCTGGAGCGGATCGCCAAGGCGGGCCAGGAGATCCAGTCGCGGATGCAGCGGGAGATCAACCACTGGTACCGCCGCTACGAGGAGCTGAAGCTGCAAGAGTCGGCTGGCAAGCAGGTACGGCTGCCGGCCCAGGTGGCTAAGGAGCGCTACGAGTTGCTGGTGGCCCGGCTGGAGAAGCGCAAGGCCCAACTGGCGTTGGAAGCTCAGATCAGCGCCAAGGTGCCGATCCTCAAGGGCGGCACTCTGGTGATCCCCGTGGGCTTGCTGCTGGCGGCAAGCACAACTGGGTCTGAAGCCGGGCCCGATGCCGCCGCCCGCAAGCGGGTGGAGCTTCTGGCGATGAACGCGGTGTTTGAGGCCGAGAAGGCGATGGGGCGGATGCCGAGGGATGTGAGCGCACAGCGGGGTCTCGGCTACGACATCGAATCGATCGACGCAGACAGAAACCTGTTCTTCATCGAGGTGAAGGGCCGCGTCGGCGGGGCTGACTCGGTGACACTCACGATCAACGAGGTGAACACCGGCCGCAACTCGCCCCACCGTTTCCGGCTGGCCCTGGTGTCCGTAAACGGGGATCAGGCTGCAGCGCCGGTGTACGTGAGCGGCATCGACTGGGGTGTGCCTGGCTTCGGCGACACCCAGATCACCAAGAACCTGCAGCAACTTCTGGCGGCAGGGAGGCCACCCCATTGACGGCAGGTGCCATGCTGACCCAAGAGTCCGACTTCAGGAGGCCCAAACCATGAAAGTGACCGTTGAGCTTTCAGATACGGAGATGGCCGAAATCCTGGACCTCACTGGAGAGCGCAAGAAGGGGCCCGCCATCCGCCGTCTGATGGAGGAGGCCCTGCAGCAGCGCCGTCGCGCCCAGATCGCCCAGCGCTTCCTCAGCGGCGAGTGGGGCGTGGAGCTGGAGAGCTACGAGGCCGACCAGGAGCGCGAGCGCCAGCGGGATCAGGAGCTCGCCTCATGACCATGCTGCTCGACACCAGCCTCTGGATCGACTTCACCCGTGTCCGCAGCCCGGCCCCGCTGAAGCAGTTCATTGCGCCCTTTGTGCTGGATCCGGAGGCCCACCTGGCCGAACCGGTGCGCTTCGAGCTGCTGCGATCAGCCCGGCCGCACGAGACGCGCCAACTGGAGGCCCAGTTCGCCACCCTGCCCACGCTTCCCACTCCGGCGGATCTGTGGCAGCGGGCGATCGACCTGGGCCAGGGCTGCCGCCAGATCGGCCGCACCGTGCTCAGCCTGGATCTGCTGGTGGCCGCCGTGGCCCTGCACCACAACGCCGTGTTGGTGAGCTTCGACGCCGACTTCGAGGCCATCGCCTCGGTGAGTGAGCTGCGCCTGCAACGCCTTGAACGCCCCGTCTGAATCCATGACCCCCCACCCCGTCCACCGCCGCAAGAAGCTGATCGAGGTCGCCATCCCGCTGGAGGCGATCAATGCGGCCTCGGCTCGGGAGAAGAGCATCCGCCATGGGCACCCGAGCACCTTGCACCTGTGGTGGGCAAGGCGGCCATTGGCAGCGGCGCGGGCGGTGATCTTCTGCCAGATGGTGGACGACCCCTCGGCGGTGCCTGAAGAGTTCCCCACGGAGGACGACCAGGAGCACGAGCGGCTGCGGCTATTCGCCCTGATCAGCGAGCTGGTGACCTGGGAGAACACCACCAACGAGCAGGTACTGAACCGGGCGCGGGCTGAGATCCGCCGTAGCTGGCGGCGAGCCTGTGCCGACAACGCCGATCACCCCGAAGCGGCTGAGCTGTTCAACCCGGAGAAGCTGCCTGGCTTCCATGACCCCTTTGCCGGGGGTGGTGCCTTGCCGCTGGAGGCGCAGCGGCTTGGGCTGGAGGCCTACGCCAGCGATCTGAACCCGGTGGCGGTGCTGATCAACAAGGCAATGATCGAGATACCGCCGAAGTTTGCCGGGCTGCCGCCGGTGAATCCGGACAGCCGTCGCAACTTTGATGTTCGGCAATGGAAGGGAGCCCAGGGGTTGGCAGACGATGTGCGCTACTACGGACAGTGGATGCGCGACGAGGCGGAGAAGCGCATCGGCCACCTGTATCCGAAGGTGGAGGTGACGGCCGAGATGGCGAAGGAACGGCCCGACCTGAAGCCTTACATGGGCAAGAAGCTCACCGTGATCGCCTGGCTCTGGGCCCGCACGGTGAAGAGCCCAAACCCGGCTTTTGCGCAAGTGGACGTGCCCCTGGCCTCCACCTTCATGCTCTCCACCAAGGCGGGAAAGGAGGTCTATGTGAAGCCGATAATCGAAGAAGGTGGCTATCGCTTTGCGGTGCAGATAGGCAGGCCGGAGGATCCGGAGGCAGCGAAGAACGGCACTTCAGCAGGCAAGCGCGCAGCTTTTCGCTGCCTGATGTCAGAGACTCCACTTACCTATGAATACATCCGCACAGAAGGACAGGCCGGCCGTATAGGCAAACGGCTGATGGCGATCGTGGCGGAAGGGAATCGCGGAAGGGTCTATTTGGCGCCAACACCAGAGATGGAAGCCATCGCGTTGACCGCTCAGCCAAGCTGGAAACCAGAGACGCTCCTTCCCGTCAATCCGCGCGACTTCAAGACACCCAACTATGGCCTCACCACCTACAGCGACCTTTTCACCTCCCGCCAGCTTGTGGCGCTCACTACCTTCTCGGACTTGGTGCAGGATGCGCGGGAACGGGTCAAGACTGATGCGCTTGCTGCAGGGCGCGTGGATGAAGCGATGCCACTAAGTGAGGGCGGGGGTGGTGCTGGTGCTTACGCAGATGCTGTGGGGGTTTACTTGGGGATGTCGGTAAGCAAGCTCGCAGATGCACAGAGCACGCTATGCCGTTGGAAGTCTTCAATGGATCAGTCAATTGCAACATTCGGGAGGCAAGCCCTGCCGATGACATGGGATTACTCGGAAGCAAATGTTTTTGGCGGAATGGCTGGAGATCCTCTAACTTCTCTGGGGAACATGATGCGTGTGCTTGATCATCTCCCTGCCGTGAGGCAAGGAAGCGCTATGCAGAAAACCGCGCAGGGCCAGCAGATTAGCTCTGATTGTATTGTTTCAACTGATCCTCCTTACTACGACAACATTGGCTATGCAGACCTCTCCGACTACTTTTATGTCTGGCTTCGCCGCTCACTGAAGCCGATCTTTCCTGAACTGTTCGCAACCCTGGCGGTTCCAAAGGCAGAGGAACTGGTGGCCACGCCCTACCGACACGGTGGGAAGGAAAATGCCGAAGCCTTCTTTCTTGATGGAATGACATTGGCGATGGAGCGGATCGCCATCCAGTCACATCCCGCCTTCCCCGTTACCATCTACTACGCGTTCAAACAGTCTGAAACGAAGACGGCTGCAGGCACAGCCAGCACTGGATGGGAGACTTTCTTGGCGGCAGTAATCCGCGCTGGCTTTGCTCTGTATGGCACCTGGCCGATCCGCACAGAAATGGCCAATCGCATGATCGGCGCGGATGCCAATGCCCTTGCCTCCAGTGTGGTGCTGGTCTGCCAGCGGCGTCTGGAGTCTGCCCTCACCCTTTCACGCACTGAGTTCCGCCGTCAACTGCGCCAAGAGCTGCCCAACGCCCTTAAGGAGCTGGAGCGCGCCAACATCGCTCCCGTCGATCTGGCCCAAGCCGCGATCGGACCCGGCATGGCGATCTACAGCAGCGCCAAGGCCGTGCTCAACCCCGATGACAGCCCGATGAGCGTGCGGGAGGCCCTGATCGAGATCAACGCCGCCCTCGATGAGTACCTTTCCCAGGACGAAGGCGAGCTGGATGTCGACAGCCGCTTTGCTCTCACCTTCTTCGAGAGCTTCGGATACAGGGAGCGCGACTTCGGCGATGCGGAAGGCCTGGCCAAGGCCCGCAACTTGTCGGTGGCTGGAGTGGCCGAAGCTGGCATCGTGCGATCTGTGGCCGGCAAAGTACGCCTGCTGCCGCGCGCGGAACTTCCAGAGGACTGGGATCCCGGAAGCGACAAGCGCCTCTGCGTGTGGGAAGCCACCCAGCAGCTCATTAAGCGATTGGAAGCCGGCGGCGAAGACAGAGCAGCCGACCTGCTGCTCCAGCTAAAGAGCATTGCTGGCCATGGTGATCTGGCAGCCAACTGCCGAGCTCTCGCCTACCGCCTCTACAACCACTGCGAAAAAACCAAGCAGGCCGAGGAAGCCCGCTCCTACAACGGTCTGGTAATCGCCTGGCCCGAGCTGGAGAAACGCGCCGCTGCGGCCTCCAGCCGTTCAACAGCCCCCCTTCAGACCACCCTGATCTGATCCCTTCCCCATGGCCATCTCCAACCGCGACCGTGTCGGCAAGGCTCTCGATCAGCTGCGGGATGGACTGCTGCCCTACATCAGCCGTGAGCTCTACCAGGGCATCGGCAGCAACTGGCAGGAGGGACTGGCGCCCAACACCAGCCTGCAGGACGTTTCCGTGCTGCTCAAGCTGTTCATGGAGCACTGGCAGGGCGTCTTCAAGCGGTTGCTCAGCCAGGCAGACCGCTCCTATGTGAGCGAACTGCTTGACGCCCGCAACCGCTGGGCCCACCAGGAAGCCTTCTCCTCCGACGACACCGACCGCACCCTCGACACCGCCGCTCGCCTCTGTCGCAACATCGCCGCGCCCGAGCCCGCCGAGGCGATCCGTCTCCTGCGTGAGGAGCTGCAGCAGCAGGTGTTCAACGATCGAGCCCGCAACCGCACGCGCTATCAGGTGTCGATCGAGAACCAGGTGCAGGCCGGCCTGGTGCCCTGGCGCGATGTGATCACGCCCCACCCCGATGTGATCACCGGCAAGTACCAGCAGGCCGAGTTTGCCGCCGACCTCGACCAGGTGCGCCGAGGCATCGGCAGCAAGGAGTACACCGATCCCAGTGAGTTCTACCGCCGTACCTTCATCACCTCCGGCATGCGCGCCCTGCTGCGCATCGCCCTCGAACGCCTCAACGGCCAGGGCGGCGAACCGGTGATCGAGCTGCAGACCAACTTCGGTGGGGGCAAGACCCACTCGATGCTGGCCCTCTATCACCTCTGCTCCGGCCAGACCCTCGCCAGCCTGCCGGGCCTGGATGAAGTGTGCAGCGAGGTGGGCATCTCCTCAGTTCCTCGTGCCTCCCGTGCCGTGTTGGTGGGCACCGCCTTCAGTCCCTCCAAGGCCACCACCTATCCCGACGGCACGGTGGTGAACACCCTCTGGGGGGAACTCGCCTATCAGCTCGGTGGGCCCCAGGGCTATGCCCTGATCGCCAGCAGCGACCAGCAGCGGGTGGCCCCCGGCGCCCAGGATCTGGCCGCCCTATTCACTGCCCATGCCCCCTGCCTGATCCTGGTGGATGAGTGGGTGGCCTACGCCCGCAACCTGGTGAGCAACGCCACCCTGCCGGCGGGCACCTTTGATTCGCAGGTGTCCTTCGCGCAGGCGCTCACCGAGGCCGTCAAGCAGGTGCCCAATGCCCTGCTGCTGATCTCCGTGCCCCAGAGCGTCAACGAGATCGGCGGCAGTGATGGCGAGAAGGCTGTTGATTCACTCAAGAACGTGGTCACCCGCATCGCCTACCAATGGCGGCCCGCCACCGGCAACGAGGGCTTCGAGATCGTGCGGCGGCGCCTGTTTGAGCCGATCACCACCAAAGAGGCCGGCGCGGCCCGCGATGCAGTGGTGCGCAGCTTCACCGACCTGTATTCCCAGAATCCCTCCGAGTTCCCGGCCGAAACCCGCGAAGCCGGCTACCGCGATCTACTGATCAGCGCCTATCCGATCCACCCGGAGCTGTTCAAGCGCCTCTACGACGACTGGAGCACCCTTGATCGCTTCCAGCGCACCCGGGGCGTACTGCGTCTGCTGGCGCTCACGATCGAGGGCCTCTGGAACGGCAACAGCAAGGATCTGCTGATCATGCCCAGCTCTATCCCACTCGACGACAACGACGTCAAGAACGAGCTGGTGCGCTTCCTCGACAACCAATGGGAGCCGATCATTTCCCAGGACGTGGATGGCCCCCAGTCCACCCCCACCCGGCTGGATACGGAGAACCCCAACTTTGGCCGCGTCAGCGCCTGCAAGCGGGTGGCCCGCTCCCTTTACATCGGCACCGCACCGGATGCCGATGCCCTGCGCAAGGGGATCGGCGATCAGCGGGTGAAGTTGGCCTGCGTGATGCCAGGCGAGCCGATCGGCGTGTTCGGTGATGCTCTGCGGCGCCTTGGTGATCGGGGCCGCTTCATCCAGCAGGACGGTGACCGTTACTGGATCGATACCCGCCCCAACCTCAACCGCACCGCAGAAGAGCACCGCGAGAGCTATCTGCGTCAGCGCGAGGAGCTGCTAGCCGAACTCAACACCCGCCTGGCCCAGGAGGCCACGAAGCGGGGCGATTTCGCTGGCCTCCATGCCGCGCCGCTTGAGCACAGTGCTGTGCCCGATGAGGCCTCCACCCGGCTGGTACTGCTGGCAGGGCAGTTCACCCACCGCCGGGGCGTGGAGTTCGGCGCCGCGCTGCAATGGGCCTCTGCCTGCCTGCAGAGCAGGGGCAACAGCCCCCGCCAGTTCGCCAACACCCTGATCTTCCTGGCACCCGATGAAGCCAGTCTCGAAAACCTGTTCCATGCGCTGGCCGATCGCCGAGCCTGGCAGCACATCATCGACAACGAGCTGGAGCTGAACCTCACGGTGGCCCAGAAGAATCAGGCGATCGGCAAGATCGCGGAAGCCACCCAGGCTGTGGCCAGCCGCATCCCAGAAACCTGGTGCCACCTGCTGATCCCCTACCAGAGCCAGCCTGGCCCAGGCGGGGCTCTCTGGGACGAGAAGAAGCTGACCAGTGGCAAGGGCAGCCTGGCCGAGAGAGCCAGCGACCGCTGCGTGCAGGAAGACGTGCTCTTCCTGCAGCTCGGTGCCCGCCGCCTCCGCGACGACCTCAACCGCTTCCTCTGGACCGACAAGCCCCACGTGGCCGTCCGCGACCTCGTCGACTGGTGCCGCAAGTACCTCTACCTGCCGCGCGTGGCCACCAATCAGGTGATCCTCAATGCCCTGGTGAACCCCCAGGCGGCGCTCACCGGTGAAACCACCTTCCACCTGGCCGATGGCTTCGATGAAGCCACAGGGTGCTACAGCGGCCTGAGGCCCCAGCAGGCCTCCAGCTCCAGTCCGGCGTCATTGACGAGCCTGGTGGTGAAGGACGAGGTGGCGGCCGTCCAGATCGAGGCGGATCGGTTGGCGGAGGAGGAGCGGAAGCGGCAGGCATCGAAGACCGATGGGGATGGGTCTGGTGGAACGGGATCGGTGATCGAGAAACCTGGAGATCAGGTTGGGCCGCTGCCAGTTCCGCCGCCACCACAGGTACCGGGGCCGGTCGCAGCCAAGTTGCCCACCACCTACACCGCTTCCGTGAAGCTGAGCTCGGTCACGGCCGGGCCGCAGGTGGGCAAGTTTCTCGATGAGGTGATGTCGCACCTGCAGGCACTACCGGGGGTGGAGATCGAGATGACCCTGGAGGTTCATGTGCGGGCTCCTGGCGGGATCGATGAGGTGACGGCGCGGATCGTGCTGGAGAACTCGGCGGCACTTAAAGTCGACAAACCTGGTCTGTACTGATCATGAGCAACAGCCAACTCACAGTTCAGGATTTCAGCTTTAATCGTGACGTCATCCAGCTCCTGGTTTCGATCAAATACTGGGGCATTCGTGCAGAAGCCCAAAGCAGCACTTCATTCAGTCGGCTGCGGAAGCACTTCATGGGCGAGGAGGCAAAGGCCCGTGAGCAACATCAGTATGTCGAGAAGAAGCATGCCTGGGCTGATGAGTGGAAGGAGATCACGCTAAAACTCCTCGGCATCGATGCGATTACTCCGGAAAAGCACCTCGGCGAAAAGCTCAAAGAGCTGGGTCTTACAGAAGCCAGAAAAAACGCCCTGTGCGTTGAGCTTGCGACGTTCACTCCATACTTCGAATTTGCCGAAGACTCCAAGGAGTGGGAAAGCCTTTCATTTGATGATGACGATCGAAAGCGATATTTCGCTTTCTCTGGTCACATCATGGGGGAATCACCAGCGACCCTCCAACGGACCTGGCTGGAGTTCAACAACGCGATTGAAAAGATCGTGAAGGCCAACGCTGGGCCAAACCTCACTTGGGTCTGGACAGGTCTTGGGGCCGCTGTCTTGATCATCCTGGCTCCCTACATGGCTGGAGTCATCGGGGGTGTCATGGGCCTTAGTGGGGCTGCAGCGACATCGGCTGGCCTCGCCTTGCTTGGAGGTGGCTCTTTGGCTGCTGGGGGGCTTGGCATGACTGGTGGTTATATCGCCGTCATGGCAGGAGGTGCCATTTTTGGCTATGGATCAGGGTCTGCTCAATACCGACAGAAGTTGCGAGAGACCAGCAAGGAAGAACTCCTAATCAACTGCGGCAAACTCTATGCCGCCTCTACAGTGTTCAATATTTATGGTGATCAGCGACACGACATCTGCAAGGCCGCACTTGGCCTGCAAACCGATTTAGAGGCTGATGCTGATCTGTCCTTTCTGCAAGGCAAGGAAAGTGAAGGTAAGCAGCTGGAAGCGAAGACTGTTGTGATGCGGTCGTTCCGCCGCCTTATGCGTGGCGATCTCTGATAACCACTTGCGAACTCTTTAAGCTATGGCGAACAAACTTTGGGAGATCTTCGTTAAGCATCTTTGGCCATTGCTGTGGCCAATCATTCGTGATCTAATGACTCACTTTGCCCAGGATCTCTCGTCCTGGATCAAAAAAGCAGTTTCTGATAGATTCGAGAAAAGTTCTGCAGAGCAGCAACAACGAGCAAGCGAGCGAGCCACCTCGGCAGAGAATCGAGCACATGAAGCTACTAGCAGCGAGGAGCGAGTAAGGGCTCAAGCCGAGGCCAATGCCTGGAAGGAGATTGCTGAAGAACTGAAACAGGACAATGCTGTTCTCAAGCGACAACTTGATGAAGTAATCACACAATCGCAGGTCTATGCCCGTAAGCGGATTGATTCAGAAGCCGAGAAAGGGAAGGTAGAGGAGCGAATTCTGTCGATCAGGCCTCCATCTGAAAGTTGATGGACTGGCGAGCCCATTGGCTCCAAAAGAAGCTTCATGCTTTGGCAGCAAATTCCCTACTTGCATTAGCGAGACGCCTCCTTCTATGCCCTCCTCCGATCCGGCAAGGGCCGTCGCAGCTTTGATCAGGGCAGGGAGCGAGTCCATGGAGTTGCGGCCTTCAGGGGGAGGGGGGCCTCGCCCTGGCACTCCATCTTCTCCAGCGCCTCCGGACAGATCAAATCCGCCGCCTGCCTTGCCTCACTGAGCACCTGAAACAGCACTTTCGGTGACTCCTTGAGCAGCTCGATCCAGTGGCCGAGATAGGCGGCATGGCTCTCGATCTCGCTGCCGATTTCCAGCCGATCCCCCAGCAGCACCGCCCCCAGCTCAGCGACCAGCTCCTTGCTCCGCATCCAGGAAACCTGACGGCTCTGCGGGCCGGTCTTTCGGTCCCAGGGATTTGGTTCAGCGCTCGCCCATGGCCTAGAACTCAGGCAGTTTGTGGCGGTTGCCCAGGTAGTTGTGTCGCCCCGGCTCAGGGTGCATTTTCTTCTACATAGGGAGCACTAGCCTCTTCCTTTGGGAGGTGCGGCATAGAGGATTTTAAAAAAAATTTCTCTCTTGCTTCGCGTCCCAGGAACTTTTTGGGTTCTCTCCCTTTCCCAAACAAAACGCACCCTTTGATCAAGGTTGGCTGATGCCGTAATGGGTTGTGCCGACATGTTGTCGGGCGGTGTTTTTGTTGCCGAAAACGGGCGCTAACCAGTTGTCCAAATTCATCACAACCTTGACAAGAGAATTGCAACGTCTCAAGAAACCATTGCGATCCCCTCGTTAACAGTTAGGTGATAGGGCTCTTTTGGCCAACCTTCCGCGCCAACCGCGCCACCCGCTTCCGTTCTGCCTCAGCCCCCAGGCCCTCGGGGGACCTCCTCCAGCATCTACTGCACAGGGACCCTGTCCTAGGTGGCCGGATCTTCTTCCCGCACGGACATACCGTCAATTGTGGGATGAGGCCTGCCGCACGCTGCCTGAGGCGTTGGACACGATCCAGTGACTCGCAGGACATGGGAGGGCGCTCGGCGCACCAAGCGTAACCAGTGGCGGATTTTTGGGCTTGGGGTCCTGGCCGGGCGCGGCTCAGAGGCCGGCGACGTATTGGATCAGGAATGCTGCAGCAAGATCTGCAATGTCCATCGATGGGTCCCCCCTAAGAAGCCCCGCAACGATGTGGCGGGAGCCACGGACCTGGGCACGCAGTTCCTCATAGGACGGATTGACGCCGGAGTCAGCAGCCATTTCCTCCAGAATCATTTCGGTGTAGTGGTCGATGGTGTTGCTCATTGAACGTCAACCCATTTCATGCACGTCACAAGAAGGTTGTCGTAGTTCCCGGAGAAGCACTCGAGCTTGAACTTAGCTACTTCTTCCGGACTCACATTGTTCCGCTGAAGCGCTTTGGCAACGGCGCCAACAATCGCGAAGGCGTTGCCGTCAGTGCCGATGAGCACAACCCCGATGCTGTAGCGCGGCGTTGATTCGGATGGGGTTTGAAAGGTGCGTGGGGTGTGGGTCATAGACGTTCTGGTCATGGGGTGATGGATTGGCCTGCCAGAGCCGCAAAGGTCATCGACCTGCGGAAATCCCCTCGGCATAAGCATCCAGGAGCGCCTTCTCGATGGCCCATACGGATTGGTTGGAGAAATCGAGGCTGTCCCGGTTGCGAGTGGCCAGGGTTTCGAGCCCGAGAGTCGTCAGGGCGATGGCTCTGACGCTGTGCTCTCGGCTGATGTAGCCGGGTTGCGGCTCGGTGTTAGGGGATGCCCGTTGCCCTGCCTCAAGGGCATCCTCAAGGGCCTGCTTCAGCCCCCATGCGGCTTGCTCGGAAAAATCGAGGGCATCGGAGTTCCGGCGCCCAAGCGTTTCAAGGCCCAGGATGCCAGCGGCGATTTCATTGAGGATCCCTTCGGGGCTTGCGGCATCACTCATGGCTCATGTTGCGGTGGTGGATTTTGGGAGTGGCTTCGGGGCACGGCTGCACGGGCGTACTCACCCCTGTGCGCGAACTGGTCGGCGAGGTCGTGGAGTTTGGCGTTGGCATCGTTGAGCCAACCGACCTGTTCCCAGAGGGTTTCGTCAGGATCGGCGCCAAAGTGGTTGTTGCTCGCTTCGGCAAGCTCGGCTAGATGGGTGTCAAATTCGGCCTTCTGGGCGACAAAGGCTTCAACGGAGCGGGCTTGATTCGACATAGATGTTCTTGGAGGTAGTGATCTTTTGGTCTATGGCGATTTGGTGGTTGGGGATTAGATGGCGATTGACTCCCGGCGGGCGGACAGCAGAGAGCGCCAACAGGCCTGGGGGCCGCACAAGATTTGTTCTCAGGGCACCGGAGCACCTAGAAGGCGCGGATCGAGCGAAAATCCCAGTCGCTCAGTGCCCACCAGGCGGGCTTTGGCCGGGAGGCCAGCATCCGTCCGGCTCTTGGCCTCTGGTCCCTTGGTCGGTCCGGACAAGGGCTAAGGGACGGGGACCGGCTTCGAGGGCGGAATCTCTGGATCCATTGCAGTGGAAGGGGTTTAGGGTGATCTGAACGTTGATCCTAGCGTAACGTATGCCGGACAGTGTGGGTCGGTCATATGGGCTACCCGACCCAGTTAGAGGCGCCGAAGGGGGGGGCAGCCCCCTTAACGTCGTAGCTCTCCGACAAATGAGGTATGCAATCTATGAAGAGCCCACATTGTCGCGATGTCCGACCTGCGTGAACCTGACCCCTGGCGACTAAGCAAGGATCGAGTAGACGTCTAACGCTCTAGATCAGAAGCGGGCCGGAAACTCGAATGTAGATCAAGCCTCTGCTCCCGTCTTCTGTATCTTGATGTTAGGCAGCATTTGCGCTAAAAGTTTGCCTGTGCAATTACCTGCACTCCGCTAACAATTCGCTCCGCCTTTGCCTTCGTTATATTCTTTAATCCATGAACGACTTCATTGCGAATCATCAGCCAGTCTTGAACCTCTCTAATAGGCGTATCTCGCAAGAGTCCTTGACTTTCGGCATGATGCAGTAGATCCCGCAGTGTGACAGCCCTAGGTGACGATACGGCAGGCATGTCAACGCGCCTTCTCAGAACGCTTTCTAAGAGCGAAATTGCCGAGATAACTGCGGCGCGATTCTCCCCTGCCGCAAGTAGTCGTGAGGGTTCTGCAAGTAGCGTTGGGCGCAGGTCCTCCGCAGCAGCTCTGAGCCATTCGTGAACTGATTCAAGGAAGGCGTCGGGTTCTTCCAGGTTTACATCGGGTCTTTGAATGTAGAGGTAGCTTGCAAGGTCACTTGGGAGTCGCGTGCCTTGCTGCCCAATTAGCAAGATCCTTCCAGCTGGCAGTCTTCGGATACCGAATCGAAACTCGGCGAGTGTGAACTCCGAAGATGCGTCGACAATCATTAGCAGAGACCTGCCAATTAGAGCGTCAACCTTCGGCAGTATCGTGTCACCGGGTGTTACTACGTCGTCAGCGGTTACCGGGACGAATCCATGTTGCCTCACAAGCGGAAAAACTCGCTCACGATAAAACGAGTGCAATGATAGTGGAACCGCGACAAAGCAAAGGCGCGTCAGTGCGTCTACAGGCAAAGACAGTTCGCGGAGCGACTGTTCCTCTTTGACTTGGCTCGACGGGATGACAGCAGCTTGCCAATAGTCGCGAAGTTCTTTAAAAGCATCGGCCAAGACGTCACCGTACTTGGACTTGCCCAACGGCAGGTTGATGATCTTGACGCCTCGGCGGTCGAACCGAGAGACATCTGTTGGTTTGGCGCCAACGGCGAGTGCGTATGCCATGCGACGCGACCTTCCGAGACGTTCCCCGACGATTTGCCAAACTTGACGGAAATCTGGATCGTCAAGACTGTACCCGACAAGCACTGCCGTTCTTGTGATTAGTAGATTGGCCAAATATGTCGCGAGCATCGGATACTTGTCCAGAAATCGATCGTAATCAGTTTCTGTCGCAATCAATCTCGCTGGATGACGGAGGTCGCCGTGCAGCTTCAGTAAAGATACTCCCGAATCCCGGACGTTTATCGAAAGTTGCTCTTCGTCGACTAGCGGTGTGCAATTCCGTGGGATACTCTCGTATTGCCGCTCAAGCAGAAAGTCGAAGTTCGTCGTGCAGACGAGGTCGAACGGCACTGAGCAGAAGGCTTGGTGAGCGTTGCCAGGCCTCGATTCCGTTATGAGGAGCGCTTCGGACAAGCGCTCAATTAGTTTAGGCCTTCCGAACTCGTGCTCGAAGGCAGATATTGCGTCGAGCGCACCTGTTGACGAGTAATCACCGAGTTCTCCCGCCAAATCACTCCCCAGGTCAGCCCAAAGTGGCATCTGCTTGCCGTCAGGCAGTATTGCATTTTTGGAGAAACCGGCGCCAATGATCGGCAGCCAGCGCCCGGCAACGAGGTCGTCGAGGAGAGGCTTGGGGAAGTGTTGGAGGTATTTTGTTGCCATGTGCCGTCAAAGGACCTTGCTATGCTGCCTAACGCTCTAGATCAGAAGCGGGCATGGGTGAATGTGCAATGGGAAAAACCCACTGCTCCCGTCTTCTGGATCTGATTGTTGGGCCCTTGGGCTTGTCGTGGACTCGTGATGGTGCAGCAGCAAGCACGCTATTGAACCTTATTGATAATGGGCGGCGTCCAGGTGGCGTTCAGGATGGAGGGGGTCTTGTCCTTAGGCCAGTACATGCGCAGCATCGGGATGAACTCACCTGAAGGAGCAGGTAGCCAGTTTGACTCCTTGTCCTTGCCCGGCGAATCCTTCTGGAAGTAAAGCGTGATCGAGCCGTCGGGGTTCGCCTTCAGATTGTCGCGCGGGCTGACGGTGAACTTGTTCAGCGGGTTTGGAACGAACCACCAGCCCTGGTCGATCATGTACATCGTGATCGACCAAAAGCCGTTGACAGGTGGTGTCTGTCCCTTTGAAAAGGTCAGTGTGTACTTGTTGGCACCAGTGAGCTTGGTCCCTGTGCTGTCAACAAGCGTGTATGGATAGACTGCGTCGTCCTGCAGGTTTGCCGGCCAGCCAAAGGCTGCGACGACCGCACGCTTCATATAATTGGTTCCGTACTGGCCCAATCCTTTGGTGATCTGCCAGCCGTCGACCATCGCGCCAAGACTCTTCTGGTTGGCATTGATCCTGTCGAGCGCAGTCTGGGGCAGATCCTTTAATGCAGATTGCGCGGCAGGGTCGAGCTTGCTCAACGAGAAGGGCTTGCACGGTTTTAAACCGATTCTGGCGAAGCGCGCCAGCGCCAGCGCATCTGCCGCATAGGCGGGCGAATCCGTGCACATGCGCTTGCTCAGCCAGTTGAAGTAGCCCTCGGTACCCATCGCCAGGATCACGGCCTGCGGCTTGTCGGTCATCGAAATGCCAGGATTCGCATCAACCGGAGGTGCGACGGGCGTGTACGACTTACCCCAGGCCGACAAGGGAGTGATTTTGTACTGCGCCTGCAACGCGTTGGTGGCCTTGTAGTCGGCCTCGGTGCCGTTGGCATAGGTGCGGCCAAGGATCACCACATAGCGCGACGCCGCTGGGATGTGCTTCATCCCGTTGGGCACCTTGCCTTTCCAGGCCGGGCCTGTGATCAGGTAGTTGGCGGCCTTGCTGTCGCCGGTGCGGGTGCCCGGGCTCGCGAAGATCGTCATCCACAGGTCGACCATCGGGAACAGGTGGAAGCGATCGCCCATGTCCGGATGGCTGAAGACCTGCGGCTCCTTCAGGTCGAGCCAGGCGATCGAGTAGAGCGTGTCGGCATTCGGCGCCGACACGCCGCGGTAGTCTGCCGGCGGATACCGCTTGACGTTGAGAAATTGATTCAGCGGCGCCTTGAGCTCGGTGGGCTTGGCGACGTTGGACATCTGGATCCGCGTCACGTCAGTGGTGACGAGGGAATAGCCGTAGACATAAGCATCGGTCGCGATGGCGACAGCCTCCTGCGGCGACACTGATGCAGTGGCCGCTATGGGGGCAGTTGCCATTGCCAGCATCGCAGCTGCCAATGACAGGGTTGGCTTGCGCATGTGTTTGCCCTGTGGTGTTAGTTGACGTAGGCTATTTGCATGAAACTAGCCTGAGTCCATACAAGGAATCCAATACTTCAAAGATTGTCACGCTATCGGGGGTGACCCGGCTATGCATCGGGAACCAACGTGTTCATTTGAGCCAATAATCCTTCTCAAGGAATGGCTGCTTCTGATTGTCTTGTCGCCCAACGCTCCAGATCAGAAGCGGGCAAGAGAGCAAAGGATGCACAGGCAATCTACGCTCCCGTCTTCTGTATCTGGATGTTAGTCCGCGCCATCATGCCTGCACATTGCGGATCAACCCTGAATGCCATGCAACAAAACCCGCGACGTTGATGGCCACTGTGACCCAGAAGATAGCCACGAAGTTTGACTTGGAACACTTGTGGCGCAGT
>NZ_JAGQBJ010000017.1 GCF_024345575.1 Cyanobium sp. Morenito 9A2
GGCGGCCTCCCGGCCGCTCGCTAAACCTACAACATCGCTCGGCTTGCGCCTCCCTCTGTTTTCGCTTCAGCTCTGCGCTCCCCCTCTCGGTGGGGCGCAGTCCAAAACACTAACACACCAGCTCAGGAAGAAACAAGGGCATGGGCCCACGGAAGAAAGGTCTCAAGCGTGGAGGCACTGCGCGCCGCCAGCACCGGGTAGTCGGTGTGGGCCAGGTTGGCCCCGGGTGCCTGGTCCTGGGGATCGATCAACAGCCAGCGGATCGGGCAATCCAGCTCTGTGAGCACCAGCCAAGCTGCCGCGAGGTCCCAAATCTTCGGGGTGGCCTCTAGGGCGGCGGTGGTCTGGCCCATGGCGACGCTGACCAGGTTCAAGCTGGCCACCCCCAACAGACGGATCTTGCCAGGGAAGCGACGATCCGGAAGTTTCTGGAGCACGCCAATCGAGCGACTGCACAGCGACGCGCAGCCCGCCACGTCGGGGTGCAGCGATGGAGGTTGCAGGCGCTTGCCATTTCGCCAAGCCCCCTGGCCTCGCACGGCAATGATCCGTTGGCGCAAGGGGGGCACATCCAGCAGGGCCCATACGGGCAATCCACCCTCAAAGCGAGCGATCGAAATTGCCCAGTAAGGGATGCCCGCAGCAAAGTTCGTGGTGCCATCGAGGGGATCAACCACCCAGTAGGCCGAACTGTTGGGCACGTGCTGATCCCCCTCCTCGCTCAGCACCCCCTCCCCAGGGAAGGCCTCGCCCAGACCACGCACGAGGGTTTCATCGCTCCAACGATCGCAAGCTGTGATGAGGCTTCCATCTGCCTTGGCTTCGGAGGCCATGTGACCGAAATCCTTGCGTTGGCGGTCAGCAACCTCGTCAACAAGCACCTCCAGCCGGGCCAACTCAGGGGGATAGGCAGCAAGGGCACTGGTCATCCGAGTTCAAGGGAGAGAACGTTGGAGAGGCTCCGGCCGGTGTCCTGGCGGAATTGTTGCAGGTTGACGCGTTCCAACAGAAGCAAAGCACCAAAGGCCACCAGCACCTCCACCAGCAACACCAAGGCATAGGGACCATAGGGGCCATGACCGGGGAGAACCCAGCGGCCGAAATCCAGCAGAGCACCCCCGGCCACCTTGCCAACGGCCCGCGACAGCGCCTGGGCCAGACCCCAGACGCCAACGAAGGTGCCCGCCACCTCGGGGAGGGTGAGATCAAGCATCAGGCAGAGGGCGCCATTGGTGCCGATGCCAGCAGCGAGGCCAAAAAACACCATCACCACTCGCAACAGTGGAACGCTGGCCAGGCTGCCCGCGACCACCAACAGAAGCAACGTCGCGATGATCAACCGACAACCCAGGCGAGCTGTGCCGAATTTCCCCAGCCGCGGGGCGATCACCAGACCAGCCAATAGGAGGCCCACCAGGGTGCCAACACCCCAGAGGGCATTGAGCGAAGCGGTGGCAGCAATGGGAAGAGCGAAAACCTCCGCGCCATAGCTCTCGAGGATCGGGTCCTGCAAGAACAGCCCCAGGGTGAACAGGACAAGAAAAAGGAAAAAGATCAGCACCTGGCGACTGGCTCTGACCAAACGCCAGGCCTGGGCCAGGGTGACAGCGTCGTCGCGTTCCGTGAAACGGCTCAGGGGTGATCTCCAACGGGGAGGTTCCAGGCCCCAAGTGGCCACAACGGTGAGGACGACGACGATCAGTGCCGCCTTAGCCATAAATGAAAGCAGCACCGGTTGCAACACTCCAGGATCCGTGACGCCGTCAAGACCCTTGAGGCTCAAACTGATGCTGATGGCTCCCACCACGATGCCGACGGTGAGCATCGACCAGATCACACTCACCGCCCGGGGGCGATCGAGCTCGCTCGTGCGATCGATCACCAAGGCGAGATAGGGCGTGGTGGCCAAAGAGATGCCAATTCCATAGGTGGCGAAGAGCAGACACAGCCCACCAGCTCCAGCAAGTTTGTCTGCTCCAGTGCCTCCGTCAAAAGCCGCTGCCACCTGAAAGATCATCGGCACCGCGAGCACAGCCAAGCCCGCGAACACCACTGTGCCGATCCAGATGTAAGGGGTGCGGTGGCGCCCACCCAGGGGTCTGGCATCGGACATCTGGCCAAACAGCACCCGGCTGGGGGCCATGAATTGCTCAAACGCCAAGGCCCCTCCAACGAGCAGGGCGGGCAGGCCCAGTTCGGTGATCATGATCCGGTTCAGCAGACCCGCAAAGATCACCGCCAGTGCGCCTAGGCAGGCTTGAAACAGACCAAGCCGAATGACCTGATGCAACCGCAGGCTGCCAGGGGGTTGAGGAGAGAAAGCGGCCAGGGCGGAAGGAGCCACGGCTACTGGTCAGGACGTTCGAGCGCCACCTAAGGGGCCAAGGGGCCACCGGCGCCCGACTTGAAGGACGCCAAACAGGCGGGCAGGAGGGGCTCGGGGGCTACGGGCACATTGATGCCGTTATCCGGCTTGGTGGACGGGAGTGAGCGGGGCTGGCAGCTGACGATCTGATCCAGGCCCGTGCGGCGCCGGATCGCCGCCAGCTGCCTGTTGTAGTCAGCCAGGGCAGAGGAATAGGCCACCTCTGCCTGGGTGAGGTCGCGCTGGTTGTCGACCACTTCCCGCTGGGTAGTGACACCGGCCTGGAAACGCAAACGAGCGAGGCGAAGGGATTCACGGGCAGAAATCACCTGGCGGGAAGTGGTCTGGATGTTGCGGTTATTTTGAAGCAGCTTGTAGAAGCTGTCTTCCACTTGCAAGCGGATGGAGTCGCGCTGGGAAGCAAAGAGATAGGTGTTTTGCTCGGCCTGCTGCTTGAACCGCCGAGCCTCGGCGTTGGCTCGGCCACCATCAAAGAGATTCCAACTCAGACTCAATCCGACGGCGTTGCTGACCTGGTACTGATATCCATTCATGTTCGTGGTATTGATGGTGCCGAACGTGGAATTGTCGACAACGCCACGCGAGCGGGACAACCCGAACGTGTTGAAGATGTTCAGGAAGGGTTCCACCTGAGCCCTGGAGGCATTGGCGTCACTGTTGGATACCGAAATGTCAAGCAACGCATTGTCGAGTTCTTCGCGGAAGGCATAGGCCGCAACGATGCTCTCCTGCAAGGAAGGCGTCCAGACGCCAAGGGCCCGCAGCGGCTCCTTGGCCGTAGGGGTGATGTTCTGGGGAAGGTTGAGCACGGTCGCCAAGGCCCTGCGAGCAATGGCTTGCTGCGCCAGGCCACCGTTGAGCAGCTGTTGATCGCGTGCCAGCTGGGTTTCTGCTTCGAGCACCTCCAGCTTGGTGGCCACGCCGGCCTGGAAGCGGGCCCGGGCATCGCGCAGGCTCACCAGCGACGCCCGGACGGATTCCTGACCAATGCGCACCTGATCATCGGAGAGCTGGAGGTCGAAGTAACGCTCCGCCGCCTGCAGCCGCGTTTCCCGCAGGGAGATGAGGTATTGGTTCTTGGCCTTCTCGTAGCGATCCCGGGCGGCGGCGATCTGGGGGACCCGCTGGGGATTGATTAGCCCCCAGGTGACGGCAACGTTTCCCGCGGCGCCAATCGACTTGGTCTGGGTCAAGCCGTCGGCGAAGAAGCTGCCGCCGTCAGGACGGCTGGTATAGGACTCCTGATTGAACAGCTGTGGAAAGCTCTGGGCGGTGAGCTGAATATTGGGATACCAGGATGAAATCTGGGCTCGCAGATTGGACTTGGCCTGATCAACTTGCGAAGCGACCGCCTTGAGGTCGGGGTTGTTGACCTCGACCAGATTTTCCACATCCCTCAGGCCCAGGGGTCGGAGAGCGCGAATCACCACCTGATCGGGATTGGTGGGCAAGGCCAGGGATGGGGGGGCTGCCAGGCGCTCGAGACCAGGCAGGAGCTTGGTGGCCGCTGGGGCCAGCACGTCCGGATTGGACTTCGGTCGCGGACCTTTGACCTTCGGGGCCAGGGGCAGCACCTGGGGCGTTGGGTCCGAAAGCGGAGGCGGACCATCCAGCACGGTCACCGGCACGGCAACCGGAGTGGCGGCCTGGGCGAGCACAGGGCCTGCGGATGCTGAAGGGAGCTCTGCGATGGGCTCAGACGGAGGGGGCGCCAGGAAGCTGCCGGAAAGGGAGGGCCCCTGAGGGGTTGCGTGGGTCGGGGCAGCCCAGGCCACAAGGGGCTGAAAGCTTGAGAGACAGGTACCGGTCAAGGCAGTCACTGCCAACAGCGATCGTCTCACCAGGAACCTTCAAAAATAATCTGACTGAGTTTAAGGAGTTTGCTGCGAACACACCAGGCAGGCAGCCACGAGGTCATCCGCCCCCTGCAGCAAGGTGATGGGTACCGCAAGACGCTCCTGAACGTCAGCGAGGGAGACGTCGTCAAGGAACACCGGTTGCCCTTGGCGCAGCATCACCGAAGGCACGAGCAGACCTTCCCCCAGGTCTTGCCCCGTCAGCCCCGTCAGCAGGTCTGAACCCGTCAAAAGGCCTGTCACCACTTGCTCCTGACCCCAATAGGGACTGGGAAGGCCATGGAGACGAAGCTCCAGCCCGACCACCCGATTGAGCCGATCGACCACGGGTTTCAGGGCCTCAGCCACTAGCTGGCCCACCACCCAGCTCAGGCGCCGAGGCCGCCTCAGGGCAGCAGGCAGAGTCAGCGTGGCCTGATCAAGAGCCTCGAGGAAGCTCCGAATGCTGCCGACGCCGTTCTCCTGTTGGGGCAAATCTTCGTAACTGCTCCGGGGTGGCAACGGATGGCCGCCAATGAGGTACCACTCATCGGCAAGCCAGGCGAAACGGCTGTGGAGCCGGGGTTCGAACTCCCGCTGCAGGGCCTCCACCTGCTCGATCACCCGCCGGGCGCAGGAACGATCCACAGGAATCAGCCCATCACCGACGGGCCGGAAGCGGGTCAGGCCGACGGGAACCACCGCGGCCGAGAGCACCGCCGGCCAATCACCGGAGGCGAAACGCGCCAGATCCCGCAGGGTGCGTTCCAAAGCCGCCCCGTCGTTCTCTCCTGGGCAGACCACCACCTGGGCGTGGACTTGCAACCGGCGTTCTGCGAACCAAGCCAGCTGGTCCATCAACAGGCCCGCTCGGGGGTTGACCAGCAGGCGCTGGCGTAGGGCGGGATCCGTGGCGTGGACCGACACATACAACGGTGAAAGACGTTGCTCCTCGATCCGCTGCCAATCGGCGGCGTTGAGGTTCGTAAGGGTCAGGTACGAGCCGTAGAGGAAGCTCAGCCGGTAGTCGTCATCTTTGAGATAGAGGCTGTCGCGCTGGCCCGGGGGTTGCTGGTCAATGAAACAGAAGGCGCAGTGGTTGTTGCACTGACGCAAGCCGTCGAAGAGCGCTTCGGTAAAGGCGAGGCCCAGTCCATCGTCCAAATCCTTCTCAATCTCCAGCCGATGCTTTTCGCCGCTGGGATCTTCGACCTCCAAGGTCAGCTCTTCACCGGCACTGAGCACCTGGAAATCGATGAGGTCCCTGGGGCGGATGCCGTTGATGCTCAACAGCCGGTCGCCAGGCTGAAACCCCAACTCCTCACCGATGGAGCCGGGCTCCACAGAGGCCACGACGGCCGGGGCAGGGAGTCGCTGCTGGTGGCCGGCCGCCAGAGCAATCCCGGCGGAGGGTTCATTCCACACGGGAAGGGAAGGAGGCGATCCAATCAGTTTGGCGCCGCAGCGACCTGACTCGTCCAAACCAGCAGCAGCACCCCGAACACCAGCCGATACGCCACGAAGATCCAGGTGGAATGCTTCTGCAGGTACTGGAGCAACCAGGCGATCGCCCACCAGGACACCAGGGCGGCCGCCACCACGCCGAGCAACAGTGGCACGACCCCGCCGGCCAGCGGCTCGCTGAGGGCCGATTTGAGCTCCACCAGTCCCGCCAGGGTGATCGCCGGGATGCCAAGCAGAAACGAGAAACGGGCGGCATCCTGCCGGCGCCAGCCATCGAACAAGGAAGCGGTCAGGGTGCTGCCAGAGCGGGAGACCCCTGGGATCAGAGCCAGGGCCTGGGCCAGACCCACAAGCAGGCCATCTCCGCCGCGCACTTGAGAGATCCGCTTGAGCCGAGAACCAAAGCGCTCGGCCAAGGCCAGCAGGACGGCCATCACGATCGAAGCGATGGCAATCGAGCTGATGCTGCGCAAGGGGGAATGGTCGAAATCAGGCACCAGCGACTTGATCACCGCCGCCGCCACGAGGATCGGCAGGGTGCCGATGGCGATCGCTGTCCCCAGCCGCGCCTCATCTGATCCCCAGTTGCTCTCCCGGAAGGCCTTCGCCACCCCCGCCAGCACCTCCGCCAGATCAGCTCTGAAATAGCCAATCACCGCAACGATGCTGCCCAGCTGAATCACGGCGGTGACCGCTACGCCGGGGTCGCCCCAACCCAGCAGCACGGGAAGCACCTTGAGGTGAGCTGTGCTGCTGATCGGCAGAAACTCCGTCAGCCCCTGCACCACACCGAGCACCAGGTAGTGCCAGCAGGCCGTCACCACATCGAGCGCTGGCGCTGACGTTGAGGGGGGCATCGGCAGGGAGGTGCAGGGCGGACTTCACTGACCCTATGGCGACAGGAGCGCCGGGGCCAGTCCCGGAGTCCCTTAAGGTTGGATACCTTTCTTCATGGAGCAGGTGAACGGGACCCTGGTCAGCCCCCCCTTCCGCCAGCGGCCCCCAGCCCTGTCTCCCCACAGACAAGGTTCAGATCCCTGGCGGATCGTGACCCTCGGCGTGGCAGCGCCCCACGCCTCCCTCCCCGTGCTGGCCTCACTGCTGGTGCTTCTGCCGGTCTTTCTCCAGGCCCCATGGGTGCGCCTGCAGCCCTTCAGCGCCGCCCTCTTCACCCTGCCCTTGCTGCTGGGCGGACTGATCCTGGAGCGTCACGGAAGTGGAGCCTGGAAAACAGTTGGTCCGCTGCTGGTGGGGTTCAGTGGCAGCTGGCTGGGTGGTTGCCTCTTCTGGGGCTGGTGCCGCGAGCATCCCCTGTGGCACTTGCCGATCGAGGCCTTCGCCCTGCCCCTAGCGCTCACCGGGCTGACCGGTCGCTGGCGTCTGGCCGGCAGCTTCTACCTCGCCTCGTTGCTGGGCACCGCCTGCACCGATGGGGTCATGGCGATCAGCGGCGTCATGGGCCTCTGGCCTGCCGTGCTGCAGGCCCCCGCCAATCAGGCGGCGCCGCTGCTCCATCAGGCCGCCCTGGCCGTGCTTCAACCGCCCTGCCTACTGCTGGTTCTTGGCGTGGCCGCTGGCCTGCTGACCTGCTGCCGTTGGGGCTGGCGGCAGCACCACGATCAGGCCTGGCGTGTCGCTGCTGCCGCCCTGGCCACGACCATGGCGGTGGATGGCTTGTTCCTGGGGGTGGCCCTGCTGGCACCCCGGCTCAGCGGCCTGATCTGAGCAGGGGCCGCCTCCTACGGGCCCCCCACCCATGGGTCTTCGTTGCGGGGGCAGATCGGGGAAAGCCTGATCGGAGCCTGAATTGAAGAACTGCAAAAGCCTTGCGCGCAGAGGCGGTTCCTGATGCACTCTGCCTGTAGCGTTGGCCCGATGGCTGCTATGTAGCCACTGTGCTCCTTGCTCGGAGCTCCCTGTTCGGATCGGAGTTTTTCGATGAAACGCCTGGTGTCGTGGCTGATAAGTGGCGCGGTGATGGCCGGCCTGCTGCTGGGCCTTCTGTTACCGCCCGCCGCGCAGGCGGCTGAACGGCGCAACGTTGCTGACGACAAGCGCGCCGAGCGCGGTGACAAGGTCGACCTCAACAATTCCTCGGTGCGCGCCTTCCAGCAGTTCCCGGGTCTCTACCCAACCCTGGCAGGCAAAATTGTGCTGGGTGGTCCGTACACCAACGTCGATGACGTGCTTCAGATGGACCTCACAGAGCGCCAGAAGGAGCTGTTCGAAAAGTACAAGACCAACTTCACCGTTACTCCTCCATCGATCGCCCTCAATGAGGGTTTCGATCGGATCAACGACGGTGTCTACCGCTGACCGGGTTGCGCTCGGCTTTCCCATTAAGCCGTCGGGACTTACACCCGGCGGCTTTTTTAGTGGCAACCCAGTCGCGTGTCGACCATGCCTGATCCATCAGCCAGGGCTGAGCTGACAGCAGTGGCTGATCTGGCGGCCAGCTCGCCGCTGGCAACGACCTGGGACGTGGTGGTGATTGGCGGCGGAGCTGCCGGGCTGATGGCTTGCCTGGAATTGCCGGCCGGCCTGAGCGTGCTGCTTCTCAGCAAGGACGCAGCACCCCGCTCCGCCAGCCGCTGGGCCCAAGGGGGCATCGCAGCCGTGACACGCCCCGAGGACAGCTTCGCCAGCCACTACGAGGACACCCTGCGGGCCGGTGCTGGCCTCTGTGACCCCGCCGCCGTGGCCCTGCTGGTGCACGAAGCGCCGACCTGCGTGGAGCATTTGCTGCAGCTGGGCATGGACTTCGACCGGGACGGCGCCGGCCTGAGTACCACCTTGGAGGCCGCCCATAGCCACCGGCGTGTGCTCCATGCCCAGGACCGCACCGGCGGTGCCCTGGTGGACGCGCTGGAGCGGGAGGTCATCAGCCGGCCAGGCCTGGTGCAACGCAAAGGCGTCGCGGCGCTGGCGCTCTGGGTGGACGGAGGCCGCTGCCACGGCCTGCAGATCCTCGAAGGCTCTCGGTTGCGCTGGCTGCGGGCCGGCGCCGTCGTACTCGCCAGCGGCGGGGGCGGCCATCTGTTCGCCAACACCACCAACCCCCCCCAGGCCACCGGTGACGGGGTGGTGATGGCCTGGCAAGCGGGGGCGGTGCTGCGCGATCTGGAATTCGTGCAGTTCCACCCCACCGCCCTCATGCTCCCCGGGGCGCCCCACTTCTTGATTTCGGAAGCGGTGCGCGGTGAAGGAGCACGCCTGCTGGACCGCCAAGGCCGCAGCCCCGTGGGCCGCTTGGCGGGGGGGGATCTGGCCCCCCGGGATCAGGTGAGCCGTGCTCTGGTGCGCTGCATGCAGGAGCAGCGCCTGGCGCACGTCTGGCTCGACCTGCGCCCGGTGGGAGACGATCGGTTGCTCCGCCAGTTCCCCACGATCCTGGGCCGCTGCCGGGAGTTTGGCCTGGAGCCCTTGCGCGAGCCCATTCCCGTGGCCCCCGCCGCCCACTACTGGATGGGTGGGGTGAGCACCGATTTGAACGCCAGCACCAGCCTCAAGGGCCTCTATGCCGTCGGTGAAGTGGCCTGCACGGGTGTGCACGGGGCCAACCGCCTGGCCAGCAACTCACTGATGGAATGCCTGGTGTTCGCCCGGCAACTGCGGCACATCGACGTGGCCACCCCGGCCTCTGGATCAGACCAGGAACCCTGCCACCGCCAGGTGGCAGGGCCCTACCGAGAGGAGACTGAACCCGAAGGACTCGACCTCCAGACCTTGCGCAGCCTGTGCTGGCGGGTGGCGGGGGTGGAGCGGGAGGGGGCCCAGCTGCGCCAAGCCCTGCGGCGGCTCGGAGAACGAAACCGCCCCGGGGGAGAAGGTCCTGGCGGCGGGGCCCTGGGCCCCGATCCAGGCGAGCAGCTGGAGCTGGAGCCCCGGGACGCCCGGCGACTGCTGGAGCGCCACGAACTGAGCCAACAACGGGTGCTGGCGCGGCTGCTGATGGAGGCGGCCGCCTTCCGTCAGGAGAGCCGAGGCGGCCACTTTCGCCTGGATGCAGCGGCCAGCCAACCCTTCTGGGCCCGCCACAGCCTTCAGCGTCGGGGCGAACCCATCGGAACGGGTCCCCTGGGAGTCCCGTTCAAGGGGCCACTGGGCCTTTGAACTCACTGAGCTTGGCCAGTTCCTTGAGGGTTTTGACCCCCGAGCTGAGGCTGCCCTTGATCTCCCAGCTGGGGAAGCCCTCGATTTTCTTCTGCTCACACAGGGCCCGCTGGCTGTTCTGACCATCGGGGGCGCACTCGATGAGCTTGAGCTTCGCGGTGGCCTGCTTGCCGAACAGCTCCTTCTGCTCATGGCAGTGGGGGCACCACCAAGCGGTGTACATCACAGCGCCTTCAGCGGTGAGATGTTCGGCCAGAGCAAGGGTCTGAGGTGTGCTCTCACGGACGACCGCCATCGGCACCCCCTTGGTGGCCAGGGCCGCCGGACGGTTCACTGAGGCCGCCCAACCGAGGGAAATCAAGCCCACCACCAGCGCCAGCAAAATGCCGCGGAACAGCAGCTGGCCCCGGTCCTCCCACTCTCCTCCGAACAGGCTGAGGACGAAGAGAGAGAGGCTCAGCACCGCCGAGAGGATGCAGAACGGGCAGCAGCTCTTGATCGCCAGAAGCATCACACCGATCAGCACCGCGCTGAACACGGCCATGCCAGTGCTGATCAAAAACAGGCCCCACCAGCTGGCGTCGGTGAGCTTGGCCTTGGCCTCCCCCCGGAGCACGAGGGGCAACACCGCCAGCAGCAGCACGCTGGCGTAGGCCAGGAAGCCAAACAGCGAAAGCGGCTGCCCCGCCACCGTGCCCCAACCGCTGGAGAGCACCTGCTCGCACCCGTTGCAACCGAACAGGGCGTCCTTCGAGCAGGTGAGTGCTCCCAGGACGCCCCATTTCTTGACTGTCACCGCACCGGTATCGATGGCACCGATGGTGGCCAGCACGGCGATCACCACCCGCACCCAGCGGCGGCCGGGCTCACCGCCGCCGCGGCGGCGGCTGCCCAGGCGGGAGTTCAGTCGTTGGGTGCTCAAAGGGTGCGACTTCGCTAGCTCGATTGTGGCAGCAGGAGCCGAAGTGCCTCCACCCTGCGGGGATCAACCGGGCGTTGGACCAGGCCGGCTTGCTTGAGGGCGGTGCCTGCGATGACGCCATCGCAGGCGGCCGCCAGGGAAGCCATGGTTTCGGCCGAGGCGCCGCTGCCGATGAGCACCGGGGCCCCGGCCGCAGCCGCTCGAGCCCGGCGCAGGTCACCCAAGGCGGTGGGTTGACCCGTGCCGCTGCCTGAAACGATCACCCCATCGGCGCCGCCGCGGCTGAGGACATCGCGCACGGCCTCCTCGATGGTGAGCGCGGCCAGGGGCGCTCCGTGCTTGACCAGCACATCCGCCAGGATCCGAATCCCCTCGGCCCCCAGGAGTCGGCGGCGGCGCAGCAGCTCGGCGGCAGGCCCCTGGAGCAGCCCCTGATCGGTGACCGTGGCGCCGGTGAGCACGTTGACGCGGATGAAGCGAGCGCCGCTGGCCTGGGCGATCGCCAGGGCGGCCAAGGCGTCGTTGCGAAGCACATTGAGTCCCACAGGCAAGGGTGTGGCTGCCACCACGGCGGTGGCGATCCGGGCCATGGAAGCCACCGTTTCCGGAGGCACCCGCTCGCCGAAGAAGGGCACATCACCGAAGTTCTCGACGATCAACCCATCGGCCCCGCCATCGGAATAGGCCAACGCATCGGCCAGGGCAGCCGCCTGCACCGCCTCCAGATCCCCCGCCCAGCGCGGTGAACCTGGCAGTGGCATCAGGTGCACCACCCCGATCAGGGGGCAGGGCATGGAAAACAGCTCACGCCAGGGGCTCCCCATCACGTAATTCGTCACCTTTCGTCCCATAGGGTGAACGATGAGCCCGCCCTGCCATGACCGTCGCCGCCAGCCAACCCACGGCTCCCAGCAAACCAACGGTGGCCTTCGCCCACCTGGGCTGCGAGAAGAACCGGGTGGACACCGAGCACATGCTGGGTCTGCTGGCGGAGGCCGGCTACGGCGTCAGCGCCGATGAGAGCGACGCCTCCGTGGTGGTGGTCAACACCTGCAGCTTCATCCAGGACGCCCGCGAGGAATCGGTGCGCACGCTGGTGGAGCTGGCCGAACAGGGCAAGGAACTGATCATCGCGGGCTGCCTGGCCCAGCACTTCCAGGAGGAACTGCTGGAGTCGCTGCCGGAGGCCAAGGCGATCGTGGGCACCGGCGATTACCAGCACATTGTGAGTGTGTTGGAGCGGGTGGAGGCGGGGGAGCGCGTCAACCAAGTGAGCCCCGTGCCCACCTTCGTGGCCGACGAGCACCTGCCGCGCTATCGGACCACCTCCGAGGCGGTGGCCTATCTGAAAGTGGCCGAAGGCTGTGACTACCGCTGCGCCTTCTGCATCATTCCCAAGCTCAGGGGCGACCAGCGCTCACGGCCGATCGAATCGATCGTGGCCGAGGCCCGGCAACTGGCGGCCCAGGGGGTCAAAGAGCTGATCCTGATCAGCCAGATCACCACCAACTACGGCCTCGACCTCTACGGCAAACCCCAGCTGGCGGAATTGCTGCGCGCCCTGGGCGCCGTGGAGATCCCCTGGATCCGGGTCCATTACGCCTACCCAACGGGTCTCACCACCGAGGTGCTGGCGGCCTATCGGGAGGTGCCCAACGTGCTGCCCTATCTGGATCTGCCCCTGCAGCACAGCCACCCTGAGGTGCTGCGGGCGATGAACCGCCCCTGGCAGGAGGGGGTCACCGGCGGCCTGTTGCAGCGCATCCGCGACCAACTGCCCGACGCCGTGCTGCGTACCACCTTCATCGTCGGATTCCCGGGGGAAACGGAGAAGCACTTCGAGCACCTGCTCGACTTCGTGGCCGAGCAACGCTTCGACCACGTCGGCGTGTTCACCTTCTCCCCCGAAGACGGCACCGCCGCCGCCGACCTGCCCCATCCGGTGCCGCCTGAGCTAGCCCAAGCGCGAAAGGACCGGCTGATGGCTCTGCAGCAAACCATTTCCGCCGAGCGCAACGCGGCCTGGGTGGGCCGCATCGTCGATGTGCTGATCGAACAGGAAAACCCCATCAGCGGCGCGATGCTCGGCCGCTGTGGCCGCTTCGCCCCCGATGTGGACGGAGAGGTGCAGGTGAGGCCCGGCGAAGGAGGCCTCTGCGCCGCCCCGGGCACCATGGTTCCGGTACGGATCACGGGCTCAGGCCCCTATGACCTCGAAGGCATGGTGGTGGGGGCCGCGGCGATGGTGGATCGGGCGCTGGCCGCCCGCCGGGGTGGGGCTTGAGCTCTCCGCTCAGCTTGATCGTCCGCCATCAACGCACCACGTTCCTGATCGCTTCGGGGCTCTCCACAGCGGGGTCCTTCGCTGGGATCACGGCCAAAGGTTGGATCCTGATGCACGGGAGCAACAACCCACTGATGCTCGCGCTTCACTTCGGCGCCCTGGCGCTGCCCACCCTGCTGGTGAGCGGACTGGCCGGAGTCTGGACCGACCGCCTTGGCTGCGAAAAGATCCTGATCCGCGCCCAGTGGGGGCTCTGCTTCGGTGCCGCCCTCGGGGCCGTGGCCATTCCGCTGCTCCAGGGTGGCGCCCAGGTGGCGCTGTTGCTGCTGAGCACCTTCATCGTCGGGCTGGCCAGCTCCTTTGAGCTCACAGCGCGCAACAAGTACTGCGCCCTGCTGGTGGATGAACCGGCCCAGCTGCCCCCGTATCTCACCAGTTTTTCGGTGGTCTTCAACGTTGGGAAGCTCGTGGGCCCACCCCTGGGGGGCTGGCTGCTGGCCCTGACCGGACCCACCTCGGCCCTGGCCATCGACGCCGCCAGCTACTTGCTGCCGATCGCCACGGTGATCTGGCTGCTCCACCCGCACCGGGAACGGGAGCAGCGCAGCGGGGCCGGCAGCCGTGGCTCCCTGGGCAGTGCCTGGCGGGAGTGCGGCGGCGGCCTGCGCCATGTGCTGTTCTTCACGGGCGTGGCCTGCCTGGTGGGCTTCTTCCACCCAGGATTGGCACCGCTGATGGCGTCCCAGCTGGTGGGCTCCAGCCCCCAGGATCTGGGGATCTTCACCAGCGTGATCGCCGTGGGCAGCATCAGCTGCGGTGTGATCCTGCAACGGAACAGCGCCTGGCTGAGCTTGAGACCTGGTCTGCTGCTGGGCGTCTGCACCCTGCTGACGGCCCTGGCGCAGTTGGGCATGGCCCTGGCGCTCAACCAGGCCTTCAGCCTGGCCATGGCCCTGCTCATCGGTGCAGGAACCGCAGGGTTGCTCGCCGGCAGCAACCTGGTTACCCAGGTGGCCGCCCCGGTGGCCCTGCGGGGCCGGATGGCGGGCATGGGACAGATCGCCTTTCTCGGTGGCGGGGGCTTAAGCGGCCTACTGGCGGCAAGCCTGAGCCTCAGCATCGGCCTTCGGGCCACCTTTGCCCTCCTGGGAGGCCTCGGCCTGGCCCTGGGGGCATGGGAACTGGCACGCAACGGTCACCGGCGGCTGCTGCCAGTGACCTGAACGCGTCAGGCCAGTGGATGGCCATCCATTCAGATCAGATCAGGCGAATGCCGCGGAGTACGCCGGAGATGACGGCAGCGGCGGCAAGTCCGCCGACGACGAGCACGAGGTAGAGGGCCACACCCATGGTGATCGGAGGAACACAACCCTGCCATTACAGCAGAAACCGGCCACGGCCCGGGCGAGACGACCTAGGGTGGTGTCACGACAATTTCGCTGGCTCCACGCCTCGATCCCGCCAGCCGTCGCTTGAATTCACCCCGCCCAGGACGGCATGCGCGCCCTGTTCATCTACCCGGAATTTCCCAAAACGTTCTGGAGCTACGAGAAGATCCTCGAGCTGGTGAACCGCAAGGTTCTGCTGCCACCCCTCGGGCTGGTCACGGTGGCGGCCCTGCTGCCCCAGAACTGGGAGATGAAGCTCGCCGACCGCAATGTCAGGGAGGTGACCGACGAGGAATGGGCGTGGGCCGAACTGGTGATCATCTCGGGGATGATCGTGCAGAAGGAAGACATGCAACGGCAGATCGCCAAAGCCAAGCAGCGTGGTCTGCCGGTGGCCGTGGGAGGCCCCTTTGCCAGTTCCACCCCCGATGCCCCTGAAATCGATCTGGCCGATTTCAAGGTCTTGGACGAAGGCGAAATCACCTTGCCGATGTTCATCGAAGCCATTGAGCGGGGCGATACCGGCGGTCGCTTCAGCTCCAACGGAGAGAAGCCTGATGTCACGGGAACCCCTGTGCCTCGCTTCGATCTGCTCGAACTCGATGCCTACGACTCGATGTCGGTGCAGTTTTCCCGGGGCTGTCCCTTTCAATGCGAGTTCTGCGACATCATCGTGCTCTACGGCCGCAAGCCGCGCACCAAGGCTCCGGAGCAGCTGGTCGCTGAACTGCAGGCTCTCTATGACCTCGGCTGGAGGCGTTCAATCTTTCTTGTCGACGACAATTTCATCGGCAACAAACGCAACGCCAAGTTGCTGCTGCCGGCCATCAAGCAATGGCAGATCGAGCACAAGTATCCGTTCAGTTTCGCCACGGAGGCCTCCGTCGACCTGGCCTCCGACGATGAAATGATGCAGATGATGGCGGAAGCGCGTTTCGACAGCGTCTTCCTCGGGATTGAGACGCCCGACGAAGCCAGCCTCTCGATGACCGGAAAACATCAGAACACCCGCAGCTCCCTCGAGGAATCGGTGGACCGGATCACCTCCTACGGCATCCGTGTGATGGCGGGCTTCATCATCGGCTTCGACGGTGAGAAGAGCGGAGCCGGCGACCGGATCGTGACCTTCGTGAGCCGCACAGGGATCCCCGCCGCGATGATGGGGATGCTTCAGGCCCTGCCGAACACGGGTCTCTGGCACAGGCTCGAGAAAGAAGGCCGCCTGATCCAGGAGAAGGCTGATGCCAAGGGCGTCAACCAGACCAACCTGCTCAATTTCGTGCCCACTAGGCCGATCCGAGACATCGCCAACGAATACGTCGATGCCTTCTGCCGGCTCTACGAGCCCAACGCTTACATCGATCGGGTCACGCATTACTACCAGAAGATGGGCCGACCGCGCTGGCAGCAGTTCGTGCCCAAGGCGGCCTTCGGGAAAGCCGCCTTGCCCACCTGGACGGACATCCGCGCCCTCTCCATCGTGATCTGGCGTCAGGGGATCAAGCGCGACACCCGCGGGCGCTTCTGGCGTGCCCTGGCCACGATCGCCCGCAAGAATCCCGACAACCTGGAGCAGTTCCTGGTGACCCTCGCCCACAACGAGCATTTCCAGGAGTACCGCGGCGTGGTGACCCGGGAGATCCAGCAACAGCTGGCCTCCCTGCCCCCCGAGCCCCCGGAAAGCGCCCGCCAGCCCAGCCGCGAACTCCAGCCGGCCTAGTCCTGCACGTAGGGGATTCCCTGCTCAAGGCAGCGCTCCGCCCGGGCCAGCTCGCGGCCGAGATAGAGGGCATGGTCCAGCCGGCCCAGAGGCGGTGGGGCCTCTCTTTCGCTGAGCGCGATGCCCAGTTCCTTGGCGGAGCGCCCCCGGTAGACCGCCAGCGGCACGCGCGGGCCGGCGCCTCGGCAGGCGATCACCTCGCCGCTCTCGGGATCGGTGGCCAGACCCTGGTCGTTGACCCCGTTGCCGAAGTGCTCCGCCACCAGCTCCCCCGCCTCCAAGTCCAGGCGGATCACGAAGTAACCGGCGGGGTCCAGGGCAATGAAGCGCTTGGACAGCCCTTCATCGAGCTGCTGGCGTTCGCTGGGGGTGAGGGCTGCCATGGGCCGATGTTAAGCAGAGGCCTCCAGCGGCATCGGCTGGCGGCTGAAGGGAAGTTCGGCGTTGACCGCCTCGATCTCTTCAAGCTGGGCGGCATTGGCCTCGGGCAACCAGCGCCGAATGATCGACCCGAAGCGGGGGTCACTCCAGTGGTGCAGGCTCACCTGGCTCTGGGCCAGGAAGCCCCGCCGGCGCTTGTGGCTGCCGCCGGCCCCGGGATCGAACCGGCGCAGGCCCCGCTCGATCGCCCAGGCGATCGGCGCGTAGTAACAGACCTCGAAGTGCAGGTTCTCCAACTCCAGATCACTGCCCCAGTAACGGCCCCAAAGATCCTGGTCGGTGAACACGCACAGCGCCATGGCCACAGGGTCGCTGGGATCGCCCCTGTGGGCGCTGAACAACACGAGGTTGTCGCGCAGGTGCTGGTGGGCATAGGTGAAGAAAGCCTCGCTGAGGTATTTGCTGCCCCAGGCTCCCCAGCGGCTGCAATGGCCTGCGTAGAAGCGGTGCATGCGCAGCAGGGCGGCTTCCGTGATCGCCTCCCCCACCAGCGGCGTCACGCTGATGCCCGCCTCCGAGACGGAGCGCCGTTCGCGCTTGATGTTGCGGCGCTGGTTGGCGTTGAACCCCGCCAGGTAGTCGTCGAAGCTGCTGAAGCCGTTGTTGGTCCATTCGCTGCGCTGGTTCAGCCAATGGGCCCAGCCAGATGCCTCCACCAGCGGTAGCCAATCGGGATCCACCGAGAGCAGGTTGCAGCTGAGCACAGCGTTCTGGCGGCAGAAGTCCTCGATCAGGCGGAACATCAACGCCGTGATCTCCAGTTGATCTTCACCAGCTGCGATGTGGAAGCGGTAGCCCTGGATCGGGCTCACCGGGCTCATGCCCAGCAGCTTCGGGTAGTAGCGCAGCCCCAGCTGGCCCGCCAGCTGGGCGAACGACTGGTCGAAGACGAATTCTCCGTAGCTGTGGCCCTTCAGATAGAGCGGTGCCACGGCGATCAGCGCCCCAGCGCGCCACAGCCCCAGGTGCAACGACTGCCAGCCCTCGCCCGCGACGATGCTGCCGGAGGCCTCCAGCCCGTGGAGCCAACTCCAGGAGTAGAAGGGAAGCCCTGAGGATTCGACGAGCGCCTGCCATGGTCCCTGGGGAAGTTCCGCCATGGACCGGTGCCAACGGGCCTGAAGCTCAGCCATCGAGGGGCATGGCCAAGGAGCGTCGCCATTGGGGCCGAACGCTAGCGAGTCTGCTGGTGCTGGTGAGCCTGACAACAACCGCGCCCGCCCAGGCCAGTCTGCTGCGGCCGCTGCTGATGTTGATGCGGCCGCAGCTGGAACAACGATTAACCCAGCTCTGCCTGCGAGCGCTCACGGGCGGTGTGACCAGCCTCGAGGGGAGTCTGCAGCGGCCTTGCCAGCAACTGGCCGGCCCCGCCAGCACCTGCCTGATCAACGAAACCGACGCCAGCGGCCGCAGCCTGGGGGTGATCAACGAGCTGATTAGCGGCCGGGTCGGCAACGAGAGCGAGGTGGTAATCAAACGCTGCGTGGCCAAGTTGTTGAAGCTGCCCCCCGAGACCCTCCAAGAGGTGCCCCTCAAGGACCTGCCGCGCCGCTTCGGACTGACGGGCCGACCGTCGGGCGGTCTGGAATCCCCCCAGCAGGAGGAGCAGGGTCTGACGCCGTCGCCCTAGGCCAACCCAGCCGGGAGACCCTGGCGCCTGTAGCGCAGCAGCAGCTCCCCCTCGCCCAAGGACCGGTGCTCGTGGAGCTCCCAGGAGTCTCGCGGCAGTGCCACACCAGGCGGCAACCAGCTGTGCGCTCCCCCCAGCAGCTGCGGGCAGAAAGTGAGCTGCACTTCATCCACCAGACCCTCCTGCAGAAGGCTGGACGCCAGCCGGGCGCCCCCCAGCAGCACCAATCGTTTGAGTCCCTGGTTCGCCAACTGTTCCAGCAATTCCTGCCAGGGGCGCAACACCAACAGCCGATCGAACCCCTCCGCAGGCGCCGTGCCTGGGCCGAGCAACCAACGCTCCAGGGGTTGGGCAAAGAAGGCCAACGAGGGCTCCACTGTGCCGCTGCGGCTCACCACCAGGGCCACAGGCTGATCGCTCCGGCCCGCCTGCCGCCGTTCCGCCAACAACTCCGGGCGCCGAATCAGGCAAGTGCTGCCGTGCAAGCGCAGGGTCTGGGCACCGATCAGGGCCCCATCGGCCCAGGCCAGGGCCTGCTCCAGGGCCATCCGATCCCCCGCCCCTCCGAGCTGGGCGGCGCCTCCTTCAGGTGGCGCGAGGCGGCCGTCGAGGCTGACGGCCAGCACCAGCCTCAGCTCGCTCGAACGGCCTCGGCCCACTCAAGCGGCC
The DNA here is from genome assembly GCF_024345575.1 of Cyanobium sp. Morenito 9A2. Classification (GTDB taxonomy): domain Bacteria; phylum Cyanobacteriota; class Cyanobacteriia; order PCC-6307; family Cyanobiaceae; genus ATX-6F1. The sequence goes on from NZ_JAGQBJ010000017.1 coordinate 18,853, forward strand.
GCGAGCGCTTCAAGGGCGGGGGGGCGCATCTCCAGCAGGGGCGATTCGGCAAACACCTCAGCGGCATTGTTGGGGCTTTCCTGCAAGCGCACCTTGTGCAAGCGGGCGCCGGTGGCGGCGATCGGGGCGGTGAGCAGATCGACGATGTGCAGGGCGATGTTCTCGGCCGTGGGCACGCAGCTGGCGAAATGCTCCACGTCCTTGTTGAGGAAGGTGTGATCGAAAGGTTCCACCACCAGCTCCTGCACCAGCCCCTGGAGCTCGCCCAGATCACAGACCATGCCGCTGCGCGGGTCAATCGTGCCGCGCACGGTGACATCGAGCAGGTAGTTGTGGCCATGGCCGTGGGGACGCGCGCACTTCCCGTAAATGGCGTCGTTCTCGTCCGCCGAGAGTTCGGGCCGCGCCAGGCGGTGGGCGGCGGCGAAGTGGGTGCGGATCGAAAGGAAGGCTTCCATGGGGTTACCGAGCACGTCGGCCCAGAGGGTGGGTTGTTCGTAGAGCCGCAGGCCGATCAGCGGCAGATGGGGGGCCAGCCGGCTCCAGATCGCCTGGGCCAGGGCCTCGGTGGTGGGCAGGCGCCCTGCCTGGGTGCCCAGGTCGAACTCCTGCCAGGCCTCGTTGAGGAAGCGGAAGTCCAGTGGATCGGTGACCTCCCGGCGGATGGCCTGCTTCACCTCCGAGAGGTTGAGCACCATGCCGTCGGCATCAAGCGGCCCCCCCATGGCCACCACCAGCTCGTAGTTGTGACCGTGCCCCGGGGCCAGGGAGCAGCGACCGAAACGGGCCCGGTTGTCCGCGGCACTCAGCTCGGGCAGCCAGTAGAGGTGACTGGCGCTGAAGGTGGCGCGGCGGGTGATCACACAGGCCCTGCCTTCGCCATGGGCGGCCACTGCCGTCATCTCAAGCCAGCAGGTAAGGCAACATCCTAGGCAGGATGACCCCCGCCATGGCCGCATCGAGCCGCCCCGACCCCACGCCCATCGGCCAGAGCCTGCGCCGCAGATTGGAGGGTCTCAACCTCTATCTGGTGGGCATGATGGGTGCCGGCAAGAGTGCCGTGGGACGCCCCCTGGCGGAAGCCCTGGGCTACCGGTTCCTCGATGCCGACACCAGCCTCGAGCAGCTGGCCGGATGTTCGATTCCGGAGCTGTTTGAGCGCGAGCAGGAGGCAGGCTTCCGGGAGCTGGAGAGCGCCGTGCTCAACCGCATCGCCGGCTGGCATTCCCTCGTGGTGGCCACCGGCGGCGGCGTGGTGATGCGGCCGGCCAACTGGGGTCAGATGCAGCAGGGCGTGGTGGTCTGGCTGGATGCCCCCACGGAGCGGCTGCTGGAGCGGCTGCGGGCCGACCCCACCCCCCGGCCCCTGCTGGCGGGGCCTGAACCCGAACGGCGCCTGAGGGAGCTGCTGGAGGCACGGCGGCCGCTCTACTCCCAGGCGGATCTGCACATCGTCCAAACGGGAGGCCCGCCTGAGGCGGTGGCCCAGCAGGTGCTGGAAGCCCTGCCGACGGTGCTGAAAGAGCGCCCCGGGCCGCCCCGTCCCTAGGAGCCGGGCGGCTCCAGTCGCACCGCGAACCATTGCACGGCGCGCCCGGGCTCCAGATCGAGTTCACAGGCGGTGTTGAGCAGGCGCTCGGCCCGCAGCGCATCGTGATCGAGATCTGCCAGATCAGCCGGGGGCTCATCGAGGGCCCCCAACTGAGCCGTCAGCCAGTGGAGGGTTTCGTCGGCCGAGAGAATCCTCTCCTCCACCCCCGGCTCGAGCACCACGTAGTGGTCAAGCTCCCTGAGCAACGGATCGGACATGGGGCTGCGGGTCGAAGGGTCAGCGGTGGGAGAGGAGGCTCAGCTTTGGCCCAGCTGGTGGTAGAGGCGATCGCGCCACGCGAACAGCGGGGCCAGCAGGGGCGAATCGGCCAGCCCCGACACCCCAAGGCCCGCCAGGGGAGCTCCAGCGCTTTCAGGAAACTTGAGCAGCGAGAGCTGAGCGGCCACCGCCAGGTCGGCCAGGGAGAGCTTCTGGCCCACCACATGACCCTCATCAGCCACCAGCACCGCCAACTGTTCGAGGCTCGCCACCAGTTGCTGGTCCTGGGAACGGCCCACCACTTGGCCCACCCCCGCCAACAGATCGCCCGGGATGGCCCCCACCAGGGAGCGCAGGGGACCAGGGGTGGAATCGGGCAAAAGGGCCGTGCGCAGGGCCGGATCAGCCACAGCGGCCCGCAGCAAGGCCAAGCGAACGCCGCTGGCCAGGGCGGTGTCGGCCCAATCTTCGAGCAGCAACACGGCGGCCCGTTCCCGGGCGCGCTCGGGGTCGCCTGCGGGGAGAAGGGGCGGTTCGGGCACGGTGCGCTCCAGGTGAAGCGCGATGGCGGTGGAATCGGCGATCACCTCACCCCCGTCCACCAGCACCGGCACCTGCTTCTGGCCCGAGAGACGAAACAGCTCGATCTGGCCAAGCCCCGGTGTCACCTCCACCACCGTGAAATCGAGACCTTTGGCCGCCAGGATCAGGCGCACCTTCTCGCAGAAGCCGGAATGTCTGAACTGATGGAGCTCGGGCATCGCCGCTCTGGACCTTAGGGCGGCAGAGTAGCCAGCAGATCCGCGCCACCGTTGTCGCCTCACCCATGAAGGACTTTCTCATCAACGTGACGCGCTATCCGCGTTACCTGGTGGCCCTGGGGCTGGGGGTACTGGATTCGGTGCTCGAGCCCTTGCTGGCGCGCACCCGCAATCCCATCACGGCCGTGGCCCTGGTCGGTGCCCTGATCAGCGCCTTGGTGAGCCTGGTCCTGGTGCTGGGTGCCATGGTGAGCCCCTCCGCACCGTTGCCCTAGCCATGGCACAAAACCGCAGGGTGGAGCGGGTGGCCGCCTCAATTCGCCGCGAGATCAGCGAACTTCTGATCACCGGCATCAAAGATGAACGGGTGGGGATGGGGATGGTCAGCGTCACCACGGTGGAGGTGGCGGGCGACCTGCAGCACTGCAAGGTGTTCGTGAGCATCTACGGGAGCGAGGAGAACCGCGTCCAGGCCCTCGATGGCCTGCGTTCGGCGGCCCCCTACGTGAAAGGTGAACTGAGCAGGCGCCTGAACATGCGCCGCACCCCTGAGGTGATCTTCCAGCTCGATCGCAGCCTCGAAAAGGGCACCTCCGTTCTGGGGCTGCTCAACCAGCTCGGGCGGCAGCGTCAGGAGAAAGGGGAGGTCCCACCCGGCCGTGATGATCTCGACGCCTGATTGGCGCCAGCTGTCCCTGCCGCAGCAGGTGGCTCGGCTGCTGGTGGTGCGCTGCAGCGGCCATCTGGGGGATGGCCAGCGCCGCTACCCCCGCTGGGAGCTGCCCAACGCCGAGCTGAAACGATTGCTGGGCCAGGGGGTGGGCGGGGTGATCCTGCTGGGCGGCAGCGCCAGCGAACTGCGCCTTCGCACCGACCAGCTCCAGCGCTGGGCCAACCGCTCCCTGCTGCTCTGCGCCGATGTGGAGGAAGGCGTGGGCCAGCGCTTTGAGGGGGCCAGCTGGCTGCCCCCTCCCCTGGCCCTCGGCCTGCTCCACGCCAGCGAACCGGCCCGGGCGATCGCCCTGGCCAGCGCCTATGGCCACTGCACCGGTCGCCAGGCCCGCCTGCTGGGCCTGAACTGGGTGCTGGCGCCGGTCTGCGATGTCAACAACAACCCGGCCAACCCGGTGATCAATGTCCGGGCCTGGGGGGAGGATCCCGTCACGGCCGGCCAGCTGGTGGCCGCCTTCATCGCCGGCGCCCAGGCCGAGGGGGTGCTGGGTTGCGCCAAGCACTTCCCCGGCCACGGCGACACCGACAGCGACTCCCACCTGGAGCTGCCCCGACTGCCCCATGGCCGCAGGCGGTTGGGAGCGGTAGAGCTGCCACCGTTTCGCGCCGCCATCGAAGCGGGCGTCGCCACGGTGATGACGGGCCACCTGCTTCTGCCGGAGCTGGATCCAGACCGCCCCGCCACCCTCTCACCGCTGGTGCTGGAGCAGCTGCTGCGCCGGGAGCTGGGCTTCGGCGGGCTGGTGGTCACCGATGCCCTGGTGATGGAGGCGATCGCCGCTCGATGGGGCGCCGGAGAGGCGGCGGTGCTGGCCTTCGAAGCCGGGGCCGATCTGCTGCTGATGCCCGCCGATGCAGACGCCGCGATCACCGCCCTGCTCGAGGCGCTCGCCAGCGGCCGGATCAGCCGTGCGCGACTGGAGCAGAGCCTGGGACGGCGCGAGCGGGCCCTCGCTCGGGGGGCCGCCCCGCCCAGCGATTCAACCGCCCCTGAAGCTCTCGAGGGGATCGAATCCAGCGCGGAGCTGGCCCTGGCCAGGGAGCTGGTGGCCGTCAGCCTGCTGAGCCAGGGCCGCCCGGGACTGCCGCCGGGTCCGGGCCTGAACCTGATCCGGGTGGACAGTGTCCTGGCCAATCCCTTCCTGCCGTTGATGGCACCGGCCCTGCAGCGTCCAGCCCGCGACGGCTACGCCGCCTGCCTGATCGATGGCCGCAGCCCAAGCCCCTGGAGCGGCGAGCTGACGGCACCGCTGGCCCTCGATCGCCTGCCACCGGGTCCGGTGCTGCTGCAGCTGTTCGTGCGGGGCAACCCCTTCCGCGGCAGTGCCGGCGGCGAGGAGCCCTGGTCCGCGGTGGTGCTCCAGCTGCTGGGCGCCGGCAGGCTGGCGGGGCTGGCCGTTTATGGCAGCCCCTACCTGTGGCAGGCGCTCCGACCGCTGCTGCCGCAGGAGCTGCCGGCGGCCTACTGCCCCGGGCAGATGCCCCTGGCCCAGGCCCTGCTCCTCGATCGCCTGGGGCTGGCGGGGGGCGGCCTGGAGGGCGGCTTCACTGACTGAATCCCATGGCCCACCAAGTCCAATCCCGGCGCTGGGCCTGCCTGGCGAGCGCGCTGGCTGTGCTTCTCACCGTCCCGATGGGGGGCGCTGCTCCGGTTGCCGCTGATCCGCCACCTGGGGAACACTGCCAACGGCTGAACCGCTCCGGCCGACCCGATATCCAGCCCGCAGCGATTGACTGGCTGGAGCGCTGTCTGCTTGGTCTCACCACAACAAAGAGCACTTACTTCAGCGGAAGCAACTATTCACCAGAACGCCAAAAACTCCACGGCGAAATCATCCAAGCAGCCCTCTCGGGGAAGCCTTGCGTCACGATGGAAGCGCCGGTTGCCATTCTCACCGGAGGCCCACCGGGCGCCGGCAAAACCACCTGGCTGCGGCGCCACATCCGCGGCTCGCTTCTGCAGAGCAGCTATCGGATCGATGCGGATGAGGTTCGCGAAGCATTGCCGGAGTATCACGGCTGGAATGCCAGTTCCACCCAAGCTGAGGTCCGCGACATCGTTACCATGCAGATTGAAGCCATCACCAGACCGTGCCGATTGAACGTGATCTACGATGGAACAATGACCCAGGCTGATCGCTATGAGCAGCTGATTGGATCCTTGAAACAGAACGGTTATCAGGTCTTTCTGGTACAGGTTCTGATCCCGGAGCCCCTCAGTCTGCAACGTGTGCTGGAGCGCTATCAGTCCAGCGGCCGTTATGTGCCACGCTCGATTGTGAAGGCTTTTTATCAACGCGGAATGGCCGTGTTCAGGCAGCTGGCCCCCAGGGCGAACGGCTCCATCCAAGTGGATGGCCTCACCGGCGGGGTTCTCTGGAGCCAGGGCGATCCCCTCCCCGGCAGGGAAGCGAAGCCGACCAATCCAATCCGCCTGCCCATGGGTAACCATCAGAAGCAACCGGCGATCCGTGGGCAGAGTGCCGCATCAGAACAACTCTGAGTACCCGATCCAGGTTGCGCTGGGGCCGGCCGGCGGCGCCCTGATTCTGCTGGGCTATGGGCTTGTCTCAGGGCTGCGCAGCACGGTGCTGAAGGGATTGCAACTATTCGGAGCCAGCCATCCGGTCGGTAGCGAGAATCCGATCAGCTTCTGCAATGTCTTTTTCATCGCCCAGTCGATGGTGGGGATTGCGCTGGTGAGCGCCGAGCCCAGGGTTGTCTGGAGGGAGATCCGCACGATCAGCCCTGCGGCCTCAAGAGCCGTGGCCGCCGATTCATTCCTGGGCTGTTTCCTCGCCCCTCTGGCATTCTACCTCTCTCTGGATCACCTCTCGGTGATCACCCAGACACTGCTTTTTTCCCTGACCCTGCCCGTTTCTGGCTTCCTGGCCCTGTTCTGGCTGAAGGAGCAACTGCCTGAGCGCTTCACCCTGAGCCTGATGCTGATTCTCGGTGGATTGTTGATCGGCATCGCGTTCGCTCCATCGAGGGCACTCATGGGCATGGACGACTGGATCGGCATCGCCTGGGCCTTCGTCTCTGTGCTGGCGACGTCTCTTCGCAATTGCATCCGACGCAAAATTGCCGCCTACCAGCTATCCCGTGGCCTCACCGTCGGGGTATCCAATCTGGTTGGAGCCATCGTCTTTGCCATCATTGCTTATCAGCAATACGGCCCCAATCATTTTCTCCTGCTTCAAACTTGGTGGGTCTTCTGGGTGATTGTTGTCTACGGAATCACCCTCAGTCTTGGCACCGAGGTTCTGCGCCAGATCAGCGGTCGCCTGTTCAGCGTGAGCCAGGTGGCCCTGACCGGCAGCGGCAGCATCCTCGTCACAATCCTGAGTGCAGCCGTCTTCCTGGGGGAGCCGTTCTCGGCGGTCACCGCCCTGAGCCTCGGATTGATTGTGGCCGGGGTCACGCAGCGCTTCATCCATCCCAGGGTCACCCGCCTCTGAATTGGTGGGTCCCGGGCCGAGCGGACACCACCCCTAGGCTGGCCTGGTGTGCCGCTGCCACCGATGCTCAGCCTCTCGATGATCGTGCGCGACGAGGCGGAGCGCCTTGGCGCCTGTCTGGAGGCGGTCAGGGGTTTTGTCGATGAGATGGTGATCCTTGACACCGGCTCAAGCGACAGCACGGTGGCCATCGCCCGCGCCCAGGGCGCCGTGGTGCACGAAATCCCCTGGCCAGGGGATTTCGCACCCGCCCGCAACCAGGCCCTCGAACGGGTGAGCGGCGACTGGGTGCTGGTTCTCGACGCCGATGAACTGCTTCGCCCCGAAGCCCGGGCACCGCTGCGGGCCCTGATGGCCCAGCCCAACGTGCTGCTGATCAACCTTTTGCGCCACGAGCTGGGCTCCCAGCAATCGCCCTATTCCAGTGTCAGTCGCCTGTTCCGGCGCCATCCGGCGATCCGCTGGAGCCGTGCATACCACGCCATGGTGGACGACAGCGTCGCAGAGCTTCTGACACTTGAGCCCCACTGGCGGCTGGCCGACTGCTCCGAGCCGGCCCTGCTGCACACCGGTTACCGGCCCGAGTTGCTGGCCGCCGGTGATAAGGCCCGCAGGCTGAGGACGGCAATGGAGAAGGAATTGCTCGAGCGTCCGGGCGACCCCTATGCCTGCGCCAAGCTCGGCGGCCTTGAGATCAGCGAAGGGAACAGGGCACGGGGCCTGGAGCTGCTCAGAACTGGCCTGGAGGCCTGCCCCACCGTCGCCCACCCGGAACGCTACGAACTGCTCCTGAATTTGGCGATCGCCGAAAGCGGCGACGATGGCGCGCGCGCCGAAGCGCTCTATCGCCAGGCCCTTGAGCAGCCACTCACCCCTCGGCTCACCCTGGCGGCGCGGCTCAACCTTGCGGCGCTGCTGCTTCAACTGGGTCGCCCCGATGAGGCCGAGCGCCTGACCGAAACGGCCACGGCCGTGGCCCCCGAGGTGGCCCTGGGCTGGTACAACCTCGGCCTGATCCGGCGGCGCCAGGGGGACATCGCCGGTGCGCTGGGAGCCTACGGGCGGGCCCTGGAGCTGGCCCCCGACTACGCCGAAGCCCAGCAGAACCTGGCGGTGGCCCAGCTGCTGGGGGGCAACATCGACGCCTCGCGGGCCAGCTTCCGCAGGGCGATTGCGCTGTTGGAGCACCAGGGACGGGGCAAGGAAGCCGGACAGCTGCGGGTGCAGGCCGGAGCGATGGTCAAGCTGGAGGCCTGAGCATGGGCACCCCCGACCACCACTCGGGAGGGACCAACGCCGCCGGGGCCCTCGATGGCCGGCGCATCGCGGTGACCCGGGCGGAACGGCAACTGGGAGAAGCCCGGCGGCTGTTCGAGGCGGCCGGGGCCGAAGTGCTGGATCTGCCTGCCCTGGTGATCGGCCCCCCCGATGAATGGGGCCCGTTGGATGATGCCCTGGCTGATTGGGACAGCTTCCACTGGCTGATCCTCTCCAGCACCAATGGCGTGGAGGCGGTGCAGGCACGGCTGGAGCGCCGGGGCCAGGCCCTGGCCCACCGTCCCCGCAGCCTCAAGATCGCGGCGGTGGGCCGCAAGACGGCCGCCCGACTCGAGGAGCTGGGGGCAGCGGCGGACTTCGTGCCCCCGGAGTTCGTGGCCGACAGCCTGCTGGAGAACTTCCCAGTGTCAGGCTGGGGCCTGCGGCTGCTGTTGCCCCGGGTGCAGAGCGGCGGACGCACCGTGCTTGCCGAGGCCTTCTCGGCCGCTGGAGCAAGGGTGGTGGAGGTGGCCGCCTACGAGTCAAGGTGCCCCGAGGGCCTGCCCACCTCGACCCTGGCAGCCCTGGAGCGTGGACAGGTGGACGCCATCACCTTCAGCAGCGGCAAGACCGTGCGGCACACCTGCCAGTTGCTCGAACAGGCCTTCGGATCAAACTGGAAGGAGCCGCTGGAGCGGATCGCCCTGGTGTCGATTGGGCCCCAGACCAGCCAGATGTGCCAGGCCCTGCTGGGCCGGTTGGACGCCGAAGCCTCCCCCCACGACCTCGCTGGCCTGGTGGAGGCCTGCGCCCAAGCACTCAGAGGGTGAGAGTGAAGCGATCCTTGCCCTGACGCAGGCTGAGTTGACCGTTGCCCACATGGATGGCGGTCACGATCCAGCCAGGCGGAAGCAGTGGGGCCAGCCCCGCTCCGGGGCAGAAGCCTCGGGGTCCGACACAGAGGGGCCCCGTCTGTCCGGAAACCTGCACCAGGGCTTGGGCGGTGCCGCGGCTACTGACCACACCTGTGAAGCTGAAACCGGCGGGCAACTGGGCCGTTGGCCTGGACTTGGGGATCGGCCTGCCATTGGCGTCGACGGCTGTGGTGGTGGCGGAAACCACAGGAGCGAAGGGATCAAGGCGACCCTGGCCCAGGCCACCGACCACTTGGGCCGGGGTGGGCAGGGGGGTGAGGCCAGGCACGGGCGCGGGAGGGGCCGTGGCCTCGGGCGTGGGTGGCCTGGGGGCCACCAGGGGCGGCGGGATAACAGCTGTAGGAGGCGGAGGGGGAGCCCCCCCACAGGCCGCGAGAGCCAGCAGAGGCAGAACGACGACAACGCCACGCACGATGACAGCCTTGCCAGGCATGACAGGGGAGGGCACCGCGAAGGAATTGTGCTCAGACTTGGCCATAATCGCTCTGCACCAGGTCACGAAAACGATCCAGATTGGCCTGGAGCTCCCTGGTGACGATGCCACCAAGGATGGTGGGTTCCATGAGCGGTGCGACCACGCCAGGCAATTCGTAGCTGACCGTAAGTTTCACCGCTGTACATCCATCACCCTGTGGATAGAAGCGCACGGCCCCTTTGGTGGGCAAGCCCCCCACCGACTCCCAGTGCAGTTGCTGAGCCGTCACCCGCTGGGTGATGCGCGCTTTCCAGTGGAAGCGAAAGCCCTGGGCGGCGAGGGTCCAATCGGTGAGATCCGGGTCATCAAGGGTCTTGACCGATTCGATCCAGCGCATCCAGCGCGGCATGGCCTCCAGATCGCTCCAGACCTCCCAGACCCGCTCCACGGGAGCCCCGATCTCCGTGGTCACACTGTGCTCCAACCATCGGCCCATAAGGATCAAGCCACGGCGGCGTTGGTCGCCAGGGCAACAGGTGCATTCAGGATGGCAGCGGCCGCCAGCTTCCCACTCATTGTGGCGCCTTCCATCGAGTCGATGTAGTCCTGGCGGGTGTAGCTGCCGGCCAGAAAGAAATTGGCCACCGGCGTGGCCTGCTGCGGCCGGAACGGCTCCATGCCCGGGCCCTCCCGGTACAGCGACTGGGCCAGCTTGACCACGTTGCTCCAGACCAGGCTCAGGCCCTGGGCAGAGGGAAACAGGGCGCGCACCTGGCCATCGGTGTGGGCGACGATCTCCTCGGTCTTTTTGGGAATCCAGGGATCACCGGGGGTGAGCACGCACTGCAGCAGCGAGCCCAATCCCTCCTTGCGGTAGTCGGCGGGGCTGGCCAGGGCCAGATCAGCAAAGCAGCTGAAATCGGCGTCTGCGGTGTAGAGCAGGTTGTTCAGACCGGCAGGACGGGCCAGATCCTGGCGGCGCGCCCCGGCAGCAGCCGAATCCCCCAGCTCCGTCACCCAGCCGTCGTAGCGCAACTGCACCGTGGCCACCGGCACCGCCTCCAACTGGTCGATGGCCGCGAACTGGGGGAAACGGCGCCAAGCGGCGGGCAGCAACCGCTGGATGCCAGGCACGTCGCAGGCGGCCAGGTAAACGTCGGCTTCGATCCGCCGCTCCCCATCGGGGCTGCCCAGCACAAGCGCGGTGACGCGGGTGCCGGGTTCGGCTCCGCCGACCTCCGGCACCTCCTCGAACGGCACGTCGGTGACGCGGTGGCGCAGGTGAATCCGGGCGCCGCGAGCCTCGATGTAGTCGACGATCGGACCCGTGAGCCAGCGGTGGGGTGAGCCCTTGAGCAGGTTGAGCTTGGAGGCCTCGGTGCGCACAGCAAACATCAGGAAGATAGTGAGCATGCAGCGGGCGGAGATCGCCGCGCAGTCGATGAAGCCCAGGGCATAGGCAATGGGGTTCCACATCCGCTCGATGCTGCGCCGACTTCCGCCGTGGCCCAGGAACCACTGCTCGAAACTGACCCGATCCAGATCGCGGATCACCGCCATGGCGCCGTCGTAGTCCACCAGGCCGCGCACGATCGGGCTGGTGCCCAGGGCGAGGGCGTTGCGCAGCTTGTCGATCCAGTCGAGCTGGGGGGTGGTGAAGAAGGCCTTGAGACCGTTGAAGGGGGCCCCCACCGGGAAGCGGAAATCGAGCTCGCGCAGGTCGCCGCCACGGTTCACGAACAGGTGGGTGTGGTCCTTGGGCAGCAGGTTCTCGAACGCCCCCACCTGGCGCATCAGCGCGAACAGATTGGCGTAATTGAAGAAAAAGACGTGCAACCCCATCTCGATGTGGTTGCCATCGGGATCCACCCAGCTGCCCACCTTGCCGCCCACGAACGGCCGGGCTTCGTAGAGGTCGACCTGGTGGCCGGCCCCCACCAGGTCGACCGCCGCGGCCAGCCCCGCCAACCCTGCACCCACGATCGCGACCCGCACCCGTTCTTCCATGGCTGGAACGACTCTATGGAGCCGGCCTCCATAGAGTGGCTCCAACGTCCCGCCCAGCCCCCTCACCCCTGACCCCGATGACCGTCGAAACCAGCCCACGCACCCACACCGCCGCCGACGGCAAGGGCATCCTCGTCACTGAACCCGCCATGCGCCAGCTGGCGGGCCTTTGCCAACAGCAAGGTGAGGACAAGGCGCTGCGGGTGGGGGTGCGCTCCGGTGGCTGCAGCGGCATGAGCTACACGATGGACTTCATCGACGCCAGTGCCATCGCCGCCGATGACGCCGTCTACATCTACGAGCCCGAGGGCGCCCGCCCGTTCAAGGTGGTGAGCGATCCCAAGAGCCTGTTGTACATCTACGGGATGCAGCTGGATTTCAGCTCAGCGCTGATCGGGGGCGGCTTCAACTTCAGCAACCCCAACGCCAGCCAGACATGTGGATGCGGCAGTTCCTTCGCCGTTTGAGGCCGGTGTGCCCGCCCGGCCCGACCGCCTGATGGGCCCCATGGGAATCTGGGGACTCCCCCCGAGCGTCCCTCCGCGACCATGACGGCCAGCCACGACAGCCTCTTCGAGGACGCCATCGGTCGCTACCAGCGGGGGGCTCCAGCCTCCGAGGTACTCGAGGAATTCCGTGCCATCACCCTCCAGGCCCCGCGCCACTCCGCCGGCTGGACCTGCCTGGCCTGGCTGCAGCTGCTCGAAGACCAGCCCGAGGAGGCCCTGCGCTCGGCCCGCACGGCGGTGAAGCTGAACCCCCAGGACCCCCAGTCGCGCATCAATCTCACCCTTGCCCTGCTGGAGACCAATGCCAAGGGTGTGCGGGAGCACGTGGACCTGGTGCGGCGCGTGATGGCGATGGCCCCGGAACTGGCCGGTGAACTGCACGACTCGATCGCCGATGGGCTGAACCGCAAGCCCGGTTGGAAGGCCCTGGAAAAGCTCAAGGCCTGGCTGGACGCTTGAGCCGGATCCTGCTGCTCAGCAACGGGCACGGGGAGGACCTGAGCGGCGCTCTGATCGGGCAGGAGTTAACCGCCAGGGGCTTCGAGCTGGCGGCCCTCCCCCTGGTGGGCCATGGCCAGGCCTACAAGCAGGCGGGCCTGCCGGTGCTGGGCCGCACCCGGGAGTACAGCACCGGCGGGCTGGGCTACACCAGCCACCTGGGCCGGCTCACGGAGATCGTGCAGGGTCAACTGCTCTACCTCCTGCGGCGTCTGGCGCTGCTGGCACGGGTCGCTGGCCGCTACGACCTGGTGGTGGTGGTGGGGGATGTGATTCCGGTGCTGGCGGGCTGGCTGATGGGGCGGCCGGTGGTCACCTATCTGGTGGCCTACTCCAGCCACTACGAGGGTCGTCTGCGGCTGCCCTGGCCGTGCGGTCCCTGCCTCGCCAGCCGCCGCTTCCGGCGCGTCTTCAGCCGCGATGCCCTCACAGCAGACGATCTCAGCCAGCAGCTCGGGCGGCCGGTGTCCTTCCTGGGCAACCCCTTCCTCGATCGTGTTCTGGAGCCCAGCAGGCCATTGGAGAGACCCGGCGCGCCCCGCACGGCCCAGCGCCTCGGGCTCCTGCCTGGAAGCCGATTACCGGAAGCCGAACGCAATCTGGCGCTCATGCTGCAGGTGCTCGATCGCCTGCCTGCGCCCCTTCAGCACAGCGAAACCCTGGCCCTGGAGGCAGCCCTGGTGGGCGAACTCTCCCTTGAGCGGATCCAGGCGTTGGCCGAGCCCTTGGGCTGGGAGCTCCAGGGGCAGCGGCTGCGGCGCGGGCCCCTGCACCTGCAGCTGCGCTGGGGGCAGTTCGCGGCGATCGTGCAGCAGAGCGATCTGCTGCTCTCGATGACGGGCACGGCAGCTGAGCAAGCCGTGGGGCTGGGCAAACCGGTCCTGCAACTGCCGGGTTTCGGGCCCCAGTTCACCCCGGGCTTCGCCGAGGCCCAGCGGCGCCTGCTGGGACCCTCCCTGTTCTGCGCTGAAGGCGCCCCGGGGTCCCAAACCAACCTTCGAGCCAGCGCCCAGCTGATCCCCCGGCTGCTGGCGGAGCCGGATCTGGCCGAACGCTGCGGGCGGAACGGCCAGGTGCGGATCGGATCCGGCGGTGGAGCGGCGAGAATGGCCGATCAGATCTCGGCCCTGCTGGGGCTCCCCGCCCAGGCCCTGCCCCCCCATGGCTGACCCTTCCCCCTCCCCAGAGCCGTCGATTGCCACCGCACCAGGCCTGGAGGCCCGCCTCAAAAATGCCCTCGACACCTTCCTGGTGGCCGATGTGTTCCTGGTGATCGGTGGGGCCCTGTGGTTCGCCCTGGCGGTGGTGCTGGACGCGCGCCAGCTCGGGGCGCCCCTGGCCCTGTTTCAGCGGCTCTGGACACCCCTCTTCACACCCGCCATCGGCCTGCTGATGGCCGCGGCCCTGGTCAGCGGCGTCCTGGGCTGGTGGCAGCGGCGAGCGCAGCGCTGACCTCCGGGTAGCTGAATGCAAAGCTCTGGCGCATCAAGCGCTCAGGAAGCACCTGCTGGCCCTCCAGCACCACCTGGGCCCCCTCCCCGAGCAGCAACTGCAGCAGGGGGCCGGGCACCGGCAACAGGCTGGGCCGGCCGAGCACCTTGCCCAGGCTGGAGGCAAACGCGGCCATGGACACCGGCTGAGGGGCCACGGCGTTGTAGACCCCGGTGTAGCCGGAATCTTCGAGGGCGGTGGCCACCAGCCGGCAGAGGTCGGTGCGCTGGATCCAGCTCATCCACTGGCGGCCGGAGCCGATGGGCCCCCCGAAGCCAGCGCGGAACACCGGCAGCATCTTGCCCAGGGCGCCGCCATCGGGTCCGACCACGATGCCGATGCGCAGTTTCACCAGCCGGCCCACCCCCGCCGAGAGCGCCCGATCGGCCGCAGCCTCCCAGGCCACGCAAAGCCTCCCCAGCACGTCGCGGCCCGCCGCACTGCCCTCCACGAAGCGCCGGCTGCCATCGGTGCCGTAGTAACCCACGGCCGAACCATTCACAAGCACCGCCGGCGTCGCCCCAGCCACCTTGATGGCCTCCACCAACAGTTCAGTGGTGCGCACCCGACTGTCCAGGAGGAGCTGCCGCTGGGCGGGGCTCCAACGGCGTTCGGCAATCGGTTCCCCCGCCAGGTTCACCACCCCATCGGCCGAGCTCAGGGCCGCAGTCAACGCTGGGTCCTGCCAGCTGATCCCCTGGCTGGGGTCGAGCACCAGCCGCTCCAAGGCCGGGGAATCCAGAGCGGGGAGGGCCGCGGGATGGCGGCTCACCAGAGTGATCTGGTGACCCCGCCCCAGCAGATGGGGCACCAGTTCGCGGCCGACGAAACCTGTGCAGCCGAGGAGCAGCAGGCGCACACGAATCAGAGCGAGGAACGGGCCAAGGCTATGGGGTGGCGGGTGCGGCGCGGACCAGGCCCAGCCAGCGGGCCACGGGCACCAGGGAAAGGCCCTGGGCGATCAGCCCCAGCAGCACCACCGCCAGGGCCAGCGGTGGCATCGCTGCTCCCCAGCCCACCGGGCTGGCCGCTGCCTGAATGGCAATGGCCACCGGCACAGCTCCCCGGAGGCCCGCCAGGATGGTGAACCAGCGCTCGGCCCGCGGCAAGCCCGAGCGCAGCAGCAGCACCTCCACCACCAGCCAGCGGGAGACCAGCAGCCCCACGAGCAGGAGCACAGCCCAGGCCATCCTGGAGACCACATCGTTGGGGTCCACCACCAGCCCAAGGCAGAGGAACAACACCAATTCGGCCAACTTGGCGAAACCCGCATGGGATTCCTCCAGCAGGGGCCGGTCCACCTGGGGGTCGTTGCCGAGCACGAGCCCCATCAGGTAGGCCGCCAGCAGGCCGCTGGCCCCCACCAGGTTGGAGCCCCCCACCACCACCATCAGCAGCGCCAAGCTGACGATCGCCCCAAGGCGGCCATAGGCCTGGCTGCGCTGGCTGCTGAGCAGAAGGGTCGCCGCCTTGCCGCCGATGAAGCCCAGAAACACCCCCAGCAGGAACTGACGCACCACCTCCACCACTACCTCAGAGCCTTCGCCCCCCTGCCCCGTCGCCAGGGCCAGGGCCAGCCCGGCCAGCACCACCGCCATCGGGTCGTTGAGGGCCGACTCGCACTCCAGCAGATCGAGCAAGCGTTGGGGCAGCCGCCCCGCCAGGGGTCGCAGCAACCCCAAGGTGGCGGAGGCGTCGGTGCTGCAGAGCATCGCCCCAATGAACAGCGCCACCGCCAGGCTCACGGGGACGGCGGAAAAGGGCAGGCTCTGGAGGGCGAGCACATAAACCGTCACAGCCGCCGCGCTCAGCAACGACCCAAGGGTGGCCAGCCGCACGGCGGGACGGATCACCGCCCGCATCTCCCCCCAGTTGGTGGTGAGCCCCCCGAAGAACAGCACCAAGACCAGGGCAACCTGGGAGAGCTGCTCGGCCTTGGCCAGGCTGAGCAGGGGCGGAGCATCCCCAGGCAGGGCACTGAGGTTGTTATCGATCAGAAGACCCAACACCAGCACCAGCAGAATGCCGGGCACCTTGATCCTGGCCGCCATCTGATCGAGCAGCACTGCCATCAGCAGCAGGCCGCCGAACAGCAGAAGGAACAGAGCCAGATTGTGGGACAAGGCCAAGGTGCCGCTGTTGGCCTCTTATAGACGTGCTGGCGCGATCGGATCAGCGCCCCTGCCCTGACAGGGCGCCGAATCTCAACGAAGGCGGCGCGGCCCGAGACGGTCCAAGACCCCAAGCCCGATGGTGGACGTGTGTTTTGGCGCGTCATGCCTGCCCGCTGCCGTTGCCGATCCCCGGCAGCCATCCAGCTCCGGTCAGGTCATGGCGGGACCGACCCGCACACCCGCCTCCCCCACGAGCCTGGGGCCGAGCAGCCTTCCGGTGCAACTGTTCTGGTTCGTGGCGCTTCTCGGCGAGGTTCCCCTTCGGGCCATGGCTTCCGCTGGCCGTCAGATCACCCTGCCTGCCATCCAACAGAGCGCCCGGGCCGCCGAAGGCGTCAGTTCCCCTGGCTTGCTCCTGCCCGCGGGCCGCTCCTGCGCCGACACCTGGGTGGCCGCCTCGGCATGGGCCGCCTTCACCGAACGGCTCAGCTTCCCGCTGGGGGCTCGACCCGGCATTGGCCCCGGCGCCGGAGTGCCACCTCCTGGATGGGCCCTGCAGCGCTGGGGCTGCGATCGAGCGGAAGGTCCTGCACCACCACCTCTGTCAGATCGGTCATGGACCGAGGTTTCTCTGTTGCTCGTGAGCACCGATGGGGATGGGACGAACCTGGTGGCCGAACCCATCCTTGTGTTGCCGCCGGGACCCGGCCATGCATGGGGCCTTTGATCTGAGCATCGGCCTGCCGATCCAGCGGCAACGGGATCGCCAGCGCTTGCTGGAATTGCGCCGGCACCAGCTCGAAACCGTTCACATCGCCGCCCAGCACGTGGCGAAACAACCCCGTTGACCCCAGCCCCGATGAGCACAACCCCGATGAACGGCTACACCTCCGGCTTGGAGGCCTTCTGCGCCGACCGAAGGCCGGAGCCCTGAGGCCGACCGCCGAGGGGGCACCCCCTGGGCCGCTCGCCGGGCGATCCGCGACGCGGGCGGGCTGGGGCTCTCGATTCCTGCTGCCCTGGGCGGAGCAGGCTGGAAGTGGACCGAGCTGTCCTCCCTGATCCGACCCATCGCCCGGGGGGGCAGAGCTCCTTCGCCCACCTGCTTTCGCACCACTACCTGGGCCTCACCCTGCCGCTGGTGTTGGGCACCGAGGAGCAACAGAAACGCTTCCTGGGCCAGGCCCTCGCGCACAACCAGTGTTGGTGCAACGGCCTCAACACCCTCGATCGCCGCACGCGACTCATCCCCAACGGCAACGGCTACCGCCTGAACGGCATCAAGGGCTTCTGCTCCGGCAGTGTCGACGCCGATCTTGTGCGCCTCACACCCGATCTTGGCCCGGATGACCATCGGGTGATCCTGCTTCCGAGCGCCCAGCGCAGCGGGCTGAGGGTGATCGACGACTGGGATGCGATCGGCCCGCGCCAGACCAGCAACGACACGATTCACCTCGACGATGGGGCAGAGGAGACCGATGAGGTGCTGGACCCCGGGCGCTGGACCCCGCACGGCTGGGGGGATCGCCCTTCAGCACGATCCGCACCTGAGCTGGCCCAACTCAACCTGGCCACCCTTCACCTCGTGCTCGCGTAAGGGGCGCTCAATGAGGCCCGCTGCCGCGTCCTGGAACGGCAGCAAGCGGGTGCACCGGGGGCCAGACCAGCAGAAGATTGGCGCAGGACGATCACGAACGACCGCTTCACCCACCTCTGGCTGGATCTGCAAGGGGGCCAAACCCTGAACGACATTGCCCTGGAGCCCATGCAGAGCAGCTGGGGCAAGGGCCCCGACCTCAGCGCCAATGAAAGGGGGGACTCGGCCATTCACTTCGGCTGCGCCAAGGTGGCCAGCCCAGAGGCCGGACTGCCCATCACCCAGGGACTGTTCGATTGGGTGGTTGCCCGAGCCACGGGAGCCGCCGAGGCACGCAACCGCTCCTCGCGGAACCTGCGCGTGCTGAACCTGCACGATCCCACCGAGGCCAAACTCCAGGCCATCGGGGCCTACGCCCTGAAAGGCCGCCCCCGACCCAGCTTCTACGACTGATCGGCGGACGCGCCCCGTCAGGAGGCACTGATCCACCCCATCGATCGCCGAGATCGGCTTGGGGATCAAGGTCGACGACGAGTAGGCCTCCACCAGCTCCGTCTGCTCGGCCACCCCCTAGGGAGTGACAGGCAGGGAGGAGCACTCGCGACGCTTGATCACCACGGCAAGGATGGCCGGATCCACCTGGGTCAGCCGGGAGTCAAAGCCCACCACCTTGTTGGCCTTGCGGTTGGCCCAACGGGAAACCACCTAGGACCCCTAGCCCAGCGCGGTGATCACCTCCGGGATCGCCTTGGCGAAGAAGCTGCTGGTGGCCAGCCCAGGCACATCCGACTGGGCCACGATCGAGGCATGGAACGGATCCCCGATCACCCAGGCCCCACCGAACCCGGTTGATGGTGGAGTGGATCTTGGCCGGGGCCAGGTCGACCGCTTGGCTGGCCCTGCTCGACAGCCCCACCGAATGCAGAGCCGTGTCGGCGGGGGAAGGGGCGCCGGCGCTCATGGAGAGCCACCATCGCGACCTTGAGCCCTGGGAGGGATTGGATGGGGGGCATCTTCGCCAGAATCGCCGAACACCTGGCCCTGGGCTCACGGGTGTCCGTTCCCATGGAAGAACCCCTCGCGCCCTTGGCCTCCACTGGCGGAGGGCGCCGGTGCGTCGGGTGTCGAGGCGGCCCCTGATGAGCACGTCGAGGATCGGCGGACCAAAGGGAAACTCCACCCCCTTGGCGTCGGTCATGCCCAAAGGCTTTGACCTGGAGCTGAGGCTGGTTCTGAACTTCAGCAGGGTGACCGGGTCGAATGGCTGGTGACCAGGGGTATGGGGCGCAACCGATGCCCGTTGCATTCCTGTGCACCGGCACCGCTGGCCCGGCCCTCACCCGCCTCAGCGCCATCCCAGTCGCCCGTGTCGTTCGAGGCCGACAGCACCGATGCGGCTGAACCCATGGGCGGATGGGCGACGTTCCCCACACCCGGGGCCAGCGGCCGGTCCCTTGGCTGGCGCTGCCAGCGGGGGAGCGGCCGCTGATCAGGGCCGCCACCAGGCCGAACAGAGCAACGGCCTGGTGGGAGCGAGGCCACGGTGGTGGCGATCGATCCCCTGCCGGAGCGGATGACGCTGGCCTGCCAGCGGGCCAGAGACAGCCTCACGGCGGGACTTGGTCAGGCCGCTGAGCTCTCCGCCTTTGACGATGCCGGGTTCTGTGCCCTGGCGGATGCTGAGCGGGGTACCTGATGAGCTTGGCCCCACGGACCGCAGCGGCCTGGTTCACCACCCGGTGGCGAGCGCCGAGAGGCTGCAAACACCGGTGCTGTCAGCAGGTCATAACGATCAGCGGCTCAGGCCCCTGACCCTCGAGGACCACTTCAGCAAGGGGGGGCCATCCGCTGCCCTGGCCTCGCCGTTCCAGCTATGGCCATGGCCTGGCGGAGCCTGGCAGGCCGAACGGGCTCGCCGACGTCTGGTGCATGCCAGGATCCCAAACCGCAGGAGGTGCTGGAGCGGCTGCTTGATCGCCAGAGCCAGTAATCTGACGCATCCCGGATCCCCCCAGGTCGCCATGGCCGAAACTCCCAGCGCGGCGGCGGCTCCCGTCCAAGCAGCCGCACCGATCAAAAAGGGATCGCTGGTCAAAGTGAGCCGCCAGGCCTACGCCGGCAGCCTCGAGGCCGCCGCCAGTGATCCGGCGCCACCGAGCTACCTGTTCGAAGGTCCCGGCGAGGTGCTGGTCCTCAAGGGTGACCATGCCCAGCTGCGCTGGAACCGTCCGGTGCCCGACCTCTGGCTTCGGCTCGACCAACTGGAAGCCTTCTAGAGCTCCAACCGCCGGCGCTCCTGGTGAAGGAGGGTCCGGCGCCGTTTGGCTTCCCGCAGCATCTCGCGCCCGTCGTGCAGATAACTGTCCACGTAACCCATGGTGTAGCGCTCAAGCTCGGCGAGGGCGTCCTGCACCTGGCTCAGGCAGTGGTACAGACTCAATCCAAAGCCCTTCGCCGCAGCCGGGCAGGCCATCGATTGGAAGAGGCTCTCCACCTTTTCAAGCCGCACCTTCCCCTGCTCAAGGAACGCGCAGAACGCCTCCATCAGGGCATCGTCGTAGGGATCGGCCGAGAGCGCTCGCAATTCTGCGGGGAAGGGATTGATCACCTGTCCCAGCAACCGATCGATCGGTCCATAGACCTGCTGAAGCCACCGCAGCAACTCTCCATCCTTCTGGGCCCCTGATGCCCGACGGGGGCCTGATCGCGCCCCCGGGCCACCACGGCCATCCGTAGCGGGCGGGGGCTGCCCCCCGGCGGGCTCTGGGATCTGGCCATGGCGCTGGCGACGAGCCCGATCCCCCAGCACCGCCCAGGCGGCGTTGATCGCCACGATCGCCTCGCTTTCGCCTCCGGCATCGGGGTGGTGGCGTTTCACAAGGCTTCGATAGGCGGCCTTGATCTCCGCAGGGCTCGCCTGGCGGCTGACACCGAGCACCCGGTACGGATCGGGGTTGGAAGCGGCCGACAACGGTTCCGATCGATTGACTCGTCTCCATCTTCCCTAACCGGGCCTGCGGGTTGGCACCATCGGTGCCGTGCCATGAAAAAGCCCCCCTGGAGCAGGGGGGCCGTGGGTGAGGAGCACGTAAAGGAGGGTGTGAGGGACCCTTCTGATCAGAACTTGAAGGTGGTCTGAACGAGGTAGCCGAGGGTGCTGAAGGAGTTGCCATTTCCGGTGAGCTGTCCAAGGGGACGGCTCAGATAGAAGATGGCAGGGGTGACCGAGATGTTATCGGTGACCTGGAACTTGTACCACCATTCCCAGGCATAGTTGCCGTCAGCCGGTGTGGTGTTCCCGACACCGCTGCTCCCGCGTGTGAGGGCGGTCGCGAAGGTGGGCTGACCAACAGCCATGCCCGCAGAATTACCCTTGGCGAACACATCCGTCCACTGAAGACCGGCGAACCAGCTCTGGGATTCAGTGACGTACGGGTTAACGAACTCAAACCCGGTGGAACGGATTGAGTTGCCGGAAAGGGAGTTGTACCCCCAACCCAGGCTGATGGATGGGAACCAGCCACTCTTCTTGGGCTGCCAGTAGGCGTTCAAAGCCACACTGTTGGATTCGCCGTTGGCAAGGAACCAGCTGTTGGAGGCCACGAAATTCGTGCCCCTGCGGAAGTTTGAGGCTGCCTGGCCATAGCGGTAGGCCGCCGAAACGCTCCATTGGGGGGCGGTGTAGGCGAGCTGGGTCAGGAAGCTGGAACGGGAGCAATCCGTGCCGATGCCACCCTCACCCGTGGAGCAGGTGAAATCACTCACCCCATCATTGGGTGTTCCAACATTGCCCTGGGGGGCCACATAGCTTGCCGAAGCGCTGAATCGGCCCTGCCCTTTCTTGACGTTCTGCTTCCAGATCACCGCCCCCATGGAACCGGTGGCTTTGTTGTAAGTTCCCGGCGCACCATTCAATGCAAACAGATCAAGGATCCGTTCACCCTTGCCACTCCCGTAGAGCGAGGGTGTCACCCCCAGGTGCTCGGTGTTCCGGGCCCTGGCGCCCAGGACGAACGTGAAATCCTTGCCCCATGGGAAGCTGTAGTAGAGACGATCAACTCCGATTGCGTCACTGTTGTTGTTGACGCCGTTGCTGGCCTTGTCAAGTGCCGTGAGATTGAGGCCATTGCCATTGAAGGCATTGTTGAAATTGCCCGAGCGCAGACGGGTGTAAAGCAGATCCTTACCCGAGAAGCTGGTCAGGAAGTTCAACCGCAGGTCGTAGCTGAACGTGGTGGCTCCATAGAGGGCCTTGTACTTGCTCGCCGCACTGCGATTGTTCAACTCGGGGTTGTTGGGGAAAACGGATCCCCGGACGGCCTTGTCGCCGGTGGCATCCACACCACCGAGAACGAAGGTCGCCTCACCCTGCAGCTTGGTGGTGGTGGAGAACTGGGTAGCTTCGAGTTCACCAACCTTGGCCTCAAGACCATCGACACGGCCACGAAGGATGGCCAACTCCTTCTGGTACTCCTTCAGGAGCCGTTGCAGCTCATCGGTCACTTCGGTGATCCGATCGAGGCAGGCGTTGAGCAGGGCGGCCGCCTCCCAACGGGTCAGAGGCTGGTTTCCCTTGAAGGTGCCGTTGGGGTAGCCAGCGACGCAGCCGTAGCGCTCCACCAGGTTCGAGAGGGCCTGATAGGCCCAGGAGGTGGGCTGAACATCGGAAAACTGCGTGATGCTGGTGACCTGCTCCTTAGTGGAGACGGGCGGCGAATACCGGTTGACATCAGTGAGATTGAGCTCTGCGGCCGAAGCCGCCATCGGCGTTGCCATGCCCAAAAGGGCAGGGGCAAGCACAAACCTGCTGAAAAGTTTCATTGGTCCTCACACCAAAAAGAGGAAGCACCATGGGGTGCCGGCGCAGATTAGCAAAGGCCACAAATCCAGTGCTTGATGAGAGATACGCACCCATGTAGCGCTGACTACACGCCTTGGGTATCAACTGGCCTCAAGAACTTTGTTCACCCAGCCTTGCGCAACAGGCAATAAAAAACCCGACTGGCTAAAGGCCAACCGGGTTGATTGAGGAAACAGTTGAGGAGTGAAGTGGAGGAAAGTTTCGGCGAAGGAAGTGTGAGGAACTTCGCCGAAACCAGACAGATCAAACGATCAGAACTTGAAGGTGGTCTTGACGAGGCCGCCGAAGTTCTCGAAGGAATCTCCGTTGCCCTTCTGGAGCTGACCCAGAGGAGCACTGAGATAGAAGATCGCAGGTGTGACACTGATGTTGTCGGTGACCTGGAACTTGTACCACCACTCCCAGGCGTAGTTGCCGTCGTTGGCAGTCAGAGCGTTGTCATTGCCTGATTTGGTGATGAAGGTGGCTTGGCCCACGGCCATGCCGGCGGAGTTGCCCTTGATGAACACATCGGCCCACTGGAGACCGACGTACCAGGACTGGCTCTGAGCTCCGTCAATGACATCAGCAAGACCACCGTTGGCGGGGTTACCTGCTGAAGCAAAGTCGGCGGAGTAAGAGTTGATGCCCCAACCAGCGCTAACAGAAGGGATCCAACCGGAGTTGGTGGGCGTCCAGTAGCCACTGATGCCAACGGAACTCACGTTGTTAGACAGGGCGAAACCCAGGTTGGCCAAGGGTGTTGCGTTGCCGCCGTAGAGGCCCGCCAGTCCACCTTGAGGAGTGGTGTAGGTGTAGGCCGCAGCCAGGCCCCAGTTGGTGCCGGTGTAGGCGATCTGGGCGGTGCCGGTCTGGGCGGCACCGTCGGTGCCGATGCCACCGACGTTGGGATTGCCGTTGTTGCCGTTGGCGGAGACGTAGTTGGCGCTGATGGAGAAGCCACCCGACTTCCACCAGATACCACCACCGGAACCGAGGTTCAGGCTGTAGGTACCGGGAGCGCCACCGTAGGTAAAGATGTCGAGAACGGTGTCAGCGGGGTAGGCGCTGGGCCACAGAGCCAACATGTCGTCCTGACGGACCTTCGCACCAACGGTGGCGGTGAAGTTGCTGCCGATGGGGAATTGGTAGAAGAGGCGGTTCACCATCACGGTGTCCGCACCAGGAGGACCCTCGAAGGAAACCTCGAAAGCGTTCAGGCCGACCAGGTTGTTGCCATTGGCGGCACCCCAGGGGCTGGCGCCGTAGTTACCCGACCGCAGGCGGGTGCGGAGGAGGTCCTTGCCGGTGAAGCTGGTGTCGAGGTACAGGTCGAGGTTGTAGTTGAAAGCCGTGCCACCCTGCTGGGTGTTGGCCGCAGTGGCGAAGTTCTGGGTGGGGGCAACCTTGCCTCCGAGGAGGACAGATTCAGCCGGGGTGGCCAGGGCGGAACCGGTGAAGGAGTTGGCACCGATGGTGAAGGTGGCCACTCCACGCAGCTTGGTGGTGGTGGAGAACTGATTGGCTTCCAATTCGCCGACCTTGGCCTCAAGGCCATCAACGCGGCCGCGCAGGATGGCGAGTTCCTTCTCGAACTCCTTCATGAGCTTCTTGAGCTCGTCGGTCACTTCGGTGATCCGATCGAGACAAGCGTTGAGGAGGGCAGCGGCTTCCCAGCGGGTCAGGGCTTGACCGCCCTTGAAGGTGCCGTTGGGGTAGCCAGCGACGCAGCCGTAGCGCTCAATCAGGTTCGAAAGCGCCTGGTAGGCCCAAGCGGTGGGCTGAACGTCGGAGAATTGGGTGATGCTGGTGACCTGCTCCTCGGCGCCGGCGTACTTGTTGACGGCGTCAAGGTTGAGGTCTGCGGCCGAAGCAGCCATCGGGGCCAGAAGGCCCAGGGCTGCAGGAGCCAGCAGGAGTTGCTGGAAAAGTTTCATGGGGTCCTCACACACGAGAGGCGCAATGCGCCAACCAGATAATCCCCCTCCTGCCCCAGGTTCTCAACGGTCCATGTGCCAGAAAGCCCAACGTCCTTGCACCAAGGGCCGCCGGTTCAGACTGAGCGCCTGATTGCGCCAGGGCCCTGACGATCCGCTCCCCCCGCACGCTTCTGTGGTGGCTGACCCTGGCCCTGCTCTGGCTGGCGACCACCCTGGCCGACAGGCAGTGGCTGCAGCTGGATCAACGGCTGCCCTCCTGGGACCAGGCCGATTATCTGAACAGCGCCGTGGACCATGGCCGCGCCCTGGGGCTGTTGGCCGGCGGCGCCTGGGAGGGTTGGCAGGCCCTTCTGGACCTGTCCCCGAAGATTCCCCCCCTCGCCAGCCTCGTGAACGGCACGGTGCTGGCCATCGCAGGCGACAGCCCCGATCAAGCCAGTGCCGCCCTGGCCATCTGGCAAGGGTTGTTGCTGGTGGTGGTGGCCTGCTGGGGCCGTCAGCTCGTTTCACCAGGCTTCGGCCTGCTGGCCGCGGCACTCACCAGCACCACCCCGGCCCTGGTGGCCCTGCGGGTTGATTTCACGCTCGATTTGCCCCTGGCGGCCACCAGCGTGCTGGCGCTCTGGCTGCTGGGGCGCTGGGCGGCACCTGATCCGCGAGGCGGGCGCTGGGGTCAGGCAGGCGCGGCCGCCCTGGCGCTTGCGGCCGCGGTGCTGGTGAAGCAGAGCGCTCTGCTGGTGGTGCTGCTCCCCGCACTTTGGGCCGCAGCCGTGGGCCTGCGACGGCCCCAGCGGCGACTGCAGGTTCTGGCCGCCCTGGGCCTGGTGTTCGCCCTGATTCTTCCCTGGCTGCAGCACAACTGGATCACCACGATCGGTGGCACCAACAGGGCCGTGCTGGAGTCTGCCGCCCAGGAGGGTGACCCGCCGGCGCTCAGTCTGGTCAGCCTGCTCTGGTACCCCAAGCTCTGGCCCGAGCAACTGGGGCTTGTCAACAGCTTGCCCGCACTGGCTGGAGGGCTGGCGGCAGCGGCCAGAGCCTGGAGGAAACGCCTGCAGCCGAACGCCGCGGAAACCAGCCCAGGTTGGGGCTGGGGCTGGTTGATCGGCTGCGCCATCAGCGGCTGGCTGTTCACCACCTTGAGCCCCAACAAGGACCCTCGCTACATCGCGCCGGTGCTGCCCCTGCTGGTCTTGCTGGTGACCCGGGGCTGGTGGATCCTGCTCCTCTGGTTCCGGGCCCGCTGGGGGCGCAAGGCCGCCCTGGCCCTGCTCGGCCTTGGATTGATCGGGAGCGCCATCGCCAGCGCCGTGGAGCGAACCGAGGCGCTGGAGCGCAACCCACCCTTCCCGATGGCGGAACTGATCCGTGAGCTGCGCCAGCGGGTGGGCACCGCCCCCACCACGGTGATCGTGATTCCGACCACCGGCGACTTCAATCAGAGCAACGTCACTGTGTTCGGCCGAAGCGGCGGTGGCGAGATCGTGGGGCGTGAGATCGGTAAACGGGAGCAGGAACATCCCCTGGTGCTGCGCGAGGCGGAATGGTTGGTGCTGGCCACCGGGGACCAGGGCACCCACCGGGAGGTGTCCCGCCAGCTGAGCCGCTTGGTGCGCAGCGACGGCCGGTTCGAACGCCTGAGCAGCTGGCTCTGGAACGAGGGACGCTCCATCGAGCTCTGGCACCGGCGGGCCGCCGCGCCAGAACCGACGCGCTTTGACCGGCGCTTCATTGCCTTGGCCCGGGGGATGGAGCAGGGGCCCAAGGGGCTGGCGGCCGTGTTCGCCGCCATCGGGCCCGAGCACCAAATCGACGGCCATTTCCTCTATCAGACCCGGGTGGCCCGCTGGGCCGACAAGAAGCTGCGCACCGCCCCCGACGACCGCGATGCCCTCTGGAGCCTGGCCCTGCTCGGGGTGCTTCAGAACCGACCGATGCTGGCAGCCCTGTGGTTCAGTCGCCTGGAAACACTCGAACCTGCCAACCCCTGGCCAGCGGCCTACCGCTCGGTGGTGCTGCTGGCCGATTGGCGCGTCCCCCAGGCCGCCGCCGTGGCCCAGGCAGCGAACAATCGCCAGAACAATCCTGTGCTGCAGGGCCTGGCGGATCTGGCCGCCAGCCTCAGTGGCAACCTGAGCCGGATTCCCGCGCTGCGCGCTTCCCTGCCGGGGGCAGTGGAGGCGGTGCGGGGCCAACTGAGCAAGCCACAGGCGGACCCCCGATAGCCTGTCGATCCATGGGCCTCTGCCGTTCCAAGGGCCATCCCCTGCCGCTCTGGCTCCCGCCGCTGATCGGTGCGGCCCTGCGGCTGGTCCAGATCCAGGCGCCGATCCTGGGCATCCACAGCTGGCGCCAGGCGGACACGGCCGCCATGGCGCGCAATTTCGCCGAGCAAGGAATGCGGTTCTGGCAACCCCAGATCGACTGGGGCGGTGCCGGCAGCGGCCTGGTGGAAGCCGAGTTTCCCCTCTACCCCTATGGAGTGGCCCTGCTTTACAGGCTGTTCGGGGTGCATGAGTGGCTGGCTCGGGGGCTTTCGGTGCTCTGCAGCGTGCTCACGGTCGTCCTGCTGATCCGGATCGGTCGGCACCTGCTGGGAGAGCGGGCCGGCTGGTGGGGAGGGATGTTCTACGCCGTGCTTCCCATTCCGGTGTTCTACGGACGCACGGTTCAACCGGAGGCCCTGCTGATGCTGCTGGCAGCCCTGGCGTTGGAACGCTTTCTGGTCTGGCTGGAAGGCGGGCGGCGCTCCGCTCTGCTGGTGTCGTGGCTGGCCTTCAGCGGGGCCTGCCTGGTGAAGGTGCTCCCCTTCCTCTGGCTGGGGGCACCCCTGCTCTGGCTCTGGGCGCGGGGGAAGGGGGGGTGGGGCCCGGTGCTTCGCCGCCCCAGCTCCTGGCTCTATCCCCTGGGCGCCGCTACGGTCACAGCCCTTTGGTACTGGCATGCCCGCCAGCTGGGCGAGAGCAGCGGTCTCAGTTTCGGCTTCTGGGGCGGCCAGGCGAACCGCTACACCTGGTCCGACCTGCTCGGGTTCAGCTACTGGGGTGAGCTGGCCCTGCGGGTTGCCGTGCGCAACCTGGCCGTGCTGGGGGTGCCCCTGCTGATCCTGGGCCTGCTGCCGCCCCGCGCCGGCTCAGCCGCCGAGGTTCGCCCGCTGGTGCGGGTGCTGCCGCTGGGGCTGGTGGCGGTGGTGGTGGCCGGCGCCCTGGCCCCCGAAACCACCGCCGTGCATGAGTACTACCAGTTGCCTCTGATGCTGTTCGCCTGTCCGCTGATGGGCCAGGGGTGGGTACGGCTGCGCTCGGGGTCGATCGGCTGGCGGCGGGGGGCCTGGGCTCTGCTGACCTTGATGGTGCTGGTCAGCCTCACCATTCTGGGGGTCGATTACTGGAGCCGGGAGCGGATCGCCGGCTCAGCCGCCTGGGAACTGGCCCGCCAGATCCAGGCCAGCACCCCTGGGCAGGCCCGCGTGGTGGTGATGAGCGGCCCCGATCCCACCGTGCTCTACCTGGCGAACCGCAAGGGCTGGCTGGTGACACCCGAGCCCCTCAGCCATCAGGACGCTGCCGCCTGGCGACGGAGGGGGGCCGATGCTGTGGCGGGGAGCTTTGCGGTGATCGAGAGTTACAGGCCCTTCCCCGATGGCCCCGAGAAAGACCGTCTCCGCCGCTGGGTGTGCGCCCAGCCGCCCGGGTGCCCGAGCGGCTCCGCTTTCGTTGTGCCGCTGAACACCGGAGCCGCTGTTTGATGATCCATAGCCTGATTCTCCAGTCGGGAACGCCCCCCAGGCGCCTGCTGTTGTTCCTCTGGGCAGCCGCGCTGGTGCTGTCCCTGGCGGGCCTGGACAACCTGCCGCTGCGCGATTGGGACGAAGGGATCGTGGCGCGGGTGGCACTGGAAATCGCCGATCGGGGGCTGCCCCACGGGCTGCTGCCCACCATCTGGGGGAACGACTATCTCAACAAGCCCCCGGGGCTGCATTGGCTGATCGCCGCAGTGATCAGCTGCTGGCGCCACCTTTCCGGAGCCCCTGTCTCGGCCCTCCCGCCCGAGTGGGTGGTGCGCCTGGCGCCGGCACTGCTGTCCACGCTGGTGGTTCCCCTGGGCGGCCTAGTGCAATGGCAATTGCGACCCGGCCAACGAACGGCAGCGTTGGCCACCGCTGCCATCCTCCTGACCCTGCTGCCGGTGATGCGTCAGGGGCGGTTGGCCATGCTGGATGGGGCCCAGTTGAGTGCCATGGCCCTGCTCTGGTGGGCGCTGCTGCGCAGCCGCCGCGGGCAACGGGTCTGGGCGAATGGTGCCGTAGCTGGGCTGGGTGGGAGCGCCCTGTTGCTGCTGAAGGCGCCGATCCTGTTGCCCGCGCTGCTGGCCGGTTTCCTGGGCCTGGCGTTCGACCCCACCCCCGGCCCCAAGCGGTGGCGCTGGCTGCTGGCCGGGCTGGTGGTTGGCCTGTTGCCCGGCCTGGCCTGGCATGCCTATCACGGCCTGATGCGTGGCCAGGGTGCCCTCTGGCTCTGGGGAGGCGACGGGGTGGGCCGGGTCCTGCTTGAGGCGGGCGAAGGCAGTTCCCTGGGCTGGAGAGTGCCGCTGCTGAAAGTGCTCGAGGGGGGCTGGCCCTGGCTGCCGCTCTGGCCGATCGCCGTGGGAATGGCCTGGCGACAGCGGCAGTGCCCCTGGGGGCGGTGGTGCCTGGTGCTGCAAGCGGTGATGGCGACCTCGATCCTGCCCCTGCGCACCCAGTTGCCCTGGTACAGCCACCCCCTCTGGCTCCCCTTCGCCCTGCTGTGCGCTGCCCCCCTGGCCGACCTTCTCCGCCCCGGGGGCCGAGGCGGGGTGCTGCGGCGTCTGCCTTGGTTCTGGATGGTGCTGGGAGGCGTGCTGCTCGCCGCGGGGGCGGTGGCCAATCTGCCGGACCAGGCGGCCCTGGCCCCCTACCGCTGGCTGCCGCTACCGGCGGGGGCAGGGCTGCTCGGAGGCGGATGGCTGCTGCTCAAGCCGGCGGAATCACCGCGACGGAAGGGCCTACTGCTGCTCATCGGCGGCTGGTGGCTGTCGTTGCTGCTGCTGGGCACCAGTCCCCTGTGGAACTGGGAGCTGAACGAGCGCTGGTCGGTGCTTCCGGCGGCGACCCTGGCCGCGGGAGGCGGTGCGCCGGTGTACATGGATGGTGACGCGGCAGAGCGGCCCAGCCTGCGCTGGTATGCCCAGCGCGAGGTCAGGCGCCTGCCGGACCACCAGGGCGGCAGGATTCCCAGTCCGTTCAATCTGATCCGGCAAGCCGGCGACCCCCCCGCGCAGACCCTGCTCCGCAAGGGCTCCTTCTGCAGCCTGAAGCTGCTCGGTGACGACAACTGGCAACGCTGGCTCTGCTACGACCCAGCCACAGGCGAGTCCCGGCCCCCCTAGTCCGAAGGGGCCCACCGGGTCATTCCTGCAGCGGCCATCGCCTTTGCACAGTCAGGGCTCCTGCTGCAGTGATGACATCTGCGGGTGCCCAGCGCCTATCGCAACCAGGAGATCGTTAGGCAAGCCCCTGGAGCGGCCTGGGGCACCCTCTTTTCAAGGGCACTCTTCCCGCGCAGCTTGTCTCCAGGGTGATCCAATCCGGGGACATCCATCGTTTGGTGGCCTGCGCAGGGGGCCGCTGATCGGGCTGCTGGGGGGCACCCGGCCCGCAACGACGCCGGCAACATTGCCGCTGCGGTCGAGCGCCGGCGCGGAGGATCGAGGGCCGCCCAGGCTCTAGGGCCGGCGCCAGAACGGCAAGGGCAAGACCATCGCCCGCTGGCTTGGGTTCGATCAAGCCACAGGGGAGGAGCCCGTGATCGCCGCTGCGGGCCTGACCATGCCCGCGGAAGACCAGCCCCGCTTCGACGCCGCCCTGGCGAACGGCCACGGCGCAATCGTGCTGAGCTGCCGCCCACGGCTGCTTCGTCCGCGTGGTCTCCTGGCTGTTGCCGCAGAGGCCCAAGGGCAGCCTCTGCGGCACCCAACACACCTCCAAGCCCATGGGAGTTCCCGCCCGCCGCCAGGTGAGCACCTATGGCAGTGCCCCCATCACCTCCCTGAGCGAGGGCCTGATCCTTGCTCGCATGGGCCCCCATGCCGCCCAGCCGCTGCCCTTCATTCCCTCCAGTGGCGGCTGGCGCCGCTGATCTGGCCGCGGCTGAACCTCGCCTCTGGATTCCAGGTTCTCAGCGGCGACCTTGGCCAACGGAGCTGATGGTGGCGGCGGCTGGCGGATTGACCTGGCCCGGCTGGTCTCCCCCTGGCCAACCGGCCCAGGGCCATGATCGTCGCCTCGGGGCTCGCCCAGGTTGTGGCTCCGGCCCAAAGGGGGCGTAGTCCTGCGGGGGCTTTGGTTGAAGCGACGCCGTGGCTATCCGGTGCCCCCTGGCGATGGTGAGACCCTGACCGACCTGGCGACCGCCCTGGTGGTGTCCAGCGGGGGCTGGGGGGTCTCTTGCAGCGGGGAAGGTGGGGCTGATGGGGGGTAGGGGCCGAAGCCGGGCCGTTCACGCACCCCAAAACCTTGATTCGTTTGGAGGACGCCCTGCAGCATCTGCCCCAAGGCAGCGCTGGAATGCCGTGATTCGCCCCCTGATCGAGGCGCCCCATAGGATCACCAGGCTGCGGCAACTGAGGCCAGCTGGTCCCTTTCTGATCGCCGTGAGCCTTTTGGCCTTCACCTGGCTGATCGAGGCGGCTCTGGTCCAGGGGCTGTTCGGCGCGATCGGTGCAGGTCCGAGTCTCAACCAGACGGCCGTGATCCACGCCACCACAGGGCTGGAGGGGTGCTGTTGTGATGACGTACAGATTGGGCAGCTGCAAACCCAGGGCGATCGACCTGGCAGTGGCCTTCGGGGCAAGCCGGCCCTAGGTGCTTGGGTACGGCCTGACTCTGGGGCTGGTGACCGTGGCCTGTCCTGCCTGATCGTCAGCGGGGCACGGAAAACCCAAAGGGTTTTATGCACTCCACTCTGCGGTGTGTGGACAATCGTCCAGCCTTGGAGAGCGCAAGCCCCCCCTAAACGATGCCCCCGATGGCCTGCGGGAAGCAGACCATCGGGGGCTCTCGCCGGGTCCGCTCTGGCGCGGAACCGATTGATCAGGAAACAGACACCGAAATCAGCCGGCGTTCTCCGCGATCAGCAGACCCTGGGTCATGGAACTGTGGCTCACGGGCACCTCCTCCTTGGGGGGATTAAAGCCAGCCGGCGACGCCTACGGCTGCGAACCTGAATCCGAAGCCACGCCACTGCTGACGGAACTCGCTGATGGTATCGGACTTTCCAAGCTCATCGCGACTCCCCAGCGGAGTTTCTGACCCTGCCCCCAGGGTTCACGCCGCTTCGGTGACGGGGGCAACCAACCAACCAGAGAAGTAACCCCGCGAAGCAAAAAACACTAAAAAAGCGCCCCATACGGGGCGCCGGAATGGATGGGTTCAACGCTCAGAGAGCGTTACCACGGGGCAGAACCTCTTCGGGGAAGATGAAGTTTTCGTGAGGCTGGTCAGCCGGTGCCATCCAGGCACGCAGACCTTCGTTCAGAAGAATGTTCTTCGTGTAGAAGGTTTCGAA
>NZ_JAGQBJ010000018.1 GCF_024345575.1 Cyanobium sp. Morenito 9A2
GGAGGGTAGCTTCCTGCAAAAATAGCTCGATGCCAGGTAAAACTTTCATCCAAGACTATCAGCTCAAGTTGCCGATCATCCGTAAGGAGTGAGTAGCGCGAGTGAGATGGAGAGAAGGCCACCCGAAAGGGTGGCTTCCTTGTGTTTGGACTTTTACAGTCTGAACCATGGCCGAATGCAGCGCTGGAGGCTCTTCCACCGTTTGAGTCGAACCATCGTGGGTCCCATGGCCATGGATGGCCTGCTCGCCCATTTGCTCCAGGTTGTTGGACTGGTGACGATGGCCCTACTTTACCCATGGTGGAAGAGGCAAATTGGGCAGGCATCACGGCGAGTTGGAGCACAATCATCATCGGGGAATGTCTTGGTCAAGGGTCAGTTGCTCCAAGCGGGTGATCACTGGATACCCATTGCTCTGACGCCCGGGGTTGCCTGGTCGGTCGCTGAAGATCACCTTGAGCCCTGCGCCATGGGCGGCCTTGAGTTCAGCTACCGAATCACTGATGAAGGTGATTCTGCTGGGCTCGGTGCCCATCTCCTTGGCAATGGTGAGATAGCTTTTTGAAGCTTGCTTCGGTCCTGTTCGTGTGTCGAACCAATGTCTGAAAAGACTACTGAGATCTCCATCTGTGGTATGCCCATAGAGTAATTTCTGGGCTTTGACTGATCCTGATGAGTACACGGCAAGCGTGAGACCGGCTTTGGACCAAGTCGATAGAGCGTGGCACACGTCTTCAAACAAGGGCGCTTTCAGTTCGCCGCTGGCATAGCCGCTCTCCCAGATCAGTCCCTGCAGTTGCTTGAGTGGGGTGAGTTTGCGGTCTTGATCCATGAGCCACTCCAGATAGTTCACCAGCTGAGGGAAGGACTCTTGATCGGCTCCGATGGCTGAAGCCTCAGGATCGCTGGCCCTGGCCCTTTCGGCTTCCTCGAGCAAGGCGCCCACAGCTGCCTCCTGACGATGGCGTTCGAGATAACCCTTGAGATGGCGCCTGGCAAAGGGGAACAGGGTCTCTGCCACGAAGCTCACCGGACAGGTGGTTCCTTCGATGTCGAGCAGCAGATGGGTGATCTGGGACATGGAGGCTTGCACAGGCGCCATGGTCAAACGCTGCGAATGGGCAGGCGGCTGAGCCCATCGAGCAAGAGCTGGCGCCAGTGTTGCTCCAGCAGGAACTCCAGGATCTCGAGGTGGCGCCGTGCACTGAACAGCCCATCCCCCCAGGCGTAGAGCCCATGGCCAGCGATCAACAGCCCTTGGGGTGCCTTCGCCAGGAGCGGGCCGGCCCGCCCACTGAGTCGCCTGAGGTCTTGGTCGTTGGCTAGGACGGGCAGCTCCACGCGCGTGTCGTGGGTGTGGAGGCCCTCGAGGCCCTTGATCATCTCCAATTGCTCAACGACAACGAACCCATCGGCCCCGTTCGCAGCGCTTTGCGTATGACCCGCTGCCAAGGTGGAGCGCGACAGCAACGTCGCGGCCTGCGAGTGAGTGTGCAGCACCGCTCCTGCAGATGTACGACGCACGATTTCAAGATGCAGAAGGGTCTCGGCGCTGGCGCGACCGTCCCCTTGGAGCACCTGTCCTTCGCCATCCACCACGATCAGGTCCCCAGGGGCCACCGAACCTTTGTCGACACCGCTGGGAGCCATCAGCAGCTGCAACGGCTCCCGCTGGAGCACGCAGCTGAAATTGCCACCGGTGCCATCGCACCAGCCCCGGCGTTGGATGGCCGCCATGGTGGCGGTCAACTCCTTGGCGAGATGGGCCGTCACGGCAGAAAAGCGCAGGGCTCCCTTCTAGCCCACCACCCCTGGCTCAGCGCTGGCAGCTGGGACACCAATGGGTGCTTCGGCCCGCCAGGCGCTCCCGCTGGATGGGGGTGCTGCAGCGGCGGCAGGGCTCACCCGTGCGCCGGTAAACCCAGGCCTGGCCGCCATAATTGCCGTTGGTGCCTGAGAGGTCGCGGAAGTCGCTGAAGGTTGTGCCACCGGCTCCGATGCTGGTCTCCAGGATCTCCACCAGGGACCGTCGCAAACGCTCCAGTTGGAGGGTCGCGACCTCCCCGGCGGGCGTGGCCGGAGCGATGCCGGCGGCGAACAGGGACTCATCGGCGTAGATGTTGCCCACACCGGCCACCAGGCTCTGATCCAGCAACGCCGCCTTGATCGAGCGCTTGCTTCCCTCCAGGCGCTGTTTGAGGTACCGCGCGTTGAACTCCGCTCCAAAGGGTTCTGGGCCCAGCCTCTTCAGTCCGGTCATCACCGCTTCGGGGGGCAAGCCGGCGGGGACCCACCACATTTCGCCAAAGCTGCGCAGGTCGACGAAGCGCAACTCGTGGCCCTGGATGTTCCAGAGACGCACGCGGGTATGCCTGCAGGGCTCGCGCGGCGTCTCCAGCCAAAGGAACTGACCGGTCATGCGCAGGTGCACACCCCAGGTCCCGGCTTGGGCACCGTCTCGCCCTAAATCCGCCAGCAGGTACTTGCCCCTGCGGCTCCACGCCCCCACCTGGCAGCCCTCCAGGGCCAGGCGAAAGATCGTTGAGTCGTTGGGCGCGGCGATGGCCCGCGCCCTGAGCACCTCCACACGATCGACGCGGAACCCCTTGAGTTGACGCTCCAGGCCGCGTCGCACGGTTTCGACTTCAGGCAGTTCAGGCAAGGAGGCTCCCCATTGGCACAGCATGAAGAAATCCCTGATCCGGCGGGCGGATCAGGGATGGGAGCGTGGGCTGTAGTTCTTACCCCGTGGGCCCTTGGAGGGCTGGCCTCAGGCCTTCACCAGCTCGCTTTCAGCGAAGTTGTTGGTGTTGATGCCGCCCTCGGAGCCGCTGTAGCCGCTGTAGTTCACCTTCTCAAAGCGAACCACCACGGGGTAGCGGATACCGGAGGTGTCGACCGAAGCGACGGTGCCGACTTCGTTGAACCAATAGGACTCAGGACGCTGGATGCGCACCTTGTCGCCGCGGGAGATGGCCATCGCTGCGTTGAGGAGGGTGTTGCTGTCCAAGGGACCATACCCCTCCTTTTCGGCCTGTAGGGCGAGGCCGTCACGAAATGTCGCTGCCCCTGGATCGCGCACCGGGCCAGGGTCGGCCTGCCATCGGGCCGGGCCCCCGTGGCACGATCGCCTCCCCTGCCGATGGCCTGTGCTGGAAGCCCCTTCCTTGATTTTGGATCTACCCGATCCGGAGCAGGACGACATCAGCACCATGGAGTTCATGGCCCGGCTGGAGGAGGCCTGGGCCGTGTGCGATCGCTTCGACCTGCAGACCGAGATCTGGCGCGGTCGGATCCTGCGGGCCGTGCGCGATCGGGAGAAGCGGGGCGGCGAGGGCCGGGGCACGGGCTTTTTGCAGTGGCTCAGGGAGCAGGAGATCAGCAAGACCCGCGCCTACGGGCTGATTCAGCTGGCCGAGTCCGCCGACAGCCTGGTGGGGGACGGTCCCCTGGAGGCGGACTGCGTCAACAACTTCTCCAAGCGGGCCTTCCTCGAGACGGCCCAAGCCGATCCAGAGGTGCAGCTCATGATCAGTGAGGCGGCCAACGACGGCCAGCAGATCACCCGCAAGCAGGTACGCC
The DNA here is from genome assembly GCF_024345575.1 of Cyanobium sp. Morenito 9A2. GTDB lineage: Bacteria > Cyanobacteriota > Cyanobacteriia > PCC-6307 > Cyanobiaceae > ATX-6F1. Next base: position 3,583 of record NZ_JAGQBJ010000018.1, read on the forward strand.
GGCTCACCGATGAGTTCACCGCCGCCACCAGTCCGCTGCTGCCGGAGGAGATCCGCCAGCGCACCCAGGAGAACCTTCTGCCCCCCCGGGCGGTCGCGCCCCTGGTGCGGGAGCTCTCCAAGCTGCCGGAAGCCCAGCAGGAGGACCTGCGCCGGGTGCTGCGGGAGGAGCCGGAGCTGGAGCGGGTCAAGGACGTCACCAACACGGCCCGCTGGCTGACCAAGGCGGCCGAGGCGGGCCTGGCGGTTCGCGCCTTTCAGCAGGGGGAGCTGGACCTGGAGAAGGCGATGCAGGAGGCCCAGCGTCTCGATGCCCTCGGGCTCCTGGCGGATGCCGTGGGCCAGGCCCAGCAGCTGGAGAGTGCGGTGCTCAAGCTCCACACCAGCTGGCGGCGCCTCGGGGGCTTGCAGGAGCGCCTCTGGGTGGAGAGCGGCAGCAGCACACCTCACCTGCGCGAGCTTCTCCAGGTCTTGGGCAGCCTGAGTGGGGCCACCTTGCGCGTGTCCCTGGGGGAGTTGGCGGGTGGCAAGCGCGTGCGGCTGCAATTGGTGGAGGAGTCGCCCGACCAGCTGGAGGCGCCGCCCCTGCCCTGAGCCCCCACGCCCCCAGATCTGGGGGCGATTAAGGTCGAGCGTCGCCAGGGATGGGGTGGTGGTGCCATCGGCCGCAGCCAGCGAAGATCCGTCGCGGACGGAACCGCTGCTGATGGAACCGCAGCGGGCGGATCCGCTGGTGGGCGCGCTCCAGACCCATTTCGGTTGGGAGGACTTCAGGCCGGGCCAGCGGTCGGTGGTGGAGGCCCTGCTCCAGGGCCGCGATTGCCTGGCGGTGTTGCCCACCGGCGGCGGCAAGTCGCTTTGCTATCAGCTGCCGGCCCTGGTGCGCCAGGGGTTGGTGCTGGTGATCTCCCCTCTGGTGGCCCTGATGGATGACCAGGTGAACCACCTGCAGCGGCACGGCATTGCCGCCGCCTGCCTGCATGGAGGCCTCGATCTGCCCGCCCGCCGTCAGCTGATCCTGCGTTTGAGGGAGCGCAAGTTGCGTGTGCTTTATCTCGCGCCTGAGCGGCTCTGGGGGGAGGCCACCCGTCAGCTCGTGGAAGAGGTTCTGGAGCAGGGGCAGCTGGTGGCCCTGGCGGTGGACGAGGCCCACTGCATCAGCGCCTGGGGCCATGATTTCCGCCCCGATTACCGTCGGCTCGGCCAGCTCAGGCGCCTGTGCCCGGGGGTGCCCCTGGTGGCCCTCAGTGCCACGGCCGCCCCGCGCGTGCGCGCCGACATCATTCGCTTGCTGGAGTTGCGCCGCCCCCTGATCCAGGTGCGCTCCGCCCGACGCCCCAACCTGACCTACGCCATGGTCAGGCGGCCCAAGGAACCTCTGCAGATGGTGATTGAGGCGGTGAGCGCTGCTCGGGGGGCGGTACTGATCTATGCGCGGACGCGCCGCTCGGTGGAACGCTGGGCCGTGCAGCTGACCGCTGCTGGGATCGAGGCCAATCCGTATCACGCCGGCATGGACCCGGAAAGCCGGCGCCTGGCGCTCAGCCATTTCCAGGAGCACCCGTCGCCCGTGCTGGTGGCCACGGTGGCCTTCGGGATGGGAGTGGACCGAGCCGATGTGGGGTTGGTGCTGCACCTGGACCTGCCGGCGACTCCGGAGGGCTATCTGCAGGAGTCGGGGCGAGCAGGGCGCGATGGATCGCCGGCCCGTTGCCTGGTGCTGTTCGATCCGGAGGATCGCGCCAGCCTGGGTTGGGCCATGAGGGCGGCGGGCCATCAGCTCAGCCCCGAGGTGCGCGAGCAGGAGCAGGTGCGCTTGGAGCTGGCCCATCGGCAGCTGCGTCGGATGGAGGCCGTGGCCGAAGGGGAAGCGTGCCGCGAGCAGGCCCTTTTGCTGGCGGTGGGAGAGCTGGTGCCCCCCTGCGGCCGCTGTGACGCCTGCCGCTCACGGCCCATGCAGCGGGACTGGACCACGCAGGTGGGCCAGGTGCTGGAGCTGCTGGAGCAGCGGGATGGCGTGGATCAAAGGGCCCTCGGCGAAACCCTCTCTGGCGAGGGCAGCTCCCCCGAGGAACGCTGGCGTTGGTTGGCCCGGCGCCTGATCCAGGAGGACCTGATCACCGAGAGTGACGACGGCGGCCAGCGGTTGTGGTTGCGACCCGCGGGCCGCCGTTACCTGCGCCAACCCTGGCCCCTGCGCTGGGCCGCCTGAGGGGGCTCAGAGGCCCTTCGCCTTGCAGAGGTCGCTCACCAGTTGCGACTCGAAGTTGGTCTGGGGGGTATCCCAGGTTTTCCAGGCCCCCGACTGGCCGGTGGCGTTGAGCTTGCGGGCGGTGCAGTTGATGGCCAGGTAGAGGGGTTGACCGTCGCCGTTGAGGCTGGGGGCCACGAAGCTTCCGCCCATCGGTTGCCAATTGGCCCAATCCACCTGCAGGGGACCGTAGGTGCGCCAGTCGGGGGTGCTGGCTTTGGCCACGGCGGCTGGTTGGGTGCTCGCGGGCCTGGGCGTGGGTGCCACTGGAGCGGGGCGGCTGGTCACCACGGGCCGGCTGGTGGCTGGGGCCACGGTGGCTGGCGCGGTCGCCGCAGGGGCAGCCGTGGCCGCTGGGGTCGCCGCCGCGGGGGCTGGTTTTGGCTTGGGAGTGACGACAGGTGCTGGTTGGGGACCGGGAGCCGACTCGGAGCTGGCCACCGTCGGGGCCGGCTTGGGCCTGGGCTTCGCGACTGGACTTGGCTTTGTCGCTGGACTGGGCTTCGACGCCACGGGAGCTGGCTTGCTGGCGGGTGCGCTGCCGCTGGAGAGCTTCAACCGGCTGCCGGCTGGGATTGCATTGGGTTCCTTGATGTTGTTCAGCGCCGTCAGCCGATCAACCGATACGCCGTAGGTCTCGGCGATCTGGGAGAGGGTTTCGCCCGGCTGCACCACGTGCTCCTTGGCCCCCTTGGTCACCGGTTTGGTCTTGGCTGCAGTCGCCGTGGATGGTTTGGCTGCTCCAGGCACCACCAGCTTGCTGCCGGCCTGCAGGTCGCTGGCTGATTGGAGTCCGTTGAGTTGCTTGAGGCGCTCCACCGAGACGCCGAAGCGGTCGGCCAGCTCTGAGAGGGTGTCCCCGGGCTTCACGGTGTAGGTGCTGCTGCCCCCGGCGCTGGAGCGGCTGGGTCCGCTGGCGCTGGCTGCTCCGGGCACCACCAGCTTGCTGCCGGCCTGCAGGTCGCTGGCTGATTGGAGTCCGTTGAGTTGCTTGAGGCGCTCCACCGAGACGCCGAAGCGGTCGGCCAGCTCTGAGAGGGTGTCCCCGGGCTTCACCGTGTAGGTGCCATGGCCTCCAGGCCTGCTGCCACTGCCCCCGCCTGTGGAGCTGCCGCCAGGCACCACTAGCTTCCTGCCCGCCTGCAGGTTGTTGGCGTCCTTGAGGCCATTGAGCTTGAGCAGCCGTTCCACCGAGACGCCGTACCGCTCGGCGATCTCAGAGAGGGTTTCACCAGGCTTGACCGTGTAGCTCCCCGCCAGAGCAGGCAAGGGGAGAAGCAGGGCCAGGGCGAGGGCAGCAAGCGCTCGGCGCATCGAGGTCGATCAGCTGGACGAACCTTAAGGAGCCCCGCCCGGGGCGCCAGGGGGCAAGGGCCATGGATTGGTTCTGTCATTCATCCCAGCAGGCGCCTCACCAGGCCCAGGCGCTCGCCATAGGGGGCATAACGCAAGGGCAAATCCAGCCAGAACGGCCTCCTCAGCACGCTGCGCCGGTGGGAGAACGCCTCGAAGCCGGCCTGGCCGTGGTAGCTGCCCATGCCGCTTTCGCCCACGCCACCAAAGGGGAGCTGGGGCACGGCCGCCTGAACGACCACATCGTTGAAGACCACGCCCCCGGAGCTGGTGCGCGCCAGGAGCCGTTCCTGGGCCTGGGGGTTGCGGCTGAACAGATACAGCGCCAGCGGCTTGGGGCGTCCGTTGACCTCCTCGATCGCGTCATCCAGAGATCCCACGGTCTGAATCGGCAGCAGGGGGCCGAACAGCTCCTCCTGCATCAGCGGATCCTCGCCGTTCCTCACCGCCAGGAGCGTGGGGGCCATGCGCCTCCCGGCGGGGTCGAGGTGGCCGCCGGCCAGCACCTGCCCCCGTTGGCGGGCCCTCTCCAGCAGGACCCTGAGCCGCTCGAACTGGTCGGTGTTGACGATCTGGGGCAGGTCGGGGGATTGGAGCGGATCGTCGCCGTATTGGCGGGCGATCTCGGCCTTCAGGTGGGCGAGGAAGGGTTCCCGGACCTTGGCTTCCACCAGCAGGTGGTCGGGGGCGACGCAGGCCTGGCCGGCGTTGAGGCCCTTGCCCCAGATCAGCCGCCGGGCACTCACCTCCAGGTCGGCATCGGCCAGCACGATCGCCGGGCTCTTGCCCCCCAGCTCCAGGGTCAGAGGGGTGAGGTGGCGCGCCGCGGCCGCCATTACCAGCCGCGCCACCCTTGCGCCTCCGGTGAAGAAGATGTGATCGAAGCGCTCCTGCAGCAGGTCCTGGGCCACATCCCCATCCCCCAGCACAACGGCCACGGTGTCCGCAGGAAAGGCGTCCTCCAGGAGCTGAGCCAGCAGGGAACCCGTGTGGGGGGCGTGCTCGGAGGGTTTGAGCACAGCGGTGTTGCCGGCCGCCAGGATGCTCACCAGCGGCTGCAGGCAGAGCTGGAAGGGGAAGTTCCACGGGCCGATGATCAGCACACAGCCCAGGGGCTCGGCCACCACGAAGGCCCGGGCCGGTTGCTGGCTGAGGGGCACGGACACCGGCCGGGGCGCCATCCAGCGGCGCAGCCTGCGGCGGGTGAGCTTGAGCTCGAAGCGCACCGCGGCGAGCTCGAAGTAGGCCTCCAGCGGCGGTTTGCCCAGATCGGCTGCCAGGGCTTCGAGGATGACCCTCTCATGCTGATCGATCAGCCGTTCCAGTCGCCCGATCTGCGTGAACCGCCAGGTGAGGGGGCGCGTGTGGCCGCCCTGAACGAGACCTCGCAGATCCTCCAGGGGAAGGTGGAGCGGCGCGTTGGCGGACATGGCGAAGGGCCCTGGAGGAGCTCAGCCTGACAAGGTCAGCGCCGGGGCGTGCTCAGGTAAGGGGTTGCCCGCCTGCGTCGAGCTCCAGGAAGCACAAGCAGCGGAACCGCAGGGCGGCAACCTGGTCGTAGAGGGGATTGAGTTTGCACATGGCTGGGATGTGCAGCACGCGACGGCCAAGCACGGTCACATCCCGCTCAAAGGGGCAGCTTCCGGGGATCAGCCTCACCAGCAGCCTTGCCACCGGCTGGCTTCGCGGCTCGAACCGATCGATCCAGCGCCGCAGGGGCGTGAGGGGATCGTGGGCCGTTAGGGCCTGGAGATGAACCATGGGCGGTGTGAGGCGCGGGCCGGGTGGCCAGGGGCCGTTGGGACGGGGGATCGCCCAAACAACCTTTCTTCACACTGCCATCGAAACGCCTGGCAGCGTGTGTTCCTCATGAACGTTTCGTCAGGTTTTCCCCATCGGCCTGTGTTGAGGGGGGAGGCCTGGGCTGGATGAACGATTCAGGGACCCTGGATTTCGGGGGGACCGGGTGATCCGTAAAAAAGCCCTTGACGAGATTTGAACTCGTGACCTCTCCCTTACCAAGGGAGTGCTCTACCACTGAGCTACAAGGGCATGTGGAAAGGTGGGCCGGGTTGGATTTGAACCAACGTAGGCAGAGCCAGCGGATTTACAGTCCGCCCCCATTAACCACTCGGGCACCGACCCGAACCACACCGCAAGAACTTACCAGCCGACCTTCCCGATGCATCTGCTGCTGCTGCATGGCCCCAACCTCAACCTGCTCGGCACCCGGGAGCCCCATCTCTACGGTCACCAGAGCCTTGCCGAGCTCGATGGCGACCTGACCCGGCGGGCCCGGGACCTGGGGGCGGAACTGGAGACCTTCCAGAGCAACCACGAGGGCGCTCTGGTGGATCGGATCCACCTGGCCCGGGGGGTGAGTGACGGCATTGTGATCAACGCCGGTGCCTACACCCACACCTCGATCGCCCTGCGGGATGCTCTGTTGGGGGTGGCGATTCCCTTCGTGGAGGTGCACCTGAGCAACACCCACGCCCGGGAGCCCTTTCGGCACCATTCCACCCTGGCCGACAAGGCCATCGGTGTGATCGCCGGGTTCGGGCCCGACAGCTACCGGCTCGGGCTCGAAGGCCTGGTGGCACGGTTGCGCGCCCAGCCATGAGTGCCCTTGCCCCAGCGCCGGAAACGGCGCGCATCCGCTGGCTGGCCCAGGCCAGTTCAGCCGCCTGGCTGGAGCAGGCCCTGGCCCATCCCGATCTGGTGCTGATCGACCACGCCCACTGCGAGCGCAAGGCGGCTGGGGTGGCCCTGCAACTGATGTTCCGCTACCCCTCCGACACCGCCCTGGCGGAGGCCCTGAGCCCCCTGGCGCGGGAGGAGCTGGAGCATTTCGAGCACGTACTGGCCCTGCTGCAGCGCCGGGGCGTGGCCCTGCGGCCCCTGGCGGCGCCTCCCTACGGCGCCGCCCTTGCGGGAAAGGTGCGGCGTCAGGAACCGGAGCGCCTGCTGGACAGCCTGCTGGTGGCGGGCCTGATCGAGGCGCGCAGCCATGAACGAATGGCCCTGCTGGCGGCCCACAGCCTGGATCCCGAGCTGGCGGATCTCTACGGCGACCTGCTGGCCAGCGAGGCCCGTCACTTTGGGCTCTATTGGGTGCTCTGTGAGCGGCGCTGGCCGCGGCCTGAGCTGGTGCGCCGGTTGGGGGAACTGGCCACATTCGAAGCGGAACGGCTGGCGAACCTGCATCCCGAGCCCCGCATGCACAGCTGAGCGCCTTAATCCAGAAGGGGGTAGCGCTCGGCGATCGAATCGCCGGTGAAGGTGGCGACCCAGCCTTCGGGGTTGTCGAAGAAACGGAGGGCACTGAAACGGGGGGCGCTGCCCATGTCGAACCAGTGGCGCGTGCCGGCGGGCACCCGCAGGAAATCCCCCTGCTCGCAGAGCACCTGAAGCACTTCAGCGCCGATGTGCAGGCAAAACAGGCCTCTGCCTTCGACAAAGAAGCGCACTTCGTCTTCACCGTGGGTGTGCTCGTCCAGGAATTTCTGGCGCAGGGCGACCCGGTCGGGATGGTCTGGTCCCAGCCGGATCGCATCCACAGTCGGGAAGCTGCCCGTGGCCTGCACGCGCTCGATCTCCCCGGCGTAGGCCTCCAGCACCGCTTCGGGGCCCGCCCCTTCCGGCAGCTCCGGCCGCAGGGGCCAGCGCTCGAAACCGATGCCCCGGTCGCTGAGCAGGCCGGTGATCTCGGCGGGATCGTTGCTCTCCTGCAGGGGGATGGCGGCCGCCTCAGCGTTGCTGACGTCGGAGTAAATAGTCAGGCGGCTCATGGGATCGGGGCGTCGGTGCGGTGGGGCTGAGCCTAGAAAGAGAGCCCTCGTTGGCCGTGTGTGTTGGAGGACAAGGGGCCTGGGGCCCCGCCGAACCCGGGGCTGACCCTGGTGGGGGTCGGGCCTGGGGACCCGGAGCTGCTCACGGTGGCGGCGGTGCGGGCGATCCGCGGGGCCGAGGTGGTGGCCTATCCCGTGGCCCGACCGGAGGCCGAGGGCATGGCGGCCCGCATCGCCGCCCCCTGGATCGCCCCTGCCCAGCGCCGCCTGCCCCTGGTTTTTCCGATGGTGGAGGAGGCCGAACCCCGCCAACGGGCCTGGCGTGCCGCCGCTGAAGCCCTGGCCTCCGAGGTGGCGGCGGGCTCCGCAGTGGTGCTGCTCTGCGAAGGCGATGTGTCGCTCTATGCCAGCGCCTCCTACGTGCTGCTGGCCCTGCGCCAGAGTCATCCGGAGCTGCCGCTGAAGCTGATTCCCGGCATCACGGCCCTGGCGGCGGCCGGGGCGGCGGGGGCCTGGCCCCTGGCCCTGCAGCAGGAGCCGCTCTGGATCCGGCCGACCCCGGAAACCCCCGGCGAACTGGGCCGGCTGCTGGAGGAAGCGGCAGGGGCGGGGGCGGTGCTGGCGTTGCTCAAGCTGGGCCAGCGCTGGCCCTGGGTGCGTCCCTTGCTGGAGGAGCGGGGGCTGCTGGCCAGCAGTCTGTTCGCCCGGCGATTGGGTTGGCCCGATCAACAGGTGTGTTCCGCGGATCAGTGGCCGGCAGAGGCGCAGCCCTACTTTTCACTGGTGCTGGTGCGCCAGGGCTGGCCCCCGGTGCTTCCCTAACCCCTGCTGAAGCGCGAACGATGACGGCGATCGACTGGTTCAGCCTCCTGCACCCGGTGCTGATCATCCTGTTCGTCTATCCCGTGGTGGGGGCGACGATCCGCCTGGGGATCCTGGCGCGGGAGCGGCGGTTGAAGATCAATCCTCTGCCTCCCAGCGTGGGGGTGGAGCATGCCGACCACGGCCGCTGGGTCACCACCGGGGTGGTGGTGGCCGTATTGGTGGCGCTGCTGTACTCCTACGCGAGCCGGTTCCTCGCCCCCTCCCCCCCGTTCGCGGGCGGCGCGCCGCGTTTCGCCCTTCTTGTGTTGGTGATCGCGGGCACCCTGGCGAGTCTGCTGGCCCTCTGGCGGGTGAAGACACCCAACCTGCGTGCCAGCTTTGCCCTGCTCACCTGGGCAGGGATTCTTGGCTTGGGAGGTCAGGGTGAGATCTGGCGCCTCTCCGACAACCCCTTGAGCGGTGCTTTCTGGAGTTCCCATTACTGGGCCGGGGTGGCGCTGGTCGGTCTGCTGCTGTTTGCGACGGCGGCGAAGCAGGAGATCTTCCGTTCCCTGCGGATGCGGCGGCTGCATGTGACGGCCGGCGTGCTTTCGGCCGTGCTGCTGGCGGTGCTGGCCATCACCGGCACGCGGGATCTGCTCGAGATTCCGCTGAGCTGGCAGAAACCGGTGATCTTTGGCTGCAACTTTGAGGCGCGCATCTGTCCGCCCCCGGCTCAGCCTCCCACCTGAGGGCTGAGCTCCTGGGCGGCATGCTCCAAGAGCCCATCCGCCTGGGCTGGATCGGGCGCTCGCATCAGGGCGTGACGCAACTGGGCGGCTCCAGGGAAGCCCTGGCAGGTCCAACCCATGTGCTTTCGGGCGATCAGCAGGCCGTGGTCGCCCTTGGCTGTCACCAAGGCATGCAAGTGTTCTTGGGCCAGGCGGAGGCGTTCGAGGGCCCCGGGGGTGGGGGGCACCGGACGGCCGCGCAGGGCGGCATCGATCTGGCCCACCAGCCAGGGGGCGCCCATCGTGCCCCGGCCCACCATCACGCCATCGGCCCCGGTCTGCTCAAGGCAGCGCAGGGCGTCATCGGGGCCGTTGATGTCGCCGTTGGCGATCACCGGGATGGTCAGAGCCGCCTTCACCCGGGTGATCGCCCCCCAATCGGCCGCACCGGAAAACCCCTGGGCCCGCGTGCGGCCGTGGAGCGTGAGCGCCTGGGCGCCGGCCCGTTCCAGAGCGCGGGCGAAGCCCACTGGATCGGCGGAATCGCCGCACCAGCCCAGGCGCGTTTTCACCGTGACGGGGATCGCCACGGCGGCGCTGACCTGCTCGACGATGCGGCAGGCCAGCGCCGGATCACGGATCAGGCCGCTGCCGCCCCCCTTGCGGGCGATCTTGCGCACCGGACAGCCCATGTTGATGTCGATCAGGAAGGCACCGGCGGCCTCGGCCCGGCGGGCCGCCTCGGCCATGGCACCGGGCCGGTGATCGAACAGCTGCACCCCAATCGGCCCCTCTTCGTCGGCCAGCTCCTCCACCTTCTGGGTGCCGAAGCCCAGCTCCAGGCTCGTGGCGTTCACCATCTCGGTGAACAGCAGCGCTCCAGGGGCCCAGCGGCGCACCAGGCCGCGGAAGATGCGGTCGCTCACCCCAGCCAGGGGCGATTGCAGCACCCGGCAGGTCAGGACCCTTGGGGTGCCCCGGCCCGGCAGCACCAGATCAGCCGCTCCTGCCCCAGCTCGGCCAAGAACCGTGGGGTCAAAGCGGGGGGACGCCGTTGGGCTCACCGAACGCGGGGCGAAACAATGGAAGGCCATTCTCCCGCTCGCCCCTGCGGCCGCCCATGGCCCCTGATCCCTACCCCCTGAGCCGAGCCCTGCTGGAGGCCGTGCTGGCCGACCGGCTCAGCGATCGTTTTGTTTGCGAACTTGTCTGGAGCCGGCTTGGCTACGTACCGGAGGGTGCCGTTTCCGGGGGGTGGCGGGCCGGAGCGGCCACCCCCGCCGACTGGGCTGAGGCTTACCCCGTGGCGCCTGAGCTGATCGCCGAGCGCCCCCCGAGCGTGCGCCTGACCCGTTCGATTCCGGCGCCCCACAAGCAATTGCTCAAGGAGCAACTGGGCTTCACCGGGTACCGCATCGGCGAGCTCTATCCCCGCCGCACGCGTCGGGCCACGGCGGTGAACTGGCTGCTGGCCCACCTGGCTGGGCTTGGGGAGCGCCTGCCGGAGCAGGGTGAGCTGCCGCCGTTGCGGGACCCCCCCGCCAGCCCTGCGACAGAAACCAGCAGCGCCCCTCTGTAGGGTCAAAGGACGCAACTGTTGTACGGATAAGTTTTCTTGGCGCTCCCTGTCGTCGCCATCATCGGGCGTCCCAACGTGGGCAAATCCACGCTGGTCAATCGGCTCTGCCGCAGCCGTGAGGCGATCGTTCATGATCAGCCGGGTGTGACGCGCGACCGCACCTACCAGCAAGGGTTCTGGGGTGATCGCACCTTCCGGGTTGTGGACACCGGTGGGCTGGTGTTCGATGACGACAGCGAATTTCTGCCGGAGATCCGCGAGCAGGCCAACCTCGCCCTGACCGAGGCCACGGTGGCTGTGGTGATTGTCGATGGCCAGCAGGGCCTGACTGCCGCCGACCAGACGATCGCTGAATGGCTGCGGGGGAGGGAGTGCCCGGTGCTGCTGGCGGTGAACAAGTGCGAGTCACCGGATGCGGGCCTGGCCATGGCCGCTGACTTCTGGGCCCTGGGGCTCGGGGAACCCCATCCGATCTCTGCCATCCACGGCGCCGGCACCGGTGATCTACTCGATCAGGTGATCGCCTTCCTGCCCGCCACCGAGGAGGTGGAAACCGAAGAACCCGTGCAGCTGGCGATCATCGGTCGCCCCAACGTCGGCAAATCCAGCCTGCTCAATGCCATCTGCGGTGAGCAACGGGCGATCGTCAGCCCGATCCGCGGCACCACCCGCGACACGATCGACACCACCCTCGAGCGCGAGGGCAAGACCTGGAAGTTGCTGGACACCGCCGGCATCCGCCGCCGCCGCAGCGTCAGCTACGGGCCGGAATACTTCGGCATCAACCGCAGTTTCAAGGCGATCGAGCGCTCCGATGTCTGCGTGCTGGTGATCGATGCCCTCGATGGTGTCACCGAACAGGATCAGCGCCTGGCTGGCCGCATCGAAGAAGACGGCCGCGCCTGCGTGGTGGTGGTCAACAAGTGGGACGCGATCGAGAAAGACAGCCACACCATGGCCGCGATGGAGAAGGAACTCCGCGCCAAGCTCTACTTCCTCGATTGGGCACCGATGCTGTTCACCTCCGCCCTCACCGGCCAGCGGGTGGAAAGCATCTTCGCGCTCGCCTTTCTGGCGGTGGAGCAGCACCGCCGTCGGGTCACCACTTCCGTGGTGAACGAGGTGCTGCAGGAGGCGGTCAGCTGGCGCTCGCCCCCCACCAGCCGCGGCGGGCGCCAGGGTCGCATCTACTACGGCACCCAGGTGGCGATCCGGCCCCCGAGTTTCACATTGTTCGTCAATGACCCCAAACTGTTTGGTGAGACCTATCGCCGCTACGTGGAGCGCCAGATCCGCGAGGGTCTGGGCTTCGAGGGTTCACCCCTGAAGCTGTTCTGGCGCGGCAAGCAGCAGCGCGACGCCGAGCGCGATCTGGCCAAATCCCAGGGGAAATCGGGCGGCCGCTGATGGACTGGCTTCGGCAGCTTCCCATCGGCCAGTACGTCGATGGCACCAGCAGCTGGCTGCGCCGCCTTGATCCCCGCCTCAAACTCGCCTGGACCATTGCCTTCCTTGTCACCCCGATCCTGGCGGGCCCCGGCTGGCGTCTGGCCCTGGTGGGCCTGCTTCTGCTGGTCACCGCGCTCAGTGGCCTCAGCTGGCGCCTCTGGAGACGCAGCCTGCCGTTGTTGCTCGCCCTGACCCTGCTGGTGGGCCTTCTCTCCGCTCTGATTCCCGTCGGCGAAGGCGCGGCGGGCCAGCTCAACCGTCCGCCGGCGGAGCTGTTGCTGAAGCCCGTGCCTCCTGGAGCTCCGCCGGCGACGCGCAGCGGTGAATCCTGGGAGTTGCTGCGCTGGGGCCCTCTGACGCTGGGTCCCTTGCCCCTGGGTCCATTGGTGGTGAGCCGCCGATCGGCGGAGCTGGGCCTGAACGGGGCGACCCTCCTGTTCACCGTGATCCATAGCGCCAACCTGCTGCTGCTGAGCACCCCGCCGGAGGAACTGGTCTGGGCCTTGAGCTGGTCGATCGCCCCCCTCGGCCGCTTGGGGTTGCCCGTGGAACGGCTCGGCTTCACCCTCTTGCTGGCCCTGCGCTTCCTGCCCTTGGTGCAGGAGGAGTTTCAGAACCTGCTGCGCTCGGTTTCCACCCGGGCGGTGAGCCTGCGGCGCCTGGGCTGGAAGTCCTCCCTGGGTCTGGTGCTGGCCGTGGGGGAGCGGTTGCTGGCCAACGTGCTGCTGCGCGCCGAGCAGGGGGCCGAAGCCCTGCTGGCCAGGGGTGGCCTATGGATGGCCCCCCAGGACCTGCGCCAGGCGCCCCGGGGCACGCTGGCGCTGGATCTAAGCAGTGCCCTGGCCCTGATTCTGCTCTTCGGATTGCGGTGGAAGTACGGTGCGCTCTGATCGGTGGCATCCCCTACAGACGACGTGAGTGCAGAGCGTTATCTCAATCACCCCACGTTCGGCCTGCTGTACCGCGTGGCCCAGGCCGGCGAAGGCCGCGATCTTTATGCCACCCTCTATGCCCAGAGGATGTTTTTCCTGGTGACCCTGCAGGACCGGGGGGCCCAATTCGAGGTGCTGCCGCTGATGGATGCCCGCCACCTTGCTGAACAGAATCTGGCGCGCTCCCGCCGGGATGGCAGCGAGGCCCACGCCCGCTGGCGTCAACTGTTCGACCAGACCTTCATCTGAGCGGAGACCGTCTGTGGAGGGCCTTCCCGCCCGGCTCGAACAGCTCCGTGCGGCGTTGCCTGCAGGGGTCAAGCTGTTGGCGGTCAGCAAAGGACAGCCCGCCGAGGTCATCCGCGCTGCCGTGGCCCTGGGCCTGGCCAGCTTCGGGGAGAGTCGGCTGCAGGAGGCGGAGGCCAAGCAGCGGGCCCTGGCTGATCTCGGACCCCTCGATTGGCATTTCATCGGCCGCCTACAGGCCAACAAAGCTCGGGGGGTGTTGCGCCAGTTCGGCACGATCCAGTCCGTGGACAGCCTGGAGCTGGCCCAGCGTCTGGGGCGCATCGCCGCGGAAGAGGGCTTGAGCCCGGCGGTGTTTCTGCAGGTGAAGCTGCGGCCCGATCCGGCCAAGGGGGGCTTCGATCCTGAAACCCTGCGGCGGCAATGGCCGGAGTTGGCGCTGCTGGCGCCGTTGCGGCCCATGGGCCTGATGACCTTGGCTCCCCTGGGTCTGGAGCGTGGAGGGCGCCTGGCGCTGTTTCAAGACTGTGCTGCGCTGGCGATGGAGTTGGGGCTCAAGGAGCTTTCGATGGGCATGAGCGGCGACTGGCCCGAGGCGGTGGAGGCGGGCAGCACGTGGGTGCGGCTGGGGGGGGCGTTGTTCGGCTCCCGGCAGGTGTGACGAGGGTTTCAGCTCCCAGTCACACCTTGCAACCCATCTCGTGGGACGCTATTTAGGTTCTGTGACCACAGAGGAATCCAAGGTGTCGTTGTTCTCCCGCCTGCGTGCCGTCGTCTCCGGAGATGACTACCTGGATGGTGACTACGACGATGAACTCGATTATGACGCCGGAGAGGGCAACGAAGGCCCGGCTGCGGCTCGCCACGGCTCAGGCCACCACGGTTCGGGGGCCCTGGCGCTCAGCAGTGATTTCAGCAGCGATGACCCTTTCATTGGCAGCAACGTGATTGGCATGCCAGGTCTGTCCTCTTCTGCGGCGGAAGTCACCTTGATGGAGCCCCGCAGTTTTGATGAGATGCCCCGGGCGATCCAGGCCCTGCGCGAGCGCAAGACCGTGATTCTCAACCTGACGATGATGGAGCCGGACCAGGCCCAGCGGGCCGTGGATTTCGTGGCTGGAGGCACCTTCGCCATTGATGGGCATCAGGAGCGTGTGGGCGAGAGCATTTTTCTGTTTGCCCCCAGCTGTGTGACCGTGACCACCACCAGCAGCGACGAAGCCTCCTCCCCCACGATTGTCTCGCGGGAGGTCTCCCATGAGCAGGAGGCCGCCCCAAGCCCCGCCTGGGGCCGCACTTCTGATCTCAGTGCCGGCCTGGGTGGTTGATTGCTACACCGGCGCTCCCATTTACCCCTGAGACCCTCGGGGTGATTGGCCTGGGCCGCATGGCCCAGGCCTTGCTTCTGCCGGTGCTCAAGGGGGGCCAGATGGCCCCTGACTCCGTACGGGCTGTGGTGGCTACCGAGGCCTCGGCTCAGAGCCTCTCGGCGCTCCACGGCCTGGAGGTGAGCACCGATGCGCGCCGCGCCTGGATGGCCCCCGTGGTGCTGCTGGCAGTCAAGCCCCAGCAGCTCGCGGACCTGGCCGCCACGGCCCCCCTCCCCATGGCCGGCGCCGATGGCACCCCCGCGCTGCTGCTTTCGGTGCTGGCGGGCGTCAGCCTGGCCCGGCTTCAGGCCCTTTTCCCTGGCTGGGTGATTGTGCGCGCCGTGCCCAACACCCCCTGCCTGGTGCGCGCCGGCCTTACGGCTTTGGCCTGGGACGAACGCGTCAACCCGGCCCAGCGCCAGTGGGTTCTGGAGCTGTTTTCACGGGTGGGGGAGGTGTCGGAGCTGCCGGAGAGTCAACTGGATGCCTTTCTGGCTCTCACCTCCTCGGGCCCGGCCTTTGTGGCCCTCGTGGCGGAAGCCATGGCCGATGGGGCCGTGGCCGCCGGGTTGCCCCGGGCTCTGGCCCAGCACCTGGCCAGCCGAACCCTGGCGGGCACCGCGGCCCTGCTCAGCGAGCAGGAGCTGCACCCGGCTCAGCTCAAGGACATGGTCGCCAGCCCCGGGGGCACCACCATCGCCGGATTGCGGCAGCTGGAGCGGGCGGGGATGCGCTCGGCCCTGATTGAGGCGGTGCTGGCCGCCGCCGAGCGCAGTCGCTCCTTCGCCTAGCTCTGATCGCTTAGAGCCCCTGGTCGAGGCTCCCTTGCGTCACTGGGGGTGGCGCGCGGGGACCCCAGCTTCGGTTCCGTGCCCGCCAGCAGCCGCTTGATGTTGCTGCGGTGGCGCCAGAGCACCAGGGCGGTGGTGAGCAGGGCGAGCAGCAGGTAGGCGGGCCGCAGGCCACTGCCTTCGGCGGTGAAGGAGCCCAGCATCAGCAGCGGCAGACTGAGGGCCGCCACCACGCTGGAGAGCGACACGATTCGGCTGAGGCTCAGCACGGTCAGAAAGATCCCTAAGCAGGCCAGGCCCACCAGGGACACCAACCCCAGCAGCATTCCCAGCCCGGTGGCCACCGCCTTACCCCCCTTCCAGCCCAGCCAGATCGACCAGCTGTGGCCGGCCAGGGCGGCCAGGCCGCTGGCCACCACCCACCAGTCGCTGGCGGCTCCAAGATCCAGCGGTGGCAGCAAGGTTTTGGCCAGCAGTACCGCGGCCGCTCCTTTGAACACATCCACCAGGAACACCACCAGGGCTGGGCCCTTGCCGACTTCCCGCAGCACGTTCGTGGCGCCGGTGGAACCCGATCCCACCAGCCGCAGATCGAGGCCCTTGAGCCAGCGGCCCGCCAGCCAGCCGCTCGGGATCGAGCCCAGCAGGTAGCCCGCCAAGAGGGTGAGCAGCAGGGTGAGTGGTGCGGTCACAGCAGGTCGTCTTCCAGGGCCAGTTCGGCGGGATCGGGGGCAAAGGCCAGCCAGAGCGGGAACTGCAAGATCGGAATGTCCACCACCTGCTCGGCCGCATCGACCACGATCAGGGGCAGTTCACCGCGCTCCTCCAGTCGGTCGGCCCGCTCGATCAGAGCATCGGGTCGCTCGAACAGCACGATGCCGCTGTTGGGGCCGAAATCCTCCCGGGCAAGGCCGAGGCAATCCTGCAGCCCACGGCGCCATTCCCCCAGTCGCTCCGGTTGACCCGCCAGCACCAGGGTCTGCAGGCGTTCGCCATACAGTTCCCCGAGGATGGCGATGGCGGCAGCGGCCACCAGGGCGTTGCGGTTGCGGCTGCCGGTGCTGGGCTGGGCACCGCGGCCCCCCTGGCTCAAGAACCAGTCGTCGAGCAGCGTGGCGCCGGACGGCTCCAAGCTCCGGCGCAATTTCCAGGGGTCGGCGAAGAAATCAGGTTGGCCCTGGAAGCGCTCCAAGCGGTCCCGGATGAGCTCCTCGTCTTGGCTGAACAGTCCGGCCGCGGCGACAGAGGCGACCGGGTTGGAGGCTTCCGCCGCCGTCTGGGTCTGCTGATCGAGGGGGGAGGGCTGCACCCGCAGGGGCTGACTGACCAGCTCCATGGACTCCGCCTGGATCACCAGGTCTTGGAGGGCCCCCACCAGGTAGTCCTGGAAACCCTTGAGCCGGCGGGCGATCGCATCGGACTGGCCGGCGAAGCTGGCCCCCAGCTCCTGCTGCAGCACGGCGCGCCGGCCTTCGAGCTCCTTGATCTCGCTCTCCAGCTCAGCCCGCCTCTGGCGCAGGTCGGCCAGGGCCAGATCCAGCAGCTCGGTGGTGGCAGGGTTTTGGGCTTGCTCTGGGGCTTCAGGGTCCTGAGGCGGCGTGGTCACCAGGACGGCTTGGCGAGGGAGCCCAGGGTCTTGAAACTCGGAAGCGTCGCGGTCAGTCATGGCACATGGAGGTCGAGCTGGCGGCGCAGTTCTTTGGCATCGAACAGCATTGGCAGGAAATGAACGCTCTTCTGTTCACGGAAATAGAACAGCACCGGCAGCGGTGCCCAGAACAGAGTCCAACCCAGCCAGGCGTCGTAGGGGAAGCGCCGCAGTTCCTTGGACTGGCGCCAGACCACCAGGGCATCGGCACTGAACTGCAGCCGCAGAAGGGCGGTTTGCGCCATCAGGAACAGGCCGAACACGCCGATGACCGTGGCCACCCCCAGCGCAGGAGCCCAAAGCAGCGACAGGGGCACCAGAGCGACCCCCAGCAGCACCACCCCGAGGGCGACACCGAAGTGGGGAGCAAGGATCACCCCAGCACTGGGGTCCGGAGCGCTCAGCGCAGTGGAGGTCGCCTGGGGGGAAGCGTTTGAGGGAGGGGGAACAGCCATGGGATCCATTGTCTGTGCCCGAGGGCTCACTGGCCGAACAGCAATTGGGTGAGCACCACGTCCATCAAGGCCACGGTCACCAGGACCATCACCACAGCCCCGGTGGTGGTGGTGCCCACCTCCTTGGGCCCCCCCTTGGTGCTGAGACCCCAGCCACAGGAGATCACAGCGATCTGGAGTCCAAAAACCACCGCTTTGATGAGCATCGAGGGCAGATCGGAGGGCTCCATCCAGCTGCGCACTGAGTTCCAGAACACGGCCGGCGGGATGCCATAGAGCGCCGTGCTGCTGACCTGCCCGGACCAGACCGCCACGGCGAAGAAGAGCAGGCACTGCACCGGCGCCATGATCACCATCGCCATCACCCGCGGCACCACGAGGTACTCCACCGGATCGGTGCGCAGCATCGTGATGGCGTCGACCTGCTCGGTCACCTTCATGGTGCCCAGCTGGGCGGCGTAGGCCGTGGCCACCTTGCCGGTCATCAGCATGGCGCTCAGCAGCGGGGCGATTTCCCGGGAGAGTCCCAGGGCAAGGATGCCCCCCACGGTGGATCCAGCCCCCTGTTTGGTGAGTTCGGCGGCCACCTGGATGTTGAACACCGTGCCCGCGGCGAGTCCCGTGATCAGCACGATCAAGAAGCTGCCGGGGCCGGCCTCCATCATCTGCTCGAACAGATCATTCAAGCCAATGCGCCCCCGGGCGATGGCCGAGACCGCCTGACCGCCGATCAGGGCGCTGGCGCCCAGACGCCGTAGCCAACGGGGCGCTCTCATGGCTCCACGGCACGGGTGTGAAGGCCGTGTTCGGGCCAGCGACGCATCACCAGGAGACCCAGCACCACCATCACGGCGGGGATCAGGCCCATGCACAGCCGAATCGTGAACAGGGCGCTCTCGGGTTGGAGCTGGGCCAGCTTGGCCTGGTAGCCGCTCAGGCTGAGCACGTTGCCGAGCATGAACACCGCCAGGCCGATGCCCAGTTTCTGGGTGACCACCATCCAGGCCGTGTAGAGGCCGGCGGGTCGGTCAGGATCGGCGTCGATCGCATCCGGAAGCAGGGCCCAGGGGATCAGGTACGCGGTGGCGGCCCCCAGTCCCAGTACAAGGATCGTGGCCACCAGGGCCGTGAGTTTGAGGGCATTGGCCACCGAATCCAGTGGGCCGATGGCGCCATCAAGGGGAACCAGCACCATGGCGATCAGGCAGGCACCAATCCATAGACCGGCGCCCCAGCGCAGGGCGAACACCCGGCCGCGGCGGTTGGCGACCCGGCTCCAGAGTTGCAGGCCCGCCAGGGCACTGAGCTGGAAGGGCAGCAGGATCCAGGTGCTCCAGTTCTCAGGCAGGTGCATCACCACCCCGAGGTAGATCAGCGACACGGGTTGCATCAGCTGCAGCCCGCACCAGAGGAGCAAGTAGAGACCAAGCACCCGCAGGAAGCGGCCGTTGCGGGCCAGGCGGCGCAATTGCTGGGCCAGGGGTTCCGGGTGGCCCGTGGGCCGTTGGCAGTTGCGAGCAAAGGGAGCCAGCCCCCAGGCGCAGATCAAGCTGGTGACGCTGATGATCACCCCGGTGAGCAGTCCCATCTGCAGATAGCCGCTGGCGCCCCGCTGCACCAGAAGGGCACCGATCACGAGACCCGCCAGCCCGGCGAGGATCGAGCCGGTGAAGCGGGCCGCATTCAGGCGCGTGCGCAGGGGGGTGGAGCCGGTGAGTTCGGCGGCCAGGGCTGAGTAGGGCAGGTTGACGCAGGTGTACAGCCCCTGGGCCAGCATCTGGATCGCGATGATGATGGCGAACTTCTGCCACGGTCCCCCTGGGGGAACCCACCAGACCGCCGCCATCGCGGCGCCAAGGGGCAGGGCGCTCCAGGCGATCCAGGGCAGCCGCGGCCCCCAACGGCTGTGGGTGTGGTCGCTGAGCCAGCCCACAAACGGATCGTTGATGCCGTCCCAGACCTTGATCAGCATCAGCACCAACCCGGCCATCCAGGCGGGCAGGCCGGCGATGGCCGTGTAAAACACAAAGAGGTAGAAGCCCAGCAGGGTGGCCGCCAGGCCGGTGCCCCCATCGCCGAAGCCGTAGGCCCAGACCATGCGGTGCTGGGCGGAGACGGGCAGGTCAGCGGCGTCTTCGCCAGCGAAGGCAGGGGTACTCAAGCGTTCGAGGGGCGCATGCAGGCCATAATGCTGCAGCCGACCGGAGTGTTCCGCCCCGGCTACCCAGGGGTACCTCTGTACTGCTGCGGGCGTAGTTTAGTGGTAAAACCTCAGCCTTCCAAGCTGATGATGCGGGTTCGATTCCCGCCGCCCGCTTGTCTACAGCAACAGGGGCTTTTGGCTCTGAATCCCTGCTGGAACTTGCTTTTGGCGCACTTGCGCCCCCCCAGAGGCTGATCGCAACGGTGGTGTCTCACCCGCCGTCTCGGTGGGGCTGCCAGCGCTGTTGAACCGTTCTGCATCGCCGAGGTCCTCGGCGGCTGAAGACCGCTGCCTTCAGCGAGCCCAGGCTGTTCTGAGGCGCATTCATGCCATCGACCTGGCGTCGGATGTTCGCAGCATCATTTGCAGCAACTGCTCGGTGCCCTCACAGGGCCATCGCCGTCCCAGAGCGCCAGGCAGTGGCTCGATTCACTGGCGCGGATCGGGGCGGACAAGCCTGAGGGCGCAGTCTTCAGATTCAGATCCAGGCCAGGGTTGCTCTGCTGGGCTGGGGGGAGCGCCAAGCGGCGTCTGGGGGAGAGGTGAGGCACCGCAGAACTGGGCCGGGTTTGTGGGGTGATCCCGCGCCGGCAAGGCCATTCCAGATCCTTGCCGGCGGGCTGCCTGTCGGCTGGAGGCATGCTGACGCCTTCGCCCAGAAGTGCTCCAGCACTTGCAGATCCTTCCGGGGCCGGCTCCGGTGCTGGAGCTGCACCTACATGGTCGCCCCCCGTGGCGAGACCCGGCCGCGGCGGCTGCGGGCCTGCTCTCTGACGTCTGGGCGTACGGCTGGTGACTGGATGAGCGCTTTCCGATCAGGAGCTGCCGCCGATGCACCCGGCCTAGGTGGTGGTTGTGTGGGCCATGGCCTGATGATCGACCCCTCTGAAAGGAGTTGCGGCGCGAGTCCGAGACCAAGCAAGGGCGAAGAACGCTTTCAGGACCTGTGCGACGACGATTCGGTAGGCGAACCGGTCGCGTTGATTCACTGCTTTCGCGACCAAGGGTTCAGCGAAGACTCCCTGGTTATGGTCTTTGGTCGCTGGTGAACGGCGCCTCCAGTGCGAACGACGCTGGCAGCTGCTGTGGGCCGGGGGCTTCACCATGAAACGAAATCCGCCACAGTCCCGAAGCCAAGGGCTTCTCCGCAGGAGTACAGAGCATCCCCAAGCTCATAACCGCTGAGCAACTGTTCGCCCGGGGCACGACCGTGGCCCATCTCTGCCAGCCCATCGAGGTGAGCCAGTCGACCGATCCGAGCCACCACCGCTGGTGTCAGCCATCCGCAGGGGAAGCAGGCCGAGGAAGATGCTTGTCTCGATGTCAACCCCCATGGCAGAGCGCTTTGCCCACGCCCTCAGACGCTGCTGCACGGACAGCGGCATTAACTCCAGGGTCTCGATTCAGCCAGGATCCATGAAGGGGGTCGCGTCAGTGCTGATGCAGGTGGATCGTGGGCAACAGGCCTATGCTCTGCGCTCCGGGGAGGGTTGCTCAAGGGTTGCCTCTGTGAAGGTTTGTTGGGCCATGCTCGATGCTTGCTCCTACACCCTTAAGGGCTAATCGAGAAGAGCCTCAGGATAAAAGCGTTCTAATAGCGGCTGGTAGTGGATGCGGATGTAGGTAATAACCGCTTTCGGTAACTCTGAGCGCCAGGCATCGGGATGCCCCGAGCGATAAGGTGAATTCTCGTCAATCACGCCGGGGTCCCGGCCTCCTGACATGGCCTGAAAGGTGAAGTCATGGGGTTCGGGCCAGATGTAATTCGCTGCCTTTGCTCCGATTGCACCCGCAAAGACATGATTAATCTGGTTGCCAAAATCCTCCATGCGCACTGTCTTGAAGTGGTCGTCTTCGAAGTTCCATTGACGCAGGGCGCAGAGCGGCCCGGGGGTTGCTGGATAGAAATCGCTGCGCTCGCAGAACGCCACCGTGAGTGCCATTCCCTCATCGCCAGAACATTGCTCCAGGATTCTGCGTTGAGCCGCTAGTATTGATAAACCAACGGTGTGATGAAGCCGTAGATGAGAGTAATAAGCGGATTGGACTACATTCAGGGGATTGCGAATGATGTGGACCCCGCCGCCATTGATCCGCTCCGCCAGAAAGGGATAGGAGGCATTCCCCAGAAAGCTCACATCGTGACGGCCGGAAGGAACAGTGTTTCCCTTGCCGTTGCCGAAGAAGGACAAGTTATTAACTTCACAGAATTTTTTCACATATCTGGAGCTGAGCGACGAGGCGCACTTGTGATGCCCCACGAAGAGCATTGGTTCGTCCGGTCCTCCAAACGCCAATCGATTGGCTCCTTTGGGCCCTGCTCCGGAGCTCGGTTCGAGGGTAACTGAGGTCAGATTGGCTTTCTCTGCATTCTGAGTGAGGTCATTCGCCTTGAGTTTTGCCTGCTTCGCAGCGCGCCGTTCGCTGCGACGTTGCTCGAGGATCAGCTGCCTATCCCGCTCGTCCATTGTTCACTCAAAGCTCGTAGGCTCCGTCCATTCCAGCATGGGGGCACATCTAATCGATGGCCCGTTCTCATGCGCCTGCCATCAACGACAGAAAACTGCCTGGCAGAGGACGATCGATCTCTTGACCGCCACGATGACTTTCAGGTGGTTGCCAGCTTTGTCCTGTTGACGTTATGCCCGCCAGCGCTGATTTGGATTGACAGTGAAGATGATGCGGATGACTGCAGGACTGAACTCGTCATTCCCCGATCATACTGTTGTTCTAGTGGGCCTGATTCATGGTTTGAGTGGTTGTGTTGTGCTCACCAGGTCACTCATCAACCAGTTGCCGTTGAAGGCCGTGCTGAAACCTGCGGCCCCCGAGCGCGATGGGGCACCTGCTGCCGTTAGGGATCCCGCGGGTGCGGGGTAACCAGCGGTTGCCTTCGTCCGATGCCTGGACGGCGATCACCTGGGCCCATTCCGCCCCGGTGGTACCGATGCAGACGACGTCGGCCGGAGGGCCTTGCGCTGGGCCATGCCACTGGTCTGTGGCCTATGGGGCTTGGAGCGGATGGGTTTCGATCCAGCGCTCGGCAGGCTTGTCGCCACTCACCTGAGCGTGAGGTGGAGCCGCTGCCGGAGGGGATCCTGCGGAGGGTGTTCCTTCGCCCCGAGCACCATCCGCTGGCCCGAACCAGGGAGTCAATGGGTTGTTCTGCTGCTCGTCCGCGCGCACCTCGACGTCCTCCGCCAGGTTCAGTTCACGGTGCTCAGGACAGGTGGGCGGCCACGTCGATCACGATCACGACGGACTCGGTCCCGTTGGCGGTACCCCTGAGCCGTCTTGAAGGCAATCACCTCTGATTCGATGCCAGAGACGCACAAACCTGGCCAGCGGACACTCCTGCGGAGAGGCCTGCGCCTCACGCTTGCCATGGACCATGGTGCGCCCACAGGGAATGCCGAACAGGAACCTGTTGCGTCGCAGAAGCACAGGGGCCTGGATTCAAGGTTGCATTCCTCTGGGGAAGGTTTCGGCTTCATCGGCCCCTGCCCCAGGGCGCGCATCACCCGTCCGATGGCCCTGGGGGCGCCATGGGGGTGTTGACGATGCGGGAGGAGCGCGCTGCCTCGTTGGATGCGTTGCGCGGGCTGTAGTGCTTGCTTCCTGCGTTGCCCTGCGTCATCGATGAGAAGCTTTGCCCGGTTTGCGCCGCAAGGGGCTCTGGGGCGGCACGCCGTGATTGAGGTGGTGGCCGATCAGGGCGTACCCGACTGAGGGCTGTCCGTCGGGTCATTGGACGGCAAGGCAGGGTGCGCGTGGGCTGGGTCGGCGGAGCCAGTCCGACCCTGACGGCTTCTGATCCCTTGTCTGCTAGACGAAAAGGTGGTGGAACTTCACGTTTCACCCGGGGGGCAGCCATGGGAGGCTGTTGCGGAAGCGTTCTTCCCCATGGCGATGGGCCGGCCTGATTGCCCAACTGGTCCTTGAAGCGCAAGGAGGGGAGCTAACTATGGATAACGCCGCTTGTGCATTGCAGCAACCACCGTTAGTGCCACATGGGCCTCAGATGTGTGACGAGCCAGCGACACCAGCGTCCGGGCCATGGAGATCTGTCAATACAGTGGCCACGTTATCGACCGCCGCGCCAACGGCCTCTCTATCGCTGGAGCCGTGCCACGCCGCGCTGATCGTAGCCGTAGTGGTGTGGATTCATCCACACCCTCATGCGCGATTGCTCAAGCGGCTCCGTTGGTCATGGAGGAGTGAAAGAGCCGAGGGTGACTTTGGAGAAGGTTCAATCATCCAATCTGGTCTTGGATGCGGTATCGGCAGATGCGACAGCGGGTGTGTGCCACCAGGAGGCGCACCATTTCAAAGCGAAGGCTGGTGCAGCCAGCCAGCAGCAGCTCCCTCGGCTGGGCTTGACCTGGGCACAGGAGCGGAGTGTCATCATCAATGTGATGGCGTAGAGGCCGTAGATCAATGGGGAAGCCAGCCCTGCCGAACTCAGCAAGCGAATCTGTCCATGTAAACCACTTGGATGGCAGGTGATTTGCGACATGCGTTGAATCGCTTCACGACTCCAAAGCAATGGAATGGATGGCCCTGCAAGCGGTTGGCCAGGGTTTGTGCACAGTTGTTTGATGAGAAGCTGCCGTTCAGTTGGATGACCTGTGAAGGCTGTTGGATTTCAGCTCCGAGGGCTTGCCGTTATCGGTCGCAACTAGGGCTATGCTTTGATTAACTGAGGGTCTAGCAATGACCGCGCACATAGATCCGCCTTCTTCCACGGCCCCCTTGGAGGATAGCGAACTTCTGGATCGGCTTTCAGTGCCCGGTCGGCCGGCGCTATTCTCGTATGAGATCGCAGGCGAAA
The DNA here is from genome assembly GCF_024345575.1 of Cyanobium sp. Morenito 9A2. GTDB lineage: Bacteria > Cyanobacteriota > Cyanobacteriia > PCC-6307 > Cyanobiaceae > ATX-6F1. Next base: position 28,016 of record NZ_JAGQBJ010000018.1, read on the forward strand.
AGCGGGTAACATCAAATACGTTTTACCGTGGTTCTTCGGCAAATTATCATCCCAATAGGGCTGATATGTTGCATTCATCCTCTATTCCTGAGTATATTCTCGCGGGATGGATGCCTCAGGAGCCGTTTATTGAAGGCTCCTCAAAGCTTGTGGCATTCGGGTCCTGTTTTGCCAAGAACATTGGCCGCTATCTCGCTGGAATAGGCTATAACGTTACCACGAAAGGAAAAGGTTCTACCTACGTTCAAGCCATTGGCGATGGAATGGTGAATGTGCATGCGATCTGCCAGCAATTTGAATGGGCGTGGGAGAATCGAAAGCCGACCGTTGAGCTTTGGCATGGCTGGAAGGCCGAAGAATATGGCTACGATGAAGACATCAGGGTGGCCACCAAGAAGTTGTTTGATGAGGCTGATGTGTTCATTCTCACGTTCGGACTCTCTGAGGTTTGGTTTGATTCGCACACTGGAGAAGTTTTTTGGAGGGCCGTGCCGCTTGATAAGTACGACTCTGCTCGCCATGGTTTTAAGTGCGTTCGGTTTGCCGAGACGTATGAGCGCCTGCGCAGGATCTATGATTTGATCAGAAAGTACAACCCATCTTCTACTATTGTATTTACCCTATCGCCAATTCCGATCAACGCTACGTTTCGACCCGTGTCTTGCATAACCGCTAACGCAGCATCCAAAGCAACACTGAGGTCTGCCATCGATCAGCTCTATGATGAGGTTCATCAAGATGACTCATCATTTTATTATTTCCCTGCCTATGAAATTGTTAACAATGGATTTGTCAATGGTCTGGGCTCTGACATGCGCCATCCCAGTCTTCATGCCGTCAACTACTCTATGTCTGCATTTGAGCGGTATTTTTGTAGAACTGGTATGACTGATGAGAGGCTGGGAGCGATTCTCGACGAGGCGATTAGAATGGACTCTGGCCTAGATCCCGCTCAGTTCGATGAGATTCGTCGCCGACTGGAGGAACAGAAGCCATTATCGATTGATCGAGAGGTGGCAGTGCTCAAAAGTGAGCGAAGCCGCGAAGAGCGTCGTCAGGCCGTTGAGATGGCTCGTGAGGCCAAGCGTAAGGAGAGGCTGGCGAGTCAGGATGAGCGACGCCGGCCTAGTTCCCACGGGCAGGATACTTCTGTCTCGGAGTGATTGAGCTTTGGATCAGTTTTTTCTTTCTGGTGACTCGTCAGGCACCAATGCGATAGAGCATGGAGTATTGCCGAGTTTTCTCTATTAATCGCTCTTTCTTTGAGACGTCTCTGACGAATGAGATTGATGAGCGCAGGATGAAAGTGCCGATTCTCGGGCTGTATCCATCTGTTGCAGTGCATTAATTCGCCACGGCTGATCTGGCTGATGTCAGTTATTATGGCGATATGGTTTTACTTTTTTCAAGCGATTAACAAGGAAGTGGCCAGCATTCTTGAACAGTAAAGGTGAAGTCGAATGTCAGCATTTACTGCGCAGTGCTCACCCTGCTTCTGCCTCTCCGATCGAATGTGGCTTGTGGCTTTTTCACGTATGCAGTTCATGATGCAGCTGAAGATGAGATCAACTCCTGCCAGGCAGATGGATCGGACACCGATCCGCACCCTGCCATCTTCGGCGAGTAGGGGTCTACGTATCCCCTTCTCCTGAATTCTGCTTTCTAGCTGGCCATCTTCGGTAGACCTTGATCATCCACGCCAGCTTAAGCTGAATCAGTCTAGATAGTGTCATTCCAGGTTCTTGATGTTGCTCTTTTTGGAGCGTCAGTGAAGATCGGTTTAGTATCATTTTTGGCAGTATGTTTCTCCTTCTACTGGCTGATTGAACTTCATCAATTGGCTCTCAAGGTGTGAGATCCGCTGCTTCTCTTACGCAACCATCTGATGGCTGAGTCACAGGCACGCGCGTGGCATCCATGATCTGACCGCCGCAGTCCTCAAGCTCTTGAGCGCGGTGAGGCTTCCCAAACTGTTCGTTTCACTCACCGACGACGCTGGCGTTACTGAGATGCTCTCAAGAACGCAACCCTGGTGGCAGTGGCCACGGGGCTCATCACGGCCAGTTCGTCAATTTCCTTGATGGAGCACCTCTCGGTGATCTGGAGTTCCCGCTCTTCATTGTTGATGGTGAAGAGATGGTGCAATACCAGCCTTGCGAAGAGAGTGAGCGGCTCGCACTGTTTCCAGCTGACATTCCTCTTGTATCATTCGCTATATTCTTGATTAAGTGCGGCATGAAGGTGCCCCAAGCATGCGCCTTCTGATAGGGGCTGCTAACATGAGTGTTCTTTTGAAGGCTTTTGAATATACCCATTCTCCAATCAAGGCTTTTGCATTCGGTTTTGCTAAGGTGAGCTTACTGCATTGCAAAGTTCAAGGTCTGCCGATGGGCAAAATGGGATGTTGGAGATGTATTTGTGATGGTCATGTTGACTGCGGGAGGTCAAGTTAATGAATGTAGATAGAAGGCGAAAACTTCAAACCATTTTTTTTCTTTCCCGTTTGTTGCCAAAGGGGCCACAAGTCATTGTCATCGGTCAGCACGGAGAGCTATTGGCTGAAGGGTTGGGCAAGAGATCGTTACATGTTGATTCAGGCCAAATCGTAGACTCAGCTTCGCTCGGCGCATTAGGGCCAGTGACTCAGCAGATTGCCCTGCTTGCTGAAGATATTGAACTATGCCTAGAGTATCCATCATTGGTCAGAATCTTTGCTGATAGCTGTATTCCTTTTGTCTATGCAACTCAGAGATCTGAGGCCGAGTGCGAAGGCTCTTTGGGTAGAGTTATCGAGGAACGTTTCGAGATTTTGCGCTTTAGAAATGACAATGGGATGTATCTCTGTTTTGCGATGCCGCTGATTGGCTTGAGGCCATTGTGGCTTCAGTCCCATGCAGTGCAGCTGCGATTGCGACTCGAGGCTCAGATTACTGCGGAAAGGGCTTCCTCTGAAGGGATCGTTCCGTTCCTAAACTCTTGGGGCAAGCGGGATGAGATTGTTGCTGGGTGGGTTCCACGGGGATTGGCGATCGCAGATGTGGGCTGTGGAGCTATGAATGCTGAGGCATTGCTTCATCCGTGCTCATACTTTCCCATTGACCACGTGAAGCGTGATGATCGAACAATTGTCCTTGACTTGAATTCTGAGAGGCTTCCCGATGACTGCTTGGTTGAAGTCGAGTTGGTTCTCTTCCTCGGTGTGCTCGAGTATCTCGATGATCCTTTGCAGCATCTTGCTCAGGTTGCTTCGCATGCAAAGCGAATGGTGATTACTTACAATATTTTTGAAAAAAGAACTCGACTCGCACAATTGACTGGAGGGAATTGGAGGAGCACCTTGCACGATGAGGATTTGCGAACCGCATTTCTGGACTACGGCTACGAGATTGAGGCGTCTGCAGAGATGGGTCGTCAAACGCTGTATCTAGTTAAACCGAAAGGCATGCCGCCTCTGCGCCTCTGAGAGAATCATTGTCATCTGCCGGTTCGATAGGGGTTTAGGAGTGGGCTCCTAAAGAGAACCGTGGACATCGCTGCTCTTGGAGTGGAAGTCGATGCGCGGTTGCGGTGCCCTTAAACTTGGTCATGCAGTGATCCACGCATCAATCCTTCCGTGGACTGTAGTGAGGTTGATGTTTTCATGGACACGTTCGGCCTTAGGCTTCGATAGGGCTTAGACTTGTAAAGTCAGTGAGCCTCAGCTACTTGACGTCTATCACCTCAGTTAACGACTCAGATCACGCACTTGATGCCACGCACGTCACCCCAACGTTCAGTGCCCCTCGGGTCTAGGGATTCAGCCGCTGGGTGCGAGGAGCCTAGATGAAGGCATAGGTTGAACAACTCAGTCCATCCGTAGCTTTCGAGACATGTCCTTGAAGACGATCATGTCGCTTTTCCACTTCGGCAAAGTGACACCATATCTGAAGGAACAGTCGTGGGTGATCGGTCCGTTCGTTCGCCCCTGCGATCGGCCGATCATCACGCCCACGCCAACGGTGCTCTTTGACTGCCCCATGAAGAACGAGATGGTTCGCTGGGCGGAGAACCACACGTTCAACCCTGCAGCGACCGTCTATCAGGACACGATCTATCTCCTATTCCGTGCGGAAGATGGAAATGGTGATGAAGTTGGTGGATATACATCGCGCATCGGTGCTGCTGTGAGCAAGGATGGGATTTCTTTCGGGCTTCTACCGAAACCGTTGATCTACCCCGCAGTGGACGAATGGGCCGATGATGAATGGTGCGGAGGTTGTGAGGACCCTAGGGCTGTTGAAAGCGAGAATGGATTTTTTGCTGTCTACTACACCATGTGGAATCGTGATAATCCAAAAGGCCTGGAGAGGAGTGCAAAAATAGGTGTTGCGACGTCAAAGGATCTCAAGGAATGGACAAAGCACGGGCCAATTTTTGCAGGGACTGATGGCCTCATGCAGCCTGGAATTCCGAAATGGCACAAGGCATGTGGTGTCGTTCAACAGGAAAAGGATGGCCGGCTTGTCGCTGCAAAAATCAACGGTAAGTACTGGCTTTATTGGGGAGAGGATGCTGTTCACTTGGCAACGTCCAGCGACCTTTTGCATTGGCAACCTGTTCTTGATGCCAAGGGCAGGATCCTGGAGTTGATTTCCCCCCGCAGGGGTTACTTCGATTCGCTTCTCACTGAAGTGGGACCATCGCCCGTGCTGACCAATGATGGAATTGTTCTGCTTTACAACGGTAAGAATGATTGCCAAGGCCGTGGTGATCCTTCCATTGGACCGGGAGCTTATACAGCCGGTCAGGCTCTGTTCAGCAAAGACAATCCTGCGATTCTTGTCGATCGCATGGACAAGCCTTTCCTGGAGCCGAAACTTGCTTTTGAGACAACTGGGCAGTACACGGCTGGTACGGTCTTCGTTGAGGGTCTCGTTCTTTATCATGACCTGTGGTACCTTTATTATGGCACGGCCGATTCTTATGTTGGTGTGGCAATGGCTTCGCGCAAGTAGTTCGTGTGCCACCATTCAGTCGGGCTGGCGATACGAGCTCCCTTGCTGGCCAACCTTGCACCCGCTTTTGATCCGTCTGCTAGGGCGTCATTTCTCTTCTTAGTAATAACAGCCGGAGCCAGGCTTTCTTCCACCTAGTTGCCGTTGTTGGTTCTTTTTTGGTTCTCAATCAAGTGGGTAGATTCAGGGCTTCCTGGATGGCTTGTAGTTATTGCAAATGCCCGTGGTTGTTGCATGGGCTGACGCAGCTTTACTTCAAGAGTATGTGTAAGCCCAGCGATTTCTTGTCATTCGCATGGCAATTATTCAATATTTCATGGTGCCCATTAAAGGGGTCTCCTTCGTTGGGTTGTTCGATGGAGCACGGAGTACCTTGATGGATCTGCACACTGGCGGCCATTCCAGGCTGAGCGTCGGTGCCCGAGGTTCAGATCACAAGGAAGCTGCTATTGGTGAGTCCCAGCCCAGTTGTGAGCATTCCAAACGCAATTGCCGTTGTCGCTCCAGCACCGTCACTGTCGTAGGAGAGCACACCTGTGGCGCCGTCGTAGAGGACCCTTTGGCTGGCGGTCGTGGCAGAAGAGCCGATCAGGAATTGATTGGCGGCAAGGGCGCCGGCAGATCCGAGCGCTGAGAAGACAGCGTTTGAGAGTTCAATGCGATCCCCCTGAGCGACGGAGAAGTCGGTGATTTTGTCACGGTTCGTCAACCCATGGGGGGCGGTGTCGAACCGGAAGCGATCGGCACCGGCTCCACCCGTCAAGGTGTCAAGGCCAAGCCCTCCCAGCAAGAGGTCGTTCCTGGTGCCGCCCTCGAGGATGTCGTCACCGGCTCCGGCGTTGATGACCACTGGTCCGCGGGTGAAGGCGCTGGCATCGAAGCGGTGAGCTCCGGAGTACCCGATCAGTTTGGCCTGGTCGATGCCTGTGAGTGTGTCGGTGCCTAGACCGATCAATGTGGTGTCGGTGAGAATGAAGTCGACATCGCCGACGGCACGGACGCGGTCTTTGCCGTTGGCGCGGCCGAGAAGCGTATCGTCGCCGCCTTTGCCCTCGTAGATGACGAGTTTCCCGGTGAAGCCGGAGCCGTCCAGGGTGTTGGCTCCGGCGCCGCCAACCAATAGGGCCACTTCGATGGCGGAGAAGGTGTCGGTGCCCATTCCGCTCAACTGGGTGGCGGTGAGAGTGAAGTTGGTGTCGCCGCTGCCGAGGACCCAGTCGCGCCCAGCTCCACCGCTCAGGAGGTCGTCGCCGCGGCCACCCGCGAGGCGGTCGTGACCACGGCCGCCTCGGAGGGTGTCGTCTCCGGTCCCGCCGCTCAGGAAGTCGTCGCCGAGGCCGCCTTCGAGCCAGTCGTTTCCGCGGCCGCCACGGAGCGTGTCGTGACCGGCCAGGCCGTCGAGATGGTCAGGACCACTCGTGCCGTTTAGGTGGTCGTCGCCGGCGCTGCCGTCCGGTTCGTTGGCGTCCGCCAGATCAACGGTGACCACGGCGGAGTCGGCGAGTCCCGTGCTGCTGGTGGCCGTGACCTTGAGGTCGAAGCTCGGGGTGGTCTCGTAGTCGAGGTCGCCGGTGTCGTTGACGGAGAGGGCCCCGGTGGTGGGATCGATGGAGAAGGCGGCCTGGCCGTTGTGGTTGGGGTCTGTGTTGCCGGCCGTGATGGCGTAAGAGTGGTTGGCGAGGGGTGTCGTTCCGATGGTGCCAATGGGAGTTCCCGCGGCGCTATTTTCGGCCAGGTTGTAGTGATCCTGATAGCTTTTGGTCGAAAATGAGAAGTTATCAATCCTCGAGTTGGCGCCGAGACTTCCATCCCGCGCAAAGCCGACATGCTTTACCTTGGACGAATCAATTCCCGTGCCATTCAGGCTAACGTCTTTAAAGGCGACGACCCCATTGATGGTGCCTGTGACGAGGTTGGCAATGGTATCCCAGGTCAGTGTCACCCGAACGGGCTCCTGATTCCAAGTGCCCGATGGCGGTAAGTTGGCCACTTGTGCACTGGCGCCATTTACAGCGCCATCCAGTTCCCAGGAACCACGACTATTAAACATGAAAAACAAGCTTGTCGTCCCAGACGCCCACCAGTATTGACCGCCGCTTTTCATGAAAAAGCCGATACCTAAAAACCCAAATTCATCAAACCCAGCATCTCCTGGAGTAAATTCGGGAAACAGATCTGCGCTGATCTGATAAACACCTGACTCAATGTTGTATGGCAGAGTGGCGATTGAGGATGAGTGTGATCGATTGGGAGCGATGAAGCCATTTCCGGCCGACTCAGCGAAACTGTTAGAACCATTTCGGTAAACACTGAGCGAGGACCAGGATGTTCTTCCGATGGAAGACTCTTCCACAGCCTGCCCATTCAAGTTGGCACCAACGATCTCTTCTGGGGTATCGAGGTTGAATGAGTCGGCAAAAATGGCCTTGTAGAATGGACTTTTTATGATCGGATCAGCCGAGCTGTCGGATAGAGTGGTCTGATAAGGTGCTAGTTGCTTGCTGCTCAGGTTCGCATCACTGAATGGAGCGGCTTCATCAGTCGGCTGCCCAACGGTGTTGAAGTTCAAAAGTCTGTCAATGGTGGCCATGGAAGGAACCTTTCATGGTAAGCACAAACACCTGTAAGTGGTTTTGCTTTTTTGCTGACTTCAGCGTTATCATCATTGCTCTGGTTGAGGGCAATTCGCTGAGTTGCGGCAATGAATCTACACGTTTCACGCCAGGCCGCCTTGCCAAGGTCAGTGATTGACTGGGCCATTCCCTCTGACCGTCTCGGCCTCTCGCGCTACGGCTGGTTTGGGCCTCCTCCAGGACCGTGCCACCTTCCCCTTGGGGCGACATGATTGTTGGAAAGGATGATGAATGGGCTCAGAGGTGTTGGTTGTGCTCCCATCAGATTCGCCGCCAGTCCACCCGGGTCTCCCATGCCGCAGCTGACGTTGTGAGGTTTTGTCCGCTCAGAGTCGGCTACCCTGGATTGGCCTTCATCTCAGAACACTGCTTTCGTCCATCACTCAGGGTCTTTCCCCTTAGCGATGGGCGTCTCGAATGATTGTGTGGACCCTCCTAAGGACTTTTGACCAGGATCTTGGCAACTGAATTCAATGGATGTCTTCAACACCTACGGCCAGGTTGAGGGATTCATGCTGGGGGCGTAGGTGGTGGATTCCTTCTACGCTCCTGAGCTGGTGCGGGGAGGACGGCATCAGTGCGGAGGCCGTCGGAGATGGTCATGTTCAGCCGTTTCAGCGACTTTCTCGACACCCCTGTCGGGTGGTCACGGCCAACGGCGACCACTAGGTGTTTCCAGGCGGTGGGTCGGGGCCTAGATGCTGCTCGGCACGTGGGACCGACGCCACAAGGAACAGGCACAGCAGTCAATCTGTGCCATTCATTCACCACTAGGGTCAGGCCAGGGAAAGTCACGGCTCCATGGCAACGTCATCAGCCCCCCTTGCTCTGCTTCTCCATCATGGAGCGGGGCCGACCATTGATCACTTTCTCCGTTACCCCCTGGAGCAAAAGGGTTTTCGGCTGCATTGCCTGGATACTGGCTCACCACCCACTGGTGAGGCGGACCACTGGCTGGATCAGGCGTGCACCACGATTGTGGTTCGCTATTTGCCCAGGTCCTGGCTGTCATTGCTGCGCCGTCACCGACTGAGCGGCAGGTCTCTTGCCTACCTCATGGACGACGATCTCCTGGACCCTCTGGTCTTGCGCGAGTTGCCCCGCCCATACCGTCGGCGTCTTGAGGCTCGCATTACCAATCAAAGGCGTCAGATTCCTCTCCTGTTCGATCAGGTGCTGGTAACGAGCGACCAACTGGCCGTCCGCTACCCAAGTCTGAATCCTGTGTTGCTTCCATTGCAACCTCACCCTTCGCTGCTGTTGCAGAAGCCCCGGTTGCAGTTGGCCTACCTAGGCACAAGTGTCCATACAGATGAACTAGAATGGTTGATACCGTTGTTGGAGGAAGTTCAGAAACGTTTTGAGCAGACGTATGTGGACCTCTTCGGTGACCACACAATTCATCGACGATCCAGGCACGTTCCGCGCCTGCGAACACTCCATCCCCTAAAATGGGAGTCGTATTTGGCTGAAACCAGCTCAGTTCAGCGGGTTGACATCCTTCTCTCGCCCCTGCTTGCCACTCCCTTTAACGCTGCCAGAGCAGCTGTAAAATGTGTGGATGCTGCCCGTTGTGGCGCCGCAGGTCTTTACTCCGATCGACCACCTTACAGAGGTTTTGTACGGCCTGATGTTGACGGCTTACTTCTTAGCGATGACCAGCAGCAGTGGCTGGAAGCAATTAGCGATTTAGTGACCAAACCCCATCTTAGGATAGCCTTGGCTCATGCAGGTCGGGAAAGACTCTTGAACCTCACCAAGAAGGAATGCTTTTGGCCATCACGACCTGTTGTTGAATCCTGCACATTTACATCTTAGGCTAATCATGATGACACCAACGAAAATCTCTGCCATTGGACTTGCGCTTGGCCTGTTGATGATGCAGCCTGCATGGGCCAATAGTTTGCCTAATGCGCCAAACGCTTTTCGTTATAGGCTTGGTCCGGGAGATAGGTTGCGCATGGAAGTATTCAAGACAGAGGGCTATCAGGCGAGCGTAGAAGTCTTGAGCGATGGAACAGTCAATCTGCCACGACTAGGAAGTGTCTCGGTTTGGGGGTTAAGCCTTGACGAGGCAAGAAAGCGGATTTCGAAAGGATATTCATTGATCCTGCGCCGTCCAATTGTCTACCTTGATCTTGTTGGCTCAAGGCCCTTGAGGGTCTCGATCAGCGGCGAGGTGCAACGGCCTGGCCTTTACAGTATCGCCCAAGGGGGCAGCAACCAACTAGGGAGTGCTGGTCCCACCGGTGGTGCTACGACAATCTCCACCAGTGGATGGCCAACATTGGTTGATGCAATTCAGAAAGCCGGCGGTCTTACTGCACAAGGAGATTTGGGTAATGTCATGATTGTGCGGGCTGATGCTGGTCCAGGGTCGAAACTTAGAACATTTCATTATGACTTCTGGCAGGTGCTTAGGGGGTCAGATCCAGTCGCTAATCCATTGATTTACGATGGTGATGCAATTTCAATTGCCAGGGCGGATAAGCTCTCTGAAGCCGATTTGTTGTCCGTTGCTTCGTCAACATTTGCGCCCGATACGATTAGTGTGAATGTCATTGGTGAGGTCATGAGCCCCGGAAACCAGAGCATTAAAGCAAACAGTCCCCTTTCTCAGGCGTTGCTCTCGGCTGGTGGCTTGAATCGACGCGCAAGTAAGACGACAATCAAGTTACTCAGGCTCCAGTCCACAGGGGCAATCAAGCAATCGATTATCTCCTACAATCCAGCAGCTTCGCTTGGATCTCCGGAGAATCCTCCAATGCAACAAGGCGATACATTGATTGTTGATCGCCATGGATGGGCGAAGCTAAACGATAGCCTTAAGTCAGCAGTTGAGCCCATTGGCCCCCTGCTCAACGCCACATCCATTTTCAGGCTTCTTGGCGGATTCTGATCAGCTTCTCGTGGCGGGGCCTCGCCCCTCCCCGCCCTCATTGTTTGCGAGGTTGATCTATATTACTTCAGGGTTTCACATTCTTATTGCCTTCAGATGTCGCTTCTATGGCTTAATTGATTGAGTCAGCAATGTTGATGAGGATGCCTCGCTGCCAGCCTCAATCCTTTGCGGCTGCCATCACGCCGAGATGTGACTCATCTCGGCGTGATTTTTTTACATCATAGCAGTTGTGGGCGAAGGTCATGTCAAATGTGAGAGGATGGCGATAGTATCGCGTGCTTCATGACTTCAAGTAGAAGCCTTGCTCGTCGCTCCAAGCATTCGCAAGTAGAAATCAAAGCAACTCCTGAAAAAAATTTGCAATCTGAGCTGTGTGAATATATTCTTTGCACAGAAAATCCGCTGAGATGTCTGCTCGCAAAAAGCAGGATTCAGAAGCTGCGCGAAGGATGTTATCGGTATGAATCGACTGGGATCTCAATTGGAGGTAGAGAGTTTGGTTCGCGAATCTGGATTATAAAAAGAAGCGTCCGAGGCCCCTCGCTGATTATCAATGCCGTGACTAGATTTGCCCGCGACCAGAATGAGCAAAGCCAACCGGCGAGTGCCAGGGTTTTGATCAGAGTCAAGGCGAATCAAGGCGGTCTTGACGCTGTGGCCACGATTCAGATTGCAAGCAAGACGATGCGGGGGCCGCTCTACAGAGCAGTTGCGACATTGGTTGCCGAAGCTCTTGTGTTACGTCTTGAAGAGAGATTTAAGAAGAAGTTGTATAAGGACGTCGTTCAGTGGTTGGCACAATCAAAGGGATTGGTTGTTCAATAGGAGCGTGAAGGGGTGGCTTTCACGTGGGGTACACTTCTTGACTGCCATTATGCCGCTTGAATGTCTGGTCATGCCAGTATCGCTTAGGTTTCATCTGATGGCAGGTTGATCCACACTTGATTGGATTGGCTGTGTTCGCTGATGTCCCGAGTCAACGAGATCGACGTCACCTGTCAATCTGAATGACACGGTAAACCTGGCCACCGTCGATGTGCTCGTTGGCGAGCACATCGGCGGCCGTTGGCTTCCTGGCCTGTGCTGGCGCATGCTTCTCTGGGCAGGGGATCACCTGCCGCCGGGTTCTCTTCGGCAACGGCTCCACCTGCCGCTCAGGGTCTGGCGCAACGCCGCCGCCCCCTGGAATCCGTACCGGGCCCCACAGCCCGCAGACCAGCAGGAAAGTGGAACGTTATGGCTTCCAGACGACTTCGCCTACATCAAAATCATTCTGGCGGAATGGGTCTGCGTGCACAGACTCCGTGCCTCCAGCTGCTGCTGATCGGCCCGGATCTCCGATACCGCGCCACCGATGTCCGTTTGCAACCGGAGCGTTATCGCGGCGTTCGGTGAATCCGATTGTTGGACGAGTTTTGTTCATGCCAACTGCATCAATGTGTGCTACTGGATCTCGGTGGTTCTATCAGGGAGAGGCTTCCTGAGGGTCTGATCAAGGATGTCTTGGACAACTGGTGCGGCCTAGTGATGTGAATCCGGCTCTAGGCTCATCGCATACTCCAGCCAGTCCAGCTGGTCATACGACATCGTGTAGAGCTTGCTGGCACAAACCAAGCACGTGAGTCGTGGTATCAGCAAATCTCGAAGATCGTTCGAGAACTTCTGCAAAGCCTGCCGCTGCCCCTTAAGGAGAATCTCTTTGTCGTTGTGGAGAGCGTTCCGGTAAAAGTTATAGTGTGTATGGTCATTTCGGCGAATTCTGAGGAGCTTGTATTGGTTGCCTGCAACCAAGAGGCCCGCCATCGCGGTAATTCTTGAAGATGCGCATATGTATTGGGACATGACCCTGAGCTCGTGTAGTCGTTCTGTCTCTTGCTGCCAGCTGCAGAGTTGTACCAAATTGAAATCCTCAATGCTGCACTGATGCTCAAGGTAAAGGAGTGTGTCGATGTTGATGCTTGTCGAGTCGTAGGACTTCTGCGGTAAAATGTCGGTTTTAATGGGCTTTTCGTCTCGAAGGTTGGCGTGAATCGACCGACGTAAGCGTTCCCTGTATCGATGAAACCACGCATGAATCAATGGAGCATATGGGCTGCATACCAACCAAAACGAACCCGAATAAAGACAGGATCATGTTCTTTTAGAACGCAGCATAGTGGTTCAAGTCTGCGGCGATCCGATGCGTTTTTTCTTCTTCGTCAATGACTTTCATCGCTTTCCCCTATGGTGACGGAGCATACGAGCCATACGCCCAGAGCCCCATGACCCAGTGAGAGATCACATCCGGGGCCTCGAGCAGCCTTGATGACCACCGATCAGAATGGCAGGTCCAACGTTGGAGTCATCACCCCTGCCATCGCCAGAGCAAGTCACGCCCAGCTCAAACAGGATTCAGCATGGGCGTTAGCTTGCGGCGTAGTTTTACAAAGGCATGACGTTCGATGCGTTGCACTTGATCTTTAGTTCGTCCCGTGAGCTGAGCCACCGAGGCATAGGACAATTGTCTTTCCTGGCAGTGTCTTAGTTTCAGGACATGGAATTCCTTCTCATCAAGCTGCTGCAGGTGTTGCTCCATCCAGTGGTAGTCCTCCTGCGGTCGCAGCTCACTGGGATCGGCCACCAGATCCAGGAGGGTCATCTCATTTTCACCGCCGGCCTTTTGATCGAGGGAAACCATATGGCTACGGCGAGCGGCTTGAATCGCAAACTGGAGTCTGGCTTCGGTTTCCCCGAGTTGCTGGGCCAGCTCGCGGGAACTGACTGTGCGGTCGGAGCTCGCCAGGATCGACGCAGCCCGTGTGGCCAGGTCAATCACGTTCACCGGCAGTCGGATCGAACCTGTTTGCTCCTGGACATAGCGGTTCACGGCCTGGCGGATCCACCAGTAGGCATAGGTTGAAAATTTGTAGCCGCGCCTGGGGTCAAACTTTTCCACGGCCCTCAGGAGACCGATGTTGCCGGCCTGCACCAGGTCCATGGAATCCAGCCTCAGCTGGATGATCCGTCGTTGACGCATTTTGACCGCGGTGACCACCAGTCTCAGGTTGGCGCTCACCATTCGCTTCATGGCCCGACGTCCTCGCCGTTCGAGATCGCAGCACTCTCCGCTGTCCTGCTGCCAACGCTGAACAATGGTCCCAAGATGAAGCTCTTCTGCAGGGGTGAGTAAAGGAATGCGGCCGATTGTGTGGAGATAATCGCTGAACGCATCTGATGGCATGAAGTATTCTCTTTTCTTCCGTGGCAATTCTTGTATAGAAAGCGAGGGATCATGGGGTGTTTACCCGCTACCCCCCGCGTATGCGCCGCATACAAGCCGCAACACACCCTTAATCGCCACACACAGGTCTCGGAATGGCGTCGTTGCTACTGACTTCAGGGCCAGATCGGGCCCTCAACACATTCGCTGACTTACACATATTTGGTCACAACTTCAAGTGGTGAGCGGTGCAACGATTTTCCTTAGAGTGGTGCTGTGCATGGAACCCAGGGAGCCGCTCTGTCAGCTGAACCGCTGTTTTCGCAAGCCCGAACCTCCACCTCTTCCATTCCCACCAAGCCTGGAATGACTCGAGGTCTGGGCTGACGAGAGGCCTGGGACGTGTCCATGAGAACACGCGCCATTCGGCGGGGAGCCGCCTTCCTGGTCTTTCTGAGCGTTAGCCGCGTCTCTTTCACGGTAAGACCTTGAACGAGGCGTAAAAACCGAGGTCTCCAGACTGAGGTTTTGGGGTTGCCCCGGTTCCGTGGGCAGGTCTCTAGGGGGTCACGCCATGACCATCAGTCTCTTCGTCGATGACCAACCCCACCTAGACCCTGCGCCGATTCACGGCGCCGCAGAATCAGGAGGCTGTCGCGTTCTGCCTCCAGGAAGGCCTCTCCTGCTCTGCCGTTACCTGGTGACGGCTCAGCCTTCCCTCCAGCAGCCTGGCCCGCTGGGTTCGCCAGGCCCGGATTGACCGTGGTGACGGCGGCCCCAGGGACCAGGGCGTGCTCAGCAGCGAGGAGCGCGCTGAACTCAGCCGTCTCCGTCAAGCGGTGCGAGAGCTCAGGGGGGAGAACGATTTCTGTTCAGGCTGGCGGCAGCGCACGTTGCGTAGCCCGTAGGAGTTCCGCTTGCGATGAGAGAAGCTGCCGCCGAGAGGTCGTGCCTGATCGATGCACTTGGCGAACGACACTCGGTGGCCTGGCTCTGCCGCCAGATAGGAGTGGCCCGCAGTGGCTCCTACGCCTGTAGGTAGCGGCAGGAGGCGCCGGGAAAGCGGGCGGCCGCGAATACTCAGCTCACTGTTGAGATCGAGGCGGTGTCCCCGGGAGCACCGCGGTGTCTACGGATCCCCGCGGATTCACCAGGAGCTGCGCGCTGCAGGACATCCGGCAGGACGCCACCGTGTCGCCCGGCTCATGCGTTGTGCCGAGCTGCGGGCCAGGACCCGTCAACCGATCCGGCCCTGCCACAATGGCAGGAGCGGGGCCTCCGGGGTGGTAGAGGAGCTGCAGCAGCAGGACTTCCAGCCCCCGGCCCCGTAGCCGCAGGCTTCTCGCGCAGCGAGTCTCGCTGCAGGGCGGGTGACATCACCTGCATCCGCATCAGCGCCGGCTGGCGGTATCTGGCCGTCTGGATCGATCTGTTCAGCCGCCGTGTGGTCGGCTGGAAGCTGGATCACCGCATGGATGCCGCTCGGGTGATCGAGGCTCTCAACCGAACCCTCGGCCACCGGCATGTGGAGCGGGAGACGCTGCTGATTCACTCGGATCAGGGCCGCCAGTACCGGGCTGCTGACTACCGCGATCTGCTCAAGGAGCAGAAGATCGTCTGCAGCATGTCCGCCAAGGGCTGCTGCTGGGACAACGCCGTGGTGGAGAGCTGTTTTTCCACCCTCTAGCCGAAGGCTTCTGCGAAGCAGTAGCTGGAGTTGGACCTGGATGACAATCGAGAGGAGCTGATCTCACCCCAGCAGCTGCAGCTTGATCTGGCCTTCTGGATCGAGGGTTCCTACAACCGCGAACGGCGCCATTCAACGATTGGCTGCATCAGGCCGATCGACTGTGATCAGAGGTTCATCGCGACCTTTACACTCACCCCTGTGAATCCCTGATCAATGTCCACGAAGTCGTGGGAACCCCAGGTCAGGCAAACTCTGGGCAAGGCCGTCCGTTCAGGTGCCAACGCGGCACCATGACCGTAATGAGCGCATCTATGGACCTCAAGGCTTCAATCAGGTAATGACTGCTGATTCCGGAGTAAATCTGCCCTGTCTTT
>NZ_JAGQBJ010000019.1 GCF_024345575.1 Cyanobium sp. Morenito 9A2
GGCGGCCTCCCGGCCGCTCGCTAAACCTACAACATCGCTCGGCTTGCGCCTCCCTCTGTTTTCGCTTCAGCTCTGCGCTCCCCCTCTCGGTGGGGCGCAGTCCAAAACACTAACACACCAGCTCAGGGGCCACCAAAGAGCGGACTCAACGCATTGAACAATGCCCCTGTTCGCCGCCCATACCCCTTGCCATGCCTAGGTTCTGGTGGGAGGGCATTCGCCCGGGGAGAACGTGGTGGCAAGAAATTTCAGTCAAGAGCAGCTGCGGGTACGGCCCAGCTCCAAGGAAGAGGCCGTGGTGCAACGGGCCCGTGAGCACTTTGAGCGCACCCTGATTCGGGTGCGTGGCGAACTGGCCGGCTCGGTGGCGGCCCTGGAGCATCCCCGCAACCACCAGGAACTCAATTACGGAGAGATCTTCCTGCGGGACAACGTGCCCGTGATGATCTACCTGCTGCTGCAGGGGCGCTTCGAGATCGTTCGCAACTTTCTCGAACTCTGCCTGGAGCTCCAGAGCAGTGCCTACCAGACCCGAGGCGTGTTCCCCACCAGCTTCATCGAGCAGAACGGCGAGCTGATCGCGGATTACGGCCAACGCTCGATCGGACGAATCACTTCCGTGGATGCGAGCCTCTGGTGGCCCGTTCTCTGTTGGCTCTACGTGAGCCGCAGCAAGGACTGGGAATTCGGAGTGAGCCAGCGGGTGCAGCGGGGCGTTCAGCTGCTGCTGGATCTCGTGCTCCATCCCAGCTTCGAGGGCACCCCTGTGCTGTTTGTGCCCGACTGTGCCTTCATGATTGACCGTCCCATGGACGTCTGGGGCGCACCCCTGGAAGTGGAGGTGCTGCTGTTTGGCTGCCTGCGCAGCTGTTGCCGCCTGATGGAGCTCTGCCAACAGGGCAGCAAAAGCCGGCTGCTGGAGCAACGGCTGGAACTCACCCGCCAATGGCAACAGGATCTGCGCTCCTTCCTCCTCAAGCACTACTGGGTCACCAGCAAGACCATGCAGGTGCTCAGGCGCCGCCCCACCGAGCAGTACGGCGACCAACAGCACGAAAATGAGTTCAACGTCCAGCCCCAGGTGATTCCCGACTGGCTGCAGGACTGGTTGGAGAACCGCGGTGGCTACCTGATCGGCAACATGCGCACGGGCCGACCTGATTTCCGTTTCTACAGCCTGGGCAACAGCCTGGGCTGCCTGTTCGGACTGCTCGCGGCCCCCCAGCAGCGCGCCCTGTTCCGGCTGGTGCTTCACAACCGCAAGCACTTGATGGCCCAGATGCCCATGCGGATCTGCCATCCGCCCATGGAAAACGGTGAATGGGCCAACAGGACCGGCTCAGACCCGAAAAACTGGCCGTGGAGCTATCACAACGGCGGCCACTGGCCGAGTCTGCTCTGGTACATGGGGAGCGCGATCTTGCTGCATGAACGGCTGTATCCCCAAGCCGACGTGCTGCTGATGGGTCAGATGAAGGCACTCCTAGAGGAGTGCTATTGGTCGCAGCTCAACCAGTTGCCTCGCCAGCAATGGGCCGAATACTTCGACGGCCCTACGGGCACCTGGGTGGGGCAGCAATCACGCACCTACCAGACCTGGACGATCGTGGGCTTCCTGCTGCTGCATCATCTGCTGAGGGTCCGTCCAGAGGACGTGACGCTGTTGAACCTTGATCTCGACTAGACGATCGTGATAGCAAAGCATCAAGAGGGGTGCCCTAGCAAAAAAAGCCGCTGCCTAGGGCAGCGGCTCTGTTGACAAAAGGGCAAAACTTGAGGCTGACAGATTCAGAACAGCCCGAGGGTGAGGGACTTGTCAATGGGCATGGCAGCGCCAATACCAAGATAAATAGTAAAAACTGTTCCGAACAGGAACGCCGCCATGGCCACGGGGCGTCGGAATGGATTCTGGAACTTGTTGAAGCTCTCGATGAAAGGAATCAACATGAGGCCCAAAGGAATCATGGTCTGAAGTGCGATGCCCAGAAGCTTGTTGGGGACTACCCTGAGAATCTGAAAGACAGGATAGAGATACCACTCGGGCAGGATTTCGAGAGGTGTGGCGAAAGGATCAGCCTTGTCACCGAGCATGGCTGGATCCAAAACGGACAATCCAACAAGGCAGGCCATGGTGCCCAGAATCACGACCGGAAAGATGTAGAGGAGGTCGTTGGGCCAGGCGGGTTCGCCGTAGTAGTTGTGTCCCATGCCCTTGGCGAGCTTGGCCCGCAGCTTGGGGTCGGAGAGATCCGGCTTCTTGAGGATGTGCATGGGGTTGACCTAGAGACGAACGGTGATGCGAGCTGAGCAAAGCCTAGGGCGAATGAAGGCTTAGGACAGTTCAGAGGGGACCGGAAATGCCCTGCTTCCGGATCATCAGGAAGTGGATGAGCATGAAAACCGCCAGCAGCCAAGGCATCACGAAGGTGTGAAGGCTGTAGAAGCGGGTCAGGGTGGACTGGCCAACACTCTCGCCGCCGCGCAGAAGTTCGACCATGAAATCACCGACCACCGGCACGGCCGCCGGCACGCCTGAGACGATCTTCACAGCCCAGTAGCCCACCTGATCCCAGGGAAGGGAATAACCTGTAACACCGAACGAGACGGTGATCACCGCCATGACGACTCCAGTGACCCAGGTGAGTTCACGCGGACGCTTGAAGCCTCCGGTGAGATACACGCGGAACACGTGAAGGATCAGCATCAGCACCATCATGCTGGCGCTCCAGCGATGAACCGAGCGGATCAACCAGCCGAAGCTGACATCGCTCATGAGGTACTGAACGGAGCTGTAGGCCTCCGCCACCGTGGGGCGGTAGTAGAAGGTCATGGCAAATCCAGTGGCGAACTGGATCAGGAAGCAGACCAGGGTGATGCCGCCGAGGCAATAAAAGATGTTGACGTGCGGTGGCACGTACTTGGAAGAGATATCGTCTGCGATCTCCTGGATCTCCAGACGCTCCTGGAACCAGTCGTAGATGGGAGACGACTTTGCGGCAGGAGAGGAGTTCGCCATGCAGCGGGGGGCTGGTGTTGCGAGAGTCTACCGATCGCCCTGGAGCGGCCGTGAACGCCAAGCGCCCCCTTCCCCGGGAAGCTCAACCGATTGCAACACGAGCCGTCTCCGGCGTGCCCCAGAGCCTGCTGGCCCTGCTGCTCAGCGCGCTGCTGCTGGTGAGCCCTTGGCTTCTGTGGACACCGGTGGCGCTGGCCCTGAACGATGCCCAGGCACTGGTGGTCTCCAGCTGGAGCCTGGTTAATCAGAGCTTCGTGGACCCCGCCCGCTTCGATCGCGTGCAGTGGCGGCGCCTGCGCCAAAAGGCTTTGGAGCGAACGATCAACAGCAGCGCGGAGGCCTACTCCGCGATCGAGGCGATGCTCGAACCCCTGGGTGATCCCTACACCCGCCTTCTGCGGCCCGACGATTTCGACACCCTGCGCTCGAGCACCGAAGGAACGGTGACCGGCGTGGGGCTGCAGTTGGCCCTCCACGAGTCGGACGGCACCATCGTGGTGGTGGCTCCACTAGAGGGCTCACCGGCCCAGGGGGCCGGGATCCCCAGTGGCAGTCAGGTGCTGGCCGTGGAGGGGCAGTCGGCCGATCGCCTGGGACTCGAGGCCACTGCCGCCGCCCTGAGGGGAGCGGATGGAACCGACGTGCACCTGAGCCTGCTCAGCCCGGCGGGTGTAAGGCGGGAAGTGACCCTTGAGCGTCGGCGCGTGGACCTCCAACCGGTGCGCTATCGCCTGCTGGAGCAGAGTGGCCACCGGCTGGGCTACCTGCGCCTGAGCCAGTTCAGTGAAACGGTACCCACGGCCTTTCAAGCGGCGATCGAGGCCCTTGATGAAGCAGGGATGGAAGGGCTGATTCTCGATCTGCGCAACAACTCCGGGGGCCTTGTCTCGGCTGGATTGGCCGTGGCCAATGATCTGATCGACAACCAACCGATCGTGGAGACCGTGGACCGCAGTGGCCTGGGGGTGCCGCAGCAGGCGGGAGTGGGCCAGCTCTACGGCGGACAGATGCTGACCCTGGTGAACGGTGGCACAGCCAGCGCCAGTGAGATCCTTGGCGGCGCGCTGCAGGACGACGGACGCTCGGAACTTCTCGGGAGCAAGACCTTTGGCAAAGGCCTGATCCAGACCCTGATCGCCCTGGGGGATGGCAGCGGCCTCGCGGTGACAGTGGCCCGCTATCAGACCCCGAGCGGACGGGACATCCAGAATCTGGGCATTGTTCCCGACCGGCCCCTGGCCCAGCCCGAACCCCTTAACCCCGGAGGTCCAGGGGACACCTGGCTCGAGGAGGCACAAGACCTGCTGGTGCAGCGTCTTGACACCGCCCGGGCGCGGCCATGACCCGACGCACTTACCACGACCCCCTGCACGGGGCCATCCGCCTGGACGGAGATCACCCGGCCGAGGGCCTGGCCATCCGCCTGATCGACACGGCTCCATTCCAGCGGCTGCGGCGCATCCGTCAGTTGGGACCAGCCTTTCTCACCTTCCACGGCGCTGAATCCAGCCGCTTCACCCATTCCCTGGGGGTGCTCCACCTGGCCCGTCTGGCGCTGACGAACCTGCAACGCCTGGAACCAGACCTCGACCAACACGCCGGCGTGCTGTTGGCGGCGGCTCTGCTGCACGACGTGGGGCACGGTCCCCTGAGCCATTCCGGCGAGGAGATGTTCGGAATGCATCACGAGAGCTGGTCCGGGCGGCTGATCCGCGACCACCCCGCCCTGCGCGATCCACTCGAGGCCTTTGCCCCCGGTAGCTCAGGCGCCGTGGCCGACCTGCTGGAGCACGGTCGCTATCCCCAACCGGCGATCAAGGCCCTGGTGAGCAGTCAGCTGGACTGCGACCGGCTCGATTACCTGCTCCGTGACAGCTACAGCACGGGCACGAGCTATGGCCGACTGGATCTGGAGCGGATCTTGGCGGCCCTGACCCTTTCGCCCGATGGCGGATTGGCCCTGCACCCAAAAGGCTTGATGGCCGTGGAGCACTACCTTTTGGTGCGCAATCTGATGTACCGCAGTGTCTACAACCACCGATTGAACGTCGTATGCAACTGGTTGCTGGACCTAGCGGTGACCCTGGCGCGTCGGCTCGGACCGCAGGCCGTGAAAGCCGACAGCGTGATGGCCCGCTGGCTCTGGGAGCCCCAGTGCCTCGATCTGGATAGCTTTTTGGCCAATGACGACGTGCGCACCGGCTACCACCTGATGCGCTGGCGGGAGGAGGGTCCAGCCGCACTGGCCCAGGTGTGCCGCCGGTTGCTGGATCGGGAGCTGCTCAAGGCCACCGACGTGAGCCGCCTCAGCGGCGCAGAGCGGCTGGAGATGCTGGCCCTCGCAGGCCACCTGAGCACCGCCGAGGGCCACGATCCCGAGCTCTGCTGCGGCCTGCAGCAACGGCAAACCCGTGGCTATGACCCGTACAAAGGGGGACTGCGGCTCTGGAACGGCAGCGACCTGCAGGCGCTGGAGCTGCTCTCTCCCCAGGTGGCCAGCCTCAGCCTGCCCGTGGAGCTCGCCTGGCTGATCCATCCGCCCGAAGTCAGTGGAGCTCTGCGGCGGGCTGTGGCGGAATTGATCGGTGCCCGCACAGGCGTTGCCTAATGTTTAGGCCCCATGGAGCGGGCATGGCCGCTGTCCTGATTGCCTCCGGCGGGCCGGAATTGCCCCATGTGCTGCGGTTAAGCGCGTCCGAGGATGCCGGTGGCGTCCTCGAGCAAGTGCGCTACGCCCTGGGTCTCACGCCACCGGTTGGCCCCGTGCTGCTGCAGGCGGGGGAGTGGCTGCTCAACACCGCCTCCGTCCGCAACGTCGCCCAGCACCTGGCCGAGCGGGGATTGGAACTGAGCGCGGTGCAGGGCTACAACGGCGCCACCTTGGTGGCAGCTGCCGCCCTGGGGCTGCCCACTGAGCGCCTGCTCCCTGGTCCGTCGCCTGAACCACCGGCCCACTCAGGCCCCAGCACGGCCCTGACGGTGCACCGGGGCACGCTCCGCTCCGGCGATCATCTGCAGGTGGCCGGAGCAGTGCTGCTGCTGGGGGATGTCAATCCAGGGGCCCGCATCAGTGCAGGTGGCAGCGTGCTGGTCTGGGGCCGCCTGCGGGGGGTGGCCCACGCGGGGGCCGCCGGCGACACCGGAGCGACGATCACGGCCCTTCAGTTGCGGCCACTCCAGCTGAGAATCGCCGATGCCGTGGCCCGAGGGCCCCAGGACGACCCGCCGGCGGGCTTCACGGAAACGGCCCGGTTGATGGACGCCGCCATCGAAATCGAGGCGGCCGATCCGCTCTGGCCGATCAGCGATTGATCAGCCCCAGCCCCCCGAGCAAACCAGCCACGGCCATGAACCAAAGAGGTGAGATCCGGGTGCGGAGCATGAGCACGCAGACCAGCACAGACACGATTACCCCGGGGATGTTGGTGTCGGCGGTCTGAAGGATCTTGAGTCCGACCGCGAACAGAATCCCCAGGGTGATCGGCCCAAGCCCCCGCTCGAAGGCCACCCGCCAGGGGGAGTTCTTGAACTTGTTCCAGCTCAGGCAGGCCACCACCATCAACAAAGTCGAGGGCAGCAGGATCGCCGCTTCAGCGCCGTAGCCACTGAGCAACGACCACCACGCCCCCTCCTTCCAGGCG
Source organism: Cyanobium sp. Morenito 9A2 (assembly GCF_024345575.1). Classification (GTDB taxonomy): domain Bacteria; phylum Cyanobacteriota; class Cyanobacteriia; order PCC-6307; family Cyanobiaceae; genus ATX-6F1. The sequence continues at coordinate 6,658 of NZ_JAGQBJ010000019.1, forward strand.
GCCCCCATCCCCAGCAGGCCCACGATCATCGAACTGGGCCCCGGAGCGGCCTCCGCCAGGGCGTAGATGTCGGCGAACTGGGAGGAACTGAGCCAGCAGTACTGCACCACGCTCAAGTGGTGGTACTCACTCAAGAGGGTGTTGCCACCCCCGAGCGAAAACAGCGAGAGAGAAAGGAAGGTCCAGAGCACCTGGAGCAGGTTGCCCAGATCGGTGAGCGCGAGCGGCGTACAGACCGTCAAGGACAGTGGCATCGTCAAGCTGCTCAGACCGACCGTGGGGGGGGAGTTGTTGGGGCCGTACCTCGGGGCCAGTACCAGGCCATGGCCAGCGGACCGGCCAACAGCACCACTGGAATGAGCTGCACGTGGAACACCACCATCGCCACGAAGGTGGCCGCGGCCAAGACGAGGGCCATCGGATCGCGCCAGTACTGGTCAAGGATCTTGAAGCCCATCGAAAGGGCCATGCCGGCCGCGGCCGCCACCACGCCGGCCAGCACCCGGTCCACGGAGGGCAGCTCATGGAAATGGAAATAGAGCAGCCCCACCAGCATCAGGCCCGTGAACGGCACCAGCAGCATCCCCGCCAGGGCGATGGCGGCCCCCACCAGGCCGCGGAATTGGGCGCCGATGTAGACGGCCATGTTGATCTGGTTGGGTCCCGGGAACAGGCGCGCCACCGTGAGGCCGGTGAGGAAGCTCTCGTTGGTCATCCAGCGGCGCTGCTCCACGACGATGCGCTGGCTCCAGGCCGAGAGGCCTCCGCCAAAGGAGGAGAGCGACACCTGAAGCATGCCGATGAACAGGTCCCGCAGCCCGGGAGGCGGAGCCAGGTCTTCAGGCTCCAGCGGCGTGGGATGGGCCATGGTCAGTCGTGCACGAAGTGGGGATCCGGGGCCAGCTCGCCCTCTTCATGGAGAGTTGGATCGAGGGGATCAGGAGCGTGGTACTTCGCGGCCTCGGCCCAATCGGCCTGGAAGGTTGCCTTGAGGCGAGCGATCACGGCGGGCGCATCGGATTCGATCCCCAGTTCGCGGCGCAGGTCAAAGGCACTGCGATCGATGTTCATCGAGCCGGTCTGGGCCGCCACCCCATCCACCAGGATCAGCTTGGCGTGCAACTTGAGGTGCTTCTGGCGGCGCACCTTCACCCCGAAGCGCTCCATGACTCGCAGGGAAGCGAAGGTGTCGTAGATGTCCCAGTCGCTGATGCCGTGCTTGCCTCCGCACAGCACGCGCACCTTCACCCCCCGTTCCCGGGCCGTGATGATCCGATCGAGGATCACCGCATCCACGAACTTGGGATGCTGAATCCAGAGGGATTCCGTGGCGGCATCGACGATCCGGGCCATCTGGCCGCGGCTATGGAAACTGCTCCAGACCAGGCCCACGCCAAGATCAGGCTGGAAGAACTGACGATGCCAATCGGCCTCGAAACCGGCGATCACCTGGGCGACCACGGGGGGTGAGTAGGTGACGACTCCGTAGTCACGGGTCTCGGTGAAGTATTTGTCCGCCAGGTTGAAGGTGGCGACCAGGGCGAAATCCTGATCCACCACCAGCGATTTCTCATGGGTGACCGGGAACGCCTCGCTGGTCCAGATCGATTCGATGCCCCAGCCGTTGAGGCGGGCATGGGCCTCATCGTTCCAGCGGTCGCCCCCGGATGTGTGGGGGTTGAGCATGACCCGCACCTGTACCCCCCGCTGGTGGGCCCGCAGCAGGGCCTGCTCGATCGCGTCCGACTGGATCTTGAACTGCTTGAGCAGCAACTGCTCCCGTGCCTGATCGATCAGGGCCACAACAGACTCGGCGCCGTCGTCGGGCATGACCAGGAGGGTCTGGTGGTGGGACGTGGGCTCCGACATTGCCGGGGAGCAGGGTTAGCCCTTTCTACCGGCATCGCGAGCGCCAGGTAGCTGATCGAGCCCCATCGTTCCAACTTGTTCCAAGGGCCCTAACCTGCTTCCACTTCGCGACCTGCCGCCATCGCACGCACGCGCCACATCCTCATTTGCTCCGGCAAGGGCGGCGTCGGCAAGACCACGCTGACCGCCAACCTGGGCATTGCCCTGGCCAAGCTGGGCCATAAGACCGTCGTTCTTGACGCGGATTTCGGGCTGCGCAACCTCGACCTTCTCCTGGGCCTGGAAAACCGGATCATCTACACCGCCCAGGAGGTCCTCGCCGAGACCTGCCGGTTGGAGCAGGCACTGGTCAAGCACAAGCAGGTCCCCAACCTGGCCCTGTTGCCAGCAGGCAACCCGCGCATGCTCGAGTGGCTCAAGCCCGACGACATGATCAAGATCGCCAAGCTGCTGGGCGATCAATTCGAGTACATACTGATCGATTGCCCGGCCGGGATCGAAGACGGTTTCAAAAATGCGATGGCGGCCGCTGAAGAAGCCATCGTGGTCACCACACCTGAGGTGTCGGCGGTTCGAGATGCCGACCGGGTGATTGGATTGCTCAATGCCCATGGCATCAAACCGATCCAGTTGGTGCTCAACCGGGTCCGGCCCAAGATGATGCTCAACAATGAAATGTTGCCGGTCAGCGATGTCACTGACATCCTGGCCCTCCCCCTTTTGGGACTGGTACTCGAAGACGAGCAGGTGATTATCTCCACCAACCGTGGTGAACCGCTCACTCTCAATGGCACGCGTTCACCAGCGGCAGTGGAATACAACAACGTGGCCCGGCGCCTGACGGGGGAAGAGGTGCCGTTGATCGATCCGCTCAAGGCGGGCGGGGGAATCCGCTCCAAGCTGGGCCGGCTGCTGCAAACCAAGATCTTCTGAGCCCGATGACCCTGCTCGACATCATCAACAAGCTGCTAGGGCGCCAACCGGCCAGCGCCGACACTGCCCGCCAGCGCCTGCAGCTGGTGCTCGCCCACGACCGCAGCGACCTGAACCCCGAACTGCTGGAGCAGATGCGCCGGGAGATCCTCGAAGTGGTCTCCCGCTACGTCGAGATCGATCTCGAAGAAGGCGATGTGAGCCTGGAAACCGAGGATCGGGTCACCGCTCTGGTCGCCAACCTGCCAATCAAGCGGGCCAGGCCCACGCCGCTTCCCGTACCCGAGCGCGATGAGCCAGAGCCCGCGCCCACCCCGGCCTGAGGAGTTCAGGGTTGCGGAGCGTGCCATGGGTAGGCCGTGGGAATCCTGGAGAGGTCAACGCCCCCAACCCATGGCCATCTCTCGAAACCAAGCCGCCCCCGTCTCCCTGGGCCATGGGTCCATCTCAACAGCTGAGAGCCGCGTTCTTGAAGCCTTGCGCGAAGGACTGAGCAACAAGGCGATCGCCGGACGGCTCTATCTCAGTCCGCGCACCGTGGAAAGCCATATCTCCCATCTGCTGCTCAAGACCGGGTGCGGCAGCCGAACCCAACTTCTCCTCTGGGCCATGGGTGAGCGATAAACTCCCTTCAATGCCGGCTTAGCTCAGTGGTAGAGCAGCGCTTTTGTAAAGCGAAGGCCATCGGTTCAAATCCGTTAGCCGGCTTGTTGATCATCAGCCTCTCAAGTCGCCTGCCAAGAGGCGTTTCGGGGGCTTGGGCGGGGTCGAGCTCGCACCGCCCAAGCCCATCAAAGGCCCAGCTGACCGAGTTCAGCCAGACACTCGCGCGATCCTGATCGATATGAATCAGATGGCTGAACAAGGGCTTCCCCACCGGGAAGCTCCATGGCCGAAATCGGCCAACGGGGCGTCCTGGCCAAGCGAAACAGAACCGCTTCTGCCGATCTCGACCAGGGAAGGATCGACCTGGTCGCCGGGATCAGCTCCTGACCCCTGCAGCTCGGCAAGGGGTGGATCGTCAGGGTCCCCCTGGGGCGAGCATCACGGCCCCGGCGCCCGCGCGGAGCCCATGCCCCAGGTCGTTGTGCACCCTGAACCTGCGTTCATCCAGGCGCCAGGCGGCATCACCCCTCGGAATGGCAGGGATGCCCCGATCCCTGGACCTGAACCAGACCAGAGAACCGAGTCGCCAGTGGCCCGCCCACGCCAGCTCTCCATTGACCAGCTTTCCTCAGATGCTGCGCAGCGGCTGCCGCCTCGAATCCTTCCAGGCCCCAAAGCCTCTGGGATGGCGATCGGCCCGCGCCAGGAACAACAAGGCCTAACGCAGCTCGCGGTGGCTGCGTGCTGAGCGAGCATTGACGAAGCCGGCCCCCCCAAGGGGGCTTGCAACGTCGCAGCGGTTGTCGGCGGTAGCTCAATCGCGCCAATCATGCCTCCCCGGCCCCGGGGTCGGGGAGGCACCTGAGCCGCAGTTGCTGATTCGAGCATTCCGTCATAGCGATGCTCCAGCCAGAGCCCACAGCAGCCTGTCCAAACCGCGAACGAAGCCGGCCATCAACAGTGGTGATGGCCAAATGGCAGTTGCACCAAGCGATCGCGCCCTCAGGGCGATCGCCAATCGATCGGGCTCAGGCCATCAGGCGGTTCCTTGCCCCACCGTCCAGCGCCATCGCGGGCCCCGATCGCGTCGTAACTTCGGCCCAACGGCGGCCCGGCCATGGATGCGACCACGGAGGTGCTGAGCCTCTTTCCGCGCTTTCTGCTCAAGCAACGGCTGGATGAGCGCCTGCTGAGCGACCTGCAGCACCTGGCGCTTCAAGTGCTCAGCGACCCCGGCAGCACCCCGGACGCCTCGCGCAAACTCGCGGGCCAGTTGGCGCTCCAGCGCCAACTGGGGCCTCACTTTCCCCCGATCGCCCTGCTCTGCGCTGAGGTGATCGTGCCCGCCTGCGAGCACTGGATCCGGCACGTGATCGACCAGCAGCCGCCCCAGGGGCGGGGTCCCTGGGGGCCGGGGGGCTATCGACTGCAGATGATCGATGTCTGGCTGAACGTGCAGCGCGCCGGCGATTACAACCCCATTCACACCCACGGCGGCAGCTTCTCGGGGGTGCTGTTCCTGCAGGTCCCCCCCCAGATCAATGGGGAGAGCTTCGACGGCCAGCTCTGCTTCCACGGCCCCGAGGAGTGGCACATCCAGAGCTTCCGCACCGGCATGGTCCACTACGTGCTGCCCCTGCCCGGTGATCTCTATGTGTTCCCCGCCTGGCAGCCCCATTCGGTGGCCCCGTTCCGGGGCGAGGGGGAACGCTGGTCCCTGGCCTTCAACGTGGTGGCGGTGCCCCAGCCCCCAGCGAGCCCAGCCTCTTCCTCCCCCAGTGGCAATGTCTCCCTCTCGAGCCGCCGGCCGAGGCCAGGCGGTTTTTCCTGAGCCCTCCTCCAGGCCATCGGGCGCTCAATCCTTCTTCTGACGGTCGATCCGGCGGTAGCCGAACCAATCGGGCACCAGGGGCTGATGCCGGCCCTCGGGATCCAGAGGCAGATGCACATGCCAACCCTTCAGTGCCCCGAGTTGCAGGGCCTCCTCCATGTCATGGAGATCGTCGGTGTGGCGCTCGATGGCGCCCGGCAACAGCCGTCGCCGAGCCCTGGCCTTGGCGGCCTGGGCACTTGGGGCCACCACCAGGGTGAACTGGTGCAGCTCCGCCAGCTGGCTGGGGTCGTAGGCGCCCATGTTCACGAACCACAGACGCTCGGTCCCCTCCCAGGGCTCAGGGCTCAGGGCAACAGCATGGCCATCGACGAAGTCGATGGCCACATAGCTGTCGATGTGGAGTCCGCGAAGGCGACCCAACCACTGGCGACGTAGCTCGGGTATCGCCTCGTCAATCGAGGTGACCGCCATGAAGCGAACATCGTGGAGTTCGATGTGGCAGCCCTCACTGCGGCCCCCGAGCACCACCAGATGGAGCCGTCTCATCGCTTCTGGAATGGCGACTGTGCCCCCTTCCTAGCCGGAGCAGCCTTCGACCGCTGACGACGCCAGTCGCACCCAGACATCACTCAACCACCACCTCCCACGCACAGCGGCCAAGGGTTCCTGTCGCCTCCCCTACATTCGTGGGCTCCTGATCAGCTGACAGAGCATGGCCGTACGTCGCTACCTGCTGGCTGTGATTCTTTGGAGTTCCGTTCCCCTTTCAGCGGGGGCCGCCCCGTTCAGCTTCGATCCGGTGTCGTTTGCTGGCTACGCCAACAGCCGACAACGGGCGCTGGGCAACGATGTGTTCTTCAAGAACCTGGTCCTCTGCACGCGCAAAGGCGACAAGGGTTACAGCTGCCTGGAGGGGGAACTGCTCAAACGTGAGCCGGGCAAGTCGGGACGCTCCTTCTGCAAGTTGCGCTTCGTAGGCTTCCACCCCAAAACCCAGAACATCAATTATCTGATCAAGTCGTGTGAATTCCGCGACGACCGCAGGCGCCTGATCGAGCAATCCCAGCAGCTGCTGCGCAAGGGGCTCGACACCCTGGAGAACTTCAGCCAGTAGGGCCTACACAAACGCGCCGTTGCCGCTGCGATGGCGTATCTGACACATCTTCATGGACCCGTGATCCTGGGCACTGGGGCGCAACCGCTCCGGTCACCATCAACGCGCTGGGGCCATCCCTTGGCGCGACCGACAACGGCACCCTTGCCCAGCCCTGCCGGCAGCTCACCCGTTCGGCTTCAGGGTCGGGCTTCGAGCTGGGATGTGTCCTCCAGCAACGGCCCTGGGTCCAGCGCCACGGTGCGCGCACCATCACGGCGCCTGAGCTCGAAATGCAGATGGGGGGTGCTGGCACTGCCACTGCGACCGACGCGGCCAATCACCTCGGCAACAGCCACCACCTGCTGGGGCTGCACCGCCAGATCCAGCAGGTGGGCGTAGAGGGTCTGCCAACCATGGCCGTGGTCGATCACCACCGTGAGACCGTAGCCGGCAATCTCCTCCACCAGCCGTACCGTGCCGGGACGCGCGGCGCGCACCGCCGTCCCCTCAGCGGCGATCAGATCGATACCAGTGTGCAACCGCCAGGCGTTGCGGGATTCTGCGAAGCGCCAGCCGAAGGGGTTGGTCTCACTCGCTGGCCGCTCCAGGGGATAGGTGAGCGTGGGCAGTTGGCCGGGACGAGGCTGAGCCGAGGCGGCAAGCACCGGATCGGGAGCCAAAGGCTCCGGAACTGGACGCAGAAAAGGGGAAAAGGGAGCGGGCAGCCGTTCGTTCTCGCCCAAGGCGGCCACCTGTGCTTCCGCCGGGGTGCTTGCGGGGCGTGGGGGCCGGGCGGGGGCGACCAGGAATGGTTCGGCCTCATTCACGGCAGGGGGCAAGGCCGGCTGGGCCCTGGCGGCCACCCAAAGGTTGAGGTGGCCATGGCACGCCGCCGTCAGCACCAGAGCGCTCGCCAGCGCCAAGAGCCGCCGCTGCCCTGAACCGGCCTTGCACCGTCCGAGGCCCGGACCCGTCAGCCGCTCCATGGGAGGCCCTTCTGGTGGTCCCGCCGTTGTAACGCCCCTGGGCCAGCGGGCCAGAGCCACGGGAACGACAGACCCTGGGGCAGGCGAATCAGTCGGGGCCTCTCGCGTCAATCGTCGAGGCGCCGTCCCCCCAACCCAGCCCCCACGGCGCTGATTGGCGGGAATGCTCCGGTCTGTTCGGCCTCTCAGCCCCGGGGCCCCGCCAGCACCCAGGCCCCCAGCCCCAGGACCAACCATGGCCACCATCCCTGCAGTTCAAACAGCGGCGTAAGCGCGGCCGTCAAGGGCTCAAGCATCACGTGGTTGAGGCCCAGCACCAAGGCCACCAGCAGAGTGAGGATCAGCATCGCGGGGTGGCCAGCTTTCGCGGCAGTCGAGCTTTCAAGCTTCTGACCCGGGCATCACAGCACCGGGTCGCAGCACCTGCCAGCCTCCGTCCTCACCCCAGGCCAGCACGGTGCTTCCCTGCCCCGCGGCGGCGGGCCAAGGCAACGGCCCCAGCAAGGGCACCGCTGGGAAGGCGCGGGCGGACTCCTCTGCCGTGAGGCAGGCCGGTTCCCCGGACACATTGGCGCTGGTGGTGGCCAAGGGTCCCGTGAGCTGCAGCAAGGCCAGGGCCGCAGGGCAGGAGGGAACCCTCAACCCCAGGCTGCGTCCACCGGGATGGAGCGCCTGGGCCACAGGCCCCTGCGCCGGCAGCACAAGGGTGAGCGCCCCGGGCCAATGTCGCAGGGCCATGGCCCTCCAGTCGGCCCGGATCGGCACGGCCAAGGCCGCCAGCAACTCCTCTGGATCGGCGCCCATCAGAATCAGGGGCCGATCAGCGGGGCGCCTCTTGAGCGTCCAGAGCTGATGGGCCTGCAGGGGCCGGCAGGCCAAGGCGGGCAGGGTGTCGGTGGGGAACAGGGCGGCCGAACCGGAGGCCAGGGCCCCGACCAGCTCAACGAGCTCCAACAGCCGGCTTCGATCGAGCGGTGGCTGAGTGGTCATGGAACAACCCATGACGATCCGCCCGGGGTCGGCCCACCGGGCGCCGGGCGCCGGGCGCAACTGAAGCGACCATGGCCCTCCAGGTCGAGCTCGGTGCTGGCCTCCTCCAGACCGGCGACCACCAGCAGATCCGCCACGGCCGGCCCCTGATCGTGGTGATGCTCCAACAACAGCCAGCCGCCGGGAGCCAGGGCCTGAGCGGCACCGGCCACCACGGTTCGCAGCGACTCCAGTCCATCAGCACCGCCATCAAGGGCCAGGTGGGGCTCGTGCTCGCGCACCACCGGCTCCAGCTGGGCCAGGAGTGCTGTGGGGATGTAGGGAGGGTTGCTGACCACCAGATCAAGCTGGCCGGACAGCGGCTTCAGCGGCTCCCACCACGAGCCAAGCCTCAGGGCCACGCTAGAGGCCACACCGGCGCGTTCCAGGTTGGTGCCGGCCTGGGCGAGGGCCTCGGGACTGCAATCCACCGCATAGCCCTGGCTGCCCTGGGGCAGAGCCGCCGCCAGGGCCACGGCCAGAGCACCTGAACCCGTGCCCAGATCGGCCCAGCAAACTGGCCCCGGTGACAACGCGGGCAACCGCCCCAGGGCCAGGTCCACCAGCAACTCCGTTTCCTGGCGGGGGATCAGCACCCCTGGGGCCACTTGCAATTCAAGATCCCGCCAAGGGCAGATCCCCACCAGGTACTGAAGAGGTGTGGCGCTTTGACAGTGCCGATGCCAGATCGCCTCCAGCTCCTGCAGTGACCGCACCAGCGTCACCTCCCGCTTGGGCTCCAGCCAGAGCCGCTGCAGGGCAACCCAGGGGAGGCCACCGGCCAGATCCAGCAGCCAGTCGAGTTCAGCGGCGCCGCCGCCTCCCGCCAGAAGGCGGCGACGCCAGGCCAACAGCTCCGTGCCCACCACCGCCGTTGGCGCTTCCCGTTCCAACATCGTCCTCGGCGAGGGCGCCGGGGGGGAAGGGTGCGGATGAGGACGATCCATGGCGCCAACCTAGGGAGACCCTCAAACGGGCCGCCAGCAGAGACCCGGCTCGGCCACCACCCTCCCGGCGATTTCCAATTCGAGCAAACAGCGCGCCACGTCCGCCGCCGGGCGTCCCAGTTCTTGGCAGAGGTCTTCCAGAGAGGCCCCCTGACCCAGCAACCGCAAGATCTCCCCTTGGTCGCCCGCTGGGGAACCCCCCGAGCATGCTGGCTGTTTCAAGGGGCCAGGACCCAACTGGCGGATCAGATCGGACGGATCCAGCAAGGCAGATGCGCCCAGGGCCAAAAGGCGGTTGCTGCCTGCCGCCGAGAGCTTGCCCGCATCCGCCGGCACCACCCAGAGGGGAAGCCCTTGATTCCATGCCAGGGCCGCCGATTGCAGCGCACCACTGAGAACAGGGCACTCCACCAGCACCACGGCCCGAGCCAGGGCCACCTGCAGGCGGTTCCGAGCGGCGAAATGCCCCGGGCGCACACCGGCGCCGGAGGGTTGCTCGGTGACCAGCAGACCCTGGGCCGCCACCAGGCGCTGGAGCTCCTCGTGATGGCGCGGGTAAACCCGCTCCAGGGGGGTGCCCAGCACCGCCACTGGACGCCCCCCCTGGACCAGACAGCCCCGGTGGGCCGCCGCATCGATGCCTTCCGCCAGGCCGCTCACCACAGGCCAACCCGCCCGGGCCAGGGCGCTGCCGATGGCCCGCGCCATGGCCAGCCCGTGACGGGAAGGGTGGCGGGTGCCCACCACCGCCACCGCCTGGCGGCGGCGCAATGGTGACCAGAGGCTGCCACGCCCTAGCCAATGGAGCGCGAGCGGTGGCCGCTCCAGCTCCAACAGAGCCCTTGGGAAAGCGAGATCACCTGGCAGCAAAACCCGCGACGAAAGGCCAGTGCGCCTGACGGCACCGAGGGGATCGGGGCCCAGGCGCCGGCGGTAAGCCTCAAGACGGCCGAGAACGGCAGGCCCCATGCCCGGCACGGCAGCCAACCGCTCCAAAGGGGTGATCCAGGCGGCCGAGAGGTCACCGCAATGGTGCTCCAAGGCGCTGAGGCGGCACCAGCCAATCCCTGGACAGTCCTGCCAGATCAACCACCACAGTCGACGGGATTCATCCCAGCTCGGGGGCCCATGGGCTGATGAAGTCGCCAAGGGGCTGCCTTGGCGGCCAACCGCGCCGAACGGAACAGGCAGCAGATCCCCCACCCACACAAGAGCAATACATTTGTACTTTATCGTTCCTGGTGGCCGTTGGGCCCCAACTCCAGCCGCTCGATCGCCCGCTCCAGGTCCTCCGGCAACCGCCGCACCAGTCGCCTTGCCCCGGGATCAGAGCCACTGCAGGCCAGCTGCACCAGCACCAGTTCCACCCGGGCCGCAGCCGCCACCTGGCCGGCGCCATTAAAAAAGGTGCTGTGCCATGGCAGACGCAGGCCCCGCCGGGGTTCGATCACGCTCCACAGTTCAAGGGCATCACCGTGCAGCAGGGCCTGGCGGTAGTCGATCGAGAGGGCCACCACCGGCAGCTCCAGCCCTCGGGCCGATAGATCGCTGTAGTCGAGGCCGGCCGAGGCCAGCGCCTCCACCCGGGCCTCTTCGAGAAACCCCAGGTAGGAGCCATGCCACATCACGCCGGCGTGATCGGTGTGCTGGGGCAACACCCGCCGCCTGAGGCACCAGCCACGCTTCATGACGTCCTTTTGGTTCGGCAAGGGCCCGCCTGCGTTTCAGCCATAGGCTGCCAAAGATCGGTGCCAGGCTCATGTTTCGCAACCTTCTGATCGCCGATTCCGGCAAGGGCCATGTCGAGGAAATGGTGCGCATGCTCCGCGCCATTCCGGTGATTCAGCAGGCCCGACTCAACCTGTTGCACGTGGTGCCCGAGCAGGCGGGTGAAAACTTCGAAGTGCATTGGCAAAACGCTGCTGGGATTGTGGCCGAGGCCGTCAAACGGCTGGGCCTTGACCCGAGCCAGATCAACACGATCATTCGCCAGGGCGACACCAAGCAAACCGTGCTCAAGGTGGCCGACGAACTGGATAGCGATCTGATCGTCATGGGCTCCAGGGGCCTGGGAAGGCTGCAGTCGATCCTCAACAACAGCGCAAGCCAGTACGTCTTTCAACTCTCGACCCGGCCGATGCTGCTGGTCCGCGACGACCTTTACGTACGCCACATCAACCGAGTGGTGGTGGCCATCGACAGCACTGGCGTCGGCGATGAGGCCCTGCGCCTCGCCTGCGAGCTTGTGAAGGACATCCCGGGGGGCAGTCTTACGGGTGTTCACGTCAGCCGCCATGAGGTGGCGCCCACCCGGGGCGGCAAGACTCCCGCGGATGAGGTGCTCGATAGGGCTGTTCAGCGCGCCCGCAGCATTGGAGTGGAACTGAGGCCCGAACACCGCAGTGGTGACATCGGCCGCAGCTTCTGCGCAGCGGCCGAAGAACTCAGAGCCGATCTGGTGGTGATTGCCTCCCAGGACCGGCGCCCTCTAGTGGCCAAGGGGCTGGTGGACATCGACCGCCTGCTCGGCAGCTCGGTGAGCGATTTCATCCGTGTGCACGCCCCGGCTCCTGTGCTCTTGGTGCGCGAACCGGAGGGCCTCCGCTGAGGCGTCCCCTTGCCTTGGGAGTTCAGCTCTGACGGCTGCTGGTCTGGATGTACAGAACGATCAGAAAGACGGCTGGCACCAGAACGAACAGCAGACTGGCGACGAAGCCGAGATCGTTGGTTTCCATTGCTGTTGACCGGAGCAACCGGACCGTATCACCGGCACCCTGACCGTTTTGGGAGTGCTTCACCGCTCGTTGCGGTTTAGGTGCTCAGCCGGTCCGATCCTCTGGCCTGATCTCAGGGGCGTGAATCGAGCACTTCGGGCTGCCCAGCGCCATCCGAGGCCTCGCCACCTTCGCCGATGTCCGGCTCAGCGACCACAGGCCAGGCCGTGGGCCCTTCGGGGAGGGGGGCACGGCGGGCAGCCTCCAACCGGGCGGGCCCATCAGCCAACCCCAGCTGGGGTCGCGTCAGCACGGAGACAGACTTGAGAACCAGAGCCTGACAGGCCAGACGCCAGTCCTGGGGACGGCGGCGCAGCTTCTGCTCCTCCACCACCGTTTGAGGGCTCAAGGCGCCAGGGGAGCCTTCCGCCACGACACCAACAAAACAAGTGATGCACTGGCCGCAGCCATTGCAGTTGCCCAACTTGCCCTTGAGCCCATAGATCTCGATCCCCTCGCGCAGGGCCACCTCGCGCAGGTTCTCGCCTGGGTAGCACTCCACCTCGCGGCCTTCACGGACGAAACGGATCACGGGCATGGGAGATGCAAAGAGAAGGCAACCATTCTGAGACCACAGGTTGAGATTTGTAACCTGCGCTGCCGGTCAGGGCAACCCAGCACATGGGCTGCGGCTCAGCCCGCGCCATCACGGCACGTTTCAGCTCAAGCCCGCAGCTGACCTTGGGCGATCGATAACCCCTACCATCGCCGCACGGATCGATCCGTCCTTCGTGTCGATCGCTCTGCTGTCGTGGCTTCCACCACGCAGCCGTTTGTTTCCCCGGACCTAACCCTCATGGGATTGCCCTGGTATCGGGTGCACACGGTCGTCATCAACGACCCGGGCCGCTTGCTGGCCGTGCACCTCATGCACACCGCTTTGGTCGCCGGCTGGGCCGGCTCCATGGCGCTCTACGAGCTCGCGATTTTCGACCCCTCTGACCAGGTCCTCAACCCCATGTGGCGCCAGGGCATGTTCGTCATGCCCTTCATGGCGCGCCTCGGCGTCACAGGCAGCTGGGGGGGCTGGAGCGTCACCGGTGAAACCGGTGTGGACCCAGGCTTCTGGAGCTTTGAAGGTGTGGCCGCTGCCCACATCATTCTCAGTGGCCTGCTCTTTCTGGCCGCCATCTGGCATTGGACCTATTGGGATCTGGAGATCTGGCAGGACCCCCGAACTGGTGAACCTGCCCTTGATCTTCCCAAGATCTTCGGCATCCATCTCCTGCTTGCAGGATTGGCCTGCTTCGGCTTCGGTGCCTTCCATCTCACCGGCGTCTTCGGGCCTGGCATGTGGGTCTCCGATCCCTACGGACTAACGGGCCACCTCGAAGCGGTCCAACCGTCCTGGGGGGCTGAGGGCTTCAACCCCTTCAATCCTGGTGGCATTGTCGCCCACCACATCGCGGCCGGAATCGTCGGGATCATCGCCGGCATCTTCCACATCACCACTCGCCCACCGGAGCGCCTCTACAAGGCCCTGCGCATGGGCAACATCGAAACGGTGCTGGCCAGCGCGATTGCCGCCGTGTTCTTCGCCGCCTTCGTGGTGGCCGGAACCATGTGGTACGGCGCCGCCGCCACACCTGTGGAGCTGTTCGGTCCCACCCGCTATCAGTGGGATCAGAGCTACTTCAAAACCGAGATCAACCGTCGTGTCCAGACGGCTCTTGACGGGGGTGCCTCCAAGGCCGAGGCCTACGGGTCCATTCCTGAAAAACTGGCCTTCTACGACTACGTCGGCAACAGCCCCGCCAAAGGCGGTCTGTTCCGGGTGGGGCCGATGGTCAACGGTGACGGCCTGCCCACGGGCTGGTTGGGACACATCAGCTTTACCGATAAGGAAGGTCGTGACCTTGAGGTCCGCCGATTGCCGAACTTCTTCGAGAACTTCCCCATCATTCTCCAAGATCAAGACGGTGTCGTACGTGGGGACATCCCCTTCCGCCGCTCCGAAGCGAAGTATTCCTTTGAGCAGACCGGTGTGACCGCCACCATCTACGGCGGCGCGCTCAACGGTCAGACCTTCAGCGATCCGGCCGACGTCAAGCGGTTCGCCCGCAAGGCCCAACTGGGTGAAGCGTTCGAGTTCGATCGCGAGCGCTACCACTCCGATGGCACCTTCCGCAGTTCTCCCCGCGGCTGGTTCACCTTCGGCCACGCCACCTTCGCGTTGCTGTTCTTCTTCGGCCACATCTGGCACGGAGCTCGAACCCTCTACCGCGATGTCTTCGCCGGCATTGATCCCGATCTCGGCGAGCAGGTGGAGTTTGGTCTGTTCCAGAAATTGGGCGACCGTTCCACCCGCCGCCTTCCCGAGGGCTACGTGCCCCCGGCCGGCTCGACCCTCAGCTGAGCGCCAGTCCCCCGAGGTAACCCATGGAGAGCTTCGCCTACATCCTGATCCTCGCCCTTGTGATCTCCACCCTGTTCTTCGCCATCGCGTTCCGCGATCCCCCGAAGATCGGAAAGTGATCCTGGCCTGAGACTTCAGCCCCCCGCCCTTGCGGGGGGCTTTTTTGCTTGTCCCTACTGTTTCAAGCACTTCTTGCGGGAATTCATCGCGCCGATCAGTGCCCCGTTGACCGCGGCCAGACCACAGCCCATGACCTCAGAGCAAGGGCGCCTGGGCATTGCTCTGGTGAAACCCTTTGCAGGGGAGCCCTTCTCAAGTGGCAAATCACTGTCTAGACTTGCAAAGCTTGCGTGGTATCCAAGGGATGCAATGTCCCTCCTGCCAACACACCGATAGCCGTGTCCTCGAGTCCCGCTCCGCGGACTCAGGTCGCAGCGTGAGACGGCGGCGGGAATGCCTGAACTGCGAGCATCGCTTCACCACCTACGAGCGGGTGGAAACGGTGCCGGTCACAGTGATCAAACGCAACGGCAGCCGCGAAACCTTCAACCGCGCAAAGCTGCTCCATGGCCTGTTGCGCGCCTGCGAAAAAACCGGCCTTGAACCCGCTCGCCTGGAGGGGGTCGTTGATGACATCGAAGTGGTGTTGCAGCAGCGCAGCGGCAGGGAAGTGAGCAGCGGTGAGATCGGCGAACTGGTGCTCCAGGAGCTGAGTGAAATGAGTGAAGTGGCCTACGTGCGCTTTGCGTCGGTCTACCGCCAATTCAAGGGAGTCAGCGATTTTGTCGCCACCCTCGAAGGGCTGAGCCGCCGCGCCGGTAAATCCCGCAAGGGCTCCAGCAACGGCAACACCTTGGCGGCGGTCGGCTGAAGGCACCTTCGGTTTGTATAGTCGTGGATTGCGCATGCCCTGTCGGCGGACAGGCATGGGCTTTCCTTCGACCTGCCCCAGGCAGTCCGCCAGCGCCCCATGACCCTGACCCCTTCCGACACCAGCGTTACGTCCGATCTGGATCTGGTGAGCGAGGACGCCACCGATCTCGACCTGGCTTTCACGGAAGAGGTTCCCACCGCCGATGACCCCAGCAGCCGGGCGGCGGCCCGCGACAGCGACGGTGTGGGATTCACCCTCGACGAATTTGCCTCGCTGCTCAGCAAGTACGACTACAACTTCAAGCCCGGCGACGTGGTGAAGGGCACCGTGTTCGCCATGGAGCCCAAGGGGGCCATGATCGACATCGGTGCCAAGACCGCCGCCTTCATGCCCATGCAGGAGGTGTCGATCAACCGGGTGGAGGCCCTCTCCGACGTGCTTGAGCCCGGAGAAGTGCGGGAGTTCTTCATCCTCAGTGAAGAGAACGAAGACGGCCAGCTCACCCTCTCGATCCGCCGCATCGAGTACCAGCGGGCCTGGGAGCGCGTGCGTCAGCTCCAAAAGGAGGACGCCACCATCTACAGCGAGGTCTTCGCCACCAACCGGGGCGGGGCCCTTGTGCGCGTGGAAGGCCTGCGGGGCTTCATCCCCGGCAGCCACATCAGCACCCGCAAGCCCAAGGAAGATCTGGTCGCCGACTTCCTGCCCCTCAAGTTCCTTGAGGTGGATGAGGAGCGGAACCGCCTCGTGCTCAGCCATCGCCGCGCCCTGGTGGAGCGCAAGATGAATCGCCTGGAGGTGGGCGAGGTGGTGATCGGCACCGTCCGCGGCATCAAGCCCTACGGCGCCTTCATCGACATCGGCGGCGTCAGCGGACTGCTGCACATCTCCGAGATCAGCCACGAGCACATTGAGACCCCCCACACGGTGCTCAATGTCAACGATCAGATGAAGGTGATGATCATCGACCTCGACGCCGAGCGCGGCCGGATCTCCCTGTCGACGAAGGCCCTCGAACCGGAACCGGGCGACATGCTCACCGACCCGGCCAAGGTGTTCGAAAAAGCCGAAGAGATGGCCGCCCGCTACAAGCAGATGCTGCTCGAGCAGGCCGAAGAGAACGACGAGCCCCTGGGCGTCACCCTGGACTGACCCCATCGCCATCTGGTCAGGGCCCTTCCCCCCCATGGCACGCCTGCTGCTTCGCGGAGAGGATCTGGGCCCCGTTCGCGCCGTGTTGTTCGACAAGGACGGCACCTTGAGCCACAGTGAGCCGCTGCTGGTGAAGCTTGGATCGGCCCGCATCGAAGCGGCTATCGAGCGGGTATCAATCGAGCAGGGAACCCAGTTGCGAGATCTGCTTCAGCGCGCCTACGGGCTCGGCGTGGGCGGTATCGATCCGGCCGGCACCACGGCGGTGGCCTCAAGGGCCCACAACCTGATCTCCACCGCCACGGCTTTCTGCCAGGTGGGGCTGAGTTGGGCCGAGGCCCTGTCCCAGAGCGAGGCGGTGTTCGCCCAAGGCGACGTCCTCCTCGGCAGTGGCTCCCTGCCCCAGAGCCAACCCACTCCAGGCCTGACCCAACTGCTGCTGGCCTTACGGCAAGCCGGTGTGCGCTGTGGAGTGATCAGCAACGACGAAAGCTCAGGCATTCAGCATTTCCTTGAGTGCCATGGCCTGCAGGATGGCTTCCAGGCGATCTGGAGTGCCGACCACCGCCCCTGCAAGCCGGATCCAGCGGCCGTTCACGGACTCTGTGACGCTCTGGGCATTGCTCCCTCCGACTGTGCCCTGATTGGTGATGCGGACAGCGATCTGACCATGGCCGCGCGCGCCGGTGTACCGGTGGTGATCGGCTACAGCTCCGGCTGGAGTCTCCGCCCTGACCTGAGCGCCCCCCACCACCCCCTGGAGCACTGGTCAGAACTGAGCATCACCTAAGCCAGCGACCTCGCTGCCTCAGCACTCGTCCAGCAGCCAACAACGGCACATCCTTGCCGATGGGCTGGAGATAGGCTCAAACGCTCCCTTCCGCAGCCACTCGGCATGAGCCGTTACGTCTTCACCTCGGAGTCGGTCACCGAAGGGCACCCCGACAAGATCTGTGATCAGATCAGTGACGCCGTGCTCGACGCCCTGCTGGCCCAGGACCCCGCCAGCCGGGTGGCCTGCGAGACCGTGGTCAACACGGGGCTCTGCCTGATCACAGGTGAGGTCACCACCCAGGCCCGGGTCGACTTCAACACCCTGGTGCGGGGGGTGATCGAGCAGATCGGCTACAGCAGCGCCCGGGCCGGGGGCTTCGACGCCCACAGCGCCGCCGTGCTGGTGGCCCTCGACCAGCAGTCCCCCGACATTGCCCAGGGGGTGAACGAGGCCGATGACCACGACGGCGACCCCCTCGACAAGGTGGGCGCGGGCGACCAGGGAATCATGTTCGGCTTCGCCTGCGACGAGACCCCCGAGCTGATGCCCCTGCCGATCAGCCTCGCCCACCGACTGGCCCGCCGGCTGGCCCAGGTGCGCCATGACGGCACCCTGGGCTACCTGCTGCCCGACGGCAAGACCCAGGTCAGCGTCGTCTACGAAGACAACCGGCCCGTCTCGATCGACACGATTTTGATCTCCACCCAGCACGTGGCCGAGATCGACGGCATCAGCGATGAGAAAGGCCTGCGGGAGCGCATCTCCGCCGACCTCTGGGTGCATGTGGTGGAGCCCGCCACCGGCGACCTCGATCTCAAGCCGGTGAAGGGCAGCACCCGTTTCCTGGTCAACCCCACCGGCAAGTTCGTGGTCGGGGGGCCCCAGGGAGATGCGGGCCTGACCGGCCGCAAGATCATCGTCGACACCTACGGGGGCTATGCCCGCCACGGCGGCGGCGCCTTCTCCGGCAAGGATCCCACCAAGGTGGACCGCTCCGCCGCCTACGCCGCCCGCTACGTGGCCAAGGCGCTGGTGGCGGCTGGGCTGGCCTCCAAGGTGGAGGTGCAGCTCAGCTACGCCATCGGCGTGGCCCGGCCGGTGAGCATCCTTGTGGAGAGCTTCGGCACCGGCGCCCTCGGCAACGAAGACCTCACCGCCCTGGTTCAGGAACACTTCGACCTGCGCCCCGGGGCGATCATCGCCACCTTCGGCCTGCGCGATCTGCCCCAGCAACGCGGTGGCCGCTTCTATCAGGATGTGGCGGCCTACGGCCACTTCGGACGCCGCGACCTGGATCTGCCCTGGGAGAACGTGGACACCATCGCCGCCAGCTTGCAGCAGGCCACGGCCAGCCGGGTGGGCGCTTCCGCCTGAGTCCGGACGCCCCGGTGGGGGCCTCCCAGGAACCCAGCCCCGATCTGGCCCTGGGCATCGACCTGGGCAGTAGCGGGCTACGGCTGGCCCTGATCGATGCCCAGGGCACCCTGCTGAGCGAGCGCAGCGGCAGCTATCCCCTGCCCTTCGAGCAACCCGAAGGCTGGCGCCGAGGGTTGGTGGAGCTGATCGGAACCCTCGAGGAGCCCCTGCGGGCCCGGGTGGGTGCCATCGCCCTCGACGGCACCTCCGGAACCCTGCTGCTCTGCGGCCCTGATGGCAGCACCCGTGGGCCGGCTCTCCCCTACCACCGGGCCTGCCCTGAGCAGGCCGGAGCCCTGGCGTCGCTGGTGCCCGCCGGCAGCGCCGCCGCCAGCGCCAGTGGCAGCCTGGCGCGCGCCTTGAACCTGCTCAGCCGGGAAGGGGCCCTCGATGACTCCCACCATCTGTTGCTGCGCCATCAGGCCGACTGGCTGATGGGCTGGCTGCTGGGCCACTGGCGTTGGGGCGAAGAAGGCAACAACCTCCGCCTCGGCTGGGATCTGCAGCGCGAGTCCTGGGCGGGCCGAATCGAGCAGCAACCCTGGAGCAGCGCCCTGCCCGAGGTCGTGCCCAGTGGCGCCGCCTTGGGGCCCCTGGGCCCACAGGCATCCGAGCAGCTGGGGCTGCCGGCCAGCTGCCAGGTGGTGAGCGGCACGACCGATGCCAATGCGGCCGTGCTGGCCGCGGGCCCAGGCCCCGGTGATGGGGTGAGCGTCCTTGGCACCACCTTGGTGCTCAAGCGCTTCGTGGACGCCCCCCTGGAAGGCCCCGGGCTCACCAACCACCGCGTGGGCGGCCGCTGGCTGGTGGGTGGGGCCTCCAATGCCGGCGCCGGCATCCTGCGTCGGTTCTTCACACCTGCGCAGATCGAACAGCTCAGCCGCCAGATCGATCCCCGCCGCCCCTCGGGCCTGCGGCTAAGGCCCCTACCCGCTCCCGGCGAGCGCTTCCCCGTGGACGCCCCCCAGCTGGAGCCCGTGCTGGAGCCCAGGCCGATCAGCGATGCCCTCTATCTCCAGGCCCTGCTGGAGGGACTGACCGCGATCGAGGACCAGGGCTGGCAGCGGCTGGCGGAGCTGGGGGCCCCGCCGCTGGAGCGGGTGATCAGCCTGGGGGGCGGCGCCCGCAACCCCCAATGGCGCCTGCTGCGTCAACGGGCCCTGGGGATCCCTGTGCTCAACCGCCCCGGGCTGGCCCCCGCCCTCGGCACAGCCCGCCTGGCCCTGGGAGGGTGGAGGATGGGCCCTTCCTTATTGCCGCAACGAAGACCATGAACGAACGGTTGCGCACGGTTCTGTCCATGGGTCTGTTCCTGGTGCTGGCCGGCTATGTCGGTTTCAGCGCCCTGCGGCTGGGCCTGCTGCTCTGGCAGCGTTTCGGCGCCGGCTGAACACCACGCCTCAGAATCGTCATCAGCCCCCACCCCTCCCCATGGCCGCCGATCCCCTCACCGCCAGCGTCAGCGACCGCATCTGCCGTCACATGAATGCCGACCACGCCGAGGCGGTGGCGGACTTCGCCCGGCACTACGGCGGCGTCGAAGCCACCGATGGGGCCGTGATGACGCAGGTGACACCGGAGGGGATGGTGCTGGAGGTGGCGGGATCGCTCGTGTCAGTGCCGTTCGATCACACCCTCAGCGACAGCGAGGACGCCCACCGCACCCTGGTGGCGATGCTGCGGGCCCTGCCCGCCAAGGGCGGGGAATCCTGAGCGGGTCCCACCCACGCCTTCGGGCGATGCTGCCGTGCTGGCTCAGCTGCTTCAGGGTTGCCTGGATCTGATCGCCACCCCCTGCTGCCCCCTCTGTCAGAACCCCCTTGAGCCAGGTGCCCCCGGCCCAGGCCCCTGTGGATCCTGCCTTCACCGGCTCGACCTTCCTCCCCTGGGGATTCACGGGGATCAGCCGCTTCCCTGGTGGAGCCTCGGCTTGTATGAAGGCCAACTGCGGCGGTTGCTGTTGCACCAGCGGCAGAACCCCTCCCCCGTGGTGATCGCCAGCTTGGGCGAGCGCCTGGCCGAGCCCTGGGCGGCAAGCCCGCTCCGCCCCCTGGTGGTCGCCATCCCGAGTTGGAAACGCCAGGGCAACCCCTTGCCCGACTTGATCAGCCGCAGCCTCGGGTTCGAGCAGGTCACACCACTGGAGCGAACCCGTCCAACCCTGGGGCAACACCACCTGGGCAAGGGACTGCGAGCCCTCAACCAGGAGGGAGCCTTCCGCTGCCGGCCCGGCGCCGCGAGGCCGGGTCCACTGCTACGGCGACGTCCGCTGCTGATCGTCGACGACATCCTCACCACGGGCGCCACCGCCTGCGCCGCCGCCACGGCCCTGGGCGCGGCCGGCTACCGCGTGGAGGGCCTGCTGTGCCTGGCTCGGACCCCAGCGAAGGGCCGTGATCTAAGATCTGCCCGTCGCTGATGCGACAGGCCGGGATAGCTCAGTTGGTAGAGCAGGCGATTGAAAATCGCCGTGTCCCCAGTTCAAATCTGGGTCCTGGCATCACCGTCTCGAGCACCGTTCGATGGGAACACCGCCCGAGCCCAACCCCTCCCAGCTGTTCAACAACGCCGACAGCTTCGCAATGGTCTTTGATGAGGCCTGGAAGCGCCACACCTTCCTGCAGCCCAAGCACGGATTGAGCACAGAAGCCAAGCTCGACTTGATCCTCGATGAGGTGGGGGAGCACCCTTTCGCCCTGAGCTCCCCGCAGGTCGCTCGGCAGGTGGCCCAATTCCGCACCCGCCTGCTAGGCCTCGGAAAAACCAATGCCGTCTGAGCCTTCCCCGAAGCTCGTCCATGGCCACCGTCACCTCTAGCCCGGGCGCCCCCCCATCAGGATGGACCGCAACGTCTCTAGCAGGGGACCGGACCAACCCAACAGCGACCCCAGCACCGACCCGCTGCCCCCCCAAGGCCAATCCGTTGGCAGCGAAAATCGGCTTCCATAGGATCCCCGGCCATGAGTACTCCCCTCCCACGCCTGCTCCGCCAGTTGAGCGCTGGGTTCAGCAACCAGCGACAGGCCTTCGACAACCCGGCGATCTTTGCCCACATCCTGGTGAAGTTCCGGCCCCTGCCGCAGCTGGAGCCAGGCTCGCTGCTCGTGGAGCAGTCCTATGCCTTTGATCCCGGCCGCCCTTACCGCATCCGGGTGTTGCGGGCAGAGCAGCGGCCCGAGGGGCTGATCATCCAGAACAAGGCCCTGCACGACGACCAGCGGTTCTGGGGCGGCGTGGATGATGCCGAACGCCGGGCCGCCATCGCTGAATCCGACCTGAAGGTGCTGGAAGGTTGCAACTACGTCGTACGAGAAACCCCCGAGGGGTTCACAGGTGAGGTGGAACCTGGCTGCCGCTGCCTGGTGAAGCGCAAGGGCGCCGTGGCCTACCTGGTCAGCAGCTTTGAACTCGACCCTGGCGGCATGCGCACGATCGATCGCGGCCATGATCCCCAGACCCATGAGCAGCTCTGGGGAGCCCTGGCCGGGCCCTTCCAGTTCGAACGCACGGACGACTACAGCGAAGAGATCCCGGACCACTGGCTCAGCGCCTGAGGCCAGAAACTTCATGAAGGTCTGCGTTGTGAAGCTCTGTGAGCGATGTTGGCAATAAGCGAATGTGCTCAATGGCGTCCCCTAGGTTGCCGTGCGATTCGATCCCCATGCCATGGCTCTGCCCCTGCTTGAAACCCGCCCCGTCACCCAGAACGCAAGGGTCGAAAGCTTTTTGATCGGCAACGACGAATCACCACGCCGCCTCCCCGACGGTGGGCGCCCCAACCCCGAGGCGTTCGATGAACTCATCGAACGGTCCTACCGCCAGATCTTCTTCCACGCCTTCAAAGTCGATCGGGAACCAGTGCTGGAATCCCAGCTGCGCAGCGGCTCGATCAACACCCGCGATTTCGTGCGTGGCCTGCTGTTGTCCAGGAGATTCCGTGAAGGCTTCTATCGCGTCAATAGCAACTACAGGCTCGTGGAGCAACTGATTGGCCGGGTTCTCGGCCGCGATGTGCATGGTGATCAAGAAAGGATCGCCTGGTCGATCGTGATCGCCGAACAGGGACTACAAGCCTTCGTTGATGCCCTGCTTGAATCGGATGAATACCTCGAGAACTTCGGCTACGACGAGGTGCCCCATCAGCGCTCCCGGGTACTCCCTGGACACGCCAAAGGCAACCTGCCATTCAACCAAAAAGCCCCGCGCTACGACGCCTACTGGCGCGACATCACAGCTCGCAGGGCGCCTGCTGATCCCTTCGGCGACGGTTCCATGTCCCCCGCCTGGGTCGGAGGTGAGCCCCCCGCCATCGCAAAGAAGATCTGGCTCGCCTTCCTGGCGATCGGCGCCCTGGAGGTGGGCCGTGTGCTGCTGACCACCGCCGCCGCGATCTTGAGCACTGGTTGAGCGGATCGATCGGCGTTGCGTTGGCCACGGTGGAGGTCGAGGGCAGCGGCCATCAGAACCCTCGGCCACCACGTGGTTCTGCTCAGGCACTCAGTTCGTCCATGAACCTCTGCTCTGCCTCATCGGGGAAGGGATCAACGCCGAAATCGCCTTGATGGATGGCGTTGTCCGCCTCTCCCGCCACGCTTCTGGGGAAGGGGAGCACCGAGGGAGCCGAGCGGGCACGGGCCCCTTGATGATCCTGAAGCCAGTCCTCCAGCCGCGCGAGACGCGCTTCCGTCTGGGCCAAGATCTGGCCTGTGGAACCTGGGAGTTCTGAATCGCCCTGAGCCTCGCGTCCAACCTGCTCCAAGTGATGCTCGGCCCGCTGCAACCGCTCCTCCAACTCCAGCAACCGGATCGTGAGGGTTTCACTCACTTCGCTCAGAGCCCGGAGTTGCTCGCTCAGCCGCTGCTGCAAGGGTGGCGGGAGAGGGGAATGGGCCATGGCCCCCTGGGAACGGAATCTGGCCGGATGGTATCGGCCCCTCGCCGGGCCGCCAGTCCCTGAATTTGTAACGATTCTGAAAACCCCGGATGCAGCTCAAATGTCACCCATAGGATCCTTCTGCAGCCTCAGAGTCGGTGTGACCTGGCCCATCTCAGCCAGGCGCATCTGATCCGGCTTCCGCACGGGTAGCGCCACGCCCTCCAGCGCAAGCATTAGCTGCCGCAGGCTGCTCTCCCCGCTGCTCCGTCCTTCTCCTCCTCGGCCCACATCCCCATGACTCTCGCCAACGCTGCCTACCTGGGCATCAAGCGTTTTGTTGACGATCGCAGCAAGGAAAACTGGCCCAACGGCAACGACGATGAAAAATCCCGGCTGATCTACGCCGTCTACCAACAGGTGCTCGGCCGCCAGTACGTTCTGTCCAGTGAGCGCCTGGAGGGTCCGGAATCCCTCTTCCGCCGCGGTTACCTCAGCGTGCGCGAGTTCGTTCGTCAGGTGGCCAAGAGCGGTGAGTACCGCCGCCGCTTCTTCGACGACACAAATGCCTACAAGTTCATTGAACTGAACTTCAAGCATCTCCTTGGCCGCGCCCCCCAAAACAAGGCAGAGGCGCTGCACCACTTCACGATCCTTCAAGAGAAGGGCTTCGAAGCTGAAATCGACTCCTACCTCGACAGCACTGAGTACCAGCATCGCTTTGGAGAGGAGCAGGTTCCCTTCATCCACGGCCTGGGTTATTCGGCTGGCCAACACGGCCTGCAGTTCTCCTATCTGCTGCAACTCACCCGCGGTGTCGCCGCCTCTGTCAAAGGTGACATCGTCAAGAACCAGTCCCGACTAAACCCCGCCATTCACAAGGAAGCTCCGCTGCCCGTGATCAGCCCCAACGCCAAGGGCTCCACCTTCCGCTCAGCCCGCGCCGATGGGGTGACCCGCCAAGGCGTTGGTGCCGGCGAGGAAGGTCGCACCTTCCGCGTCGAAATCAGCGGCTTCAATAATTACCGCCTCCACAAGCGGAGCAACCGCGTGCGCTTCATCCCCTTCAACAAACTGCTTGAGTATCAGCAGCAGATCCATCGGGAAGGCGGTCGCATCGCCAGCATCACTCCGGTGAACTGAACCCCGCTCATTGACGTCTTGTCTTCTTCGAACACTATGAAGGTCTCCGCAGGCAACCGCAGCACCAGCTCCAGCTCCACCCGTCAGGTCACCGTCCAGGTGACCGGGCTGGCCCGCAACGACTACGCACGCTCCTCCGATGTGGAGTTGCACATTCCCTTCACCCGCTTCAATGAAACGCTGCAGATGGTGAACCGCATGGGCGGCAAGATCACCAGTGTGAGCGTCACTGGCGAAGGCACCGCCGCCTCCGCCAAACCGGCAGCGCCCCGCAAGAGCAACAAGAGGCCAGGGGCACCCGCCGAAGGCTGAGACGCTGGCCCAGGTTGGGCTTGAAGTCCTGATTTACCCCCCCTCAACGGGGGGCTTTTCATGGCTGCGGCACCAAGAGGTTCAAGGAGCAACATTCGCTGTCTCCGTTGTGACATGGTCAACCCCCAGCGCCCTTAAGGCATTGGGCAAACCCCTTGCAGCGCAGTTGGTTTCCAGAGGCAGTGACCATTTGTTAAGACCTGCTCATGGTGGCCATAAGCAGGAACAACAATATGAGGGTTCAATCGACTGGCCGGGCGCTTACGCCAGCCGCCTCGAGAGACACCGTGGGGCCTCCCCCAAGAGCCCACGCCTCCCAATTCCATCCCACCTCCAACCCTCGGGTTGGATCTCCTAGCCCCTTACACATGACCTACGACGCCTTCACCAAGGTCGTTGCTCAGGCTGATGCCCGCGGCGAATTCCTCAACGGTGGCCAGATTGATGCCCTCGCGGCGATCGTCGCTGACAGCAACAAGCGGCTGGATTCTGTGAACCGGATCACCTCCAACGCTTCCAGCATCGTCACCAACGCCGCCCGCGATCTGTTTGATCAGCAGCCTGCTCTGATCGCCCCCGGTGGCAACGCCTACACCCACCGTCGCATGGCCGCCTGCCTGCGCGACATGGACATCATCCTCCGCTACATCACCTACGCCACCTACCTCGGTGATGCGTCCGTGCTGGAAGATCGTTGCCTCAACGGCCTCCGCGAAACCTACCTGGCCCTCGGCGTCCCCGGCGCTTCCGTGGCTGAAGGCGTTCGCAAGATGAAGGACGCTGCCCTTGGTCTGGTCAACGACCGCAACGGCATCACCCCCGGTGACTGCTCCGCCCTGGTTTCCGAAATCGGCACCTACTTCGACCGCGCCGCCGCCGCTGTCGGCTGATCCCCTCGGTCCTTCTGGTCCAACTCTTCTTCTCCTTCTCTTCTACCCATGTCGAAGACTCCCCTCACCGAGGCCGTTGCCGCAGCCGACTCACAAGGTCGGTTCCTGAGCAACACCGAGCTCAACGCTGCCTTCGGTCGTTTCGAGCGCGCCAAGAACGCCCTTGAAGCTGCCAAGGCCCTCACCGCCAAGGCTGATGAGCTCGTGAACGGCGCCGCCCAGGCCGTCTACAACAAGTACCCCTACACCACCCAGCAGCAGGGCAACAACTTCGCCTCCACCCCCCGCGGTAAGGCCAAGTGTGCCCGTGACATCGGTTACTACCTTCGTCATGTCACCTACTCCCTGGTGGCTGGTGGCACCGGCCCCCTCGATGAGTACCTGATCGCCGGTCTCGACGAGATCAACCGTGCGTTCGAGCTCTCCCCCTCCTGGTACGTCGAAGCCCTGACCTACATCAAGGCCAACCACGGCATTGCCGGCGACCCCGGTGTCATCGCCAACAACTACATCGACTACGCCATCAATGCTCTGATCTGAATCCCCCAAGGATCCTTCAGACCTGTTGCCGGGGCCCTCTTTGGGGGCCCTTTTTTTATGACTAAACAATCGATCTGCGCGTGGTGTTGGGTGTAACAATTCCGGCGCATACCCCCCAAAATGTCCTACCGACAGCCATACAATTGGGAGCGCTCCCGTTGGACACAGAAGGAACGCTGCGGCTGCGGCCCCTAGGCTGCGGCCGGATTTCGTCGGCGTCTCTCGCCGTTTGACTCTTTTCTCCCCACCACCCGAGTGCCTCCTCCATGACCCTCGTCAACGCCGCCTATCTGGGCCTCGATCGCTACGCCAGCAACCAAAACAATGAGAACTGGGCCGCTGGCTCCGATCAGGAGAAAACCGCACTGATCAATGCGGTGTATCGCCAGGTGCTTGGTTACCAGTACCTGATGGCCAACGAGCGCCTCACCGGCGCTGAATCGTTGTTCCGCAACGGCTACCTCAGCGTGCGTGAGTTCGTTCGCACGGTGGCCAAGAGTGGTTTGTATCGCGAAAAGTTTTTTAATAACACCAATCCCTACCATTTCATTGAGCTGAACTTCAAGCATCTGCTCGGTCGTGCGCCAGAAGGGAAAGCTGAAATGCTCCATCACTTCTCGCTACTGCAAGAGCATGGCGTGGAGGCGGAGATTGATTCCTACATCGACAGTGAGGAGTATCAGAACCGCTTCGGAGAAGAGCAGGTGCCGTTCCTGCACGGTTGGGACTACTCCGCCGGTCAGGTCGGCCGCCAGTTTTCCTGGCTGCTTCAACTCACCCGTGGGGTCGCCGCCTCGGTCAAAGGCGACCTCACCGGCAACAGTTCCCGGCTGGGCAAGGCCCTTCACCAGGATCGGGCCCTTCCCGTCGTCAGCCCCAACGCCAAGGGGGCCGGCTACCAGCCCACCGGCGCCGCCAACGAATCGATCACCCAAAGCGCCCGAGGCATCGGTGAAAAATCCCGCGTCTACCGCGTGGAGGCCACCGGCCTCACCAACTACCGCCTGCACAAGCGCAGCAGCATCGTTCGCTTCGTGACCTTCGACAAGCTGCTGGAAGCCCAGCAAGCGATCCACCGCCAGGGCGGTCGGGTGGCCAGCGTTTCGCCTGTCAACTGAGCCGAGTGGGCCAAGGGGCTTCCACCCCTAGCGCTTCTCCTCAATCTCCGCCCATCTCGATCCCGGCAGCTTCATCAGCGCCGGGTTTTTTATGGCCTGCTCGCAAACAGAGCTACGGAAAATCTTCAGATTTCAATCAACCTTGGGCACGGTCACGGCATGGCCTGACAATAGTGATGACCCTTTGTGAACTTCCCATCGAAGTGCGCCGTTCTTTCGCAGAATGCACGAGGTCAAGCGAAGGCATTCGGCCCACGGGCATCGCCGTGAATCTGATGCTTTCGATGGCTACGTGGGTCATCATCAAATGACCTCACCGATCCACCCAACCCCGACGCTAGCGTCGAGAATAGGAGCTCTTATCTATGACCTACGACGCCTTCACCAAGGTCGTTGCTCAGGCTGATGCCCGCGGCGAATTCCTCAACGGTGGCCAGATTGATGCCCTCGCGGCGATCGTCGCTGACAGCAACAAGCGGCTG
>NZ_JAGQBJ010000002.1 GCF_024345575.1 Cyanobium sp. Morenito 9A2
CGGTGCGCAGCTTGCGGATGATCTGCTCGGGGGTGTGACGCTTGCGTTTCATGGGGCTTCTCCTGGCCAAGTCTGGCCGGTAGGGAAGCTCTCATAAGGGCTGGTTCAGTTTCTGGGGTCCACGTCAGCCCCAGCTTCGGCACAGAACTGCTCGAAAAGTCAACGTGCTCGGAGACGGGGACATCTCCGTGCTCGGCACAGCGACGGGAGATCAATCCAGCAGGAAGGATGGCTCGGACAGCTTGAGCGTCAGGGCGCTCCATCGAGCGCTGTGGGGCGTTGAGGGGAGGTCCTCTGGAACCGAGGCGGGTGGTTCTGCCGTGGCCAAGGTGGCCCTCCACTGCGCGGCCACCTGCGAGGGCATGGGGAAGTGTTGATCGGCAAGACCCATGGAGCCCTGCTGGACCTCAAGCCTGGGGATGACGTCGAGATCAGGCAGGACCAGCAACAGCTCGCACTGGTTCCTTGGGTTGCCACTGACGGCCAGGAGTGAACCACAAAGCGAGCTTTCATTCCCCTGGCCTTAACGGGAAGGACAAGCAATTCCCAGCCTGTCAAGCTGACCAGAGCGTCCGGTGATCGGCTGCCGCCTCAGACACCTGTCATAGACTCCGCTGCTATGACTGTAAGGGAACAGAAAAACATCTGGATGAGACCATGAAAGGCAAGTCCGTTTGATTCCCCTCAGACGATGACCTTCCCGGTGATCCTGGCCTGATGGGAAGCCTGGTCAGGTCCTTGCGTTGTCATGGGAATGCGTTAGGCGGTCTCCGAGACTGCGTGTCGCCAGGCTCTGCTCGGCTTTGAGACTTGGATCCCCCTGTTATGGACAGGGATCGACGGCAGCCCGATCGTCCCAACCTCTCTCCTCTGAACAGGAAACCTGAGCGGGGGCTAATGCTTGGGGTCGCACCGTTCCTGTTGCTGCTGGCGAGACAAACACGCTTGATTGGCTAGAGTTGCAAGTCTCTCAATGACGAGGTTTGAGGGGCAGAGGAGAGGCTTTCGCCAGGTGTGGTGGGCATTGACAGGGGCGTCTGGCTGGTTGACGATGGCTGATCTGCGGTGGAGTCCGTTTTCAAGAGTCGCCACCGGGCAGGGGCGCGGATGTAACGGTTGAGACTGCCCCACCCTGGCTGATGACACGTGCCCCAAGGGCTGCTGGAATGGAGCACTGGGCACGAAATGCCACAGGAATGCTGTAGAACGGTATTGATTACGTGGGTAACCTGCCATGGCGTTAACCGGTCCTGAGTTGTTGGCCAAGATCAAGGAATTGGGAGACGCCAGTAAGTCGGACCTGGTCAGGGCTGCTGGTTACGTTTCTGCCAAGAAGGACGGCTCAGACCGCTTGAACTACACGGCGTTCTACGAAGCCCTACTGGCCGCCAAGGGCACGAGCTTTGGGGACAAGGGCGGCCAGGCGGAAAGCAAAGCTGGTCGGAACCTTTCTTACGCCACCAAAGTCCAGTTCAACGGAAACCTTATGGTTGGTAAAGCCTACACAGCTTTGCTGGACCTCAAGCCCGGCGATCAGTTCGAAATCAAGCTCGGCCGCAAGCAGATTCGACTGGTGCCGTTGGGGGCCACCGACGACGAGGATTGATTGATTCACCCCACGGCATGGCACCGGTTGATGGGGTATTGCCATGAACAGGGAGCATGGGGCATCTCACTGGAATGTGCTCTGCCATGCAGATGATCAGGTGGACGGCACCCCGTGGCGTGGGTGCCGTGTCCACCTGGAATCCATGACCACGTCCACCATTTCGATCGAAGGCGGCAGCTCCTTTACGTCTGCCGACGACACCTACATCCTTGACGCCGCAGAAGAACAGGGCATCGACCTTCCCTATTCCTGCCGGGCTGGAGCCTGCAAACCTGCGCTTACCAGCTGCTCAGCGGCAGCGTGGATCAGTCCGATCAGAGCTTCCTGGATGACGAGCAGATCGGCGAGGGCATTGCCCTGCTCTGCATGCGTTAGCCCAAGGGTGACTGAACGGTGAAGGCCAACGTGGAAGACGACCTCTGAAGCCAGACGGTTGTGGGCACAGCGGAAGGCTCTGACCCTTCCCCTGCAGCCCCCTCCGGCCATCAAGGGCCTGTTTGGCGGCACCAGCCAGTCATGATCTGGCTCATCAACAATGGGGTGCCGGTCGATCGGATCACTGACAAACGCTAGCGCCTATCGGCCACGACCGGCAAAAACGTCATGCCCAGACCAGCTGCAACGTCCTCCAGGGCTCCCTTAATGCCTGAACGGATCGAGGCGGATGAGAAGAGGACAGAGCCTCCACGCAGTTGGCCACCGCCCAGACGCTGCCGCGCCGTCCGATGTCGTCGCCTTTATTGCCCCTTGGCACACCAGTACCGTTGATCCTGCCCTGGCGGAAACCACCGCATCGGCCCCGGCCAAGGGCCTGGGTGTTATAGGCCAGGCTTCAGTGTCAGCCTCCACATGTCATTGTGGGATCTTATCGTTAATGCCCATGAGCAGTGCGGGGATCATCAACAGTTGAATCGGAAAGGCGAAAGTACCGATGGCAGGCAACAGGTCTGCCATCTGAATGCCGTCGATTGCGTCACTGTCCAGCGGGGGCTCGGTGCGGATGGGCACTGAAGAGTCGCCACTCGTTCTTGAGTCTGGCGAGATAGTGACCCATGATTTCGGCCCTCGCACCGAGGGCCAAGGAACATCGAGCCGTCTCAGGTCACGGCTATACCTGGAGCCATCAATGCATCAGCCTCCAAAGAAGAGCCGCTCTTACGGAAGTCGATCAAACGCCTCTCTCTTGTGAAGGAGAAACGGATCTCATGCACCACACTGGTCAGGAGTGATTCGCAGTGAGCACGGAAGCGCGTGGCCTCGTGATGACGGGGAACAGATAAGCCCATGGGGCTTGCTGGTGTCTGAACCTGAGGGGATGGCAAGGTTCCAAAGTGCGTGAATTCAGCTGCAACGTTAATCCGTCAGTGGAAGAAGGGGCCCATCGGCAAGGCAGCTGCGAAGACTAAAGGTATCTAATGAATCAATGCGTCCATTCTTTCCTTGGGGCGTAGTCGAGCTAGGGCTTTACGCCAGCCGGCTCGAGAAAAGGACGAAGCCATAACGACTTAGCATTCTCAGGCCGAAAAGAGGCAGTCAGCTTCAATGTGATGCAAATCAAACAAGCTATCTTGCAAAGAGATGAACTGCATCCTCAATTGTATTCAGATGGCGCAACCTCCCCTGCTGTGGAATACGACAAAAGGAACGTTCTGACATGGGACCAAGGAATCGTTTCTAGCCTTGCACTCGGATTCGGCGGGTCTCAGGTCCAACTGTCATCTTCTGTTCTAAGCAAGTTGCAGAGGTGCCCCTGGCGTCGAGGCTCAGAACCACTCTGTTAATGGCAACCTGCAGATGGAGGGAGCACCAAACAGCGGCCACCTCCAAATGATCTCCAACCTGAATGTGAATCATCGTTCCATAGGTGAAGAGGGTTGATAACACCTTAGGAGACCCTGGAAAGCCCAGGCTGATCTCGGGACAATGGTCCTGTGAACGCAGCCAGGACCAAGTCCATGGGTGGCAAGCAGCTCGGCTTCGGTGATTACGAGCAGACCACAGCCCTTACCGAGCCCGCAGGGCGAGCGTGGCGGAGCCACTAGAAACGCGCCAAACGTGAGAAGTTCCTCGCTGATATGGACCAAGTGGTGCCCTTGCAGGCACTGATCGAACTGATTGATCTGTACTACCCCAGAACCAGCAAGAAAGGCGGTCGTCCGCCATACCCGCTGGCCACGTAGCCGCAGGCTTCTGCGAAGCAGATGCTGCGGATTCACCTAATGCAGCAGTGGTCCAGCCTCAGCGATCCAGGCATGGAAGAGACGCTGATTGAGGTGCCAACCATGCGCCGCTTCGTTGGGATCGACAAGATCAGCGACCGGATTCCAGACAAGACGACGATCCTGACGTTTCGGCACCTGCTGGAGAAGCACAATCTGGGAGAGCAGATCTTTGAGATGGTGAAAGCCCATCTCAAGGAACACGGCATGGCCATGAAGCAGGGCACGATCATCGATGCCACCTTGATCGCCGCACCGCGTTCCCCCCCTACCGAGGCCGCAGGCCGAGCGTGGCGGAGCCCTCGAACAGGGTTAGGGAGCGGGATCCCGAGAGGCACCAGACAGGCAAGGGCAAGCAGTGTTATCACCGCTGCACGGAAGGCTGCGCCTATGGGGTGAAAGTCCACATTGGCGTGGACAAGGATACAGGCCGGATCCACTCGGTTAAGCCCATCGCTGCCAATGTGCACGACCTCACCCCAGCAGCAGACCTACTGCACGGCGAAGAGGAAGTTGTGTATGCAGACGCTGGCTACCAAGGGATTGAGACACGAGAGGAGATGGAGGGCAAGACCGCCAAGTTTCGGGTTGCCATGCGCCCCGGCAAGCGCCGCGCCTTACCGGACACACCCGAGGGCCGGCTGGAGAATGTGGAGGAGGTGGCCAAGGCTCACATCCGGACCAAGGTTGAGCATCCCTTCCGCGTGATCAAGCAGCAGTTCAGCTTTGAGAAGACGCGGCTGCGGGGAATGACCAAGAATCGCTGCCAGGTGAATGTGCTGGCCGCATTGACGAATCTGTTCTTGGCCCGCCGCAAACTGCTGCTGACAAGCTGAACAGGGAATCAGTGTACCTATTGGGCATTGATCAGGGCAAAAGACAGGGCAGATTTACTCCGGAATCAGCAGTCATTACCTGATTGAAGCCTTGAGGTCCATAGATGCGCTCATTACGGTCATGGTGCCGCGTTGGCACCTGAACGGACGGCCTTGCCCAGAGTTTCCTTAGCGGTTCACCGCATCCTGTCATGGTCAATGTTAAGCCTCTCCAAGCATCCACAATATGTGCTATGGACTGCGTTACTTCCTTGATCCCGTCAGTTTCGTCTGTCTTTGGGCTGAGAGCGATCAGGCGAGCGAGCGCTTCGGTTACGCTGTTGCACTTGGAGATCTTCTGTTGAGAGTGAATGCTAGGCGCTTTCTTCAGCACCTTTCCCCTTGGTTCGATATCTCGATTGACGGCTTATCTCTAGTGGATAGTGATGCCGTTTGATCTGTTGTAGAAGCCGCTCGGAATCTGGAGGCTTCCAAGGAGGGGCCGCGGCTGTTGAACAAGGAGCACTCAGCACTTGGGTATGAGTTCATCGATGAAGCAACCCCATAACAACTTCTTCAACGGGATGGAAAGATACTGCGCTATTGCACGGTACGCTGCGAACGCTGGATGTGTTCTGCCGGCAGGTGATTTGAGCTGGCGATAGCTTTGGGGCTGGCAGCGCAAGGGGTTGGTTCCACCACCCACCAGCGCTTCGTTCAGCTTCAGGCCTCCATCAAGGGCGACTCACCCCTTGAGGTAGGGCCCTGCCCTAAGGTCTGATTGGGGAAGGAGGCAGCCTGCCGAACCCGGGTCACCCTGCCGTGCGCTGGGGTACGCCGAGGCCGCGGGGGTGCACCTTGGCCAAGCGGGGCTGAACATCTCCCAGCCAAGGGTTGATTGAACGCACACGCCCCAACCAGGACTCCTTTGCCCGGCACCCATGGGAGGGGTGCTATTCCGGCCTGGCTCACACCCCTGCCAGCACCTGCGCCTGCTCTTCGCTGCTCACCACCCGCCCGTCGTCTTCGAAGCCATCGATCTGATCGAAGTTGAGGTAGCGGTAGAGCTGATCGGCCACCGGATCGATCCTTGCTGCGGCGATCTCCAGGTACTCGGCCGGGCTGGGAATGCGGCCCAGCAGGGCACACACCGCCGCCAGTTCGGCGCTGCCCAGGTACACCTGGGCGCCGTTGCCGAGCCGGTTGTTGAAATTGCGCGTGCTGGTGGAGAACACGGTGGTGTTGTCTTCCACCCGGGCCTGGTTGCCCATGCAGAGTGAGCATCCGGGCAGCTCCATGCGGGCGCCGGCGGCCTCGAACTTGGCGGTGTAACCCTCGGCGCGCAGCACCTCATCGTCCATGCGGGTGGGGGGGCAGACCCACAGCCGCGCGGCGCTGGTGCCGGCTCCATCGAGCACCGTGGCGGCGGCGCGGTAATGGCCGATGTTGGTCATGCAGGAGCCGATGAACACCTCATCGATCCGCTCGCCCACCACTTCGCTGAGACGTTTGACGTTGTCGGGGTCGTTGGGGCAGGCCAGCACCGGTTCGGTGAGCTCATCGAGGTTGATCTCGATCACCTCGGCATACTCGGCATCCGCATCGGCGCCCATCAGCTGGGGATCCGCCAGCCAGGCCTCCATCGCCTGAATCCGCCTGGCCATGGTGCGGGCATCGGCATAGCCGCGGGCGATCATGTTTTTGAGCAGAGCCACATTGCTGCGCAGGTACTCGGCGACGGTGGCTTCCGAGAGCTTGATCGTGCAGCCGGCACAGGAGCGCTCGGCCGAGGCGTCCGTCAATTCAAACGCCTGTTCGAGCTTGAGATCGGGCAGCCCCTCGATCTCCATGATCCGGCCGGAGAACACGTTCTTCTTGTTCGCCTTCTCCACGGTGAGCAGACCCTTCTGGATCGCCACCCACGGGATCACATTCACCACATCACGCAGCGTCACGCCCGGCTGCAGCGAGCCCGTGAAGCGCACCAGCACCGATTCGGGCATGTCGAGCGGCATGGCGCCGATGGCGGCGGCGAAGGCCACCAGGCCCGATCCTGCGGGGAAGGAGATCCCAAGGGGGAAACGGGTATGGCTGTCGCCGCCGGTGCCCACGGTGTCGGGCAGGAGCATGCGGTTCAGCCAGCTGTGGATGATGCCGTCGCCGGGGCGCAGGGCGACGCCGCCGCGGGAGGCCATGAAATCGGGAAGTTCGGCGTGGGTCTTGAGATCGACAGGCTTGGGGTAGGCGGCGGTATGGCAGAAGCTCTGCAGCACCAGATCAGCGGAGAAGCCCAGGCAGGCGAGTTCCTTCATCTCAT
Organism: Cyanobium sp. Morenito 9A2; assembly: GCF_024345575.1. Lineage (GTDB taxonomy): Bacteria > Cyanobacteriota > Cyanobacteriia > PCC-6307 > Cyanobiaceae > ATX-6F1. Next base: position 6,961 of record NZ_JAGQBJ010000002.1, read on the forward strand.
CGCGGGTCATCGGCCCGGTGGTGTCCTGGGAGCCGACGGTGGTCATCAGCGGTTCGCAGCTGGTGCCGGGGCGCACGCCGCCCAGGCCGCAGGCCTTGCCCACCATCTTCTGGGCCAGGGTGAAACCCTTGCCGGTGTCGGCGGGAGCCACGGGGCGGATGAACAGATCGCTGGGCGCCAGCCCCAGCTGGGCGCGCACCTTGTCGGTCAGCGAGCGTCCGATCAGCAGCGGGATGCGGCCGCCGGCGCGCACCTCATCGGTGATCGTGCTGGGCTTGAGCTCGAAGCGGGCCACCACCTCGCCGGCGCGGGGTTCCCCCGCGGCCCGCTCGATCGTGCCGGCGTAGGGGCGGATCGTGATCACATCGCCGGTGTTCAGGGCGCTGACGTCGCATTCGACCGGCAGGGCGCCGGAATCCTCAGCGGTGTTGAAGAAGATCGGCGCGATCTTGCCGCCGAGCACCACGCCGCCGCTGCGCTTGTTGGGCACATGGGGGATGTCGGTGCCGGTGTGCCAGAGCACCGAGTTGATCGCTGATTTGCGCGAACTGCCGGTGCCGACCACATCGCCCACGTAGGCGACGGGGTATCCCTTGGTCTTGAGCTGCTCGATCAGCGCCAGCCCGCCTGGCATGCGGGTCTCCAGCATCGCCATGGCGTGCAGGGGGATGTCGGGCCGGGTGGTGGCGTGGGTGGCGGGGGAGAGGTCGTCGGTGTTGGTTTCCCCCTCCACCTTGAACACCGTGACCGTGATCGCGGCGGGCAGCTCTGGCTTGGCGGTGAACCACTCGGCGGCGGCCCAGGAGTCGACCACCCGCTTGGCCCAGGGGTTGGTTTCCGCCAGCTCCAGCACGTCGTGGAAGGAGTCGTAGACCAGCAGGGTGCGGCACAGACCGGTGGCGGCCTCGGCGGCGATGGCTGGATCGGCGCTGGAGAGCAGCTCGATCAGGGCGCCGACGTTGTAGCCGCCGATCATGGTGGCCAGCAGGCGGGTGGCCTCGATCGGGCTCACGAGGGGGCTCGCGCTCAGCCCCTGGGCGATGGCGCTCAACCAGCTGGCCTTCACATAGGCCGCCTCATCCACTCCCGGGGGGATGCGTTCGCTGAGCAGATGCAGCAGAAAGCCCTGCTCACCGGCGGGGGGCTGCTCCAGCAGTTCTGTGAGGGCCTGGGTCTGGGCAGCATCCAGGGCCAGGGCCGGCACCCCCTGGGCCTCGCGATCAAGGGCGGCCTGGCGGTAGGCAGCAAGCATCACAGCGGTTCGATCTCAACCCATTGTTCTTGGCCGCCGGACCGGCTTTGGTGACGATGGCTTCCAAAGCGACTGTTTAGGCTGGACGATTGGCCCGACCAGGAGACCGTCCCGGCATGATCCCCACCTCCGATTTGCACGTGGTGGAGACCCGCCCCCTGGTCGCTCCCGCCCTGCTGCACCGGGAGCTTCCCCTCACTGATAAGGCGGCCAGCACGGTGCTGGGGGCACGGGAGCGCATCAAGGCGATCCTGCGGGGCGAGGACAGCCGCCTGCTGGTGATCGTGGGGCCCTGCTCGGTCCATGACGTGGCCGCCGCCCAGGAGTACGCCACCGCCATGGCCGAGCTGCACCAGCGTCACCGCCACCAGTTGGAGGTGGTGATGCGGGTGTATTTCGAGAAGCCCCGCACCACCGTGGGTTGGAAGGGCCTGATCAACGACCCCCATCTGGATCACAGCTACGACATCAACACCGGCCTGCGCCTGGCCCGGGGGCTGCTGCTGCATCTCGCTGAGCTGGGCCTGCCCGCCGCCACCGAACTGCTGGATCCTGTGGTGCCCCAGTACATCGCCGATCTGATCGGTTGGACCGCCATCGGCGCCCGCACCACCGAGAGCCAGACCCACCGGGAGATGGCCTCGGGGCTGTCGATGCCGATCGGCTTCAAAAACAGCACGGACGGCAGCGCCGCCACCGCCATCCATGCCATGGAGGCCGCGGCCCGCCCCCACCATTTCCTGGGCATCAATGCCCTGGGCCAGGCGGCGATCGTCACCACCACCGGCAACCCCGACGGCCATCTGGTGCTGCGGGGCGGCAAGGGCGGCACCAACTACCACCAGGAGGCGGTGGAGGAGTCGGCCGCTGCCCTGACGAAAGCCGGCCTGCCCGCCCGGGTGATGGTGGACTGCAGCCACGGCAACTCGAACAAGGACTACCGGCGCCAGGGGGAGGTGGCCGAGCAGGTGGCCGAGCAGCTGCGCTCTGGTTCGCGCCACGTGATGGGGGTGATGATCGAGAGCCATCTGGTGGCCGGCAGCCAGAAGATTCCCGCCGATCTGAGCGAGCTCACCTACGGCCAGAGCATCACCGATGCCTGCATCGATCTGGAGGCCACCGGCGAGGTGCTGGAGCAGTTGGCGGCAGCCGTTGACCGCTCCCAGGCTCGGCTGATGGCGCCGATTTGAATGATTGGCACTCGCATGATTTGAGTGCCAACGTGACAGCGACAACGACGAACTGTTCCTGCTGAACAGAGTCTTTGGCTGGCGTCTTTAGGGTGCGATCGAACCAGTCAAGGGAGCTATTGCCCATGACCTATCTCCTTCAGTTCTGCGGTTTTTCCGATCCTCTCCAGGTCTTTCATCTCGAGCAGAGCGGCGTGGATGTCGGCCCGGCCTACGCCGGCTTCCGAGCCTTCCAGCTCGATGACCTGCTCGGCTGGGCGCTCACCGCCGCCCAGGCCCGGCAGTGGGACAGCGAGGGGATTCAGCGCACCGTGCTCTCTGAATGGATGGAGCGGGCCGAGGCCATCCGCCAATGGCAGAGGTGGCTGCGGCAGGAGCCTGCCGGCCGCCTGCTGGTGGCGGCCCTGGGCACCGAAGCCGATTGGCGCACCCGTTGCGAACAGTTGCTCAGGGCCTGAGTTGGCTCCAGAGCAGACCCACGGCCACGGGAACGCTGAAGTTGTCGAGGCCCGCCACGGCGACCTGCTCCAGCAGGGTGGCCACCAGGGTGATCAGCAGGAGCGGCTGAGCGGCAGAGCCCCAAGCTGCCCCACAGCCGCTGGTGATCCATAAACCCGTGAGCACCGCCAGGCTGGCGGCGGCCATTGTGGTGGTGCCGAGCAGGGATTTGCGCTGCCCCAAGAGGCTCCAGCTCGTGGAAGGGACGCTCGCCCCCACCAGACCGGCCAGGCCATCGCCCACGGCCATCACCAGCACCCCGGCCGCCACGGCCGCGGGTTGCTGCGGCCAGAACAACGCCAGCAGCAGGCTGATCGAGGCCCCGTAAGCGATCGTTCCGTAGCTCCGGCGGCCCACGTCTTCGATCGCTCCCAGCAGCCGGAAGCGGTGGTTCAAGCTGGTAAGCACGGTGGCGGTCAGGGCGGCACCCAGGGCGACCGGGCGGCTGATGTCGAAGCCCCAGGCCAGCAGCACCACGGCACCGGAGCCGATGTGCACCAGTTTTCGGCTCCACTCCTTGTGCTGGGGCCAACGGGCCCGCAGCATCACGGCACCGCCCGCGACGAGCGTCAGCCAGAGGGTGACCACGGCGACCCCCAGCAGCTGTCGCTGGACCTCCGCTGCCATCAACGGCTCAGGCGGCCTGCTGGTGGTTGGTCATCAGGCGCAGCTTGAGGATCGCCTTGGCCTCCAGCTGGCGCACGCGTTCGCGGGAGACGTTGATCTGGCGACCGATCTCGGCGAGGGTGAGCGGTTCGGCCCCCTCGAGGCCGAACCGCAGCTTGAGAATCTTCTGCTCGCGCTCGTTGAGCTGGGACAGCCAGGCGCTGAGGTGCTCCTTCTGGAGGCTGCGATCCATGGAATCCATGGGCTCGGCGCTGGCTGGATCGGCGATCAGCTCCCCCAGGGTGCTGCGGTCTTCCTCGCCGCGGGCATGGGCATCGAGGGAGGCGCAGGGGGCGCTCTGGGCGATCAGATCCTCCAGCTCCTGGGGGGGCATGCCCATGGCGTGGGCCAGCTCCAGCCGGTTGGGCTGACGGCCGAAACGGTGGGAGAGCTCCCGGCTGATGCGCCGCATCTTCGAGAGCTTTTCGCTGACGTGGATCGGCAGGCGAATCGTGCGGGCGCTGTTGTCGATCGCCCGGGTCATGCCCTGGCGAATCCACCAGTAGGCGTAGGTGGAGAACTTGTAGCCCATGGCGGGATCGAACTTGTCGACGGCGCGCTCCAGACCGATCGCCCCTTCCTGGACAAGATCCAGCAGCTCGAGGCCCTGGTTCTGGTACTTCTTGGCGACACTCACCACCAGTCGCAGGTTGGCGGCCATCATGCGATCACGGGCCCGGGTGCCCATGCGGATCTGATGGCGTTGCCGGGGCGTGAGCGTGGTCGCGTCCAGTTCATGGAGGCGCTTCATCGCCTGAACGTGGTGGGCGAGCTCGATTTCCTCGGCCGGCGTGAGCAGTGGCACACGGCCGATGGTGCTGAGATACCAGCCGATTGAGTCGGCACTGAGACGACCGGCGGGGCGGGCCGCCGTGCGGGTGGCTTTCTTGCGCGCCGGCGATGGGGTGGCACCGCCAGCTGTGTCATCCATGAGAGAATCCGAATCCGAACTCGAAGACGTGCGCATAGACGCAGTCTTCAGAGCGGATCGCAGAGGTGTCCCCATCACCCCGAGCTCCTATTTGATTTGCGCGGAATGTAGCACTGCTGGGAGGAAATCACCGTGCCAAAGGCGAAGAATTCCTGACAGGCTCACTACGTTCTGTTGCGTATGCTGTTGGGCGACCAACGATTTTGTTGTCTTCAGCACATTCTGCCGTCGTTGATTCAAATCTGCCGGTGTTCTGGACCAGCGATCATTGGGGCTGAATGGCTACCCCGCCGCCGAGGTGGGACAGTTCAGCCCAGCACGCGTGCCTGGTCCCTGAAGCCACCCCGCCAAGCCGCGATCAGATCCTTCTGCACCGCCCGTGCTTCGTCCTCCGGTTGGCGACGTTCAAAGCTGCCGTCGCTGTGCATGTCCCAGGCCGTGCTGTTGTCACCCAGGTAGGTCTCCAACAGTTGCGCCAACTGCAGGCGTAACTGGGGATCTTCAATCGGCGTGATCGCTTCCACCCGCCGGTCGAGGTTGCGGGGCATCCAGTCGGCGCTGCCGATGTAGAACTCCTCCTCGCCGCCGTTGGCGAACGAGAACAGGCGCGAGTGCTCCAGGAAGCGGCCAATCACACTGCACACGCGGATGTTGTCACTCACCCCTTTGACCCCTGGGCGCAGGCTGCACATGCCGCGCACCACCAGATCGATCTGCACGCCTGCCTGGGAGGCTTCGTAGAGCAGGGCGATGATCCGCGGATCCACCAGGGAGTTCATCTTGGCCTTGATGGCTCCACCCCGGCCCTCAAGGGCGTGGAGCGTTTCACGCTCGATCAGGGCCTCCATGCCCTTACGCAAGGTGACGGGAGCCACCAGGAGCCGCCGGAAACTCTGCTGCTTGGAGAAGCCGGTGAGGTAGTTGAACAGTTCGACCAGATCTTGGCCGATTTCCGGGCGGGCGGTGAGCAGGCCCAGGTCGGTGTAGAGGGTGGAGGTCTTGGAGTTGTAGTTGCCCGTGCCGATGTGGGCGTAACTGCGCAACCGCTCCTTTTCCTTGCGCACCACCAGCATGATCTTGGTGTGGGTCTTGAGCCCGAGCACGCCGTAAACCACGTGCACGCCGGAGCGCTCCAGTTGCCGCGCCCACTGGATGTTGTTGTCCTCGTCGAAGCGGGCCTTGAGCTCCACCAGGGCCATCACCTGCTTGCCGTTCTCGGCGGCGCGGATCAGGGCGCCGATGACCGCAGAATCCTTGGAGGTGCGGTAGAGCGTCATCTTGATCGCCAGCACCGAGGGGTCATCGGCGGCCTGGCCGATGAACTCCTCCACCGAGGTGGAAAACAGATCGAAGGGGTGCTGCAGCACCACATCGCCCCGGCGCAGCACCGAGAAGACGCTTTCGAATTCCTCAGCTTTGATCGAGCCATCCTCCAGGCGGCTCTTCTGGGCCCGGGCCAGGGCGGGGTGGGTGCGGCCCTTGTGGGGTTTGTCCTTGAGCGTGGGCAGGGGGATCGCCAGCAGGCTCATCAGGTCGTCGAGGCCCAGGGGGCCGTTGATCCTGTAGAGGTCGTCGGCCTCCACGTCGGTGCCCTCCATCAGAAGCTCCACCACCTCGTCGGGCATCTCATCGGCCACCTCCAGGCGCACCACCTCGCCGCCCCGGCGCCGTTTGCGCAGACCCTCCTGCAGGGCCTCCATCAGGTCGTCGGCTTCGAGGTCACGCAACTCCAGGTCGGCATCGCGGGTGACCCGGAAGAAGTAGTGCCCCTCGATCGTCATGCCGGGGAACAGCAGCTGCAGGTTGAAGGCCACCACCTGCTCCAGGGGCACGGCGGTGTAGATCGGCGCCGGCTCGCGGGTGCAGAGCTCGGTGGGGATCGTCACGAACCGGGGCAGGTTCTTCTGGGGTACCTTCACGCGGGCGAACTGCTGCTGGCCGGTGTCCGGGTCGCGAATCAGCGCTGCCACGTTGAGGCTGAGGTTGCTGATGAAGGGGAAGGGGTGGGCCGGATCCACCGCTAGGGGGGTGAGCACCGGAAAGATGGCGGTCTGGAAGTAGACGTTGACCCAGGCCTTCTGGTGGGCGTTGAGCCGTTCGTAGTCGATCAGCTGGATGCCGTGCTCCGCCAGTTGGTGCTTGAGGTAGAGGCGGTAGTGGCCCTGCTGTTGCTCCAGGAGGGGGCGCAGGGTCTCCTGGATGAGCTTCAGCTGTTGAAGGGGCGTGCGGCCGTCGTCGCTGAGGCTGGTGACGCCTGCCTCGAGCTGGGACTTCAGGGACGCCACGCGCACCATGAAGAATTCGTCGAGGTTGTTGCTGAAGATGGCGCTGAACTTGGCCTGCTCCAACAGCGGCGTGTGCTCGCTCAAGGCCTGGGCCAGCACCCGCTGGTTGAAGGTGATCCAGCTGAGTTCGCGGTTGATGTAGAGCTCTGGAGCCACCACGGGATCGCTCATGGCCGCTCTCGAATCAATCGATTGGATTGGGGCTCAACGTAGCAATCAACCCTCGGCCTTTTCGGTGTTGGAGGTGCTTGCCAAGGGTCCTGAGCTGGGTAACCCCCCCGCCACCAGGGTGGCCACCGCCGTCAGCAGCCCGATGCTCAGCCAGAAGGGGCTGGTGCGGCCGGTGAGCTCGTAGGCCAGTCCCGCCAGCGGCGGTCCGAGGAAGCTGCCCAGGCTCTGCAGGCCCTGCAGGCTGCCCAGGGCGGCCCCCTGGCCACTGCTGTCCAGGCGGCGCGACACCAGGCTGCGCAGGCAGGGGGTCACCAGTCCCGTGCCCAGGGCGAGCACGGCCACGGCGCTGAACACGACCGGCTGGGCATGGGCCCTGCTGGCGAGCGGGATCAACAGGCAGCCGGCGATCACGAAGCCCAGGCCCGCCAGGGTGAGGCGCCATTCGCCGAAACGCTTCACCAGCGGCCCGATCAGGCCCCCCTGCACCACCGTGGCCACCACGCCCACGATCAGGAAGGCCGTGCCGGCCAGGGCCGGACCCCAGCCGAAGACCTGCTTGAAATAAAGCACCAGTACGGCGGTGAAGCCGTTGAAGGCCAGAAAGAACAGGAAAAAAGCCAGGCAGAGACGACGCACCTGCGGGTTGCTGAACACCTTGTGCAGGGCGCTGAAGGGGTTGAGCTCGCGCCGGCGGGGCATCGGCTGGCGGGCCTCGGGAGGGTGGGTTTCCGGCAGCAGCAGCAGCACCAGCACGAAGTTCGCGGCGGCGAAGCCCACCGCCACCAGCACCGGCAGGTTCACGTTGATCTCCCCCAACCGTCCCCCCAGGCCTGGACCGAGGATGAAGCCCAGCCCGAAGGCCACGCCGATCAGGCCAAAGGCCTTGGCGCGCTTCTCCGGCGGGGAGATGTCGGCGAGCACGGCCCCGGCGGTGGCGGCGGTGCCGCCGCTGACCCCATCGATCAGGCGGGCCAGAAACAGCAGCCCCAGGGGGAGACTGGTCCCGGCCGCCCAGGGGAACCGGCTCCAGTCGGTGGCCACGGTGAGGGCGAACAACCCCAGGCCCAGCACCGAGCCAGCCACGCAGAGGGCGATCACGGGTTTGCGGCCGTAGCGGTCGCTGAGGGCACCGATCAGGGGAGTGGCGGCGAACTGGGCCAGGGCGTAGCTGCCCGCCAGCAGCCCCAGGGTGCGGCCGTCGTTGCTGAAGTTGGCCAGCAGGAACGGCAGCAGCGGAAAGACGATGCTTTCCCCCATGCGGTCGTTCAGCAGCGTGACGAAGGCGCAGAAGTAGGTGGAGGGCCGAGCGAGGGGCAAGGGCGGCGGTGCCGAGGGGTCCTCAGGCTCCCACGGGAGCGCCGGGCCGCCATAGGGTTGGACCCGATCGAAGCGAGGGCACGCCGTGGTTCAACCGGTCTTCGTGACTACCACCTTCAGCATCGAGGGCTATGCCATCAAGGAGTACCGGGGGATCGTCCGGGGGATCGTGGTGCGCTCACCCACCCTGCTGCAGGGCTTCCTCGGGGGGCTGAAATCGATGATCGGCGGTCGCATCGGTGCCTACACCGAGATGTGCGAGCAGACCCGCCAGCAGGCCTATGAGCAGATGATCAGCCATGCCCGCAAGCTCGGGGCGAACGCGATCGTGGGCACCCGCTACGACGGCTCGGAGGTGGAGAGCGGCGCCTCGGCGGCCACCGAGGTGCTCTGCTACGGCACGGCGGTGCTGATCGAGAAGCTGGAGTGACGCACCCGGGAGCGGAGCGTGTGCCGACGCCGGGGTCTCACTTGTAGGCGATGCCGGCGCTGGCGGGTCCGGCCAGGGGGATCACTTCCGTGCGCCGGAACCCCGCCTCCAGGCACCAGTCGTTGAAGTCTGCGCCGGTGTAGTCGAAGGCGTCGCCGTTCTCGATCAGCATGTTCAGCGACATCATCAGCCCGAAGGCGTTCTCACGCCGGGCATCGTCGATCAGGTGCTCCAGCACGATGAAGACTCCCCCCTCGGGCAGGGCCTCGTAGGCGGCGGCGATCAGCTCGCGCTTCTTCTCCAGGTTCCAGTCGTGGAGGATCAGGCCCATGGTGATCACATCGGCCCTGGGTAGCGGCTGGGCGAAGAAATCCAGCGGCACGGCACTGACCCGATCCGCCAGCCCCGAGGCGGCCACCTGGCGCGCGGCGATTGCCGTGGCGGGGGGCAGATCGGCGGTGAGACAGCGCAGATGGGGGTGGCGGCGGGCGACGGTCAGGGCCAGCAGGCCCGAGGCACCGCCCACGTCGCAGAGGCTGCGGTAGGGGGAGAAATCGAAGCGCTCGGCCAGGGCCGCCGCGTTGCCGGCGGAAATCCCCGCCATGGCGGCAAGGAACTGCTCCAGTCGCTCGGGGTCCGCATAGAGCGCCTCAAAGAGCGGGGCACCGTTGTGCTTGATCTCGTTTTGAGGTGCGCCCGTGCGCAGGGCTTCCGTGAGATCGCCCCAGAAGGGATAAAGGCGGTCGTTGGCCATGGCCAGGAAGCCACCGATGTAGGCGGGATGGGCTCTGTTCAGGAACGTGCCCGTTTCGGCGCTGTTGCGGTAGAGCGCCTCCGCCCCGTCGCCCTCGCGCTCAAGAAACTGCAGGGCCACCAGGGTGTCGAAGAAATCGGGGTTGGCGCGGGGGTGCAGCTTCAGCTCCGCGCGGAGCTCAGCGCCAGCCAGGGCGCGCTCCCCCAGGGTGCTGAACAGATCGAGTTCGACGGCCGAGAGCAGCACCTTGGCGGGCCAGAAAGCCATGGCCACATCGAGGATCCGGGCCGGGGAGAGGTCGTGGGGGGCCATGGGAGCGGGTGAAAGGGTCGTTACTTCGACAGGCCGGCGGTTGGGGGGGAGGTCCTTTTGGCTTCCCAGGTCCAGCGGTGGTTCTTGACGTTCCAGGCGTCGCCGGCCATGCGGTTGCCGCGGATCAGCCCCTGGCGGGTGGCGTACTTGGTGGTGACGATGATCACCACGGGGCCGTTCTGGGCCCAGTTGTCGCCTTCATCCTGGTAGGTCTTGGCTTTGGCGCCGGTGCCCGCCGTGAAGCGCAGGGCGCCGCCGGGCAGAAAGGTGTAGCTGTAAAAGTCACCGTCGGAATCCGTGCCGCTCCAGGTGGTGCCCTCGAGGGTGGGGGTGCGGCCTTTGGGGGCGATCACGGCTTGCGCCAGGGCTGCCGGCGGCACGATCGCCAGCATCAGGGTCGCTGGCAGCAGGAGTGTGCCGGACACCAGGGCACTGCCCAGCAGAGCGCGGGCAGCGGTAGGGATGGCCAGGCGAATGGAAGGCATGGCTGGTGCCACTTGGAGGTGCCCTGACGCTGAGTTTCAACATTCAACCGCGCATCAGTCGCTCCCCCACGAACTCCATCACGGTCGCAACAACCGCCGGACCCTCCAGATCGAGAACGAGCTCATGGCCCGAGCGCTCGAACCAGACCACACGCTTCTCGGCGGCCGGGGTCGCCAGGCCGGCGCACAACAACGGGACGCTGGCGTCCAGTACCACCGGATCGGCATGGCTCTGCAGGATCAAGGCAGGGCAGCTCACTTCCCCCAACCGCGCGCGGGTGGTGGCGCTGAAGTCCAGGAAGGAGAGCAACGGAGCCATGGGTGCCCAGGCGTAGCTGCTGTCGTGGATGGCCAGGGAGGGGTCTCGGTAGGTTTTCGGGATCGGCCAGCGGTGCAGCAGCCGTTGCAACAGGGGCCTGAGCAGCTGCAGCGGTCGCCCCGGAGCCAGCGGGGAGGCCAGCTGGAGGGGGGCCGCCGCCAGCACCAGGCTGTCGATGCTGGCGCCATGGTCGGCCGCCAGCTGCAGGGCCACCAGGGCGCCCATGCTGTGGCCCACGACGATCACGTGCTCGGCCCGGTGGCGCAGGCGCACCAGGGCCTGGGCCCCGTCGGCGACCCAGTCGGGCCAGCGCACCGCTTCAAGGGCCGCTGGACTGGGCCCCCCATGGCCCCGCAGCAGGGGCATCGCCACCGGACAACCCAAGGCCCGCAAGGGTGCTTCCAGGGGGCGCATCGCTGTGGGGTTGCCGGTGAAACCGTGCAGCAGCAGGGCGCCGAGCGGGGCTTGCGCGCCCACCATCAGCGGCTGATCACGACCACCACGTAGACGATCCAGGCCACGATGGCGAACAGGAGGCCCACGGACCCCAGGAGGCCGCGCGCGTTGGTGGGCTGGTTCAATGGCGCCGAACTGCTGGACTGGGCGGTGTTGATGAAGGTGTCCTGGTCGCGGATGACCGCCTGGGGCAGCAGCTGCCCCGAGTGGGTGCCCACACCAGGCATGGCCTTGACCGCGGTGCCGATCGCCAGGAATTCGACGATGCCGCCGCCGAGGTTGTAGACGTAGGTCTTGATGCCGACCACCTGGTCGGCGCCGCAGCGGCGTGCATCCACTTCGATGTGGCGCAGGGCCTGCTCGCGGGCCGCATAGATCAAGGTGGTGAGTTCGCGGATTTCGCCGCGCACGAATGACTTGAAGAAGGCCGTCAGGCCGCCGACAAGTCCCAGCGAATAGACCGATACGCCCAATACCAGTTGAACGGGCATGAGGCCTTCATCGATCAGGTTCCACATCTCCTCGTTGGTGAGGTCACTGGTGATCGGTGTCTCGCTGTAGGCCGCAGCCAGGGCGGGATGGTGGGACGCGGTGCCGATCATCACCATTTCCTGCAGGCCGACGAAGGGCAGAATCGTGGTGCGGATGCCCACCACGGCGTTGGCGCCCACGGCGATGGCCTCCGCCTGGATGCGCTCAAGGGCCAGATGGCGGATGGTGTTGAACAGCCGGGAGAACTCCACCACCTCACCACGCACCAGGCTGCGCAGGCTCCCCAGCAGCCCGCCCCCCAGCCCCACGGCGTAGGCGACGTTGCCGAACACGAACTTCAAGGGTCTGAAGCCGCAATCGAGCTGGCAATAGAGGGCCTGGCCATCGGCGGAGCTGGAGAAGGCCAGGACGTCGTCCGTCGATCCATCCACCCGGTGCAGGCAGGAGCCGATGGCCAGGAACTCCACGTTGGTGCCCTGGAAAATCAGTTCGTTGGCCACGCCTGTGATGCCGACGCCACCCCGCTGGCCGGCCTCACGCTCGAGGCGCCGGTAGGCGCGAGCGCGACCTTCGTGGATCAAGGACGTGATCGGATGCACCTCTCCCCCCACCAGGGTCCTGAAACCGGAGATCAGGCTGCGCACCAGGCCCAGGGCGATCACGCTGTTGCCGATCACCAGATCCCCTGGCTTCAAACCCTGCCGGCGCAGGCAGTAGATCTCGTTGCCGGACAGGCCGGTGATCACGGTCATGGCTTGGGGGCGATGGGATAAAGCCAACGGCGGAACAGGCGCGTCATGCGCGGCATGGCCACGTAGGTCATCAACGACACCATCAACACGGTCACGATCAAGGTGCGCAAGGGCAGGGGCAACGCGATCAGCCAAGGCTGCAGTGCCAGGTTGATCAGGGTGATCAAGGGGTAGACCGTGAGGGTGCTGATCAGCAGCATCTTGTGGCGGGGCGGTGGCGCCTGACCGGGCCGGCTCGGCAGGGTGAACCAGGTTTCCAACCCCGTGAGCAGGCGGATCTGGCCGGCGTCAACGGTGTGCCGATGCAGACGACGAACGAGCAAACGCCGCCGATCGGAGGCCTGCCAGCCCTGGAGGCTGCTGAGGTGATCGAAGCTGTGGATGATCCGGTAGTTGGGATCGTCGGAGCTTGACGGGCGGTAGACGTTGACCGCCAGATGCCCCGGGTGCTCCCGGGCGGCCGTCATCAGATCGGCCATGGCACGTTCGAAAGCCGCCTCGTGCCCTGGCTTGATCCTTTGGACCACTTCGAAAGTAGCGAGGGGATCCTGATCATGTGCGCGCTCCGAGGTCATGGCCGCCGGGTTGTGCAGAGGATCAGATTAGGGGGCTGAGGCGCTGATCGATGCAGAGCACGTAATCGACGGCACTGGAGTGCTCCACCATCACAGCCACGGTGCGGCAGGGTTGGCCAGTGGCCAGGCTGATGTAGCTGTCGGTGATGTATTGCTTCAGGCCCGTATCGCGCAGGCTGAAGAAGTACTCCTTGTTGGCGTGGTCCGTGCCCTGCTGGGCGGGCATGAACAGACGGCTGCCGGCGGGGCGGATGCCCTGACCCAGGTGGGTGTGGCTGATCTGCAGGCCCTCACCATCGAGGGCATAGGCCGCTTCGACCATGGCGTTGCCGCTCACCCAGTGGGCCAGAACGGTGTCGAAGACCGCCGGTGCCCTGTGACGGAGGACGTCACAGCCTGTGCGGGCCAGATTGAGCAGGTCCAGGCCCTCCTTGCGCCGGGCCTGGATCGCGGCCACGGCCTTGGACCGTTGCCGACGGGAGGCTTCCTTGAGCATGGGTTGCAGGGCCGCCAGATGCAGGTCGGCGGTGGGCTTGGCCCGGGCCAGGTGGAAGCCTTGGAACAATTCCGCCCCGAGGGCAGCACAGGTGTCGAGTTCGGCTTGGGTTTCAACTCCTTCGGCCAACACAAGGCAGCCGATGGTTTTTCCGAGCAGGACCAGGGACTTTACTGTTTCTTGTTTGAAGAAGCTGCGGTCAACGCTGGCGACCAGACTGCGATCCAACTTGATGATGTGGGGCCGCAATTCGGCGATGCGCGGCAGGTTGCTGTAGCCGGAACCCATGTCGTCGAGGGCGATCAAGAAACCCATCTCCCGGTGACGTTCGACAAAGCGTTTGAGGGTGACCGTGTCACTGGTTTGTGTTTCGTTGAGCTCGATCACGATGTCGCTTGGATCGAGTCCTTCGGCCAGGACGGCGGCGAGCAGGGCGCCCGAGCCTTCTGCCCTTTCGTCGATCAGCGAGGTCTCGATGTTCAGGAAGAGAAAGGGACGCAGGGAGCGGGGCAGATGCAGGCCCCGGTACTCCTCCATGGCCCGGGCGCGGCAGCGGCGATCGAGCTCCAGCAGCCGACCGGCCTGGCGGGCTTTGGCGAAGAGCTGGCCGACGCTCGTGTGTCCCGGGCGCACGAGGGCTTCGAGGCCGACAACGGTTGACTGTTTAAGGGAAACGATTGGTTGAAAATGAATGGACAGCTCGTTCCCTGGCAGGCTCCAAGGGTCCTCTATCGCCATGAGCATGGGCTTTGCGTCATCCATATCATTCAGGCCAGACGGTTGAATCAGCGCAGTCTGCCAAGGTTTTTGACCAATTTCTTGCGGGAGGGGGTGATGGTGAATGTTGCGCGATTCAGCCGAACGTCAGGCATGAATTCAGCGCCGCTGCAGGAAGTCAAAGGAGAACAACCTTAGTGGTCAAAAGAAGGGTTCAGGTGTCGGATCGCACTGAATCAAGGGTTGGCGGCTTCGACGTTTCGTCGCGGGAGCCCGCCCTGAGGTGACGGCAGGCGTGCTCCGCCGGGGTGAGGGCCTGGCCGCCGGCACCACAAGCGCGACCTTCGGGAGCAGTGGACCGTTCATCGACGACGCAGATGGGGCCCTTCTTCTGCTGGTTGAAGGTGAAGACCAGAGGCAGGTCGCCCACCGGCTGGTCACCATCGGCGATGCACCACTCCATCCCGCGCTCGGTTTGCCGGGGAGGTTGCCTCCACCGGGGAGCGTTCGTGCGTGTGTTCGTAGACGATGGTGAAATCGTCGGTATACCCTCCCACCAGCGACCTCAGCCGATCGCGCCGCTCGGGCCCGACGGTCCCCGGTTGCATCGGATCCGGTGTCAGCGCGACGCGAGATGGTCCTCGACCATCGGTGCCAGGGCTGAGGCATGGGTGAACGCCAGGTCGTGGTCGGCGCCGGCGATCACGCGCAACCGTGCCCGGGGCAGCAGCGCCTCCAGCCGGCGTCCGACACTCAACGGGCTGATCGGATCGGCGTCCCCCCATACCAGCAAGGTGGGGACCTGGAGTCTGGGCAGGAGCGGCGTCAGATCGGTGGAGGCCTCAGCGAACCAGGGGGGAGCCGCGGGGTGGTTGGCGCTGAAGGCTGGCCGCCAATCCACGGCGCCATGGCAGGTCCGATCCAGGCCACCTGAGGTGACGGTCAAGACCAGGTGCGTGATGGCCGCCGGTTGCTCCAGGGCAGCCCGCAGGGCGATCACCCCACCCATGGACTGGGCGATCAGGGCCGTGGGTCGATCCATGGCTCCTGTGACCAGGGCGACCAGGTCACCCAGACCGTTGAAGAAGGGATCCGGCGGCGTCGGGCCGAAGCCAGGCCAGCCCAGGATCCTGCGCTCGGCCGGATGGCTGAGCCGCTGGACCAGCGGTTGCCAAAACGCCAGGCTGCCGGAGGCCCCAGCCAGAAACAGCAGCTGGGCCGGTGTCTTCGCTCCTGGGGCCGGCAGGTTCTCCACCTAAAGCAGCCCCCGGGCGCGCACGAAGGCCTGCAGCATCGACCACGACCCGAGCATGACCTTCAGGGCCATCACGGTGTTGAGCAGCGGGATCCAACCACCGCTGGCGATACTGCCGAAGCGGCCCCCCGGCAGGTCGAGGCCCTCCAGGCCCACCGCGGCCAAGGCAAGGAAGGCCAGCACCGAGCCCTTCTCCCAGCGGTCGGCGCGGCTGCGGCGTTGCAGCCGCTCCAGGGTGCTGGCGGAGCCGGTGATCAGCAGCAGGCCGATCGCCGTGCCCCCCGCCACGCCAGAGGCAAAGCCTCCCCCCGGGGAGAGGTGGCCGCGGAGGGCCAGCTCCACCGCCACCAGGGCGGCCACCGTGGCCCCCAGGCGGCAAAGGACACCCACGGCGGGATCGCCCAGGGCGCGCACCGGGCCGGCGTCAGGCTCCTCCTGGAGCATCCAGCTCACCCCCAGGGCCGCCAGGGTGAACACCACCACTTCGGCGATGGTGTCGTAGAGACGGGTGTGCAGAATCACCCCCGAGACCACATTGGGGGCCCCCGTCTGGGCGAGGAGGGCGTTGATCAGCGCCGCTGCCTGGCGCGGTTCGACCAGTGGCAGTCCCAGGGGGGCGAGCACGGGCACCGCGGCGGCGAGGCTCAGCAGCAGAACCTTGGGTTTCATGGTTGCGGCTCCCCTGGGGCGATCGTTCCGCCCAGGCCCCGCCAGGCCTCGGCCCCGGCGAGGGTCTGCAGGTCGTGGTTCAAGTCGCTGGAGGCCAGATGCAGCTGGCGGCCCCCCACCAGCTGGCCATGCAGGCGCAGGCGTTCGGGATCGCTCCCAGGCTCCAGGGTCACCAGTTCCAGCCCCAGCTGGGCTTCAGCCAGCCACTGGCGCAACACCGTTTCATCCCCCTCGCTGAGGGAGTGATCGGGCGCCAGGCCCAGCCGCAGCACCATCGACGAGCGCAGCGCCACGGCATAGAGCACCGTGGCCAGCAGCGTCCCCACCAGCGCTTCGGTGAGGGCCACATCGGCCGCGCCCATCAGGGCATACACCAGTGCGGCCACGGCCCCGAGCATCCCCCTCAGCACCAGGGCCTGGGCGGGACGGCGCTGGCTCACGGTGAGCAGTGCCGTGAGCGGCAGCAACGCCGCGAGCGGCAGCAGCAGGGTCGTCCCGTTCATGGTTCGCGGCGCCCGGGGGGCAGCGGCGGCTGTGCTGCCAGCACGTAACCCAGGAGGGCGTTCCAGATCAGCAGCATCGCCAGGGCCAGCAGCAGCAGGGGCCATTGGCGCGGACCCCGGAGCAGCAGGCCCAGAAGGATCAGGGCGGAGCCGAGAGTGTCGGCCACGGTAAGGCTGTGGAGTTTCACCAGGAGCGCAGCGCGCCCGAGCAGAGGCGCCGTGCCCCAGAGCCAGAACAGGGCCCCCAGGCCCAGGGCGAGGGCGCTGAGCAGGTTCATCGGGAGTCCTCCCGCAGGAGCCGCACCAGCAGCACCAGGCCGCCGTTGCCCACCGCCAGCACGGTCACGCCGACCTGCACCAGCATCGGGTCGGCCCGCTGCACCCCGACCACCAGCATCAGCACCGCCGCTTTGGTGGAGAGGCTGGCCCAGGCGGCCAGCTGTTCGCCGATCGGGCCCGGCCGCGTGGCCGCCAGGATCGGAATCAGCAGGCCTACGACCAGAACGGCCACCAGCAGGTTCAGGATCATCGCTGCCTTCCTCCCTTGCCCCGCTGGGTCGGTCCTGGCCGCCGCCGATGCACGCGGTAGTGGCGCCCATCGCTCTCCAGCCCCAGCACCAGGGTGAAGGGGGTGACGGAAAGGCGGAAGATCTCCAGGGCGATCACCAGATCTGAACCTTCGGCCTGACTGGGCTCGCGCACCAAGCCGTTGAGCGGCTGGCGGGCCAGCATCAAACGGAAGGCTTCGCCATAGGCCTGGGGAATGGCGACCAGGGCCTGGCCCAGGGCAGCCAGGAAGGCCCCCAGGGGCAGGGTCCTTCGGCGGTGGGGCAGCAGCAGGGCAACCGCCAGGCCAAGGCCGAGATTGAGGGGGCTCAGGTCACTGGTGAGCAGGCACCAGAGCGTCAGGCGCAGGGCCGTGGTCAGCAGCAGGACCGGCAGAGCGGCCGGGAGGGGGGGGATGGGCGTCGTCATCGGGACAGCCCCAGCACCAGGGCGGCCGCCAGCAGCACCAGGGCCGCCAGCAGGTCGTCGAGCCCCTCCAAGGATGGCAGGCCCCAGGGCCTACGGCGGGTCTCCAGCCACCGCTCGAGGCCGACGCCGGCCGCCACCGTGGCGCCTGTTTTCAGGAGCGGCCATCCCAGGCCATCGTTGGCCAGGGCGTCCCAGGCCGGGCGGACCCAGGGACAGAGGTTGAGGAGCAGCAGGGCGGCCGCCAGCAGCAGTGCCCCCAGGGACCAGCTTCCCATCCCTGCTGTCGGATCGGCTTCACCCTCCTTGGGCGTGCCCAGTCCCAGCACGGGCGCTCCCCAGAGCCGGGCGTAGACCGCCACGGTGCCCACCCCCACCAAGGCCACCCAAGGCTCCAGGGGGCCAAGGGCCCCCTTCTCCAGGGCGCCCTTGGCGGCGAACCCCAGCAGTGGGGGCACGCCGGCAATGGAGCCGGAGGCGAGCAGCAGGGGAACGGCGGTGGCGGCCGCCAGGGGGCGCTGGCGCCAAGCGCGGAGGTCAGGGCTGGGGACGCCGCGGGCGCTGAGAAACAGGGCCGCCTTGGCCAGGCCATGGGCCAGGGCCAGCAGGGCCCCCGTCGCCGGCCAGAGCACCACCAATCCCATCTGGGACAGGGTGCTCCAGGCCAGGAGTCGGCGCAGGTCGGTTTCGGCCAGGGCAAAGACGACCCCGAGGCCGGCGCAGAGGACCCCCAGCCCCTGCAGCACAGGCACCAGGGGCGGCGTGAGCGCCGCCAGCCGCAGCAGCGGCGCCACCCCGGCGCTGACCACCGCCCCCGAGAGCAACGCCGACACCGCCAGGGGGGCCTGGGCGTTGGTGCGTGGCAGCCAGAGCCCCGCCAGGAACAGCTCCCCCTTGCTCACCAGAGCCCCCACCAGCAGGGCCAGAGGGACCCCTCCGGCCAGGGGCGCCGCCCCCAGGGCAAACGTGCCCTGCTGCAGGTAGACCAGCCCGGCCCCGATCAGAAAGAGCAGCATCACCGTGTTGCTGAGCAGGCCGTAGCGCAGCGCGAGCCAGAGGTCGCGCTCGTCGTTGCCCAGGGCCAGCAGCAGCATCACCGCTACGCCCACCAACTCCAAAGCGACGTAGATCGAGATCAGATCCACTGCCACGACCGCTGAATTCAGCGCCCCCAGCAGCACCAGTGCCAGGAGGGGCAGCCGGCCTTTTGGAGGCTCCGGGGACGGTCCGCCGGTGGGATCCCCTCCCGGGTCCGCGCCATCGAGAACCACGGCGGCCACCACCAGGCCGTTGACCAGCAGAAAGGGGGCGGCCAGGGCATCCGGCTGCAGCACCACCCCCAGGGGCCCCAGCAGGGGCAGGCTTTCGGGCACCCAGCCGGCGGAGATGGCCGCGGCCATGGCCACGGTCGCGGCGCTGGTGAGCAGCGTCAGGGGCCGGCCCTGGTGGGGGGCCAGGGCGGTGATGAAGGCCGCCAGGAAGGGGACCAGCAGCCAGGCGATGGCAGCGGCGATCATGTCGGCGCGTCGGGGCCAAGGGTGAGCCGATCGAGCCGGGCCGTGTCCAGGCGGGGATCGAGGCGGGCCAGACGGGTGGTCGCCACCAGCAGCAGCGCCTGCACCGAGAAGCCGATCACGATGCCCGTGAGAATGACCGCCTGGGGGATCGGGTCGGCCCAGGCCCCGTCGCCAACGGCCGCGGGGGTGTCGGTGCTGAGGATCGGGGTGCGCAGGCCGCTGCGGGCGGCGATCAGCACGAACAGGCTGATCACGCCGGTGCCCATCACATCCATGGCCAGCACCTTCAGCAGCAGGTTGCGCCGCAGCAGCAAGCCCAGCAGACCGATCAGCACGGTGAGCAGCACCAGTGCCTCGAGCACCCGGAACGGATCCATGGCAGCGGTCGCGGGCGGAAGCTGACTTTAGGGAGGGTGCCGGGAATCCCAGGGGGCCGCAGGTCCCGCTGGAGCCGCCCGATCAGCGCAGCCACAAGGGCAGTCCCATCAGCAGGACGCAGCTGATCGCCAACGCCAGCGGGTTGGTGAGAAACCATGGGATCAGCGTCAGCAGCAGTCCACAGAGCAGGGCGGCGGTGTGGCCCTGTTTGCGCCCGTAGAGCACGTAGGCGCCGCCGATCAGGCTCACCATCAGCCCCACGAACAGGGAGGTGGCGTCGTTGGTCATGGCGCTGACCCCGGAGCGCTTGGACTCTGCAGGGGGCGGTAGTGGTTGGTCACCAGCAGCTGGCCATCGCTCCAGGTGCGCACGCGGAGATGGCCCGCCGCTGTCGCCGGTTCGCGCTCGAAGCGCAGCTCCCGCAGGGGCAGGGGGTCCGCTGCGCGCAGGCGACCGATCAGCTCTCCCTCGGTGAGCAGGCACTCCAGCACCAGCTCCTGGCCGTGGGGGTTGCCCAGCCGCAGATCGCGGGAGCCCCAGGCGACGGTGGCATCGGCCCCCAGGGGCGTGAAGCGCTCGCCATCGCCGTAGACATCGACGCTGTGGGCATGGCGCTCGACCACTTCCAAGCCCGCCAGCAGGCCCAGGTGATAGAGCAGCCCCGAGAGTTGGCAGAGGCCACCGCCCACCTGGGTCACCAATTGGCCGTTCACCAGGTTGCGGCCCCGCCGGTAGCCGCGTCGGGCGGAGGGGCGGCCGAGGGCCCGCCAGAACGACCAGGTGGTGGCGGGCCCCAGGCGCGAACCATTGAGGCGTTCAAGCGCCAGCTCCAGGTTGGCGCGTTTGTTCAGCAGCCATTCGCCGGGCATCAGCGGCTGGCGGATCTCCGCCCGTGGCGGTGCCGCCAGCTCCAGCGGGTGGTGGCCGTGGCTGAACACCAGCCCTTCGCGTCGGTCCCGCCATTGCCGCCGGAGCTGCAGCAGCTCCTGGCGCAGGGCAAGGGGCAGGCGGCGGCGCAGGGGAGTGCCCATGGCGAGGACCGCAGCAACCGGTCAAGGCTGGCATGGCTGGACGGGTTCAGGCCCCCAGGTACGCCTCGCTCTGGTGCTCGCTCCAACTCAAGGGGCTGAGGACGCGGCTGAGGCCGGTGGCCAGGGCCGAGGCCAGCAGCAGGAGGGAGAGGAGCTCGGGGTTGCCCTGAAGGGTGAACACGAACAGCGCGCAGAACAGGGGGGTGCGGCTGGCACCGCTGAACAGGGCGGCGGCACCGATCGCGATCAAGGCGGCCTGGTCGGGGGCACTGAGACCTTGCACCCAGGGGGCCACCACCACCGCCCCGAGGGTCATGGTGTCGTGCATCAAGCCGCCGGGGGCGCCGAGGGCGATGCTGAACAGGGAGGCGAGCAGCCGCGGCAGGGCGGCCCACCAGGGGGTGTCGGCTCGCCCTGTCAGCGCCGGACCGAGGCTGAGGGAGCCGTCGTTGAGGCTCAGGCCGCCACTGACCACGGCCAGCAGGGCCAGCCCTCCCCCCAGGGCCAGGGCGGTGGGCCAGAGGCGGGAGCGCAGGCGCTGGCCCAGCTGATCAGCCAGCGGGATCAGCAACCGCACGAAGGCGACCCCCACCAGGGCGCAGGCGGCGGTGACCAGCAGGGCCCAGGGCCAGAGCTGGGGTCGCAATCCCCCGATCAGGAAGGTCTGCAGCCGGGCCGGCTGCCCCAGGTCGGTGCCGACGAGCGTCCCGATGCCCGCCAGCGCCAGGGTGGGGAGCACCAGGGAGATGCCTTTGGTGGCACTGAGCTCCTCCAGGGCATAGGTGACTCCCAGCAACGGCGAGCGGAAGGCGGCCCCCAGTCCGGCGCCACCGCCGATCGCCGCCAGCAGGGCCGGCGAAAAGGCCGCCAGCGGGGCCAGTCGCGAACGCAGGGCCAGCAGCACCGTGGCTCCCAGGGCCGCCGAGGGGGATTCGATACCCAGTGTCAGACCGGAAACGTGGGTGAGCAGCAGCAGCGGTAGCCGCGTCAGCTGCACGCTCGGCGTGAGGCTTGCCAAGGCGCGCTGCCGCTGGCTGCTGGGCAGATCGCTGTGCTGCAGGGCCAGCAGCCCCCCCAACCCCCCGCCTCGGCCGGTGGCCAGGGGACCCCAGGCCAGGGCAAGGAACAGGGGCGTTCCCAGCAGGGGCAGGGCCACCAGGGCCAGGGGCCAGGACCGTGCCGTGCCCATGGGCCAGAGGGCCTGGAGCTGGAACCCCAGTTCGGAGATCCATTGGAGTGGCACCTCCAGGAGCCCGATCAGCAGCCCACAGCCCAGCAGGGTGAGCAGGCGCGAGAGGGCGAGGGTCATGGAGTTGGTCGGCGGGGCTCAGATCGGTCCGCTGAGCACCATGGGCCCCTGCGGCGCCGTGCCATTGGGATCACGCTCCAGGCTGACACTCACCCCCTTGGCCAGGCTGGTGGGCAGGGTCGGGATCAGCATCGCCACATGGCCCTGGGCCGTCGGCACGAAGGCGACGCAGCCCACCTTGTGACCGTCCACGTTAGCCCAGAGCCTGTACACATGGCCGGGGGGCGCCGGCGGCAGATCGTTGAGCATCAGGACGTTGTGGGTGGTGTTACCCGTCACCAGCACCTCTCCGTTCGCCGGGGCGCCCGGGGCCATCGCCGTGAGCGGCATCTGGCGGTGGGCGGTCGGAACGGCGGCGCCCTGTGGTTCCCTCCGTTGGCCCGACAACTGGTCCTGCACCTGGGCCAGCTGGGTGCGGGTCTGCTGCAGCTCCACCCCCAGGATCAGGAGGCCCAGCCCCAGCAGGGCCGGCACCAGCCAGGGGAGCCGGCGCCGGACGGG
Organism: Cyanobium sp. Morenito 9A2; assembly: GCF_024345575.1. GTDB lineage: Bacteria > Cyanobacteriota > Cyanobacteriia > PCC-6307 > Cyanobiaceae > ATX-6F1. The sequence goes on from NZ_JAGQBJ010000002.1 coordinate 29,194, forward strand.
CGCCGTCGGTGCGAGCAGCCGCTGGCGCAGTCGGGCCGGGGGCGAGGCCGTGGTCGGCAGGGCCAGGGGCAACAGTTCGAGGGTGGTGCGGAACTGATCCAGTCGGTGGCGCAGTTCGGGCTGCTCCCGCAACAGGGAGGCCAAGCGCTCCCGCTCATCGGTATCCAGGTCGCCGAGGGCGTGGCCGGCAAGCAGAACGTCGCGATCGTCCCCAGGGGAGGAGCGGTGGTTGTCGTTGGCGTTCATGGTTCGCTCCGAAAGTCGATGAGCAATTCCCGCAGGCGGATCAGGCCCTGGCGGGAGCGGGTCTTGACGGTGCCGAGCGGCAACTGCAGCTGCGCGCCGATCGCCGACTGGCTCAGACCCTCGTAGTAAGCCAGCTCCAGCACCTGACGCTGGTTGGCAGGTATCGACTCCAGCGCCAGCTTGACCCGGCGAGCCAGGTCGTCCGTTTCCGCCTGCTCGTGGGGGCTGGGCACGGCGGCGGGAAACAACTGTGACGACCAGCGTTGCACCAGTCGCCAGCGGTTCTGCCGCTGCTGCAGACGATTGAGGGCCATCGAACGGGTCAGCAGCAGCAGAAAGGCCAGCACCGGACCGCGGGAGGGGTCGTAGCGGTCCTGCTGCCAGTAGCGCAGGAAGACGTCATGGGTGAGGTCTTCCGCCTCCTGGCTGGAGCGGCACAGCCGCAGGGCCAGGCGGTAGACGGGACCGCCGCAGGCGTCATAGAGACCAGCCAGGTCGCGGAGGTCGCCGGGCTCGCCGTTCGCGAGGCTCCCCGATCGCCGTTGGGCGGGGGCATCGGATTCGGGGGGAGTCACTCCCACTGGGCGTGCCGCGCGCAGATCGTCAAGGCAGATACCGATGGGGCGGCCGATCGGATTGGGCCGGGGCGCTGCTCCAGAGCGCGCCCGCCAGCACCAGAGCGAGACCCAGCACAGCCTGGGGGCTGAGTGGTTCATGGAGCAGCAGGGCGGCGCTGACCACGGCCACCGGCAGCGACAGGCTGCCCCAGAGCGACACCATGGCGACGCTGCTGTGGCGATAGGCCAGGCGCAGGCAGAGTTCGCGCCCCAGGCTCAGAACGACGGCGTAGACACCGATCACACCCAGCACCCACCACAGCTGCAGCAACAGGAAATGGTGGGGTCCGAACAGCACCAGGGCGATCAGAGCGAAGACCAGGGCGGTGAGCAGGGAGGGCACCCCCACACTCACGGCCACCGGCCAGCCGCGGCCGGCGATCGTCCGCCCCGTGACCGCGGCCGAGCTGAAGGCCGCCACCCCCACAAGCGCCCAGCCGATCCCCACCCGATCATCCATGGGCCCGCCCATGGCCGCCGAGGCCACCTGGGGCAGCAGTAGCCCGGCAGCGATCAGGCCGAGGCTGAGGGCGAAGCCCCGGGGCAGGGGCTCCCCCAGGAGCCAGCGGGCCAGCAGGGCGGAGAGCGGCAGCACCAGCGCGAACAGAAGCGTCTGGCTGACGACCGAGAGCGACTGCAGGGCCAGGTAGTAGGCGATCGGACCGAGGAACAGACCCAGGCCAGCGTCGAGGGCCAGCAGGCAGCGGTCGGCGGCGCCCAGGGCGGCCAGCTCCCGGGGCAGCGTCTGCCGGGCGGGCAGCAGGGCCACCAGACCCACCACCAGCTGGGAGAAGAAGAAGACGTTGCAGAAGCTGATCGGATTCTCACCGTTCACCAGGTGACTGGCTCCGGCCAGCTGCAGACCCTTCAGCGCCGTGGCGTCGAGACCCCGCAACAGCACGTAGAGGAGCAACGCCACCAGACCGAATCTGCCGGACGTGGCAGGGCGCAATCCGAACGGTCCGGTCATCGGTAGTAGGGGGCAAGGAGCCGATCAACCTTGAGTCGAGTCACCTCGGATCAAGGCTTTCGCCCTTCCCTCACTCTTTGAATCAATCATGGCCCACGCCAACCGTTCCCTGACCAAGAGCCTTGCCCTGGCCCTGATCGGCGCCTCCGCGCTCAGCGGTGCCGCACTCCACGCCGAGTCCATGTCCAAGCCGGAGGGTGGCGCGATGATGGCCCCGGCCGCGATGGTCCAAGGCACGTTCCGCAAGGCGGAAGCGCCCGTCAGCGGAGGCTTCGCGATCAAGAAGCAGGGGAGCGGCAAGGTGCTTGTCCTGAGCAGCGATTTCAAGACCAACGACATGGCCCCGGATCTGAAGGTGATCTTCAGCCCCTCCACCACCCCTCTGGCCAGCACCAAAGCCCCCGGCTTCCCGCTCAAGCCCGGTAGCTACACGATCCTGGCGTCGCTGAAATCCAGCTCCGGTGCGCAGACTTACGCAATCCCCGCCTCGGTCGATCTGAAGGCCCAGGGATCGGTGCTGATCTGGTGCAAGAAGTTCAACGCCACCATGGCCTGGGCGCCCCTGAAGCCCTGAACAACCCATGTTGCAGACCGTCGATTGGCTCTGGTTGTTGCACCCCGCCCTGGCGGTGGTGCTCGTCTACCCCCTGCTCGGCATGGTGCTGCGGTTGGCGCAGCAGACCCGTGACCGGCGCCTCAACCAGGCCAAGCTGCCGCCCACCGTGGGGCGCGACCATGCCGACCTAGGCCAGTGGTTGGCGACGTCGGTGGTGGCCATCGTGCTGATCGCCCTGGGGGTGGTGATCGCCACCAAGCACCCCCTCGGCGCCTTTGAAGGCGGACCGTTCCGGTTGCTGCTCCTGCTCCTGGTGCTGGCCGGATCGGTGGGAGCGCTGGTGGCCCTGGGCCGCGTCAAACAGCCGCTGTACCGGGCCACCTTTGCGTTGCTCTGCTGGGCGGGCGTGCTCGCCCTGGGGATGCAGCCGGAGGTGTTCCGCCTCAGTGACAACCCCTTCAGCCTCGCCTTCTGGCAATCCCACTTCTGGGGCGGGGCCGGCCTCACCGGGCTGATGCTGTTCTCGGTGGCCTGCCGCCCCGAGATCCACAAGCACCTGCGCTGGCGGCGGTGGCATCTCAGCGCCAATGTGCTGGCGGCCCTGATCTTCCTGGCCCAGGGGATCAGCGGGCCCCGGGATCTGCTCGAGATTCCGCTCGGCTGGCAGAAGCCGGCCGTCTACGCCTGTGATTTCCAGGCCCAGCGCTGTCCCACCCCCGCGCCTTCGGCCGCTCCTTAAGGGTTCATCCCGACCGCCGGATTCATGTCCTTCCGTTCGCCGGCTCCTTCGATGGCCCGCCGCCGCCATTGGCAGTCCCTGGGTGTTCAGCACAGCCCCTGGCAGCGGCTCTGGCGTCAGCCGGTGTCGATGGTGATGCGGATGCCCTGGCCGCTGTTCTTCCTGGCGATGACCGGGCTGTATCTGGCCGAATTGGTGGTCTTCACCCTGGCCTTTCAGCTGGATGCCGGCCACCTGGAGGGCATGGGGGCGATGGGCCTGCCAGCCAGCCTGGTCTTTGCCCTGCAGAACCTGTTCAGCGCCAGCTTCCGCGCCGCCGAGTTGACCTCGGGCTATGGCCTCGCCGTGGCCGCCCTCGAACGGCTGGTGGGGTTGCTCACCAACGCGATGGTGACCGGCCTGTTCTTTCTGCGCTTCACCCGGGTGGACGCGCCGCTCACCTTCAGCCGGGCCCTTTGCCTGAGCTCCTGGTCCGGCGGGCACCTCAGCTGCCGCTTCGTCACCCGGGACCCCAGCCACTGGCTGAAGGTGTCCTACGGGATGTTCCTCTTCCTCGATGAGGAAATCGAACCCGGAGTGGTGCAGCGGCGCGTCGAGCCGCTGCCGGTGCTCAACGGCCAGACCCCCCAGCTGCAGGTCACGGCGGTGATCAGTCACCGGCTCTCACCGGACAGCCCGCTGCGGCGGCTGGGCCTGGATGGGCTGCAGCGGGCCAACGGGCTGCTGATGGTGCAGGTGGAGGGCACCGACGCGGTGACCGGAGCCCCGCTGTTGCAGATCAACGCCTACCGCCCCGCCGACATCCGCGTGGGCGAGGTGTTCGCCGATCTGGTCAGCCTCGACGCCTCCGGGCGCCGCCAGGTGGACCTCGACGCCCTCGATTGCACCCACCCCCTCATCCACCCATGACCCTGCTGCTCCTGGCCTATCTGGGGGGTGTGCTCACCCTGCTGAGTGCCTGCATTCTTCCAGTGCTCCCCTTCGTGTTCGCCCGCGCGGGCGAGCCGTTCCTGACCCATGGCCTGCCCCTGCTGGGGGGCATGGCGCTGGGTTTTGCGTCCGTGGGGTCGCTCGCCGCCGTTGCCGGTGGCTGGGCCGTCCAGGCCAGTCAGTTCGGGCGCGCTGGAGCCCTGCTGCTGATGGCGCTGTTCGGGCTGTCGCTGCTGTTTCCTCCCCTGGCTGGGCGCCTGGGTCGGCCCCTGGTCCGGCTGGGGGAGCGCCTGTCGTGGCGTGCAGAGGCGGGGGGCAGCCCCGGGCGCCCAGTGGGCTCTTCGCTGCTGCTCGGCGTGGCCGTGGGTCTGCTCTGGGCCCCCTGCGCCGGTCCGATCCTGGGCCTGATCCTCACCGGTGCCGTGGTGGGGGGCGCCGGCGTCCGGACACCCCTGCTGCTGCTTGCCTACGGCCTCGGTGCCGCCAGCTCCCTGGCGCTGGTGCTGCTGGCCGGCGGGAGGCTGGCGGCGGCCCTGAAGCGCACGGCGGCGGCCACTGCCTGGATCCGCCGGGGCCTGGGCGGTGCCGTGTTGGTGGCCGTGGGCGTGATCGCCCTGGGGCTGGAGCAGGCCTCGCTGGCTCGCTTTGCGTTTGCCGACACCGGTCCGCTGGAGCGGGCGCTGCTGGCACAGGTTCAGCCCGCTGGCAGTGGCCAGAAGCCGCCCGGAACCGCCAGCAACCTGCCGGTGCTGGGCACCCTGCCACCCTTCCCCAAGGGGTCCGCCTGGCTCCATTCCCCGCCGCTGAGCCGCGATCAGCTCTGGGGCAAGGTGGTGCTGATCGACATCTGGACCTACTCCTGCATCAACTGCGTGCGGACCCTTCCCCATGTGCGGGCCTGGGCGCAGAAGTACAAGGACCACGGTCTTGTCGTGATCGGTGTGCACACGCCGGAATTCGCCTTCGAGCGCGACCTCGCCAACGTGCGCGAGGCCTCGAAGCGCCTTGGGGTGAGCTATCCGGTGGTGATCGACAACGACTACGCGATCTGGAAGGCGTTCAACAACAGCTACTGGCCCGCCTTTTATTTCATCGACGCCCAGGGGCGCATCCGGGCCACCCATTTCGGAGAAGGCGCCTACGACCGATCGGAGCGGGTCATCCAGAGCCTGCTGCGGGAAGCCGGCCAGACCAACGTTCCCGGCGGCCTGGTGCAGCCCGGGGTCTCCTGAGGCCGCCGTGTGGTTCGGGGGCTTCGCCATGATCGGGTGATGCAGGATTCATCCCCCCGGCTCAGCCACCTCAACCATCGCGGCGAGGTGCACATGGTGGAGGTGGGCGATCGACCCGCCACCGACCGCCGGGCCGTGGCCGAGGGGTTCATCGTGATCGCAGCGCCGGTGCTGGAGTCGATCCTCTCGGGCACCGCCGCCAAGGGCGATGTGCTGGCGGTGGCGCGGGTGGCGGCGATCCAGGCGGCCAAGCGCACCTGGGAGCTGATCCCCCTCTGCCATCCGATCGCCCTCTCCGGCCTGGAGGTGCGGATCGAACCCGCCGATGATGGCTCCGGCCTGCGCCTGGAGGCCACGGCCCGCACCACCGGCCCCACGGGGGTGGAAATGGAGGCGCTCACCGCTGTGCAGGTGGGTCTGCTCACCCTCTACGACATGGTCAAATCCGCCGATCCGGCGATGACGATCGGACCCGTGCGGCTGCTGCGCAAGGAGGGTGGGCGCCATGGGGTGTGGGAGTCGCCCACCAGCGGGCGCGCCTGAACCGATGGCCGCGACCCCACCGCTCTCCTCTGTTTCTTCGGAACCCTTTCCCGCCGAGGGTCTGCCCCTGGGGGAGGCGCGCCGCCTCATTCTCGAAGCCCTGCAGCCCTTGGGCGGCAGCGAGCACCTGAGCCTGGCGGAGGCCCTGGGCCGGGTGAGCGCCGAACCCGCGCTCGCCCGCGAGGCGGTGCCGGGGTTTCGGGCCTCGATCATGGATGGCTATGCCCTGGCCGATGCCGGGGTGCCGGCGTTGGGGCAGAGCTGGCGCCTGGTGGGGCGCTCGGCCCCGGGGGCTCCCTATGCCGGCGTGTTGGCGGCGGGGGAGGCGATCCGCATCCTCACCGGTGCGCCCCTGCCGGAGGGGGCCCGGCGGGTGCTGCCCCAGGAGCTGGTGGAGCGGGAGGAGTCCGCGTTTCTGCGTCTGGGCCGTCCGGCGGGGCCGAACCCCTGGATCCGCGCTGCTGAGGAGGAGGCCGCAGCAGGCCAGGAGCTGCTGGCGGCGGGGGAGCGGCTCGGGGTGGCCGACCTGGCGCGCCTGGCTGGTTGCGGTGTGGCGGAGTTGGCGGTGCGTCCCCGCCCCCGCATTGGTCTGCTGATCAGTGGCGATGAGCTGGTGGCGCCCGGAACGCCCCGCGCTCTGGGGTGCATCTGGGAGAGCAATGGCACCCTGCTGGAGGCCCTGCTGAGGCGGCTGGGCTACGGCGTCAGCGAGCGGCGCGTGGTGGCCGATGATCCCGGCGCCCTGCGCCAGGCCCTGATCGAGTTGGCGGCGTCCAGTGACGTGGTGGTGAGCACCGGCGGCGTGTCGGCGGGCGACAGCGACTGGATTCGTTCGCTCGTGGCGGAGCTGGGGCAGGTGGCCTTCTGGAAGTTGTTTCTCAAACCGGGTCGCCCCTTCGCCTGGGGCCAGGTGCAGGGGCGGCCGTTCTTCGGTCTGCCGGGCAACCCCGTGGCGGCGGCGATCACGGCGTTGCAGCTGCTCTGGCCGGCGCTGCAGCGGCTGGAGGGGGCCGAGATTCAGCTGCTGCCACGGCTGAAGGTGCATCTGGCGGCGGATCTCAACCGCGGCCCCGGCCGCCCGGAACTGGCCCGGGCGCGGCTGCAGGTGGGAGCGGATGGGGGCTTGCTGGCGCTGGTGGAGGGCAGCCAGGCCTCCTCGCGGCTGGGGTCGCTGCAGGGGGCCGACCTGCTGCTGGAGATCCCCGCCGAAGCGGGAAACCTGGCGGCAGGCACGGAACTGTGGGCCCAGCTGCTGCGGCTGCCGATCTTTTAGGAGCCGTTCAGAACGGCGTGTTGCCCTCCACCCAGGTGCCCACGCCGCCGCTCCATTCTCGCTTCCAGAATGGCGCCTCGTGCTTGAGCGCCTCCAGCAGCTCCTGGGCGCAGCGCTGGGCGGGGCCGCGGCGGTCGGCGGCCACAGTGACCAGCACGATCGCTTCACTGGGTCGCACCCGCCCGACGCGGTGGGCCAGGCGCACACGGCTCACCCCGTGGCGCTCCGCCAGTTCCTGGGCCAGGTCCTGCAGGCGCCGTTCGCTCATGCCCGGGTAGTGCTCCAGCTCCAACGCCTCCAGGGCCGTGCCATCGGCGGCCACAGGGCGCACGCGGCCGATGAAGTGGCTCTCGGCTGCCGCCAGGGGCGCCAGGGCCTGGGCGGCGAGCTCCCAGGCCGCCAGCAGCTCCAGGGGCTCGAACGGCTCCGGGTGCAGGCTGATCAGCAGCTCGGCGGGGAGGTCCATCAGCCGCCGCTGATCGGGGGCAAAAAAGCCAGCTCATCGCCGGCCCTGAGCTGCGCATCGGCGACGGCGAACTGCTGGTTGATGGCGATTCGCAGCGGGGCGGGCAGCGGGATCGGCCCCAGCCCCAGCCGCTCCCAGATCTCGGCAGCGCTGACGACACCCTCCCCCAGGGGCACGGTCCGCTCGCCCCAGCCGGCCTGCTCCCGCAACCGCGCGAACAGGCGCACAGTGATGGTGGGGGTGGCCTCGGGGGCGGGCATCACGGGGAGCTGGCTTCGATGAGCCTGGCACCTCCTGCCCAACGCCGGTTGAGCCGCCCGACGCTCGTGTCTAGGGTCGGGCACCAGCCAGCGCCGCCGTGGGCCTTGCGATCGCCCTGCTCACTATCTCCGATCGCCGCAGTGCCGATCCTGAGCTGGCCGACCCCTCCGGCGATGCCCTCGAGCAGCGCCTGGGCGCGGCGGGCCATCAACTGCTGGAGCGTTGCCGTGTTCCCGACGATCGCTACCGGGTGCGCGCCGAGCTCAGCCGCTGGATCGCTGACCCCGCCGTGCAGGTGGTGATCAGCTCAGGCGGCACCGGCCTCACCGGCCGCGACGGCACCCCGGAGGCGGTGGCGCCCCTGCTCGACAAGACGATCGAGGGCTTCGGCGAACTGTTCCGGGTGCTGTCGTTTGAGACCATCGGCACCAGCAGCCTGCAGAGCCGTTGCCTCGCCGGGGTGGCCAATGGCACGGTGATCTTCGTGTTGCCCGGTTCCCTCGATGCCGTCACCACCGCCTGGGATCGGCTGATCGGCGCCCAGCTGGAGGCCACCACGGTTCCGTGCAATCTGGTGCAGCTGCTGCCGCGGCTGCGGGAGTCGCCGCACCGGCCGGCCTGATCAGCCATGGAGCCTTCCACCTGGCTGCTGGCGGCCCTGGCCGCCGTGGCCTTTCTCTATGCCGGCGTCGGCCATGCCGGCGCCTCCGGCTACATCGCTGTGCTGGCCCTGGCGGGATTCAGCGCCGCTGAAATCCGCCCCCTGGCGCTGGTGCTCAATGTGCTGGTGGCGGGCCTGGCCAGTTGGCAGTTCATCGGCGCGGGCCACTTCCGCCGCGCCGTGTTCCTGCCCCTGGCGCTGGCCTCGGTGCCCGCCGCCCTGGTGGGGGGGATGGTGGCCCTGCCGGGCCCCCTGCTGCAACGGCTGATCGGAGTGGTGCTGCTGCTGTCCGCCTGGCGGTTGCTGCGGCCGGCGCTGCCGGAACCGTCCGCCGGGGCCGTGCCGGGGCCGCTGGGTCTGGGGCTCACCGGCGGCCTGCTCGGCCTGCTGGCCGGCCTTACCGGCACGGGCGGCGGCATCTTCCTCACGCCGTTGCTGATCCTGCGGGGCTGGCTGGCGCCGCGCCAGGCGGCGGCGATCTCGGCGCCATTCATCCTGGTCAACTCCCTGGCGGGACTGACGGGGTTGTTGATTGCCAGGGGGCCCGCCGCGCTGCCTTCCCTTGCCCTGGTGGGGCCGATGGCCCTGGCGGTGGCGCTGGCCGGGGCCCTGGGGGCCTACGGCGGCAGCCGGCGCTTCAGCCCCCTCTGGATCCGGCGCCTGCTGGCGCTGGTGCTGGTGGTGGCCAGCGGCAAGCTGCTGGGCCTGGGGGGATGAACGGGGCGTTGGCTGGGCTCAGAGCCCTGCGAACCATTCGTAGCCCTGGTCTTCCCAGGTGCCGCGCCGCTCCCCCAGGGTCGCTGTCACCCGCAACCCGGTGACCCATTTGCTCTGCTTGTAGCCCAGCTTGATCGGCGCCGCCAGCCGCACCGGGGCGCCGTTCGCTGCGGGCAAGGGAGCCCCGTTCATGTGCGTGGCCAGCAGGGTCTGGGGGTGCAGGGCCGAGGCCAGATCCCAGCTCTCGAAGTAGCTGTCGGCCGAATCAATCAGCACGTAGCCGCCCAGGGGCGAGAGCTGCGCCAGCCGCAGCACATCCGCCAGGCGCACCCCCGACCAGGCCACCACCGCCGCCCAGCCCTCCACGCACACATGGCGCATCACGCAGCTGTGCTGGGGCAGGGCGGCGACGGCCTCCAGATCGAGGCTCAGGGGGCGCCCCACCAGCCCCTTCACCTGCAGGCGGTAGCGCGCCGGATCCAGCCGGGGGGTGCCGTTGAAGCTGTTCACCAGCAGGGCGGCGGGCTCCACCTGATCGGGCCGGAATTCAGGCACTGGGCCCTGGCCCTGGAGCAGGGCTTCGAGGCGCTCGTTCAGGGGCTGGGTGGCGTTGCCCACCGCTTCGCTGAGGCCGTTCAGGGCGCAGCCCCCCAAAAAGAGGGAGGAGCTGCCCCCGAGGCCCAGGCCGAGGAGCTGACGCCGGTTCATAGGGACATCGCCCGCAGCAGGCGCAGGCCGCCGACGCGCCAGCTCAACACCACATGCGCCACCACCAGCAGCACCATGGCCGGGATCGTGGCCAGGTGACTCACCCGCAGCGCCTGCCAGCTGCTCACCCCGAGCGGTTCAGCGAAGGCGAACAGGCTGGTGAGCCACCAGAACTGGGCCGGTTTGACCATCGCCAGGCCACTGATCAGGCTGAAGGCCAGCACGATCAGCATCAGGGTGTAGACGATCCGGTGGGCCGAGAGCCGCCGCCTTGGCGCACTGGCGCTGGCCTTCAAGGCGGTGAGATCGCCGAGTTCCCCCAGGCGCCGGCGGCGCCGCTGGATCAGCAGGGCCAGCCAGAGGCCCAGGTTGAGGGCGTAGAGGCCCATGAAGCCGAAGTGCCAGTCGCGGCCGCCCGCCAGCCAGCCGCCGAGGGTGAACAGATCCGGCACGACGGCTCCGCCGCGGCCCCCGAAGACGGGGTTGGCGTTGTAGATCTGCAGGCCGCTGGCGGCCATCACCAACAGCACCACCAGGTTGAAGCCGTGGAAGGCCCGGGTCCAGAGCGGGTGGTGGGGCTGGCGGGCGGAGGTGTGAGCCATCTCAGAGCGCCATCGCCGGGTACAGGGCCCGCAGCCGCGCCAGCTTCGGCTGGTCGTGGACCACGATGTAGGGGTGGAAGGGGTTCCGTGCCATGAAGTTCTGGTGGTAGGCCTCGGCGGGGTAGAAGGCCTGCAGGGGCACCACCTGGGTGACGATCGGCTGCGGGAAGCGGCGGGCGCGGCTGAGTTGGCTGATCGTGTCTAGGGCCATGCGCCTTTGCTCCGGGTTGGCGGTGAAGATCGCCGAGCGGTACTGGGGGCCCTGGTCGGGGCCCTGGCGGTTGAGCTGGGTCGGATCGTGGGCGACCTTGAAGTAGATCGACAGCAACTGACCGTAGGAGATCCGCCGGGGATCGAAGCGGATCCGAACCGCCTCGGCATGGCCGCTGCGGCCGCTGCTGACCGTGTCGTAGCTGGCCTCCGAGCGGCTGCCTCCGGCGTAGCCGGACATCACCTCGCGCACGCCCTTGACGTGCTCGAACACGCCCTCCACCCCCCAGAAGCAGCCCCCCGCCAGCACGGCGGTCTGCAGCGGTGGTGGTGGGGGCGTCGCCGCCCTTGCGGCGCCCAGGGAAGGCGGCATCAGGGCGAGGAGGGCCGTCAGCAGGGCAGTGAAGTGTGGACGCATAGAAGCTGCGGGGCGTGATGCAGGGAATACCCGTGAACGCCCGGATCGGATGGGGGAATCCTCGACCGGTGGGAGGGCGAACGCCGTAGCGTGGGCCTCTGCTCTGGCGGCAGATGGCTGACCCGGGCTCCAGTCACGATTCCTCCACCCCGGCCATGGGCGGCGGCTGGCCTGTGATCGACGGCTGGGCCCGGGCCACCCTGTCGCCCCGCGGCCCCCTGCTCTGTCAGACGCTGCTGCACAAGAGCGCCTGCCTCTCCTGCGCGTGGGGCACCGGCGGCCAGAACGGTGGCGAACGACGTGGGGGCCGATCCGCCGGTGGTGGCCGGCATCGTGGTGGCTTCCGCCCTGCTGGGCATGGTGGTGGGTCCGGCCTTGCTCAGCCGGCTGGGGATCCGCAGCCCCCTGGCCAGGGGGCTGGCCCTGGGCACGATCTCCAGCGGCCAGGGCACCGCCGAGGCTCTGCGGGAGGGGGATCTCACCGGCGCGGCGGCATCGGTGGCGGTGGCGCTGCTGGCGATGCCGCTCAGAACCCTGCTGCAGAACTCCACCGCCGTGATGCTTCGGGTGCTCAGCGATGCCGGCAGGCCCGCTGATCTGATCCGCTCCGAGGCCCCGGGGGTTGCCGTGGCCAGCTCCCGAGAGACTGCTGAAGGGATCGCACCAGCCCCACTGCGTCAGAAAAGAATTCCACTGGAGGTCCCGTCATTCCATGATCCGGCGAATCTCGGGGTCGTCGGTGCCTCTCACAACGCCCACGGACCGCCTGCATTCAGTCGGCGAGCGGGATCGGCAGGGCCAGCAGAGTGATCGTCAGCAGGGACATGGGGTCGGGCCGGCTCAGACCCACATGGTCATTGCACCTCCAGGATCAGCCGATCAAAGCCACGGAAGCGATCCCCCACCAGGCGATGGCAGTCCTGCTCATGGCAATGGATGGCCCTGAAGCGTTCCCGCAAGGCGTCGAGCACGGCCCGTCCCTGGAGGCGGGCGAGCTGCCGCCCGAGGCATTGGTGCAGGCCCGGCGCGAAGCTCAGATGGGGATTGGGGTGGCGCTCGATCCGGAACAGATGCGGATCGTCGAACACGCGGGGATCGCGGTTGGCCGCTCCCACCAGGGCGGTGAGCGAGTCGCCGGCAGCGATGGTGTGACCGGCCAGTTCGATCGGCTCGGTGGCGGCACTGGCATTGAGGGCCTGGGCCGGCGGATCCCAGCGCAGCACTTCCTCCAGTGCCGGCCCCACCAGGGAGCCGTCGCCCCGCAGCCGCTCGAAGGCCCCGGGATGGCGAGCCATCGCGATGGCCAGGGTGCCCACGAGCAGGCGCAGCGTGAACACACTGGCGCTGTAGAAGTTGCTGGAGATGAACAGCAGCAACTGCTCATCACTGATGGGGCTGCCATCGCGGGGATCGACCATCAGGCGGCTGAGCAGATCGTTCTGGGGGTTGGCGCGGCGCTGATGGATCAAGGGCAGGAAGAACTGCTTGTAGAAGGCGATGGCGTCGTCGCCGCTGGCGGTCGTCTGCTCGGTCTGTGTCAGTCCGCGGGCGCGCACAAAGGAAGGAACGTGCTTGAGCAGCTCCTGCTGGAGGTCGGGGGGAACGCCGATGAGCTCGCTGGTGACCGCCACCGGCAGCGGATCAGCGAGCAGGGGCACAAGATCGAAAGGTTCGCCTGCGGCGATCGATTCCAGCCTCTCGGCAATGAAGCTCCGCGTGAACGCTTCGAGGCTCGGGATGTTGATCGCGCGAAAGGCGTCGATCACATGGTGGCGAACCAGCGCATGGGGCTCGCCGTCCATGTAGGGGATGTCGAGCTTCTGGTCGTGGAAGATATGGCCGCTTCCGAAGCGCTCGATCAGTTTGTCGAGATGGCGCTGACGGCTGCAGCGGGGATCCTGCATGTGCGCCACCGCTTCGGGATGGCCGAGGATGATCCACATCTGCGGCCCCTCGCACCAGTGCACCGGGCTTTCGGAGCCCAGGGCGCCATAAATCGGATAAGGGTCGGGATGACCCGGCAGGCAGGGATCAAGCTGAAAGGCGGCGCGGTCGGCGGAGGCCAGGATCATCAGGTCGGCGGCAGAGGACACCACAGCCACCAATCTTGATGGTGGCATGGCCGTGCGCGGAGGGCTCGCCCGTGGGACCTGGCTCGGTTGTGCTCGGAAGCGGCGTCGAGAGCCAGGACGATGACCCAGGTCCAGACTGAGCCTGCACGACCTGCCCAGCGCACCCGTTGGCCTGGTGATTCGCCACCCCACCATCGCCATGACCACGCACGCCCTTCCGCCGATCGCCGGTGAGGAAGCGGGGATCCTCGCCCTGATGCAGCAGGCCGGCCCCGTTGTTCTGCCGCGCACCACGCTCAACCTGGCGCAGATCCGCTCAGGCTTCGCCTGCGCCCTGCACATGCACCAGCCCACGATTCCCGCCGGGGCGAATGGTGAGCTGATGTCGCATCTCCAGTACATGGTCGAGCACCCCGGCGAGGGGGACAACCACAACGCCGAACCCTTCGCCCACTGCTACAAGCGCCTCGCGGAGATCCTTCCCCAGCTGATTTCAGCGGGCTGCAACCCGCGGATCATGCTCGATTATTCCGGCAACCTGCTCTGGGGTTTTGAGCAGATGGGTCGCCACGACATCCTCGAGGCCCTGAAACGTCTCGCCTGCGATCCCAGCCTTCAGCCCCACGTGGAATGGCTCGGCACCTTCTGGAGCCATGCCGTGGCCCCCTCCACGCCCATCCCCGATCTCAGGTTGCAGATCCTGGCCTGGCAACACCATTTCGTTTCAATCTTTGGCCCTGAGGCGTTGCAACGGGTGAGGGGATTCTCTCCCCCTGAAATGGCGCTCCCCAACCACCCCGACACCCTCTATGCCCTGGTGAAGGCCTTGCGCGAATGCGGCTACCAGTGGCTGCTGGTGCAGGAGCACAGCGTCGAGAACCTCGATGGCTCCAGCCTCAGTCAGGCGCAGAAGTACGGCCCCAACCAGCTGGTGGCGCGCAACTCCAGCGGGGAAACGGCCACGATCACCGTGTTGATCAAAACCCAGGGCTCTGATACCAAGCTGGTGGGCCAGATGCAGCCCTGCTACGAAGCCCTGGGGCTGGGACGGCAAGAGCTGGGGGGAGTCAGCATCCCTTCGCTCGTGTCGCAGATCGCCGATGGGGAAAACGGCGGCGTGATGATGAATGAATTCCCCTCCGCCTTCCTCCAGGCCCATCAGAAAATCGCCGCCCAGGCCACTGATTCAGGCGGCGATTCAGCTACCGTGGCGATCAATGGCAGCGAGTATCTGGAGTTGCTGGAAGCCGCCGGGGTCCAACCAGCCGATTACCCAGCCATTCAGGCGGTTCAGCAACACAAGCTCTGGGAGGCCGTTAGCCGCCAGACCAACGGCCTCCCGCCCACCCCGGCGGCCACCGAAGCCGCCATCACCGCACTCCAGGCCAGCGATCCCTACTTCTCGATGGCGGGAGCGTCCTGGACCAACGACCTCAGCTGGGTGGAGGGCTACGGCAACGTGCTGGAGCCGATGAACCGGCTCAGCGCCCGCTTCCACCAAGTGTTTGATCCCCTGGTGGCGCAGGATCCCGCCGTCACCAGAACCACCCACTACCAGGACGCCCTGCTCCACCTGCTGTTGCTGGAAACCAGCTGCTTCCGCTACTGGGGCCAGGGGGCCTGGACCGGCTACGCCAGCGAGATTCACAGGCGCGGTGAGGCCGCGATCGGCAGGATGTCTGTCCCCAGCCGCTGCGGCAGCACCTCTGGCCCCATCAAGGTGGCCACCGGCACCGAGACTTAGGTGGCCAGAACGGTCACGACCACGGCGGCCACCGCCAGGATCACCGCCGAGAGCACCAGCCCGGCGGCCACATTCCCCTTGCGGATTTCGGCCCGGTAGTCGATCGGCGCCAGGCGATCAAACAGCACGGTGCCGGCATAGATGAGCATCACGCCCACCACGGTCCAGCCCACGGTGAACAGGAGCTGGAGGAGGGGGCGGGGCATGGGCTTCAGGTGAGTGGCGTCGTCGGCCGTGGGGCCTGGAGGGCTGGGCCCCGTAGGGTACCGAGGAACCGAGATCCGGGCGACTCGAGACCCAGGCCCGGAGAGCGTGATGGCACCGCCAATCCTGCGATCGGCCGTGGTGGGCTGGCCCCTGGGGGCCCTGCTGCTACCCCTTCTCCCGTTGCTGGTGCTGCTGCTGTCCCTGCAGCTGCCCAGGGAGCGGCAGCTGCTTTTGCTCATCGGCGATGGACCCGTGGAGAGTCAGCCGTTCCATCTCCAGGATGGTTGGTGGGGCAGTCCGCGCCTTGACCTGCGGGTCGAGCTGCCGCCGAACAGCAGCCTGCTGCTGGATGTGGATCTGCTCGATGGGGCCGGTCAGCCCGTGCTCCAGCTCAGCAAGGAGGGCTGGCGGGAGCAGGGCACCTGGAGCGAGGAAGGCGAGAGCGGCACCTACGACGAGCAGGACGACGCCCTCACCTTGAACCTGCGGCCGCGCCAGAGCGGCGTCTACCGCCTGCGGCTGCAGCACCAGGATCTGCTCGATGGGGCCGGTGTGCCCCTGGCGGATCCCCTGCAGGTTCGCCTCAGCGTCGAGAACCACAGCGTCGATCGCCCCTTGCTCCTGATCACGGCGCTGGTGGCTGCCGTGCTGGTGTCGATGCTCTGGAGGGTGGTCTACGGCGACTGCCGCCTGCGCGTCCATCGCCGCTCCGACGAGGCGACGGCATGCGAGCGACTCATCCTGGGGGCCCCGGGGTTGTTGCGGCTGCAGGTGGAGGCCCGCTACGAAGAGCCTTTCCACCCCCCGGCCGGCGCCGGTGCTCCTCCCGATGGGCTGACGCTGGAGCTGAGCCTCACCGACGCCCTCGGGAGAGCGCTGCTGCAGGAGCGCCAGCCGCTCAGGCTGCGCCCCGTAGCCGGGTCTGACGACGAAGGCTGGACGGCGTCCGCCCGCTGGCACCTGCAGTTGGATGAGCCCCGCAGCGTTCGCGTTCGTGTCGCGCTGCCGCAGGAGCTGGCCAAGGGTGCCCTGGAGCTGGAGTGGCTGGATCTGCTCGTGGAGGATGGGGTGGTGACACCGTGGCCCATCAACGCCCGCGCCCTCGCGCCGCCGCCGGCCACCCAACGTGCCTGAGCCCTGCCTGAGCCTTGATGGAACGTCAGTTGATGCTCGCCTTGGTGGTGACGGCGGTGCTGGCGGGAACGGGCCTGGCGATCACCCGCCCCTTCCTCTTCCGGCTCGGCCAGGACGGTCCCCCCAGCGCCTCCGACTCCCGGGGGGTGAGCTATCGCGGCGCCTACCTGGCCGGCAGCTGGCGCCCGGCCACCCCCAGCCGCGATTGGGCTGGTTTTCAGGGCCGTGGTCCCGGCGGCGCCAAGTGAGCCGGCGAACGCCGCTCAGCCGGCTGCAGGTGCGCCTGCTCCTGGCCAGCGCGGCGATCTCCTCCACCGTTGGGCTGGTGCTGGAGCTTCTGCTGGTGACACAGGCCAGCTACCTGGCCGGCGATGCCGCCCTGGCCACCGGGGTGGTGGTGGGCACCTTCCTGGCGGCGATGGGGCTGGGGGCCTGGCTGAGCCAGTTCGTGGCGATCGGCCCCCGGCCCCAGGGGGCGCTGCTGCGCGGCTTCGTGGCCATTCAGCTGTGCCTCAGTCCCCTCTGCCTGCTTGGCCCGCTGGCGCTCTTCGCCCTGTTCGCCGCCGATGGTCCGCTCTGGCTGGGCCTGGTGGTGCTCACCCTGCTGGTGGGTCTGCTGGGGGGCATGGAGCTGCCGCTTCTGACCCGGATGCTGGAGAGCCAGGAGCAGCTGCGCACCGCCCTGGCGCGGGTGCTCGCCCTCGATTATCTCGGCGCCCTGGTGGGGTCCCTGGCCTTCCCCCTGTTGTTGCTGCCCACCCTTGGGCTGCTGCCCACGGCGGCCCTGCTGGCGGTGGTGCCCTTGCTCTCCGGCGGGGCCCTGTGCTGGGGATTCCCCCAGCTGCGGCGCTGGCGTTGGCCGGTGAGCGCTTTGCTTCCCCTGGTGGGGGTGGCCGCCCTTGTGGTGGCGCCCCTGGGCGATCGCATCGAAGACCGCCTCTACGACGACCCGGTGATCGGTCGGTTGCAGACCCGATACCAGCGGATCGTGCTGACCCGCCGGCGGAATGACCTGCGCCTCTTCCTGGACGGCAACCTGCAGTTCTCCAGTCTTGATGAATACCGCTACCACGAGGCCCTGGTGCACCCGGCGATGGCCCTCCATGGGCGGGCAAGGCGGGTGCTGCTGCTTGGGGCGGGGGATGGTCTTGCCCTGCGGGAACTGCTCCGTTGGCCCGGGCTGCAGCGGGTGGACCTGATGGAACTCGATCCGGCGATGCTGCGGCTGGCCCGGAAGCAACCGTTCCTGCGGCGCCTCAACCGCGCCAGCCTCGATGACCCGCGCGTGCACATCCACATCGGCGACGCCTTCGCCCTGGTGCGGGAGCTGTCCGGCCCCTACGACGTGGTCATCGCCGATTTTCCCGATCCGGCCACCCCTCCCCTGGCCCGGCTGTACAGCGTGGCGTTCTACGGCCTCCTGCTCCGTCAGCTGGCCTCCGATGGTCTGGTGGTGACCCAGGCTTCAAGCCCCTTCTTCACACCGAAGGTGCTGGCCTCGATCCAGGCCACCTTCGCGGTGCTGGATTTGGAAACCCTCCCCTACAGCGTCGATGTGCCCAGCTTCGGCCCCTGGGGCTTTGTGCTTGCCCACCGGCCGGGGCGGACCCTCGCCGCGGGCGCCTTGCCCTTCGAGGGTCGCTGGATCGATCGCGTCCAGCTCGCCAGGCTGTTTGAGCTGCCCATGGATCTGCGGCCGGGCTCCGGCCCACCGGTGCTGCCCAACCGGATGAACCACCCGGTGCTGGCCGATTACCAGCGCCAGAGCCTCTGGCCGCCCGACTGAGCGCCGATAGCCTGGAATCTGCGCCGTTGCCTGGGTCCGCATGGCCGTTCTGCTGCTCCTGCTGCTGCTGGCGGTGGCCGGAGTCGTGCTGGTGCTGCAACGCTCGCGGCGACGACTCGGCTCGCGCCCGCTGCCGCTGCGGGAGCGCACCCTGTTTGATCTCCGCCTCGGCGACATCGTGCAGGCCGACGCCCGCGACTGGGTGGTGGAGGACCGGCTGATCTACGAGGAGGACGGTTTCCAATGGCTCGAGTACCTGGTCCGCGACCGCCAGGACGCGCGCTGGCTGGTGGTCTGCGAGGACGACTGGCTGGAGGTGAGCTGGCTGGAGACCATGGACTTCCGCCCGCCCCGCCCCCTGCCCCAAGAACTGACCTGGCAGGGAAACGTCTACACCCTGCGGGAGCAGGGCGAGGCCACGGTGACGGCCACCGCCCGCACGATGAACCGCCGCCCAGGCCGCTGCCGCTACGCCGACTACGTCGCCAGAGAAGGGCGGCTGTTGGGGGCGGAGCTGTGGGGGGTCGGGGAGGACCAGGAGGTGGAGGTGAGCGTCGGCTGGCGCATCGATCCCTCGTGTCTCACGCTGCTTCCCGGGGATGGTCGCTCGGTCTACCGCTGAACGGCAGTCGGGTCCCGGGCCCCGAGGGTGCCCCTCGCTCTGATCGAGCTGCTGGGTGCGCCGGGGTGGATCCGATCCATCCGGCACCGGCTGATCGCAGCAGGGAGCTGGGGCCGCCTGCGCTCTTCCCCGGGCGGCCCGGAGGCGCGCCAGTCGTCCGCTTCAGCCCGATGGCTACTGGTTCCGCAGATCGCTCGGTGCGGGCGAAGCGGGTGGTTCAAGCTCCCGCTTGTCCTTGCAGGTGGAACACAGCACAATCCCCTTCTGTTCGAGATAGAGGCGCATCGAGCGTTCGATCCGAACACCACAACCCGCACAGGCGAACAGAGGGCTCATCGGTTGCAGGAATCATCCGCAGACCTGGTGGATCCGCGATTGGTATGCAGTCTCCCCCATGACCGACCGCCGGCGGGCGTCGGCCAGGCCCATCATCCATCGACGGCACCGGTGCCGGATCCAGCCGACGGGCAACCACCCCAACGACCCGCAGGCCCGTGGCCGTCCATTCCGCGCTCACCTCAGCACTCGCTCCCACCGGCCGGTCCCCGAGCGGGACCGCTGGTCAGCCTGGGCAACTGATCTCCAGACCATGGCCAAGGGGCGTCCAGCCAGAGGCCTGCTTCCCCCTAGGGTTGGTTGATTCTGGCCCGACGGTTGCCTCTGGAACCCTTGCTGGGGGTTGGTGATCCGCCTGTGTTCCAGGTGATCCGTCCCGGCGGCCGCTCGGCTGTGCTGCTCACGGCCGACCACGCCGGTCAGGCCATTCCCCGCCGCCTGGGCGGCCTGAACCTGAGCGCTCGGGTGCTGGACACCCATGTGGCCTGGGATCTTGGCGTGGCTGGGCTGGGCCGCCGCCTGTCGGCCCGGCTCGATGCCTACCTGATCCTGCACAACTATTCCCGCCTGGTGATCGACGTGAACCGCCCCCTGGAGGCCCCCGACTCCATCGTCAGCCGCAGTGAGCACACCGCCGTCGCCGCCAACGCGGCACTCTCCCCAGCCGAGCGGCAGCAGCGGGCTGCGGAGCTGTTCCACCCTTACCACCAGCGCCTCGCCGCCGATCTGGATGGGCGAGCCAAGCGGGCCCAGCCCAGCGTGCTGGTGGCGCTGCACAGCTTCACGCCGGTCTTTGCAGGCGCGGCGCGGCCCTGGCATGTGGGAGTGCTGCACGGCCGTGATGGGCGCCTGGCCGGGCAGATGCGCCAGGCGCTGGGGCGGGAGAAGCACCTGAAGGTGGGGATCAATGAGCCCTATGCGGTGAGCGATGACAGCGACTACACGCTGGTGGTGCACGGCGAGCGGCGCCGGATTCCCCATGTGGAGCTGGAGATCCGGCAGGACCTGCTGGCGACCAGCGCCGGCCAGCGGGAGTGGGCCGAGCGGTTGGCCTGCGCGCTGGAGGCCGCTTTGGCGGAGGGTTTACCGCCGCTCCATGGAGCCCAGGGATCAGTACGGTGACGCATGGATCAAACACCCAATGCCGCAGCGGAGCCGAAGCCCCCGCTCGCCATCCGCGTGGGCTTCAATCTGGCGCTGCGCTGCCCCGCGCCCACGCCGATGATCGTCACCCTGGGGGTCCATGCCAGCAGGTCAGGAGATCTGCTGGAGGCCGACCCGTTGCAGGTGACGCCCGCTGTGCCGCTGCGGCCCTACGTGGATTCCTATGGAAACCTCTGCCATCGGCTGGTGGCCCCAGCTGGGCTGCTGCGGATCCACGGCAGTGGTCTGGTGGCCGACTCGGGTCTGAGCGATCCGGTGTGGCCAGAGCTGGAGCAAAAGCCCGTGGAGGATCTCCCTGATGACGTGCTGTTGTTCCTGCTGGCCAGCCGCTTCTGCGAAAGCGATCTGCTGACCGATATCGCCTGGTCAAACTTCGATGGGGCTCCCACCGGCTGGGGGCGTGTGCAGGCCATCTGCGACTTTGTGCATCAACACGTGCGCTTTGACTACAACCGATCCAGCCCAACCAAGTCGGCCCTGCAGACTCTTGAAAGTCGAGAGGGGGTCTGTCGCGACTTCACCCATCTGGCGATTGCCCTGTGCCGTTCCATGAACATTCCGGCGCGTTATTGCACGGGCTATCTCACCGACATTGAGGTGCCTCTGCCCCATTCGGCCATGGATTTCTCGGCCTGGTTCGAGGCCTACCTCGGCGATGGCTGGCATGGGTTCGATCCCCGCAACAACACGCCCCGAATCGGGCGGATCCTGATTGCCCGGGGCCGGGATGCGGCGGATGTGGCCCTGACCACCAGTTTTGGTCCCTCGGTGCTGGAGTCGTTTGAGGTCTGGGCCGCATGACCTACTGCGTGGCGATGCTGCTGCAGAGCGGGATGGTGTTTGCCTCCGATTCGCGCACCCATGCCGGTGTGGATGATTTCGCCAGCTTCTGCAAGATGACGGTGTTCGAGCGCGCCGGCGACCGGGTGCTGGTGCTGCTCAGTTCCGGCAGCCTGGCCGGCACCCAGGCGGTGATCAGCCTGCTGCACCAGCAGGCCGACGCCGATGAGGGTGGCGCCAACGTCTGGACCGCACGAACCATGTTCGAAGTCATGGGCCTGGTCTCCGATGCCGTGCGCGCGATCGAACAACGGGATGGCCCCTATCTCAAGGGACCGGCCGGTGGCTTCAATGCTTCCTTCCTGGTGGGGGGGCAGATCAAGGGTGAAGGGCCGCGGCTGTTTCGGATGTATGCCGAGGGAAATTTCATTGAAGCGAGCGAAGACACGCCGTTCCTGCAGACGGGGGAAGCGAAGTACGGCAAACCCATCATCGACCGGGTGCTTTATCCCGACACCACGCTGGCGGAAGCGGCCAAGTGTGTGCTGGTCTCGTTCGATTCGACCATGCGCAGCAACCTGTCGGTCGGGATGCCGATCGACCTGATTCTCTACGAACGGGACAGCCTGGCGATCAGCCACCGCAGGCGCTTCTGCGAGGGAGATGCCTACTTCAAGGAGTTGAGCACCGAATGGAGTGCGGGCGTGCGCAATGTGTTCCGGGAACTGCCGGATCTGGAGTGGTGACGCGACCGCTTCCACCGGCCCAACGGTGACTCCACCGCGCCCGGCCGTGGCCAGGGGCTTTGCCGGCTCCACTTCCCCGCTACCAGAGGCCTGCCCCTGCGGTGGCGGGGCCTACGACTCCTGTTGCGCGCCGTTGATCCGGGGCCGGCAGCTGGCCTCCACGGCCGAGGAGTTGATGCGTTCGCGCTACAGCGCCTTTGCCCTGGCCCTGCAGGAGAGCGGCGCGATCGATCACCTGCTGCGCACCCACCCGGAACCTGGCATCAGCGAGCGCCAGCGGCGGAGGGAGCTGCAGGCGACGTGCGCCCAGACCCGCTGGCTGGAGCTCATGGTGCTGGCCAGCAGGGCAGGCGGTTCGGGCGATGCAGAGGGCACCGTGGAGTTCCAGGCCCGCTGGAGCCAGCACGGCCACAGCGGTGTGTTGGCTGAACACTCTCGTTTCGGGCGCGGACCCGAGGGCCAGTGGCTCTACCTGGAGGCGCTGGGCTGAGGGGTCGGCTCCATCGGCTGAAGCAAGCCTTCGACGACTCCAACCAGCTCTCCAGGCTCAGCCCCTCCACCCGCTCGAACGTGCGCACGTTGGCCGTCACCAGAGCGGCTGCGCTGACCAGGGTCTGGGCCGCGATCCAGAGACCATGGGGCCGATCGGTGGTCCCTACTGCTCCAGCTCCGCCCTCCCCCGTCCATAGGCCTGGGCCACGGCCCGATCCAGGGAGATCGGCTCCAGCTGGTTCACCAGAGCTTCCAACCGCTCACGGTTGCGCTCCGGCCAGGCGCTTTGGCGTCCTCCGGTTTCCAGTGCTCCCAACACCGGCGATGAGAGCAACAGCTGGGGGGCCTCCAAGCTGCGCCGGCACTCCACCACAGCTGGGTGGCCCTTGATCGCCGCGATCTGAATGGTGGTGTCCAGCGGATACGCCACCGATCAATCCAGCGCAGTGACAGGTTCCGCCTGGATGTCCGGCGGTGCCCCTTATTCGGCCACGGTTTCGCTCCAGAACGGTTCGACCAGCTCCGAGGCCAGGCGGGCCGGCTCTGGCACCAACCGGACCACGGTGCGTCCACGTCGCGTGATCCGCACCTCCGCGCCAGCCTCCACCTCAGCGAGCAGGGCCGAGAACTGGGACTCGGCTTCCAGCACGGCCACCGATCGCGTTGCCATGACCATCTCGATGACCTGATGGTCAGGTGCTGGCACCGGTGATGGCTGCCCAGGCCTTCCGCCATAGGCTTGCCTTCAGCCCACCCCCGGCCTTGACCTCCCCCCGCCCCTATCTCGAACTCCAGGCCGTGGACGCCTACCTGGGCCCACGCCTTGTCTTCGAAAAGCTCGATCTCCGCCTGCACCTGGGGGAGCACACCGTGGTGCTCGGCCCCAATGGAGCCGGCAAGAGCGCCCTGGTCAAACTTCTTGGACGTGAGATCTACCCGCTGGTCAAACCCGGTTCAGCGCTGAGGATCTTCGCCAGCGAAACCGTGAACCTCTGGGACCTGCGCGGGCGCATCGGCCTCGTCTCAACGGATCTGCAGATCGGCTACGCCGGGCGCGTGCGCACCTTCGATGTGGTGCTTTCGGGCTTTTTCGGTTCGGTGGGGATCGGCCGCAGCCAGCAGCCCACAGGCGCCCAGAGCGAGCGGGTGCGTGCCCTGATGGATCAGTTAGCCCTGGGCGATCTGGCCCAGCGCCCCTTCGCTGAACTCTCCGATGGTCAGAAGCGGCGCGTCCTGCTGGCCCGGGCCCTGGTGCACGACCCCGAGGTACTGGTGCTGGATGAACCCACCAATGGCCTCGACCTGCGCTCCCGCCACCAGCTGCTGGACATCCTGCGCGCCCTGGCCCACGCCGGCACCACCCTGCTGCTGGTGACCCACCAGATCGAGGCGATCATCCCCGAAATCAGCCGGGCCGTGCTGCTGCGCCAGGGGGCTGTGGTGGGCGATGGCCCCGCCGCTGAGCTGCTCCAGGCCGGTCCCCTGAGCGCCTTGTTCGAGACGCCCCTCCAGGTGGTGACGGCTGGGGGCTACCGGCAGGTGCTTCCGGCGGCCCCGTCCCGCTAGAACCAGGTTGAACGTCTTGGCCCCGATCATGCGCTTCCTTTGCTTTCCGCGGGCCCTGCTGGCCCCGCTGTGCGCCCTGGTGCTGCTGGCTGCCGCCCTGCCGGCCTGGGCGGCCTTTGAACTGCCGCCCCTGCCCTACCCGAGCGCAGCCCTGGAGCCCGCGATCAATGCCACCACGATGACGATCCACCACGACCGCCATCACGCCGCCTACGTGAGCAACCTCAACGGCCAGATCTCCGCGAATCCGGGCCTGGGCGATCTGTCGCTGGAGGCGTTGCAGGCCCAGGTGGGACGCTTCCCTGCGGCGGTGCGCAACAACGGTGGTGGCCACTGGAACCACAGCCAGTTCTGGGCGGTGATGGCACCGGCGGGCCAGGGCGGAGCGCCCTCGCCCGAACTCCAGCAGGCCATCGACGCGAGCTTCGGCAGCCTGGAGGCCCTGCAGCAGCAGTTCAACCAGGCGGCCGCCGCCCGCTTCGGCTCCGGCTGGGCCTGGCTGATCCGCAGGAGCGATGGCCAGCTGGCGATCACCAGCACCGCCAACCAGGACAATCCTCTGATGGACCTGCCGGGCCTCGAGCGGGGTCTCCCCCTGATCGGGCTCGATGTCTGGGAGCACGCCTACTACCTCCAGTACCAGAACCGCCGCCCCGAGTACATCAGCGCCTGGTGGGATCTGATCAACTGGAACGAAGTGAACCGGCGCTTCGCGGCGGCCTCCAGCCTCTGAGCCTCCTCTGAACAGGGCGCCGTTCAGCTCTCCCGCCGTAACAGGAAGAAGAAGGGCCGCTCCTGGCCCTTGAGGTCCATCAGCCCCAGCAGGGTGTCGTCGTCGATCCGACGGAAGACGTCGTTGATCGGCGCGTGGTCGTAGAGCATCGTGGCCGAGTCCACACCCCGGTAGCGCGTGCGGCGCAGGCGGGCCCGCGACTGCCGCGTCGCCAGCAGCGGCATCAGCGCCTGGAACAGGCGCCCCACCCAGGGCGCGCCCAGCCACGGCAAGTGCTCAAGCCAGCCCAGGCCCGGCATCAGCAGCCGCGGTTCAAGGCTGATCAGTTGTCCGCCGGCGCGGCGAAACACCAGTGGGTGCACGTCTTCGCGGCTCTCGAAGCGCTTGCCATGCCAGTGACAGTTCTCCAGCAGCCCATCGAAGGGATGGCCGGTGGCATAGCTGCTGCCCCGCCAGGCGCCGATCAGGCTCTCCTCCTCTACGGGCTCCAGCCGATCAAAGAGCTCCAGGGCCGCTTCGGTGCTCAGCGGGCCCGGGGGGAGACGAGCGGTGGGCAACGGCTCTTGGCTGGGAGAGGTCATGGCTGCCGGCGTGGGGCGGGTGTCGGGAACAGCTCTCGAAAGCCGTCCAGGCGCACCGGGGCGGGTTCGGGGGCCAGACGCCAGAGCGATTCGAGGTAGAAGTACACCGCCCCGATACCCCGCCCCCGGGCGGCGCGGGTCTGGGCTTCGATGCGCTCCAGGGGCACGGGGCTGCTGCGCTGGCCGGCCATGATCCCGATCGCCGTGGGGATCAGCCGTTGGCTTTCCGCCAGCTCGGGGCGCTCCAGCTGGCTCTCGAAACTGGCCAGGTCGGGGCGGTAGAGCTGAACGACCACCTCGTCGACGATTCCGCGCCGTACCCAGGTGAGCCAGTCCTGGAGCTGCAGGCGGTAGGCGAAGTCGTAGTAGTTGGGAGAGATGGAGACGATGGCGTTGGGCTTGCGCTCCCGCACCGCCTGGCGCAGCCGTGCCATGAAGGCCGTGATCTTGCCGGCGCGCCACGTCACCCAGGCCGGATCCTGGGGGTTGGCGGGGGGATCTTTTTTGGCTTCCTTGCGGTAGAGCGCCACGGTGAACGGGTCGTAGCCGAAGTCTCTCGGCAGGACCATGTGGTCATCGAACTGAATCCCGTCGACGTCGTAGCTGCCGACGATCTCCAGCACCAGCTCGGTGATGAACGCCTGCACGTCGGGGTGGAACGGGTTGAGCCAGACCACCTCCCCCGCCGCCGTGATCGAGGTGGTGCCACCATCGCGCTTGCGTGTCAGCCAGGCGGGATTCTTGGCCACCAGCTCGGAGCTGGGCGGCGCCATGAAACCGAATTCGAACCAGGGGATCACCAGCAAACCGCTCTGGCGGGCGCGGGCACTGATGTCGGCCAGCAGGTCCTGGCCCTGAAGGCCCAGGTAGGTGAAGGATTGAATCCCGCGCCGCTGGGTGACGGCGCTGGGGTAGTAGGCGAAGCCGCTGTTCCAGACCACCGGGTAGAGGGTGTTGAAGTGGAGCGCGCTGAGCTGGTCGATGGTGGCCTGAAGGCGCCCCTGGTCCCGCAGCACGGCCATGTCGTTGCTGGTCAACCAGACGCCGCGGATCTCGGCCCTGGTCAGCGGCGCAGGACCTGGGGGAGGTGGCGCTTCAGGCGCTGGCCCCGTTGGTGGTGGTGGCGCAGGCAGGGGAGGGAGCCAGTCCTGGGCCCGGGACGCTGGGACCAGAGCGGAGGGGAGCAGCAGCAGGCTGCCCAGAACCAGGCCGCAGCAGCGTCCCAAGGACCCGACGCCGGATCTCGTGCCGCCTGATCCCGCGCAGCCGGACGGCCGGGCCGGGCCCATGGTCAGATGCGGAGCCTCGCCCACCAGCACCTTCAGGGCTGCATGGGCTCAACGTTAGGGGGGCTCGACGACGAACGGCCCTGAAGGCAGCATGCTGTTTATGGTGCTGATCGGCTGAGCGCGGCTCAGATGCCTTCCCTGAATGACCGCCTCGCCACAGCCCCTTGGCCTGCCATGGCACACCGTTGATTCCGGACCGTCGCGATGCGGTGGAGGTGGAGCAGGATCCGCTGGCCTAGAGCCTGCGCGCCAAGGAGATCCTGGCTGAAGGTTCCGAACTGGAGCCCAACCAGATCCCTGCCATGCTGCTGTCCGCCGCTGTGCTCGCTCGCCTCCATGGGTTGGAACCGCTGCCGGCGTGAAGCTGTTGCTGGCCGCCACGGCCCCGGGTTGTCTCAGTCGTCGCCTCGGCGAAATGCACCATGACGCGATTCACAGCTTGGAGAGCTCCATGGGCCACGGCAGGAGTGATCAGGACAACGCGGCGATCGCGGATCAAGACAGGAGCGGTTCGCTCAGCAACGATGGGATGGTCCAGATTTCGCCTGAGATCGCGGCTTCCCCCATGACTTGGGGGCTGGTTTCGCTGGGACGCATCCGGAACGGTCGGTGCCATGCGTTGCTGCTGGCTCCCATCGAGCCCGTCGAGGTGGCCCGCAACCCCCATGGATTGCTTGACCATGGGCAGGAATCGCCTGTGATCAGGTGATCGTCGAACCCATGCCCATCATCCGCGCCGACAACCTCTCCAAGACCTACCGGGTCGCCGACAAGCAGCCCGGGCTGCGCGGCACGTTGCGCCATTTCGTCGCCCGCCGGCACCGCGACGTGCCGGCGGTCACGGGGGTGAGCTTCCAGGTCGAACCGGGGGAGGTGGTGGGCTTTCTGGGCCCCAATGGCGCCGGCAAGACCACCACCCTCAAGATGCTCTCGGGCCTGATTCACCCCACGGGCGGCTCGGTGCGGGTGGCGGGCTTCGAGCCCGCCCGGCGCGAGGGCGCTTTTCTGAACCAGATCACCCTGGTGATGGGCCAGAAGCAGCAGTTGATCTGGGACCTGCCGCCGCTCGATTCCCTGCGGGTCAATGCGGCCGTCTACGGCATCCCCGATGGCGAAGCCAAGCGACGCATCGACGAGCTGGCGGAGATGCTCGAACTGGGTCCCGAGCTGACGCGGCCTGTGCGCAAGCTCTCCCTGGGGGAGCGCATGAAGGCCGAGCTGATGGCCGCCCTGCTGCATCAGCCCGCGGTGCTGTTCCTGGATGAACCCACCCTGGGTCTGGATGTCAACGCCCAGGTGCGGGTGCGCGATTTCCTCGCCGACTACAACCGCCGCACGGGTGCCACCGTTCTGCTCACCAGCCACTACATGGGCGACATCACCGCCCTCTGCCCGCGGGTGCTGCTGATCCACCAGGGCCACCTGTTCCATGACGGCTCCCTCGAGGCCCTCACCGAACGGCTCGCCCCCCAGCGCCAGGTGCGGTTGGAGCTGAAGCAGCCCCAGCCACCGGAGGCGTTCGCCGGCTACGGCACCCTGGAGGAGTGCCAGGGCCACCAGGTGCGGCTGCTGATTCCCCGCGAGGGCCTCACAGCCACGGTGGGTCGCCTGCTCACGGCGTTTGAGGTGGTGGATCTGGAGGTGAGCGAGCCGCCGGTGGAAGAGCTGATCGGGCGGCTGTTTCGCCAGGGATCCCTCTAGGCTGCTTGCATTCTGCTAGCAGCCCGCGCCATGCGCACCCTCTACCTGCGCAACGTGCCCGATGAGGTGGCCGAGCGGCTCGAGCGGCTCGCCTCCCGGGCTGGCCTGCCGCTGAGCACGTTCGCGGTGCGTGAGCTCACCGAAGCCTCCAGGCGCGCCGATGCGGCGGCCCTGCTGGAGGGCCTCCCCGACCACGCCATTTCGCTTGAGGCGATCACCCGGGGCCTGGGGGCCGAGCGGGAGGAGCGATGATCGTGGTTGATGCCTCTGCCGTGGTGGCGGGGTTGCTGAACGCAGGCCCAGCCCGCACAGCCTTGGCCATGGAGGCCCTGCAGGCGCCCCACCTGCTGGATGGGGAGGTGGCCTCCGTGTTGCGGCGGCTCTGCCGCACCGGAGAGTTGCAAGTCGTTGGGGCTGAGCACCTGTTGCTCGTTTTCTCAGCCCTGGGAATCCGTCGCCATGCCAGTGCCCCCCTGCTGGGCAGGATCTGGGCGTTGCGCGACAACCTCAGTGCCTACGACGCCAGCTACGTGGCCCTGGCTGAAACCCTGGGCTGTCCGCTGCTCACGGCCGATCGCCGGCTGGCCGCCGCCCCTGGCCCCACCTGTGGAATCACGCTCCTGGCCGCCGCACCACCATGAGGATTCGCCCGAACGCCAGACCCACACCCCTCCAAGCCGCCCTTCGAGCCGCCCGCCACGCCCTCCGCCTGGCCCGGGTGCTGCTGGGTAGCCAATACGCCCTGATGCTCGAATACCGCGCCGAGATCGCCCTCTGGGCGCTCTCCGGCGTGTTGCCGCTGATCATGCTCGGGGTCTGGAGCGGTTCGGGGGCCGCCGCTGATTCAGGCTTCAGCCCCCTGCAGCTGACGCGCTACTTCCTGGCGGCCTTCGTGGTGCGTCAGTTCACGATCATCTGGGTGATTCACGCCTTTGAGGAGGACAACCTCCAGGGCCGCCTCTCCCCCTACCTGCTGCAACCGCTGCCGCCGTTGTGGCGCTACCTGGCCGCCCACCTGGCGGAGCAGGCCACCCGGCTGCCCTTCGTGGTGGTGATCCTGGCGCTGGTGTTCCTGGTGCTGCCCCACACCTTCTGGTTGCCCTCGCCGGCCACCTTCCTACTGGCGGTGCTGGCCACCTTGATGGTGTTTCTGCTCCGCTTTCTGATCCAGAGCCTGATCACGATGCTCTGCTTCTGGAGCGAACGGGCCGCCGCCCTGGAGCGCCTGCAGATGATCCCCTACCTGTTCCTCTCCGGCCTGGTGGCGCCCCTGGACACGTTCCCCGCGGGCATGCGCGCCTTGGCCTACGCCACCCCCTTCCCCTGGATGATCGGCTTTCCGGCCCAGCTGCTCAGCGGTGGTGAGGTGAATCTGGCGCTGGGCTTCGGGGCCCTGCTGGGCTGGACGCTGCTGGTGTTTCCGTTCGTGCTGCTGCTCTGGAGCGCCGGCATGCGTCGTTACGCGGCGATGGGGGCGTGATGCCAGCACCAACGGCGAACTTGCGCTCGACGTTCAGACGCTATCGGCGCACCCTGCGGCGCTTCTGGGCCACATCGCTCACGGCGGAGCTGGAATACCAGGCCAATTTCCTGATTGAGCTGCTTTCGGTGGGCGGCAACCTGGCGGGCAGCATCTTTCTGCTCTCGCTGTTCTTCGCCAATGGCCGCAGCCTGGGGGGCTGGAGCTGGGAGCAGGCGCTGGTGGTGCTGGGGATCTACACCCTGCTCGATGGGATCACCAGCACGCTGCTGCAGCCGAACCTGAGCACGATCGTCACCCACGTGCGCACGGGCACGCTCGATTTCGTGCTGCTCAAGCCGATCGACAGCCAGTTCTGGCTCTCGGCCCGCACGGTGTCCCCCTGGGGTCTGCCGGGGGTGGTGCTGGGGCTGGCGTTGATCGTCGTGGCCGCGGCGCGCTCCGGCGCCACCCCAGATCTGCTCACCGTGCTGAGCGCTGCCCTGCTGCTGCTCTCCAGCACCTTGATTTTGTATGCGCTCTGGTTCGTGCTGGCGGCCACCAGCATCTGGTTCGTGAAGGTCTGGAACGCCACCGAGGTGCTGCGTTCGGCCCTGGTGGCCGGCCGCTACCCGATCAGCGCCTACCCGGCGGCCCTGCGCACCTTCTTCACCGTGGTGCTGCCGGTGGCCTTCCTCACCACCGTGCCCGCCGAGGCGATCCTGGGCACGGGCAGCGCCCGTTGGCTGCTGGCCTCGTTGGTCGTGGCGGCGGCGGCGCTGGCCTTCAGCCGCTGGTTCTGGGGCTTTGCCCTGCGCTTCTACACCTCGGCGTCCAGCTAGAGCCAGGCTCCAGCTGAAGACCAGTGTGCTGCGATCGGTCGCAGGCAAATGGGTAAGTCGACCCATTGCCTGCTGGTTGTAGCCGTCCGATGGTGATCTCAACCGCAGCACCAGAGCCTGCGGAGTCGTGATTCGGAGACCTCCATGGACGACACGCCGCCTAACCAGATGTCAGGAGCGCGCTGACGTTTCGGACCCCTGCTCCAACAGTCTCATTGGGATCTTGGGTCATCCGGCCGAGCCCCGTGCTCAACGGCCACCCACCGCACCGCCCCAGGTGCCCCGGGTCCAACGGACGACCACCGCTTGAACGTCATGGCCCCAGGGGCCTGCGCCAGCCACTCCGCCCCCTGCGCCCAACCTGAGGATCGATCCATCGATCCGTTGCACAACTCTCAAGCCTCTGGCCCCGATGGGCCTCCAAATGGGCAAAGCCCGGTGACCCGCTCGCCGGGCTTTGTTGTGGGACGACCAGAAAACGGCTCCGGGGGGAGTCCCTCCAGTCCGGGCGAAGCCCTCAATCAAGTCGACGGCCCAGCAGCAGATCACGGGCGCCATTGATCGCAGTCATGGTGTGGTGCTGGCCGCCGCGGTCGGGGTGATGCTCGCCGGCCGCCCTTTTCCAGGCCTGGGTGACCACGTCGCTGCTGAGGCGCCCCGCCAGGGCAAGCCCCAGCAAGTGCCGCGCTTCGATGGCTTCAAGATCCGGGCTTTTGCCCAGGGGCGAACGATCGGCCGCGGTGAGGCCGGATCCCTTGCGCTTGCGGCCCTTGCCGCCCGCAGCTTTTGAGTGCTTGGCGGGCTTACCTCCGAATCCCCGGGTGTCGTTGCTGCTGGTGCCGCTGGCCTGGTCGGCCGCTGGTTTCGGTTTCAGCCGAACGAGGGCCGGGCTCATGGGGTTGCTTCGCTATCACTCCAGCATCCTCCATGGGGCCATGCCGGTCTGCGTCACGCATCACCAAGGGCCGGCGTCACGGCTCACCAAGGGGTGACGGCCCTGTCGTTTCGCCCTCCGCTCAGATCGTGCTGAACCGCATCGGCATCAACGTGCCCATCCAGTCGATTGAGGTGGTGTGCAGGTTGTAGTGGGCTGCCTCCACCTGCAACTTTCCCTCGCGCATGCGGTCGGTGAGCAGCACGCTTGAATCCACCAGATTGCGGGCCGAGGTCAGCGTGTGGTGGCGGCAGGCCTGTTCCAGATCGTCGTTTCCCCCCAGGTTGGCCAGTTCCATGCGCAGCTGACCCACCACTTGGGCCAGGTTGGGGGTGAGGTTGATGCGGGGGTTGAGGGCCGCCTGCACCGCGCCGCAGCGGTCGTGGCCCAGCACCACGATCACCGGTACGCCCAGGTGCCCCACGGCGAATTCCAGGGAGCCGATTGAGGCCGCCGACGACATCGTGCCGGCGTTGCGGACCACGAAGAGATCACCGAAACCCGTGTCAAACAGCAGCTCCACGGGTACGCGTGAATCGGCGCAGCCGAGCACCGCGGCCATGGGGTGCTGGGCCTCCTCCAACTCCAGCATCCGACGCCGGTCGCTGTGGGGATGGAGCGAGTGCCCGTCAAGAAAGCGCTGGTGGCCCTCCCGCAGCTGATCCAGCACCTGCTCAGGCGTGGCCAGATCGGTCGAAACAGCCGCGGAAGGGGGCAGGGTGGTGGTCACAGATGGGTGGCTTCTAGTCGGAATTGTCACTGTCGTTGGGTGGTGGCGCTGTCCGGATGGGCACCGACTGACCAAGCCTCCGAAGGGTGCGGCGGCGGGATTGCCCTGACCCACCGGCAAGGCATGGTGGGTTCACAGGTGCTGGGGCAGATGGGATCGGAGTTCGGCCGTCGCCTGCGCCAGTTCCTGGCCCTGTTCGTCGTGTTCGTGCTCAGCGCTGATCTGCCCATCCGGGTGTTTCACATCGCCCAACATCTGATCTGGGGTGGTCCGGGCATCAGCGGTGCGGTCTTGGAGCATGGCCTGCCACTGCTGGCGGTGGGCGTTGCGTTGGTCTGTGCCCTGTACCTCGCCCAAGGAGAGCTGGGCACCCAGCGCTTGATCGCCTCCTACCCGCCGAGCGAGCCCGTGCCCCTCGCCCTGCACGGGCTTGGACTGCTCTCGGGACTGATCATGCTCCTGCTTGAGCGCTGAGGGAGCTGGCGTAGCCCGGATCCTCGCTGCCGAACAGGCGATCGAGGTGAGTGAAGTAAAGCCCGAAATGCACCGCTGGTCGCCGGTGGTGCAGGGCGTGGTGGGAGGGCCCGATCAGCCAGCGCCCCAGCCAGTGGTGGGGGAAGGCCGCCGGCAGTCGGTCCAGGCCGAGGTGGTTGACCACCGCCCAGATGGTCATGGTGGTGAGCACGGCGATCAGAGTGATGGGGTGCAGGGGCAGCACCAGCACCACCGCGATCAGGAAGAGGGCCTGCAAGGCCGCTTCGGGGGGATCGAAGGCGAAGGAGGTCCAGGGGTTGGGGCAGAGGGAGCGGTGATGGCCCCGGTGCATCCAGGGGTAGAGCGCCGGCAGGTGCACCAGCCGGTGGGTCAGGTAGAACCAGGCGTCCTGCAGCACCAGCACCAGGGCGTAGCTCACCATCCCGTAGGTGATCCCGGCCAGGGGCCCCGGCACGGCTGTGTACAGGCGCGTCAGGCCATGGCTGTGGGCCGCCAGCAGGGCCAGGGTCGCCAGGG
The DNA here is from genome assembly GCF_024345575.1 of Cyanobium sp. Morenito 9A2. GTDB lineage: Bacteria > Cyanobacteriota > Cyanobacteriia > PCC-6307 > Cyanobiaceae > ATX-6F1. The sequence continues at coordinate 62,272 of NZ_JAGQBJ010000002.1, forward strand.
CGAACACCCCGGCCGAGAGCACCGACAGGCCGATGTCGCGGCGGATGGAGGTGGCCGAAGGTTGCTGGGCCCGGGGCCGGAGCTGGCGGCCGGGCTGGGCGGCTGGTGGGCAGGTGGCTGTTCGTTGCAGCGCCGGGGACTCCGCTCCGCCGCGGTAGAGCAGCAGGTAGGAGCCGCCGGCCACCAGGAAATAGCGCCCCAGGATCAAGCCGAACACGATCAGACCGTCGATCAGCAGGGCGTGCCCCTGAAATCCAGTCGAAAAAGCCAGCGCTGGAATCAGAGTCAACCTGCCCCCACGGCCAGCCCTGCTGGTCCGGCCTCTAGTGTCCCTGTCGCCATCTCCTCTCCCCGCTCCGCTCGCAATCAAGCTAGGCACGGTTTCGCTTGGAGCCGCTTTCCGGCGACACCCGCGGAACGGGCCTTTCCACTGGCACCTGTCCTTCTTGTCCTGCACGCGCCATGGTGAACGATCCGATCACCCTCTTCGGTGTCGTGGCGGTGGCCGTGATGCTGATCGCCTACACCCTTGAAGAACGGGCTCCGGTCTGGGTGCTGGTGTTTGCGGCCGGCTGTCTGGCTTCAGGGGTCTACGCGCTGCTGGCGGGGGCTTGGCCCTATGCGGTGGCGGAGTTGATCTGGACAGTGGTGGCCCTGCGGCGCTGGCGCAGACGCGTCCGGCCCAGGCCCGTGGCCGAGGGAGGCCTGCGCTGACGGTCACCACCGGCTCCCACCGCGCGGGAGATGGCCGCATCAGGCGCCAAAAAGCTGCTCCATGCGGCCTTGCTCAGGAGCCGAGCAGCGCCGTACATTCCAGCCGCTCCTGGGCGCTGGCACGGCGCTCGTGCCGCAACCGGATCGCCTCCGCCAAGTAGGTCGCGTCATCGGCCACACCGCAGAAGCGCGCGGATCCCCAGGTGTGCAGCCAGGGCAGGCCGAGCAGGTACAGGCCGGGGGCCTGGGTGAGGCCTCGCTGGTGGGCCGGCTGGCCGGTTCCATCAAAGATCGGCACCTCCACCCAGGAGAAATCGGGGGAGTAGCCCGTGCACCAGATCACGGCGGCCAGGGTGAGTGGATCCAATTCCTGGGGCGTGGTGCCGACTGTGGGTTGCCAGCAGGGGGCGTAGGGCGGTTCAACGGGCGCCTCAAGGCCGTTGGCGGCGATGTGTTCGTCGATGCTTCGGCGGATGCGGCAGTAGACGGCATCGGCCCCATCGAGGCTGGCGGCCAGGTCGTCACGGAAGCTGATCCGCGCGCTCCCCAGACTCTCCACACGGCCATGCAACACCATGCCCTCCAGGGCCCTGCGGCGCAGGTCGATCTCTCGCCCGCCATCGCGACCGGTGAGGTAGTGGTTGGTCTTGGAGCGCACGGAACGGGGATCGTCGTGCTGCTCGATCGCCATGGCGTAGTAGCCCATGCGATCAAGCCAGTCGACCACGTCCTTGCCGCGGTAGCGCCGGGGCGAGCGCGGGGCGCTGCCCACACTCAGGTGCACCGGACGGCCGGCGAGGAACAGATCTTCAGCGATCTGGCAGCCCGACTGGCCGCTGCCCACCACCAACACCGGACCCTCCGGCAGCTGGCCTGGGTTGCGGTAGTCACGCGCATCCAACTGCAGCAGCCCCTCCGGCAGGCGCAGGGCCTGCCCATGGCGCCTGGGACGGTGGTAGCCACCCGTGGCGATCACCACTTGATCAGCCTCCAGCTCCCCCTCGCTGGTGTGCAGCCGGTAGCCCGTGCCGGCGCTGGTGAGCCGTCTCACCTCCACGCCCTCCCGCACGGCCAGCCCCGCCTGGGCCGCGAAGCGCTTCACGTAGTCGACGATCTGGGTGCGGTTCATGAACCCCTCGGGGTCATCGCCGTCGTAGGGGAAGTCAGGCAGTCGGCATTGCCAGTTGGGGGTCACCAGGCAGAAGGAATCCCAGCGCTGCTGAGCCCAGGCGTAGCCGATGCAGTGCCGCTCCAGCACCAGGGGCTTGAGGCCGCGCTGCTGCAGGCCGTGGGCCACCGACAGCCCCGCCTGACCACCCCCCACCACGACCACGGGGTGGCGCGGGATCTGGGGGGAGGACTTCTCCATGGGCTGCAGGGGATTGAGGACGGCTGCGGTGAATGCTGGAGCGAAGCGCCCGGGGGGCAAGTACCGAAGGCGACCGTTCCGCGGGGTGAGTGCTCAGGAGCGTTGCGGCGCTTCGGTCACATCGGCGACACAAAACAAAACTTCAACCGTGGCACCGTCAACCCGACAACTCTCAGCGATCGACGTCCGATGCCCGAGGTCACCCATCCCGCCCATCAACCCGGGGATTTCCTGGTCGATTACGAGGAGAAGGTCTTTCCCGACGTCAAGGCCGAGCCAGGCGAGAAGGCTCTTGTGACGTTCCATACGGTGGCCTTCGAGGGCTCCATCGGACTGGTGAACCTGCTGCAGGCCAGCCGCCTGATCAACAAGGGCTTCGAAACCTCCATCCTGCTTTACGGCCCCGGCGTGACCCTTGGGGTGCAGCGCGGTTTCCCCAAGCTCGGGGATGCCGCCTTCGATGGCCACCTCAACTTCAACGCCCGCCTTCAGAAATTCATGGACCAGGGCGGCAAGGTCTACGCCTGCCGCTTCGCCCTGCAGGCCCTCTATGGCCATGGCGAAGGTGCTCTGATCCCCGGCATTACTCCGGTGAATCCGCTCGATGTGCTCGACATCATCTTGCTTCACCGCCAGCAGGGGGCCTTCATCCTCGACACCTGGACCCTGTGAGCCCCACCGCCCGTCCCTTGCCCTGAGGTCGCCGAGATGGCTGCCACGATCACCGTCGCCGCAGCCCAGATCCGGCCGGTTCTGTTCTCCCTGGAGGGGTCCGTTGAGCGGGTGCTGGCCGCCATGGCTGAAGCGGCCGCTTCCGGGGTTGAGCTGATCGTCTTCCCCGAGACGTTCTTGCCCTATTACCCCTACTTCTCCTTTGTGGAGCCGGCGGTGTCCATGGGCCAGTCCCACCTGAAGCTCTACGAGCAGGCGGTGGTGGTGCCCGGGCCCGAGATCGAGCGCATCGCTGCTGCCGCCCGCCGGCACAGGCTGCACGTGCTTCTTGGTGTCAATGAGCGCGATGGCGGCAGCCTCTACAACACCCAGCTGCTCATCGACGGCGACGGTGAGCTGGTGCTCAAGCGTCGCAAGATCACGCCGACGTACCACGAGCGCATGGTGTGGGGCCAGGGGGACGGCTCTGGTCTCAAGGTGGTACCCACCACCCTGGGGCGGATCGGCGCCCTGGCCTGCTGGGAGCACTACAACCCCCTGGCCCGCTTCAGCTTGATGGCCCAGGGGGAGGAGATCCATTGCGCCCAATTCCCTGGGTCTCTGGTGGGCCAGATCTTCAGCGAGCAGACCGCCGTCACCCTGCGGCACCACGCCCTGGAAGCCGGTTGTTTCGTGATCTCCTCCACCGCCTGGCTCGATCCCGCCGACCACGCCACGATCACGGCCGATACCTCGCTGCACAAAGCTTTCCAGGGGGGCTGCCACACAGCGGTGATCAGCCCAGAGGGGCGATACCTGGCTGGCCCCTTGCCGGAAGGGGAGGGCCTGGCCATCGCCGAACTCGACCGTTCCTTGATCACCAAACGCAAACGCATGATGGACAGCGTGGGGCACTACAGCCGCCCGGATCTGCTCAGCTTGAAGATCAACCGCACCCCCCAGGTCCATCAGCAGGAGTGGGCGGGTCCCAGCGAGGCCCTCGGCGCCAGCGACGTTCTGGAGGAAACCAACCATGGCTGAGGCCAGCGGGTCGGCCCTGGGCCGGCGGCTCACCGAACTGCAGGTGCGGGGGGTTGTGGATCCGGCCGTTCCCGGCAACCCCGGACGACGGGGCGGTGCCGGACCCTCCGACCATCGGGCGCTCACGATCGAGGGCACCACCGTGATGGTCCCCGTCTACAACGCCACCGCCCAGGACTCCCCCTATCGGCTGACGGCCGGAGACGATGGGGCTCTCCATGTCGAAGCGGAAGGTGTCATGCCCTGGGCTGTGGAGGCGCCACCCGAGCCCCGCTTCTATGGCCTTCAGACGGCCGATGGCATCTCCTATCGCTCGATCGCCCTGCTGCACGGCCGCGACGTGCTGGCCACCACCTTGCTACAAACCTGTATCCGCTTCCGCGACCGAACGCAGTCCTGTCAGTTCTGCGCCATCGAGCAGTCGTTGGAGGAGGGGCGCACCCTGGTGCGCAAGACCCCAGAGCAGGTGGCCGAGGTGGCCGAGGCGGCCATGCGCCTCGATGGGGTGAAACAGCTGGTGATGACCACCGGCACCCCTAACTCCGACGACCGTGGTGCCCGCCTGATGGCGGAGACCGCTGCCGCCGTCAAGGCGCGCGTGCCGCTGCCGATCCAGGCCCAGTGCGAGCCCCCGGAGGATCCGATCTGGTACCGCCGCATGAAGGAGGCAGGGGTGGACAGCCTCGGCATGCACCTGGAGGTGGTGGAGCCGGAGGTGCGGCGGCGGGTGCTGCCGGGCAAGGGCGAACTGACCCTGGAGCGCTACTACGAGGCCTTCGCCAAGGCGGTGGAGGTGTTCGGCCGCGGCCAGGTGTCCACCTACCTGCTGGCGGGGCTCGGTGATTCAGCTGAGTCGTTGATGGCCTGCTGCGAGCGGTTGATCGCCCTTGGGGTTTACCCGTTCGTGGTGCCGTTCGTGCCGATCGCCGGCACACCGCTTGAGGGCCACCCGCCCCCCAGTACCGAGTTCATGCTGCAGGTCTACGGCGCCGTAGGGGGGCTGTTGCGCGCTTCTGACCTGAGCTCGGAGGCGATGAGCGCCGGTTGCGCCAAGTGCGGTGCCTGCTCCGCCCTCTCCCTCTTCGAGGCCACCCCTGAACCCGCCTTCTGAGGGAGCGCCATGTTCTTCATCGACCCCTCCAGCCACAGCATCGGCCGCAGTTCCAGCTCCGCCCCAGCTGCCTTCACGCCTTCGGTGCGGCGCGGCCTGGCCATCGACGCCGAAGACTTTCAGCTTTCACCCACCGCCAGCTCCGAGCGTTTCTCCTTCCACCTGCTGCGATCGAGATCACCCCTGGAGCGTGGCTACTGGGAGCTGAGAAGTGCCATCTTCTGCCAGGAGCAGCACTTGTTCGAAGACTCCGACCGCGACGGACGCGACGATCGCGCCTACCCGATTGCCGCTCTCGATCATGCCGCCGCCCGGGGCGACGGGGTGGTGGGCGTGGTGCGCATCCTTGAGGAGCAGCCGCGGCTCTGGTACGGCGGCCGGTTAGGGGTCCACGGTGACTACCGGCGTCTGAATCAGATCGGCAAGGGGTTGATCTGGAAGGCGGTCACCACCGCCAACGGCTGGGGCTGCGATCGCTTTCTGGCCACAGTGCAGATCCAGAACGTGCGCTTCTTCCAGCGCCTGCATTGGAGCTCCATCGACAGCCTGGAGATCCGTGGCATGGCCCATCACCTGATGGAGGCTGATCTGGCCTACTACCGGGCTGCCGCCGAACGCCGGCCGCTGCTGGCGGCGGCGTGAGTCCCACGCCACTGGAGGAGCTGGCGGCGCGGCTGCAGCGGCTGCCGGGGCTCACTGGCAAGGACGACATCCAACACCCAGCGTCGGTGTTCCCCCACCAGCCCTTTCCCCAGCTGGGACCTGCGGCGGCCCTGGGCGATGACGCCGCTCTGTTGCCGCCACAGGGTGGCGCGCTGCTGCTGGCCTGTGAGGGTCTCCATCCGGGCTTGGTGGAACGGGATCCCTGGTTTGCCGGCTGGTGCGGGGTGCTGGTGAACCTGAGCGACATCGCCGCGATGGGAGGCACACCTCTGGCGGTGGTGAACAGCCTCTGGAGCCGTGGCGGCGAGCCCGCAGAGCAACTGCTGAGTGGGATGCGTGCCGCCTCGGAGACGTTTGCGGTGCCAGTGGTGGGGGGACACACCAACTTGCAAAGCCCCTATGAAGCTCTGTCCGTCGCGGTGCTGGGGGTGGCGCCGGGGCCCATCCTCTCGGCCCGATCCGCCCGCCCCGGGGACAGCTGCCATCTGCTGATCCAGATCGATGGGGGCGTCCTGCGCCGACCGGACCCCTTCTGGGATGCCGCCACTGGCGCCGATCCGGCCCAGCTGCGCGCCCAGCTAGCGCTGCTGCCCCTGATCGCCGCTGAAGGGCTGGCCCATGCCGCCAAGGACATCAGCATGGGCGGCCTGATCGGCACGGCGGCGATGCTGTGCGAGGCGGCGGGCTGCGGCTTAGTGCTCGATCTGGACGCCATCGAGCCGCCCGAGGGGGTGGAACTGGAGGAATGGATCACCTGCTTCCCCAGCTTCGGTTTTCTGCTGGCCAGTGCCCCGGATCAGGGCCAGGCCCTGCGGGCGGTGCTGGAGCCGCATCCCGAGCTCCGCTGCCAGCCGATCGGCCTGTTCCAGGAGGGCCAGGCCCTGGAGTTGAGGCGCGGCGACGAGCGGGTCATCGTGCGCACCGCCGCGACGGCGCTGACGGGCTTTGGGGCGCTGTCGTGACCGGCACGGCCCGGGGGGCGCTGGCGGGTGAAACTCTCCGGGCGTTCACAGGCGGCAGGCCGTGCCCGAAGTCGAGTTGGATCTGGTGTGGCCCGATGGGCGCACCACCCGCCTGTATTCCCCCTCCACGGTGATCCTGAATTACCTGAGCCCCGGCCAGATCGTGTCTGTGCGGGAGCTGCAGGAACGTGGCAGCGAGGCCCTTGAGCAGGCCTCCGAGCGCGTGCGGGACCGCTACGGCTTCGCCTGCACGCGCGCTGAGGAGGAAGGGCGCAAGCTGGAGTGCTGGGCGGCCGGCTACGACAGCCAGGAGCAGGTGTTGGTGACGGCGACGTCCGACACAAACGCTGACCAGCGTTGAGCTTGGGGGCCTGGACGGGGCGCTGGCCAGGGGGGCGCTGGAATCCAGCGGGGGGCCTGGTGGCCTTCACCTGTGCCTCCAGCGAACAACGGTGGGTCTGCTCGACGCTCGCATCGAGCCCCTTCCAGGCGCCGCTCGTGCCGTGGCCCCGCCTGCTGGCGGTCGCGTCGGACCAGGCTCACCCGGTGCCCTTCCCCCCTGCTGGGCGGCCCAGGAGGAGCCGATGGAGGCCAGGCCAACCTCAGGGCGCTAACCGCTCGATCAACCAGGGCTCCCCGGTGGTGCTGCGGACGTAGCGCAAGCGGTCGTGGAGCCGGTTCTCCCGCCCCTGCCAGAACTCCACCTCGCGCGGCACCACCCGGAAGCCTCCCCAGAAGTCAGGCAGGGGTACCTCGCCTCCGGCGAACTTGCGTCGCATCTCCTCCCACTTCAGCTCCAGGAGCGTGCGGGAGTTGATCACGGCACTCTGCTGGGACACCCAGGCCCCGAGCCGGCTGCCCTGGGGCCGCGAGGCGAAAAAGGCCAGGGATTCGCCCACGCTGATGCGCTCGGCGCGGCCGATCACACCCACCTGACGCTCCAGGGCATACCAGGGAAACAGCAGGCTGACCTGGGGGCAGGCGGCGATGTCGCGGGCCTTGCGGCTGCCGTAGTTGGTGAAGAACACGAAGCCCCGCCCGTCGAAAGCCTTGAGCAGCACCGTGCGCGAACTGCAGCGCAAGCCATCGCTGCTGGAGAGCACCAGGGCGTTGGGCTCAGGCAACTCCGCCGCAGTGGCCTCGGAGAGCCAACGGCGGAACTGGGCCACGGGATCGGCCGCCAGATCGCTCCTGCGCAGCCCGGCCAGCCGGTACTCCCGGCGCAGGGAGGCCACCTCCCCGCTGGTGGCGTTGGCGGAGGCTGCGCTGGCGGCCTGATCCATCCAGGGCGTGGCGGTGGAATCGCTGGAGTCACCGTAGGCAGCTGCGGAAGGGGCGCCAGAGCCGCCGGCGGCAGTGGTGCAGCCCTGGCCTCAGGCCATCGCTCCTCCGGCCGGCGGAGACCGAGTCGGCAAACCGTGCGTCCTCGGTGGGGTTCCCCCCTTCCACTGGCCCCCGGTTGCCTGCAGATTGGCCCCACGTGCCCCACAGCCATGGATTGGAAGCCCCGGGCCCTTGGCCACAGAGTCGGCACCCTGCTGATGCGCTGGGGCCTGGCCCTGCAGGCGCCGCCGGTGGCCCCGACGCCCACCCCGTCAGCGGTTCAGCCCCCCGTGCGGCCATTGACAGCACCTGCAGCCTCAACGGAAGCGGCCCTGTCACCCCAGGCGCCGGCGCCAATCCCCCAGCGGCCGGGCGTGCGCCTGCCGCTCTCCGTGGAGCGGGCGGTCCAGAGCCGCAACCTCTCAGTGCTCAAGCGCGAAGCCAGCGATGCCCTGGCGGCCCTCGGTTCGGCCCATGCCCTGGTGACGTCAGCTCGGCTGGCCCAACTCCAGGGCCTGCACCAGGGGCTGGAGCAAGGGAAGGTGTCCGAACAGGATCTCAACGCCGTCGCGATTGATTACCAGGCCTGGCAGCACGACCAAGTGCGCCTGTTCGACGCCCTGCGCCTGGTGGCGGCCATGCAGGTGCCCAGCGGCCGAGCGCTTGATCAGATCGATCCCCGGCTGCACGAGGCGGCCAAACACCACCTGGAGGCGCTTTCGATCGAGTACCAGCGCAACCTGCTCTCCAATCAGTTTCGCAACAGCCTGCCCGCGGCCGGCAGTGATGGCCCTGACAGCGACTGAGCCTCCCCAGGAGCCATGCTGCTGCTGGTTCAGCGCACAACACCATGAGCCATGACGCCGGACGCTCTGAGCGCCACCGCTCCCACCGCGCCGGATGGCTGCGCGCCGTGGTGCTCGGGGCCAACGACGGCATCATTTCGGTGGCCAGCCTGGTGGTGGGCATCGCCGCCTCCGGGGCAGCCAAGGAGCAGGTGCTCGTGGCGGGTGTGGCGGCCACCGTCGCCGGGGCGCTGTCGATGGCGGCGGGGGAATACGTTTCGGTGCAATCCCAGGCCGACACCGAGCGGGCCGATCTGGCCAAGGAGCGCCAGGAACTGGCCCTCGATCCCGCCGGTGAACTCGCTGAGCTGACGGAGATCTACATCCGGCGGGGCCTCGATCACGGACTCGCCCGCCAGGTGGCCGAGCAACTCACGCTCCATGACCCCCTGGGCGCCCATGCCCGCGATGAGCTGGGCCTCAACGAGATCCTGCGGGCCCGGCCGATCCAGGCCGCGGTTGCTTCGGCCGCCAGTTTTGCCATCGGCGCCAGCCTGCCGCTGATCACGCTTGAGCTCACCCCCGCCGGGCGGATCACCGAGTTGGTGACCATCCTTGCGATCGTCGCCCTGGCGCTGCTGGGGGGGCTGTCGGCCTCGATCGGCGGCGCATCGCTCTGGCGTGGTTCCATGCGGATGCTGTTCTGGGGCACGTTCGCCCTGGCGCTCACGGCCGCCGTGGGGAGATTGTTCGGTGCCGCGGGCTGATCCCTGGGCTCGGCCCCTGCCCAGTCCAAGGCTGAGGGTGCGCCGCCAGGGCCATGGTGGCGATCTGCAGGGATGGGGCCAGGGGCGGAGCAGCTGCAGCTTCAGGCTCCAGACCCTGCCGGTGATCAGTTCCTCCGCCCAGGCCAGCTCCAGGTCCTGGCCCTCCAGCCTCTGCGAAGCGTCAGGCGGCACGGTCAGCGGGGCGCGAAAGAGATGGGCCACGCGCTGGTCGTTTCTTGGCCCGAGCCGGTGGGTCAGCTCCCTGGCGTGCCAACAGATTGCCTTGAGCCACGCGCGCCGCAGGGCCTGCTCGGGCGCCCGGGGGCGACGATGCCAGGGGTGTGATCGCGGAGCCGCAGCCACCGGCGGCCCTGCCGCTCCAGCCTAGCGATCGCCACTACGAGGCCCATCGCTTCGGAACCCCCCTCAACCCACCGCGCCTTTGGTTGCCCCTGGCAGGGGGGGCGGGGGCGAGGGCTGGAAGATCGGCATCAGACTGCTGATTCCAAGCATCACGAAGGAGAGCGCGCCCACCAGGGCCAGGAGCCGCAGACCCAGGGGCCTGCCCCGGTCAACGGCGCAATCATCGGGATCCACCTGGGGAGGCAGCGGCCCGCGCCCCTGGGGCGATTGGGGGTGGGGTGCCATGGGCGTAGGGGGTCGGCTGTCTCAAGCTGCGGGCGGCCCCTAGCCTGACAGAGCCGATTGGGCAGGTCTGGCCCGCGCCCGGGGCCGTTGAACAGGTCAGTCTCGCGGCGCCGCCCGTCGAAAGCGGGACGTCCATGCCTGGCGGAAGAGGCACGTCCATGGACCCGACAAGCGCTTCCACCCCTCAACGGATGTCCGATCGGGCTTGAGCTTGGCCCATGGGTAATCTCGACCGCAGCGTTGGCCCCGGGCGCGGTGGCCCCTGCCACCGCTCCAAGGACCGGCAGGGTCCGTCACGTGCTTGGGGAGTCTTGAACGTCGTGAACGGCCAGTCCTGCACAACGGTCCCCGAGCCGGGGGGACACCCCACGCCGGCGCTTGCTGATGGGGGTTGGCGGGGCTTTTTACTGCTCCCCGGAGAAGGACTGATCCTCGTTTCCAGCGCTTCCCGGGTGATCCACCTCGATCGCTGGGCCAGGCACAGGCTTGGGCCGCTTGCCGATCAACTGCTGACGGCACCTCTACCCGAGGCCTGGCCTGAACTCGCCGCCGCGATCGCGACATTCGAGCCCCTCCTGGCGGCCGGCCCCCAGGATCTGAGCCTGAAGACCGGCGCCGACCTGCTCCACCTTCGCCTGTTTCGCACCGATAACGGCGTGGGTGTTGGCCTGCTCAGGGCTCCCGCCCGTGGTCGCGGAGGTGAGCCTCGCCTGCGGATGGTCGAAGCCCTGCTCAACACCATCTTGGAGGCGTTGATCATCACCATGGCGGAGCCGTTGGAGCAGCCTGGCCCGGTGATTGTCTTCGCCAACGATGCGCTGCTCAGCCAGACCGGCTATGCCCGCCATGAACTCCTGGGCCGGAGTCCCCGTCTGCTGCAGGGACCAGGCACGGACCTGGCGACGACGGTGAGCTTCGGCGCAGCGCTGCGCCGCTGGGAACCTGCCTCCATGGAGGTGCTCAATTTCGACCGTCAGGGTCATCCCTTCTGGATTGAGTTGAAGACAGCCCCGCTCGCCGATCCCGATGGTTCCTTCACCCATTGGGTCGCCGTTCAGCGCGATGTCACGCATCGCCGCGCCAGCGAGAGCGCCATGGCCGATCTGGCCTACTGCGACACACTCACGGGGCTTCCGAACCGCCGGAGCCTGATCGGGCGGCTTCAACGCTCCCTGGTGGGTCTTGAAAGGCAGGGCGGACGCCTCGCCCTGGTCTTTTGTGATGTGGACCGATTCAAGGAGGTCAACGACCGCTTCGGGCATGCGGTGGGGGATGCCCTGCTGCTTGAACTCACCCGTCGTTTCCAGACCGTGCTGCGGGCCAGCGACACCCTCGCCCGATTGGGTGGCGATGAGTTCGTGGTGCTCATCGACAACATCGCCAGCGAGGAAGAGGCGCTGCTCCTCGCCCAGCGCATGCGCTTCACACTCCTGGAGCCCTGGTGTCATGAGGGCGATGAGATCTCCCTTTCGATGAGCATGGGCGTCGCCACCACCAACGGTGGTGGCACCAGCGCCGATGAACTGTTGCGCCGCGCCGACCTCACGATGTACCAAGTCAAGGCATCCGGCCGTGATGGCATCGCCGTTTACGACGCCGCCATCGACCTCGAAGTTCAGGAGTCCGTAACGCTGCGCCAACGGCTCGAGCAGGACATCCGCCATGAGCGCCTGTTGCTCCACTACCAACCGATCGTCCGGTTGGAGAACGGCACCATCGTGGGCACCGAGGCCCTCGTCAGGATGGTCGGAGCCAAGGGTGATTTGATCGCTCCCCACCAGTTCATCCCCATGGCGGAGCGCACGGGATTGATCATCCCCATGGAGCGCTGGGTGCTCACGCGGGCGATCGAAACCCTGCGTGCCTTCGAGCATCAGAAGCCCCACTGGCGGCTGGCGATCAATGTCAGCCCGAATCACCTCGAGCGGGGCAACCTGGCCCAGGAGTTGCTCGAGGAGCAACGGCGCTCCGGCGTCGATCTCACACGCCTGACGATCGAGATCACCGAAACGGTGCTGCTGAGCCAGCACATCCAGGCCAAGCGGGACCTCACGGCCCTCAAGGAGGCGGGCGTCACCATCGCCCTGGACGACTTCGGCACTGGTTACTCCAGCCTCGCCTGGCTCACCGAGATGCCCATCGACATCGTCAAGCTCGACAAGACCTACGTCGATCGCCTGGCGAACGACGCACGCACAACGACCCTGATCGGCGGCTTCATCAAGGTGTTCCATGACCTGGGGATCGAAGTGGCCGCCGAAGGCATCGAAACGGAGAACCAACGCCAGCAGCTGCTCGCCCTTGGCTGCCGCACCGGACAGGGTTACCTGTTCGGTGCCCCCACGGCTGAGCTCCCCAGCGATGGGTGGCCCACGGGCGCTGAATCCTGATCCGGAACGGAAGCAGCTGGGCGTGAGCCCTCTCAAGTTTGGGGGAGCGATGGTCGGCTCCGCCCCCCCGACAGAGCTGGCTGCCGATCCCCTGCCGCCGGGTCGCTTCGGCCACCATGGAGCCGGCATGGCCCCCGCTCCACCGGCTTCAACCTCGATGGGCGAGCGCCCTGCCATGGCGGGTGCCGGAGCGCTGGAGCGCAGGGGGAAAGCGATGGAGGATCGTCTGCCTCCGGCCCAGGCAACGTTGAATGGACAGGTGTCCGCGCCGTTCCGCCATGGTTGCTCGTCTGGGTCCTCTGCTGGCCCTGCTCGCCTTCGGGGCGCCGCTGCCCGCGACCCTGCAGGATCCCTCACCCCTGGCTTCGGCGTCCGCTGAGACGGCGACGGAACACACGCATCATCATCAGCAATCGGTGCTGCTGGCGCGGGCGGTCACGCCGCTCGCGGATGATCCCTCCTGCACCCCTGCCGATCGGGTGTTCATTGAGCGCAGTTATCAGCTGGCGCGCCAATCCGTCCAGGAAGGGGGGTTTCCGTTCGGAGCGGTTCTGGTGGTGGACGGAGCGATCGTGGCCGAGTACCGCAACAGCACGGCCTCCAGCCAGGACCCGACCCGCCATGCCGAGCTCGGCCTGATCTCCACCTTCGCGCCCAAGCTCGGTCGTGAGGCCTTCCGGCGCGGCACCCTCTATGCCAGCAGCGAGCCGTGCATCATGTGCGTGGGCGCCATTCTCAACGCCGGACTGCTGCGTGTGGTGTACGGAACCACCCAGACGCAGTTTCAGCGCGTCATTGGCGATCACCCCCAGCCCTCCCCCCTCACCATCCGCGAAATCATCGGTCGCACCAATCCCGCCATCACGGTGAAAGGGCCGTTGCTGGAGAAGGAGGGGCTTGCCATCCACGAAAGCTTCTGGCCCTGGGCCCTGAGAACCTGGGGACGGGACCGCAGCTAGGACGCTCGGAGCCGCTGCGAGCCAATCAACGGACGCTTCCTTTGAGCGCTCGGATCCGCCCCCGAGCGCAGGCCATCAGCAGCGCAATCAGCTCAGCAAGCGTGCGCTCCTGCAGCCCACGATGTTGATCCGACGCTGCCGCGAAGGTCGGTGGGGGCGCACGGGAGGGCACAAGACCCATAGGCTCTGGGCCGCTGCGATCACCACCGTTGGACAACAATTCGTTCCGCTACGAACCACTCGAGCGCTTTGGCGAGGGCCTAACAACCCGCCGGCCCTGGAACACCGCAGCGCTTGCGGGGGTGGAGAGGCTCAATGGACGCGTGGCCATGCTCGGTTTTGCGGCTGCCCTGGTGGGGGAGTGGATCACTGGCCTGGGGCCGGCCGGCCAACTCCTGGCATTGCTGCGCTGGTACCTGGGCTGAGGGGTGGCTGCGGCAGGGCCCCCGGCAACGCCCGGATGGGTCTGGCCCCGACCCACAGCAGCACAACGACCCAGGTTCGGGATGCGCCTGGGTCCCTGCAGCAACTCAGCCAGGATCGAATCCTCGGTCGGCACGGGTGCGCTGTCCAGGGACCCATCCAGACCCCCCTCCTGTTGAGGGGTGCAGCGTTCCATCAAGACGGTCGCCCCGAGCGGGGGGGAGTGGCAACGGTCGCGGCTCCAACCACACCCCAGTGATCCGCCCAGGCCTTGTCCTGACCAGGCTCTGCCTGGCCTCGGTGCTCCAGCAACCGGGCCCACGCTCCCCTGGTCGTCGAGGGTTCCCCACGGTCAGGCCTGCGGGCAAAGGCGCTCGTCCCTCGCTCCATTGCGGCAGCGACGGCCCGCCGTGCCCGGCGGCCCGCTGGCTTGGCTGAGCCCGTTGGGGCCCCGTCCTGGCACCCATCTGAGGAAGGATGGATGCGGGACGGAAGACGGCCAGCCGCAGTCCATGGATCCGGGCTGGGGCCGGGTTACCGCGGCTGAGCCGGAAGCGAGGACCGTGAAAGGAAGGGGGGAACAGGGGTCGGGGCGCTGGACGCCTGCCCTGCTTGAGATGGGTCGCCTGAGATTCGAACTCAGGACCAATCGGTTAAAAGCCGGGTGGTTTGGCTTCAGTGTGCTTGGCATGACTGGCTCTTGTTCATGAAGTGACAGATCTTTTGACAAACATGGTGGTCGCTGCTTCGACTTGCCTGTGCGGAGATCGAGTTGCTTGGCCCGCTTCGAGCACCTCTACCTCGGGTACGGCCTGAGCTTTGTGCTCCCCCGCGAGCAGCAGGTAGAACTCCGCCATGCCCTCCTGCCGGAGCGCCCGATCTATGCCGTGCCCGGCCGGGATCGCCCAAGGGCCTCCTGGACGGCCGAGGTGACCGACTTCGACTACCGCCTGCCCGAGGTCGAGTGGAAGTGGTGGCTCTGGTTCGAACCCGAGAGCCTGGAGCCTCCAGCGACGATCGAGGACATGGCCGAGGGGCACCGCTGGTACCGCTCTGGTGTCAGACTGGCATATTATGACGGATCACCGCTATCTATCCTCTCTACTCTTGAGAACGAAAACGGTAAAGAGAAGAGAGCACACACTCCAAGCCCCGAACAGCCGACAGCCGAAGACGACCATTGCTCCATCCCGATCAGGACTCCGCAAGCGTCCGTCTGAGAAACGAAGGACACGAAGAAACCCCTCATCTCTGACCACCGAGAGGCTGTTCAGCTCCAGAAGCCCCGAGAAGGGGCCTCCACCGACCCCGACCGATAAGTTCCAGCTGCCCGACCCCTCACCCGCCTTCCTGGGGCGCCTAGGGCCCGATCGGGAAGCCTCAGGCCCCAGGGGCAACCCCCCGATGCTGAGCGACTGCCAGATCCGACTCCTGGAGATCGTCGACAAGGTCCGTTGGAGCGAGCCCACCAACGTCTGCGCGTTCCAGCTCCTACGTAGGGCCCTGGGCATGGGCGACCACGTCGTCAACTTGGGGCTTGAATGTGAGTTTGGAGCAGGTTGAGCTCCTGACGGGGGGTGTTATCAGCCAGGGCCATATCGAGATCCCTGCAGGCCTCCGTAGCATGGGTGGTCGCACTTTCGTCATGACACCAAGTCGCCTTAGCCGTCCGGCCTCACGCCGGGCTTCCGTTCTTTCAACAGCCTTTGTCGAAGAGTTCCATCGCCTGCTATTAGAGCGGCCCAACCTGCCGAAGACGGCGCTGGCAAAGTCGGCGCTGGCCATACACCCGGACGGCAAGCGGCTGCGCCTCCACTTCCTTGACGAACGGTCGATGTGCCAGGCACTCCTGCAGCGGCATCGTGCGAAACATTTCGACTCCCACCCGCAGATTTGGAAGCTGCGCGGGACCCGTCAGGGCGTGAAGGCGTAGACAGCCTCGGTAGAAACCCCCAGCTTCACCGCTGGGGTTCATTTGATCAGGCCCGGGCGCTGACGCTGCAAGGCTGCGGCGTCTCCATGTGGAAGATTTCGCGTCTGCGGAACGGGCCTCTGGAACCGACTCCCTGCAACTTGAACCAGCTACATCTCGGCATTTGCGATGCCATGCACGGGTCAATGCTCAAGAGGCAGGGGCAAGGAAGGAGCGGCAGTTTTCCGGTTGGTGAAGTTCGTCACTGCTGGTGACACGGCTCCCCGTCGACATCGTCGAATTCTTCACTAGGTCACTACGTCCGAGAGGCGCTGGTCGCGGAGCTCGGGGCGGTTCTGCTGGGGGATCGGTTTGAGATCGGCAGCGAGATCGAGAGCCATGCCGCCTATCTCGGGCATTGGGTCGAGTTGCTCAAGGAATCAACCAAGGTGCTGTTTCAGGTGCTCGGCGAGGCAAGGCAGGCGGCGGATTTGATCTGTCCGGAGCCCACCCAAGAACCAGCTGAGGTGACTGCTGGCTGAGGTGGCAGGCCTTCCAACCGCCCTATCTCAGCTATAGGTTGAGGTCGTCATTCTGAACAGACACAACTTTCAAGTGACGGACTGCAAGAGGCCCTGCTGGATCAGGCGGTCGAAGTGGTCCCAGACATCATCGGCATGGGTGGCGCTACTGAGATGAAGGCCGAGCTCAAAGTTGGAAAGGTTGGCCGCATCGGTGAGGTTGGCGCTAGTCACGAGTAACTCTTGATCAGCCACCACCGCCTTAACGTGACAAACAGCTTTAACTCCATCAAGAGATAAAGAGCGGGGATCGAAGTACACGGCTGGAGCAGGCAGCTCGGGCCAGAGGCACAACCAGGTCTGCTGTTGAAATTTGCGGAGGAGGGTCTCTGGACTGGAGGTATCACCGCGATCACGCTGGATGTTGCACACGATGCGCACCTGAAACTCCGGCAGCGTCACCATGTGCTCACGGATCAACTGAAATAGGCCCTTGATGAACGGGCCTTTGTAGAAGGCATAGGTGGTCAGAAGCAGACGGTGTTCGGCGCGCTCCACCAATTGACGGATCAACACCGACTGGTCGCGGGTGATCGACCCTGGGCCCGCATCAGGGCCTGACCACACCAGTTCAATCGAACGGGCGGCAACACTGCTGTGCCGTTGGGCCAAGAGGGCTTGAACGGTCATGAGCAGGGCCTCCTGGCTCCCCCCGGCAGATCGCCAACCCTCCAGCCACAGCATCAGCGAGACAGGGTCTTCGGCAAGCCCAACTCTTGCCAGTAAAGCCGAGGGATCACCAAGGCCGGCATCCAGGGAGGCAGGTTCGCCAACGCGTGGATCCAGGGCCACCAGCAAGCGTTCAAGTTCAGCGGTACTCAGATTCGGGAATGGCGCCGCCATCAGGCACGATCCGGGAAGAAGGCCGCGTCTTGCTGGCTCAAGGTGGGCAAGACAAGGGCCCGATCGAGAAATTCGTTACGGCGCTCACAGCTGGTTTCAGCAATCAGCAGACAACCATGACAAGCGGCGCCATGGGCGTAACGCTTCTCCAATTCATTATTAGGTTCGTGGCTGGCGCAGAAAGGATCGTTAGAGCACAGTGAGGCTCGCTCAAGGGCCATCTCCAGCAGCTCATCAATGCGATCAGCCAACGCCACCAGGCCACCCAGTGAACCCTCGGAACCGCTGCCTCCGGTGAAGAGGAGGATGCCATAGCCGATATCATCGAAGGAATAGATCCGTTCTTTGATTGCTGAGGCGCCATAGCCGCAATCAAGAGCAGCTTCTGTGATCAGCAGATGGGCGAGGCTATGGAGCATGAGGTAGGGGCCACCTGGCCATTGGAACTTCTCCTCGGTGAGGCCGTGCTCTTTGTTCCAGGTCTGGAAGGCATCACGATGCTTGGAGAGGTGCTGAACCGCGCCATCGCTCTTGCACCACTCACGAATTGCGCCGCGATCGAAGCCGAGGAAGATCCCTTCGCCGAGATTTTCCACAGCCGGTAGCCAGGTGGCTTCCTTTAGATCGATCTGTGCACGCTTGACGCCCAAGTCAAGGGGATCACCATCGATCTGGCTGACCACCGGCTCCAGGCGGGTGAAACCGAGCTGGGCCATCACCTCTCGCAGCTGGTGCACCTTCAACACCCGGTTGATGCGCTGATGGAACCAGGTTGGTTTGCCCGCCAGATCAAGGAGCTTCGCCTCAAAGCGGCTGCTGCCCTTGCCGCGCTGCAGCCCCTCAATGGGGCCGACCAACGCCCAAAGCTCCTGTCGTTTGAGGGCCTCGGTTTTCTCCGGTACTCCCGCACCACCACGGATGGACTCAAGGGCTTGGAAGATCAGATCGGGCGTTTCTCCCGCCAGTGGTTCCTTGATGTGATCGGGAGCGTAGTCCTCCAGCCAGTCCTTGAGCTTGGCGACGCTGGTGATCTTTTCAAAAATCTTCAGGTGCTTGCTGATCACCTCCCGCACCGCATCGATTGATTCGGGAATCGAAATGGCCGAGATCAACTCAGGGAAGTAGACATTGCTGGCGGAACGCACCAGCAGGCGATTGGCGTAGCTGCCTCCCTTGCCCTTGCCGTTGTCACAGGTTTCCCGGCCGAAGGGACCGAGCCAGGGCCGGTGGCCCTGACAAAACCGAAGCGCAGGCCGCTCGTCCTCATCGCCTTTGAGCTTCTGTTTGGCCTCTGAGAGCTGACGGCGCCCCCACTTCTCCAAGCAGTCAGGGTTGGAGCAGCGCACGAAGATCTCGGTGAAGTCGTTGCCGGCGCCAGCCTCATCCAGCCAAAGCGTGGCCCGGCAGGTGGTCTTGCCGCGATTCACAAACTCGCGCCAGTCGATGTCGCTAAGGTGTCCATTGGGGCAGCTCTGAACAAAGCGCACCGGCACGACGCTATGGGCCTTGCGATCGGCATCGACGTACTTGCGTTTGTCGAGCCGGTCAGCCTCCACCAGGGGGCGACTGCGATAGGACTTGTCAGCAAAGATCTCTGTTTTGTCCAGCTGGGCCACGAACCAGTTGGGGAACTCGGGGCTGCGGATCCCACCCGGACGGCTCTGGCCTCCTGGGCCAACGTCGTGGATGGGTGGCTTGCGCAACCGCAATGAACCAACATTCAGGCTTTGGCGGAGCTTGGCGATCAACCGGGGTTCATCGATCTCCTCTGGAGGTTGCTCAGGGCCGTAGAACCAGAAGTTGAGGCCGCCGATCACGATCGAGCAATCCGGCAGATCGACCATGGCGCCAGGGCCATAGGTGGTGATCAACTGGCTGTGGCGTACCTCTCCCTGGGGGCGCACGGACGGTTGACGGGCCATCAGCTCACCTCACCATCGCCATCGGGGCGTTGGCGGATCAGAGCAGCGCTGGGTTCCACATCGCGCAGGCTCCAGTTGGCCAGGAATTCCTGCTGCATCGCCTTGAGTTCCTTGAGATCAGGATCGAGGGGGGTATGAAGCAGGGGTGCCAATTCCCCCTGCTCCCGGCCGTACTGGAGGAGGCCGTCGTTGTCACGGGCGATGCGGATCCACTTGTCGAGCAGGTTCATCACCTTCTTGCACACCTCAGCCTCGGTGTGTTCGCTGAGTGCCTTGCTTGGAGCTGAGCGGCGGGCGCGATCGGCGAGCCGCTGGGCTACTTCAGTCTGGATGGCACTGATGGCTTCATGGCTGCCGGCATCCTTGGCCCAGGTGAGCTGCGGGCTGAGATGCCGGGCCAACGCCACCGTGATGGCGGGCAGCCCCCGCTCCAGGGCTCTGGAGGACCAGGGCGTGACGCTGGTGGCCTCCACATCCCGATAGAACACCGAATGCCAGAAGCTGAAGCGCTCGTAGTGCGATCGATCGCGCGGGCGGTTCGGATTGAGCAACACCACCACCAGGCCAGGGCGTTGGTCGTCGCGACCGACGCGGCTGCTGGCCTGGATGTATTCGGCGGTGGTTTTGGGCTGACCCAGCATCACCATCAGCCCGAGGCGGGTGATGTCAAGACCTACCGAGATCATGTTGGTGGCAAGCGCCGTGTCGACGCGTTGCTTCTCGTTATCGAAGCTGAGCTCGAGCCGGGCCTTGGTGGTGCTCACCTCCGAAGTGGGTACCCGTGAGGTGAGCTCCAGGGGCTCATTGGCAATCTTGCGGCGGGCATAGCGCGGGCTGGTTTCGTTGAGGCGGCGGCGCTGGTCGTAGGTGGTGAGCTGGGAGGTGACCTCCTCTTCCAGCAGGCGGCGGGTGATGCCGAGCTCCTTGATGGTGTTGAAGTACCCCAGAAACGTCATGTAAGGGTCGACGGGGTTGGGACCCCTGGGTTCACCGCGCTTGTCGCGGGCCCTTCGCTCTTTTTCGGCCTTGGCATAGAGCTTCTGGGCCGTGCTCATCAGAGCCAGGCCCACCCGCAGCAGCAGGGCTTTGATGTTGCGGCCCTGGGCGGACACTCCGAGGTAGAGACGACCCTCTGCTTCTGATGTGGGGGCTGTGTAGGAGAAGAAGGAATCACGCCGGTCGGGGCCGGGGGCCGGGAAGACGGCCGGTGTGCTGCTGCGGCCGAACAAGGCCTGCATCTGCTGGGTGGCGCGGCGCACGGTGGCGGTGGAGGCGACGATCTTGGGCTGCACGACTTGAGGACCGTTGGGAGTCTCCACCTGGCGGGCGCAGAGCTCATCAATCACAGCTTCATAGAGGCCGCCCATCGAGCCGAGCGGGCCGGAGATGAGGTGAAGTTCGTCCTAAATGATCAGATCGGGGGGCTCCAGGCCGCCGGCCAGCGGTTGACCGCCCATGTTGGCGCCATCGCTGGGGCCGAAGAAGCCCTTGCCCGGCTGTGCATGGGAGACGCGGCCAAACAACTTGCCGGTGGCCCCCACCCAGGGCAGCGCGGCGAACTTGTCGACCGTGGCGATCACGAAGGCCGGCAGCCGCTGATAAAGCATTTCATCGACCGCCACCAGGGGCAGGGTGCTGTCTCCGGAGAAGCGGCACTGGCGGTTGCGGCAGCAGACCCGCAGCTCGCTCGGGTGATCGGCATCAGGGAGCAGACGGAACACGCCGCGCACCACAGCGGGGCGCTCATCAGCCAGGGACGCCTTGCCGAGCTCGGTGCCGCACCAGGGGCAGTTGTCGATCGGGATCGGTTTGTTGTCGCCACCGCTCCAGGCCAGCACGCGGGAGCTGGCACTGTTGTCGTCGCCATCTCCTTTGTGGCCGAGCTTGTTGGGGGTGCCGCTCTGCCCCACCCACAAGCCGATCTCGAAGGGCCACTTTCCGAGCAATTGGGGATCCTTACGGCGCTCCAGCTCCAGCGCGCAGATCAAGGTGGAGGCCCGGCCGAGCTGATCAAGGGTGAGCAGGCGCAGGGTATAGCGCATCAACACGCTCATGCCGGCCGATTCGATCGAGCCCTCGTGGCGCAACCGCCGCAGCACCAGGGTGTAAGCCGCCAGCCCCAGGTAAGCCTCAGTCTTGCCACCGCCGGTGGGAAAGAACAGCAGATCGATGGTGTCGCGATCCGCATCGGTGAGCTCGGCCATGCCCACGAGGTTCATCAACAGGAAGGCGAGCTGGAACGGACGCCACTGGGGCTGCTCAGCCTTGGGGTCGCGGCCCCGCATCACCCCGAACCGCTGGCGTGCAGCGGCATCCATCACCCGATTGGCGATGGCAAAGGCCAGTCGCACCCTCTCGTTCTCCAGAGCTTCAATGCCGCGCTCAATGCGCCGTGCCTGCTTGCTCGCCTCCTGCAGCAGCTCCGTGGCCGTGGCCTGCTGCTGCTTGCTGAGTGAGGCCGTCTGGCGCTGCTGGTGGATCCAGTCCGTGTAAGCCCGCAGCAGGGGGCGCCGCAGAGCCGCCTGCACAGGCTCAGCCCCTTCACTGGCCAGGCGATCCAGCTTCGCCATCGAGAGCACCAGGCCGGCCTCCTCCAGTTCTGCCACCCTGGGCAGCACCTTCTCCACGGTGGCCTGGGGCAACCAGGTGGTGCTGATCAGCTGGCAGCGGCCAGCGGCATCAATCTGGGGCGCCACGGAGATGTTGTGGCCCACGGCGAATTCGTGGTCGTCGCGGTAGTGGAGATTGTTGACGCGGTGGTCCCAGTCATTGGCGTTGGCGAGCCGATCAGCGGCGCGGGGATCACGGCGCGCCAGGAAGCCAGAGGTGCAAGCCAGATCCAGCTGCACCTGGAAGGCACTGGCGCGGTCGCGGTCTTCTGCGCTGCGTCCTTCGAAGCGTCGTTCGTTGGTGAGTAACAGGCTCACGGCGACGGCGCCGGGGGGATAGCCCTGATCGAGAGGAGCAGCCCGCAGGTGCCAACGGAGCATGAGCCCTTCGCTGCCGGGCACTTCCCTCGATTCAGCAGAGCGGCCGCTGAGGGTGAATAGCTCGGCAGGGAGGCTGAGTGGCTGCTGGTGGGGCTCACGTAACCAGGCCTCTTCCGCCTTGCTGTCTTCCGGCGGGGCGGTGGGCCGATAGCTGGCCCAGTGCACCATGACCTCCAGACCTGCACCTGCCGGCAACAGCAGGCTCAAGCCAACGGAACAAGGAAAGAACACCCGCCGCGCGGGACCAGCTTCGCTGGCTCCGGTGTCATCGGCGCTTGCGTTGCTTTTGCGCTTGGAGCTGAGGTTCTGGCCATCGAGGCCAGCGAATTCGTCGTCGGCCGCATCATCGGCGCGGGCGTCGAGGCTGGTTTCGCTGGGGATGAGAAAACCGCTCTGGTACCAGCGGTTGGGAGGGCGATCGAGCAGCTCCTCGCGGAGCTCAGCTGCCTCGTCGGTCTGGCCTTCGGCTTCCAGCTGCTCAAGGACTGCCGAGGTAGGGCCCAAGAGATCGAGGGTGAGGGCCTGAATCAGCTGGCTGCGGGTGGTGGATGAGATAGTCAACACGTCACCAGAGCAGACGGCAGGGGAACGTGGCCAGGGCGGAATCGATGCTCACCAGGTGCATGCCTTCCAGCTCAGCCTGGGCCGCCAGCAACCGATCGAACGGATCACGATGGGGCTGCGGGTAGCCACCGGCTCGGAGGCCGTGCTGTAACTGCACAGCGAGCAACTGAAACCCCTGCTGCTGGAGTACGGCAGGCAGGTCGAGAAGCAGAGATTCGACACCAGGAAGCTTGCCCAGTCGGACTTTTGTGGCCAACTCCCAACCCGATGCGGCGCTCACGAAGATGGCCGCCGCTGGATCGTTGATCGCCGTGTGGGCGAGAGGGGAGAGCTTCTCGGGTTCCACCAGCCACCAAAGGAGGGTATGGGTGTCAAGCAGAAGTGAAGGTGCCATCAATGGGGCAATGGGGCCTCGAGGGCGTCGAGCTCCTCGGGGGGAAGTGGGGCGAGCAGAACATCGGTGGCAGGAAGCTGCACCTTCCCCCGCAGCACACCCGGCTGGCGGCGGGGCTGATCGGTCTCCAGCGGCACCAGCCGCGCCCAGGGCTTGCCGTCTTTCGCCACCAGGATCGTTTCGCCGGCATGGGCGGCATCGATGAGCCTGGAGAACTGGGTTTTGGCGTCGTGAACGTTGAAGGAACGCATGGAGATCTCCAGGCATGGAGGGAGGTTAGTCCAGATATGGACCCATCGCTGACCTCTTCCCATGCTTGCTTCGCCCCCCCCCAGCCGCCACCGAAGCAGAAAGAACCATTCACAGGGGCACAGAATAACTAAAAGAGTGACTAGATCTCGCTAAACATGAATGAAACCCACTCCCCGACTGCTTTAACACGAATACGTTGAAGAGCAACCCAGTCTTCGTTGCACGAACGCTTGAATTGCAGCTTATGCTTATCTGCCCAAATTGTTCGCCCGGCCCAGCTCATGTCAATTTTCTCAATACAGATTGAAGTTGGTGGTATCATGTTTAGAACAAGCGAATGCTTCCTTTTCTTGGTCGAACAAAGAATCTGGAGCCCTGAATTTTCACATCCCATGTGGACGCATGGACGACTAAGTGATTATCCTCGATCTCCAGGGTTAACCTTCCTTGCTCGTCAGCAACCTTTGCAGAGAGCATCCATGGCATGCCTATGGCCGACGGTGCTTGCACGGCGAGAATTGGCTCATTGTCAACCGTAAGCACATTTCCCCATGTAGAAGTACAGGATCCTATGGCTATAGATACAGGATGTGTCCCATAGTCGAGCCACTCTCTAGAAAAACCCTGTTGCAAGCATTTTGGTGCTGCATTGTATAGCGCAACAGTATCCCTCGAAAGCAAACCTCTCTTCCTCTTTTGATTGCACTGCATGCAAAGAAGATTCATTCCTTCAGGGCGATGAGCAACGGCATCCTTGAAATCTGGGTCGAAATGCTCGTAATCATAGAAACATGTACCACATATCACACAGCCAAAGCCGCACCTTTGGCGAATTTGCTCCTGAATACTTCTTGGCACTGGGCGGCTTAGACCGTGGCTATTCACCTGTGCCATAGCGGTTCCTAATGTGTCTGAAGAAACTCGTTCAGCCGCTCAGCGATCAACCGCCTCCGCTCCGCCAGGAAAGCCTTGTACCGCTCAACGGTCAGGACATCGGGTTTGGTGGGGATGCACTGGCTCTCAAAGGGCTGTTCCCCATTGGCCACCCGCACCTCAGGGAAGTAGAGAGCCGGTTCCTTGGTACTGATCTTGCGGTTGGCCTTGCCGCTGATGAAGGCGAGGTTGGCGATGTCGTCGGTTTCGCGGCTGGTGACGCTGCTCTTGAGAACAGCCTTGGGGAAGATGTGGTGGAACTGCAGCTGGTGGGCGTTGCCCACATGGCCAAGAGCGATGACCAGGTTGGAGCGCCAATCGCGGGCACCGGCGGCCTTGAAGGCCAGGAACATCGTCTTGAACAGGGCACTGCGCTGATTGCGGCCTTCCTGCTCATCCGGGGTGACATCCAGCCGACCCACCTGCGTGCGCAGCCGATCGAGCAGCTCCTGGAAGCCTCCGCCATCGCGCAGGATCTTGAGGTCCTGGTCGAGCAGGGTTTCGCTGGATCCACGGCTGTAGCGGCCCTTGGCATTGGCGAGCAACACCCAGCGGCGCAGGCCCTGCGCTTCATCGGCGCTGAGCTTGTAGCTTCGCTGGGCCCCGTAATAGCCCAGGCTGATCAGCAGGAACGGCGAGGCCAGTAAGGCTGGGCTGGTGATGCTGGCATTGCTGCGCAGGAAGTTGATGGCGAACTCCATGCCGCGGCAGCCGTCATCCCAGCCGGCCTTCAACGCATCTGGCGTGAGACTGGCCACGGTGAGAAAGCGGGACTGACCGGTGACGTGGGCAACCAGATTCTTGAGGTGCAGGCCGAGGTCGAGTTCGAAACCGTCTTTCGTGCAATCGGACTGGAAGGCCTGGAAAACCTTCAGGGAGCCACGCCACTTGGCGGTGATCTGGGCGAGAGCAAGATCGGAACTACGAAGCTTGGCACCCAGGGAGTTGACTCGCACGAAGATCTCAGTGAATTCGTCGTAGGAGAGGGTGCGCTCCAGCACATCCATCCGGTAGATGTATTTACGGATGTCCTTTAGGCGATTGAGACGTTGGGTGTAGATCTCGGCGCGTGGATCATCGAGGCTCGTGATTCCAGCTCGTCTGAGGAAGTAGTTGTTGTCATTCTTGCCAGTAAATACCTCGCTGACCTTCACCCACTGGGGCAGCTGCTCGAGTTTGCGGGTGCCCACCACGAAGGTCATCTTGTCGAAGCGCTTCTGCAGTTCATCTTCTGAGGCATCGGCTTCCTCGTCGGTGGGCTCTTCCTCGTCTTCTGTCATCTCGAGAGCGTCGATGTTGTTGTCGTCAACCTCGGTGATGAAGGAGAGCGTATCCGGGTGCTCGAGGTTGAAGAGAAGCTCGATCGGACGGACGCGACCGTTCACCTGAACGGGTTCGCCGCGGATGACGGCCGAGAGGGAGGTGAGACGCTGCTGACCATCGAGCAGGAGCTGGGTTTTGGCGTAGGGATTGGCCTACTGACCAACGGAAAAATCCTGCTGCGGAACAATCTCATCGGTTTCCCAGATCAGGATGGCGCCCGAGGGATAGCCGCGATAGAGGGAATCCAGCAGATCGCGCACGCGGGTGGAGCGCCAGGCATAGCGGCGCTGCATCTCCGGGAGGCGCAGCTCACCGCGCTCGATCTTGCTGACGAGTTCCTCGACGGTGGCTTCGGCTTTGGCCATGGGATCAGCTGGATTCCTGATTCAGTTGTTGCAGTGCTTGGGCGCAGTGCTGAACGAGCAGAGGAAGATCTGTCTGGATGGCACCCCAGACAATGCGATCGCTCACGCTGAGGTATTCGTGGGTTAACAGGTTGCGGAAGTCGATGATCTGGCGGCCCTCCGGGATTCGCTCGAACAGCTCGGGAGCTCTCTGGGAGATCACCCTGAGTGCTTCGCCGATGATGATGAACTCGCGCTCCACCGCCGAGCGGATCAGCCGGTTGCTTCCGTAGGTCTCACCATCGACTCCCACGGTCGCTGCCTCGATGGCGGATGCGGCTTCGAGAATGTCGTTGAGGTAGGCGCGGGGATCACGCTGCATAGATTTCCTGCTTGCTGGCCTCGATCGACGCTTTGACGTAGGGATTGCGCACGGCATCAGCCATCACCAGATCAACGCGCGAGGCCAGACCAAGGCGCAGATCGTTGAGGAGTGCGAAGTAGGCCTTGTAGAGACTGGAGGGATCGAGTTGCTGGAACTCCACCAGCAGGTCGATGTCGCTTTCACCAGGCCGATAATCTGGCCGCAGCACCGAGCCGAACACATGCATGCGCTCCACATGATGCCGCCGGCAGGCGTCAGCGATGGCTTCCAGCTGGGTCTGGGCAAGGGAGAGGGTCACAACGCCAGACCGATCTGCTCGGTTTGCATGGGTTCAGTCTCGCCCAACTGGCCGGCCTTGCCAGGTCGGCCTCGGCGTTTGGCGGCGCCCCCAGCACTGGCTGCCTTCTTGGCCCCCTTGCCCTGCAACCCCAGCGCCACCTCTTGGGCGTACCGCTCGGCGTTGAGGGCGAGCAGCCGAGCCAGCACGTCGTCACGCACAGCCTCAGGCCAGCGGTAGCGCCAGGGCAGCTTGCGGCGGCCGGTGATGGCGCCGTAGGCCTCCAGCTGGCCCTGGAAATCGAGGGCGTCGCCTGCGTCCCAGAAGAACAGCTCGCCGCTGTCGATGCGCTCCTGCAGCTCCTCAGGGAGCTGGATGTCTTCGTCGGTGTCGAGGTAATCGAGGCCGAAGCCGCAGGCGGTGGGAACATCGCTCCATCCATAGGCGTTGAGCGCTGCCTGATCCATCTCGCCGTGGAGGCGGCGCAGCTCCAGCAGGCCGGGGCTCGTTTCGGTGGGATCGTGGAAGCGATTGTAGGTATAGGTTAGGCCTTCATCGCTGGCTACCATCAACTCAGCACGGAACTGGTAGTAGTGCTCACCGATGACCTTGAGGGCCTGACATTGGCCCTGAAAAGGATGAGAAAACGCTGCGATATCGAGCAAGTTGTCGGGGAATGGGAAGGTTTCGAAGCAGTCTTCTTGCCCGTAAACATGGCGCTCATCTTGTGTCTTACCAAAACGGATAGACAATATTTCATGTATCATTGACTGAAGTAGGGCAAAGTCACTATAAAGCGAAATTAGCGAAATAATTATAAACCTATTCGTAAACACCATATCAGAAGGAAGAATCGCAAAACTTATGTGACTTGTAACCTGCGAGATCGCTAAAACCCGTTCTTTCCTGCTAATTGCTTCGTAAAGGGCTGGCGTATACGTTCCATATTGCCACCAGCAGGTTTTTCGCCGTATTGCGATTGAGTACTCCCCCTGAATGGACTCCCTCATTGGCTTGACGCGATCGCGAACGATTTGCAAAAGTGCTGGCCAACTTTCAGCCTCTTGGAGGTTCATATCTTGAAAGCAGATTGCATATCGCTAAGACTTTAGGGTTGGACTACTGTTTAATTCTTTTCCTCCAATGAGTGGTCTGAGAACATGAGAAGTACTGCTATCACTTCGCAGCAATGTTCTTGCTCCTTCTAGGGGCCAGCATTCTCATCGGTCGGATCATCTTTGAATACAAAGCCGTCACCATACAGAACGCACCCTCTAAAGGATCTTCCTGCGTTCACACTTGATCTACAGGATTCTTGCTCGATTGGCGTGGGGAGAAGGTATGAGTTATAGACGTCTAATTCTTCTGCGCTGGACTGCTTTATGATATGAACCACGCTGACACTAACTGCGGCAGAGCCAGGCCAAGGAATCTTTTTGGTAGCGTTATATATAGTGCCTCCTTGCATGACAATCTGCTTTAGGCCTGCCAGCCTGCTATCTCCTTCTGCAACGGTGCTAGTCGCAATCAATCCTAGGCATCCACCAGTATTCAGCGCCACAAAAGATTGTCTGAAAAAATAACAACACAGGTCGACCCCTTTCCCGCCTCCTTCTTTGAAGTGACTACGCAGCCATTCTGGGTATAGATCACCCAGAATGGGGTGAATCTTATTGCCACCCAAGAAGGGTGGATTGCCAACGAACACATCAAAGCCAACCTGCCGGCGACTGAATACATCGGGAAACTCCAGTTGCCAGTGCAGCGGTGTGATGCCCTTCTCGCCGTCGCGCAGCCGCTTCAGCGGTTTCTCCATCACCGCTTCCAGCTCAGCAGCATCTGCGGCCGACACTGTTTCGGCCAGGTAGATCTTCTGCAGCTCCTCGCGATCTATGGGCTTGCTGCCGTTGAAGAAGGCCGCCACCAGTAGATCGCCGGTGGTGCGCAGAAAGGCGGTGCTTGCCTGCAGCTGGCGCAGCGCCTGGCGTTTGTGGTCGGCGTCGGCGTCGCTGCGGCTGTCGGCATGGAAGAGCTCGAAGCCTTCATGCTCCTGCTGGCGCAGATCGCGTAGCTGGCCTTCCCACAGTTCGCGTTGCTTGGCGGCGCCCTTGAGTGCCGCTTCGATCTCGGCGCGGCTCACCCCCACCAGGGAATCGCCGCACTTGAGGGCGTGATCCACAAACGTGAAGGGCAGCTCCTTGCTGAGCGTCACCAGCCAGAGCGAGAGCTTGGCCAGGTTCACCGCAAAGGGGTTCTTGTCCACCCCATACAGGCAGCGCTGGGCGATCAAGTGGCGGGCGTAGAGGTCTTTGTCCCACTCCTTCCTGAACTCCGTCGAGAAGCCCGGCCCACCCGGTGCCTCCCAGGCCGTCACCA
Organism: Cyanobium sp. Morenito 9A2; assembly: GCF_024345575.1. Classification (GTDB taxonomy): domain Bacteria; phylum Cyanobacteriota; class Cyanobacteriia; order PCC-6307; family Cyanobiaceae; genus ATX-6F1. The sequence continues at coordinate 91,174 of NZ_JAGQBJ010000002.1, forward strand.
GCCAGCCGGCCAGAAAACGGCAGACGGCCACCAGGAACGCCCCCGAGCCCATCGCCGGATCGCACACCTTCAGAGCCAGCACCTGTTCGGCGGAGGGCTTGCCGTTGCAACGCTCCAGCCAGGGCCGGAAGGCCTCGGCCACGATCGGTTCGGTGAGGGCGCGCGGCGTGTAGTGGCTGCCGCTGCGGCGGCGCTCCTCGGTGGGCTGCAGCACCAGGCTGCCCGCCGGCAGCACCCGTGGCGTGTGGTGCGACAGGCGTTTACCCAGCGCTGCCGCCAGATTCTCCTGGCTGGTTGCCTCTTTGAGGGCTCGAGCAATGGGAGCGGCCAGTTTTAACTTCACGCCCGCTTGCTCATCCAGCCAGTTCGCCCGCTTGGCAGCCGCTTGGGCGAGCAGATCATCGGCGTTCACCACCACCGTGATCGTGATCTTCTGGCGTGGCGGCCGGTGGGTGATCCCCAGGCTGGGCCCGCTCGCACACTCCACCTTGAAGCCCATGATCCCCTCGTAGACCGAGCCGATCTGCTCCACATCCAGCGCCCGATAGTTGAGGATCTGGCCGCCCAGCACCAGCAACTTGGTGAGCACCTGCTCCACCACGTCATCGCTGATTGCCGGCACCGCCTCGATTGGGTCGTCGGCGTAGTGGCTGCCGGCGGCGCGGCCCTCCAGGAACGGGTAGGCATTGGGATCGAACAGCTCGCCGTGGCGGGCCGGCAGGTAGGCCCGGGTGGGTCCGCCGCCGTCGTACACCAGCCGGAACAGGCTCAGCAATCCGGCCCAGGCCCCACGGCGCCCCTCCATCTGTCCCTGATGTTCGTCCTTGTCCTGGCGCAGACGCAGCGCCAATCCGCTGACGCTGTAGTGCTGGCCGTAGAGGGAATCACCCGGCATCAGTTCTTCGTCTTCGGCGTAGAGCAGGAACACCAGCCGCAGCAGCACGGTGATCAGGCCGCCGTAGATGTGATCCGGTTGATCCCTGGGAAGATCGCCCAGCACAGTGCGGTTGTTGTCTTTGGCCTGCCGCTCCGCGGCATCGAAGCCCTCCACCAGAATCCACAGCGCCTCCAGCACCTGCTCGGCCAGGCGCGTGCTCACCTCGTTCTGCTCCTTACGGCTCGCCGCCATCAGCGGCTTCAGGCGGGTGGCGCTGGAGCCGCCTTCAAACAAGCGATCCGGGCCCAGCAGCATCTGCAGGGCGGCGAGCATCGGCCGGCCGTCCACCGTGGTCATCGGCTCCAGCGGGAAGCTGAGGTGGCCGCTCGATTCCCCCCGCGGCGCGACCACCAGCCGCAGGGCCACACCATTCCAGAGCAGCCCGATCGGGTGCTCGCTTTCCTTCAGCAGCCGCTCAAAGCGTTGCTGCGGGGAAGCCATCCACTGGCGGCGGCCATCGCCCCCCTTCGCGATGGCGTCGAAGTCGGTGCCGATCGGCAGTTCCTGCACCAGCAACTGGGCAGTCCCTTCGGGATCCTTCACCACCCAGGTGGGGATCAGGGTCTCGTCGTAGTCGTCGAGAGGCACCGCAATCGGCTGCTCCAGGGCCGAGGCAGCCAGCAGATCGTCGGGTTGCCAATCGAGCAGCTCCGTCGCGAACGCCTCGAAGCTGGGGGCCACGCTGGCCCACTCCCCCGTCTCGGGCAGCTGCTGGTCTTGCAGCAGCTCCTCCAGCCGCCGCTGCCAATCGGCCAGCACCGCTGTAGCGCTCTCGGGGAAGATTCCCAGGCGGTTGAGCACCACCGGCTCCACCACCAGGCCCACGGGGTTGGCCATGCCCTTCCACTCCTCGTGGGTGTGGATCCCCGGGGGACGCGGACGCATCAGGGCGCTTCCTCCGTCGCAGCAGCACCCCAGCTGCAACCGTTCTGGTTGCAGAATGGGTGCACCCGTCGCGGCGTGTCTGCCATGGCCAGGAGCCTCACCCTCAAGAATCTCCCGGACGCGTTGTACGAACGCCTGCAGGCGTCGGCCCAGCAGCACCGCCGCAGCCTCAACAGCGAGGCGATCGTTTGCCTGGAGAGCGTGCTGCAACCACCCACGCTCACTGCCGCCGTGCGGCTGGAGCAGCTGCGCCAGCTGCGGGCCACCCTGCCGCCTGATGCGGTGTTCGAGCCCGGTGAGATCGACGCCTTCAAGCGCGAGGGCCGCCCGTGATCGTGGTGGACACCAACGTGGTGGCCTACCTGCTGCTGCGCGGGCCACACACAGCCAACGCCGAAGCGCTTCTCGCCCGCGATCCCGAGTGGGCGGCCCCAGCCCTGTGGCGCAGTGAGCTGCGCAACGTGCTCGCCGGCTATCTGCGGCGCGGCACCCTGAGCCTCAGCCAGGTGCTCGCTCTGCAGAGTTACGCGGAAGATCTGTTGGCGGATCAGGAGGTGCCGGTGAGCTCCTCCGAGGTGTTCCGTCTTGTGGCAGCCAGCGATTGCAGCGCCTACGACTGCGAATTCATTGCCGCTGCCGAGACCCTCGGTATCCCTCTGGTGACCAGCGACCGCCAGCTGCTGCGGGCCTTTCCTGAAATCACGATCCCGCTGCATCAGGGCAGCTCCAGCGGCCAGAGGTAGATCGCCCCCGCCGGCTCGATCCTCGCTGCGGTGCTCACTTCGAACGTGCGGCGGATGGCGTGGGGCTCCACCTCCAGATCCCGATCGATGCGGGCCAGCCGTTTCTCCCAGTGGTTGCGGTTTTCACGCAGCTGCCGCAGTTGCGCTTGCTCATCGGCTGCAAAGCCAAAAGCCAGTTGCTCACTGTCTGAATCGTGCTTCGTTTTGGTCTTGAGAATCCGCTCGCGCTGCTCCTGCAGCACTTTCACGAAAGCTGCTGCTTCTGCGTCGGCCCTTTGACCCAGCCGGTCCTTGAGTTGGGCCACATCGGCCGGCAGCCCCAGGCGCAGCTGTTGCTGCACCGCAGGGCTCGCAGCAGGAAGTCGTTGCTGCAGGCTCACCTCCAGGTCGGCAAGGGCCCTATCGGTCTTGGTGGCGTTGAGCGCCCGCAGCCGGCGCGCGGGATCGGCAGGATCCCATTCGGCCACCAGCTCAATCACCTCATCGTGGAGACGCGCCGCGCCATGGCCGTAGAGCGACAGACGGGCGAGAAGAATAAGTTTGGCGGTGTCGTCGCCCGTGGTGATCACCGCCGCCCGGCTCAACTCATCGGTCTGGAAGCCGCGCACCAGAAAACGGTTGAGCAACCGCTGCACCAACGGGTGCTCCAGGTGCAGGTGCACCCGATCGGCATTCACTTCCTTCGGGTCCTTGAACACAACCGGTTGCGGTGTGGTCTCACGCCGCCAGTCCCATAGCTTCTGGCCGGGTTGTCGTGGCGGGCGGAGAGCATCAAGGACATCGCCCCAGCTGTGTTCGCCGCCGGGAAGCTCCTTGGCGCTGGGGAAGATCCATTCCGCCCGGTCGGGATCCTCCCTGGCCTTGGCTGCATCTTTCGGCCGCAACTGCGGAATGGCGTCGGCGTCTTTGGCACTCACCCGCAGGCTGGTGTTCAGCGCATCGCGGAACAGCTCGCTGCTGAAGTGCAACCAGTCTTCCGACTTCTGCAACGCCTTCTCCAGCCGGCTGATCTGGGATTTCAATTCTTCGGTTCGCACGCGGCTGTCTTCCAGCTCCACGCTCATCAACGCCTGGGTGCGTTTGAAGCCTTCATCCTGATCCACGCCCCCGATCTCCGCGATCATCGCTGCAATGGTTGTGGGGTTGATCCCCTTGGCCAGCAGCTCGTTGAGCTTGCCCACCACCACCGGCGGCAGCGATCCCAGCGCAGAGCGGATCTCCTCGGTCTTCCTCACGAGCACATCCAGCACCCGATCTTCCGGTCGTTGGGGCAGAACGAAGTAGTGGCAGTACACCTCCGGTGAGCGCTGCAGGGTGCGGTCGATGCGGCCATTGCGCTGCTCCATCCGCCCCGGGTTCCAGGGCACATCGAAATGGAAGAGGTAGCGGCAGTGGTTCTGCAGATTCACCCCCTCCCGTGCCGCATCGGTGGCGATCAGGATCCGCAGGGGGTCGAGATCCGGTGGGCTGTTGAAGCTGCGTTTGAGCGCTTCGCGCTTCTCATCGCCGATGCCGCCATGGAAGGTGGCGATCCGCTTGGCCTCGAGGTCGCTGCCGGCGATCAGGCCTCGGAGTTGCTCCTCCAGCCAGCGCTTGGTGTCGGCGTACTCAGTGAAGATCAACAGCCGCTCGCCATTCCAGCGGGCGCCCTCCTGGCCCAGATCGGGGCAGAGGTGGCGGCGGATCCATTCGCGCAGGTAACCGATGCGTGAATCGGCCTCGAAGCGGGCTCGTTTGCTGATCGCGTCCATGGCCTTGAGCAGCTCCCACTCCTGCTCCCCAGCAGCCAGGCCTGCCGTGGCCACAGCCAGGCGATGCTCCTGATCGGCCTCCTCCAGCACGCTGTCTTCATCGGCATCGGCCCGTTCGTCGTCTCCGTCGATCCCCTGTTGCAACAGGTCCAGCCGTTTCAGCTGCTCCGTGTGGTTGACGCTGCGCAGCGGCTGGGCCTGCTCACGGCGCCTGAGGGTGTCGCTGTGCACGCCCAGGGTGCGGTGGAACGCCTCCACTGAACTGAGCAGGCGCTTCTGCAGGTTCGTCACCACCAGCAGCTCCGCGGCCCGTTGCCTGGTGCCGGCCCCCTTGAGGCGCTCTTCCCGGCTCGTTCGGTAGTGCTGCAACAGCTCCGCGAGCTTCAGCTCGGGGGTTTCGGCGGCCAGGCCATCAAGCACCACCGGCACCACGTTGCGTTTGGGCAGATCCACGCCGATCTGGCGCAGATCCTCCTTGAGACGCCGCACCAGCACCGGCTCGAGATCCGCTTTGCGCACGCTCACACCACGGCAGAACCTGGTGGGATCGAGGATCTCCAGCAGGGCCGAGAAGCTGTTGCTGTGCCCGTTGTGGGGCGTGGCCGAAAGAAACAGCTTGTGCTCGAACCGCCAGGCCAGATCCCGCACCGCCCGGGTGAGCTTGGAATCAATCGCGTACTTCGAGGCGCTGGCCGGAGCCGCATTGTGCGCCTCATCGAGGATCAGCAGCGAGCGCGCGCCATCACCCAGCCAGTCACGCAGGGGGCCGGCGTAGTCCTCGTTGCGCACCAGCGCCTGGCTGAGGATGAAGCGGGTATGGGTCGCCCAGGGGTTGATGCCCCAGCCTCGTTCGCGCCGCATGCGGCTCACGTAGGCCCGGTCCATCACCGCAAAGCCCATCCCGAAGCGGCTTTGCATTTCCCCCTGCCACTGCAGCACCACCGATGGCGGCGCCACCACCACCACCCGCTGCACCTTCTGGCGCAGCAGCAGCTCCCGCATGATCAGCCCGGCCTCGATCGTCTTGCCCAGGCCCACGTCATCGGCGATGAACAGGCTCACCCGCGGCATCCGCAACGCCTTTCGCAACGGTTCCAGCTGGTAGGGCTTCACGTCGATGCCGGCCCGCAACGGCGCCTGGAACAGGCCCGGATCGGTGCTGGTGACGCAGTTCCACTGCAGGGTGTGCAGGTAGCTGGAGAACACCCGGGCGTCATCGAAGCCCCGCTGCCCCACCGTGTCCCAGGTGCTCTCGCCCAACACGCGGGCATCCACTTCCCGCTCCCACAGCACCTCCAGCACCCGGCCATTCACACCGTCATCCAGACACGCCATGCGCACGACGGTGTCAGCGCCGTCCTCTTCCGACGGCCGCACATCCTCCACGAGGTGATTGTGGGTGCGGCAGTAGACCACGGCACCAGGCTTCGGTTTCAGGTGATCGCTAGCTGAAGTGGCCGTCATGGTTCTCCCTGGATCGTGGCTTCCAGAGCCTCCACATAGGCCTGCAGCCGGCTGACAAGCCAGGCCGCCAGCTCGGGCCAGGTGGTGGAATCGCGGGCATCGGCCTCCAGCGATTGAGAAAGCCCGTAGCCGTCGCCGTCGCTGATCGGCGCGCCCAACCGCTGCTCGAGCTCTTGCTGATGCTCCAACAGCACGTCCCTTGACTCCTCCAGGGATTGCCCGCGCCTGCCGCGCACGAAGATGCCGCAGCGGTACACGGAGATGTAGGCCACCACCACCAGGCTGCTGTTTTTCAGGGGATGCCAGCGGGAGCTGGCCGCGTCCGCGGGGCCCCACTGGGCCTGGTCGGGGTAGAGCTCCAGCAGCTTGCTCCAGAAGGCCAGCCGGAACTGGCCCAGGGCGGAGAGCTCACCTGTTTGCGAGGCCACCTGCTGCTGCAGCTTCCGGTCCCAGCCGTTGGGTTTGGCCACCACCTCGAACAGAGGGGCGATCGGTGAATCACCGATCCGTACCGCCTTCACCTGCACCGCGACGAACGCGAAGGGATCAACGGTGTGATCGTTCAGCCAGTGGACCGCCGAGAGGTGGGGGTCGCGGAAGTCGCTGGCGATCCAGACAATCACCTGGGCCTCCAGGCCCGCCAGGTAGGTGAGGATCTGACCCAGGTGGTTGTGGTCGGTCTGCTCAAGCTGGTTCTCGATCAACACCAGCGAGCCGTCCTGGGGGTTGCGCGCCAGCAGATCGGCGTAGAAGGAGCCCACACTCACCTCCTGGCCCTCCAGCTCCAGGGGGATGCCCAGGGCGGTTGAGAGGCGATTCAGGTTTTCCGCCAGCCAGGGGGTGAAGCTCAGGGCCTCATGGGCCCAGGCCTGTCGCAGGTCCACGGTCTCCAGCTGGCCCAGGCAGGGGATCTCCGTCATGCCGATCCAACTGCCCCGTGCACAAAAGGAAGCTAGTGGGTGCAGCGGTTTTTTTTGCCGTTTCTCCCTAGACCAGGTCTGGCCGGGAAGGCTGTCTCAGTTAGAGAAATCTGAATCGATTCATGACCAGCCCATGGCTGGTGCTGGCCATTCACTCTTCTTGGGTGCTCAGCTGGAGTTCACCTCTTTGATCCGATGGCCGACAGCAAGCAAGGGGAGTTGACCCTCCTGGTGCCAGACCCTGAATCGATGCCAGTGCGGCCTGGTGCCGCCCAGGCCGCACTGGAGTGCAAAGGCATCCGCTCCACCAAGGATTTCCCTGCCGATCTAACGGCCCTGAGCCGTGAGCAGCTCGAGCACCATTACCAGGCGATGCGCAACAGCCACGCCTCGCTCACGCGCTCGAGGGCCCAGCTGCAACGCCGCTCCAGGGAGCTGACGGTGGCGCGCGAGCGGTTCCTGGAAACTCTGCGCGGTTACGAGGGTCGCATGATGGAGCTCGGCGCGGAGAAGGCGGAGGCCTTCCGCATCGCCCAGGAGATGCACCGGGAGCTGGAGGCCTTCGAGAAGAAGCAACAGGCTCTTGATGGAATCCTCGAGGAACTTGATGCCGCCAAGGAGGAAGCCGGTTACTGGAGCATCTTCAGCATCACCCGGCTGATTGAGCGCATGCGTCGCCTGCTGCGCGGTGGGGACGAGAGCTGATGGGGGAGCTGAGCGATCGCTTCGGGGAACTGATGGCGCGCATGGCCAACGGCGATGCCGAGCTGTTTCGCACCGTGGGCGACCAGAACGCCGCGATCCGTCAGTTGGTGGAGGAGGTGGCGCCAGCGGAGGCAACCGGGGCCCTGGAGGCCTCGGCACTCAATGGGGCAGCCCAATCCCTGCTGCCGCGGGACCAGTGCCAGCCAGCAGCCCTCAAGGCCCGCTTCCGCACGGCCGCGGCCGCCCATGCTCACCTGGAGGCCGCCCTGGGCCCAGCTCCCACCAAGAAGAAAACCTGGGACCACCTGAGCAGCGTGTTTGAAAGCGGTGCCTGGCCCGCACCGGCCCGTGCGCTGGCGCAATCGGGAGCAGGGCGCAGCGGCGTCAGCGAGGAGGCCCTGGCCCTGGTGGAGACACGCTTGATCAGGCGCATCGACCAGCTGGAACATCGCGTGATGGCGGCTTTAGACAAGGTGCTGCTGGGCAAGACCTGATCTGCACGAATGGCGACCCATTTGCGCTTCAACCCCGAAGGGCATTCCCGTGTCTCTGAAATCATCCTGGCTGGGCGCACGGGGTATGGGCCCTGTGATCCGCAGCGGGTGCTCGAACAGGGAGTCGTCAAGCTCTACGAAACGCACCCTGGAGGGCCCCCTTCGAGCTCAATGACACCGTGAATGGACCCTGGATCGCCACATTCACCGTGACCAGGTCTTACCGGGTTCAATGGCTCGACAAGGTGCGCACCGTCATCGAGTTTGACCCCAGCACCCTGACGACGGAGTACGTCGTCACCACACCCAAGTTCAATGTCGATGGGGTCTACTACGACAGCCCTCCGGTGACCGAGAACCCCCATTGATTGGGTGATTCCTGGCGCACGATCCCTCTCTTGCCCTTCCGGCGAAACGAAGCAGAAAGCCAGGCCTCAGCCGCTGAGCAGCTCCCGTAGGAACTGATCGCTCAAGGCCACCGCCGTGGCCCAGTGTTCCGCTTCGCTGAGCCCGGAGCTGCGGGTGGGCTTGAAGCTGTGGTCACCGCTGGGGATCCAGCGCAGTTGCACCTGCGGCGAGAGGACGTAGGTCTCCACCTCCTCGCGGCGACCGAACGTATCCCGCTCCCCCTGCAGGATCAGGGTGGACGTCTGCAAGGCGCTCAGGTGCTCGGTGCGCAGCTGCAGCGGTTTGCCGGGCGGGTGGAAGGGATAGCCCAGACAGAGGCAGCCGCGCACCCGATCGCTGGCGGCCAGCTCATCGGCCAGCAGGCTTGCCACTCGGCCGCCCATCGACTTGCCGCCGATGAACAGCGGCCGGTCCGGCTCCTCCATCTGCTCCAGCCGCACCTGCTGGCGGAACGCCTCCTGCAGCACCGGCATCCGGTCGGGTCCCTGACGCCTGCCCAGGATTCGCTGCCGGGCCATGTAAGGAAACTCGAAGCGCACCACGCGCCAGCCCCGCTGCGCCAGGCCGCTGGCGATGGCCGCCATGAACGGGCTGTCCATCGGTGCACCGGCCCCATGGGCCAGCAGCTCGGTGGCCTGCGCGGTGTCGGGGCCATCGATCAAGGGAAACGCCTCGGCTTCCACAATTAGGTACGAAAGCAACGGTTGCAGCCGTAACAGCTAGAGCCTGCTCCAGCAACCTTCCCCTTATCGCCCATGTCCGGTTATTCGATCCGGCCCATGCGGCCTGCAGATCTGCCCCAGGTGACCGAGTGGGCGCGGCGGGAAGGCTTCTGCCCTGGCCCATGCGATGTCGACGACTATCGCGACACCGATTCTGACGGCCTATGGGTGGGCTGCCTTAACGGCGAGCCTGTGGGGTGTATCGCCGGCGTCCGCTACGACGACCAATACGGCTTTATCGGCTTGTTCCTGGTCCGCCCTGAGCACCGCGGCCATGGTTACGGCGTGGCCCTCTGGGAGCGGGCCCTGGCCCACCTTGAAGGGGTGGCCTGCGTGGGACTGGAGGCGGCCGATGCGCGAATGGTGGACTACACCGGCTGGGGGTTCACCGCCGCAGGCGCAACCCTGCGCTGGCGGCGGGACACAGGTGGCCGGGGGGATCGCGACGCCGCTGCGCCCGAACCACAGGGGATCACCCTGCTGCCGGCAGCCGCCGTGCCCAAGGATGTGGTGCAGGACTATGACGCCCGCCATGAGGCCACTCCCCGGCCGCTCTTCTTGGGCCTCTGGCTGGGGGAGCCGAATCCCGGCACTGTGGTGGTAGCTCTCGACGCCCAGGGCTGCTGTCGCGGCTACGGCCGCATCCGGCCCTGCCTGCTGGATGGCCCAGAGCGGGCAGGGGGCTGGCGGCTAGGGCCGTTGATCGCTGACAGCAGCCCCATTGCGCAGGCCCTGATCGATCAGCTGGCCGCCCAGCGCAATGGCCCGGTGTTGATCGACGCTCCGGATGCCAACCTTCGCTCCGAACCGCTGCTGCGTACGTCGGGCTTCTCGGTAGTGAGCCATACGGTGCGCATGTACCGCGGTGGGCCTCCCCAGCTACCGCTGCAAGACCTCTACGGCTTGGCCTGCCTTGAGCTGGGCTGAAATGGTTGGGAACAGGAAGGATCTGGTGTCAGCCGAGTGGCCGGCGGGCAGCCATCCCTGCTGGCCCCGCAGAAGGCCTGCCCAACAGTCGCCGCCTGCGCGCCGGCCAGCTGGACTCGTACAAGCAGAGCTGCCGAACGTGCTCCACCAGCAGCTGTTCCAGGCCGGCGGCATGGGAGCGCAGCTCTGGAGTCTGAACCTGACCTCACCAGGGCATCACCTAGCCGTTGTCATGCCAGACGTTTCCAGAGTTCTCCTGGATCTGCCTATCGCAGCTGGGTCCCATCCGCCTCACGATCTCAACAACCTGCGCCAAGCTCCAAATACCAGCAGGAGTGGCATGGGCCAACAGCGCCCCCGTTACGAGCAGCAGGCCCAGGCAGGTACTCGATTGCCGTTGGAGCGGTTCGGGCCCGAGCGCCCTGGGCCAGGCCTGGAGATGAGCGAGCGGGGCCGCCTACCGGAAGAGCCACTCGGTCCGTTGTTCGAGCAGGCAGCGGCGGGCAAGCAGGGCTGACAGGCGCTGGCGCAACGCTGCAGATCCGACCATCGGCCCTCACCGCATCGCGGCCTGGCGACGATGGCAGACGACGCAGTTGGCATGCAGCCAAGAGCTACATCACCGGTCTTCCGGTAGTGATTGCCTGCTCCACGATGTCGGCTGCGCGGGCCACACCGCCGGCGCGGCCTATGTCCTGCTGCAGCCTGTGGGCGTTCTCTCGGTACGAGAGGTCGAGCCACACCTGATCAATAGCGGCCCGCAGTCGAGCCATCGAAATCCGCTTCAGGGGAACCACCGCGCCGCTGCCGGTCCAGGCCACGCGGGCGGCCACGCCTGGCTGGTCGTTGGCTATGGGGATTGCCACCATCGGCACCCCGTTGCTGAGCGATTCCAGCACCGTGTTGAGGCCGGCATGGGTGATGGTGAGGGCGGCGCGGGACAGCAACTCCAGCTGCGGCGCAAAGCCCACCACCAGGGGCGCACCGGGCAAGGGCGGCAGGGCCTCTGGCGTGCTGCCGCCGCCGAGGGCGATCACCAGCTGGGCGTCGAGGTGGCGGCAGGCCTCGGCGATGGTGGCGAACAGCCCCAGTTGTTGGTTCTGGATCGTGCCCAGGGAGGCATAGATCAGCGGCTGGCCGGTGAGCAGGTGCCAGGGGAAAGGCACCGACTCGCGGCTGGCCGTATCGCTGAGCGGGCCGACGAAGTGAAACCAGGCCGGCAGCTGGCGCCGGGGGTACTCGAAGGTGGCCGGCTGCTGGCAGATCTGGGCCAGCGGCGACCAGGCCTGGGAGCCGTCCGTCAGCATCGGCAGTCTGTTCTGGCGCCGGAAGTCCGCCACGATGTCGGTGATCGGACGGGCCAGACGGGACAGCACCCTCTGGCCAAGCCGGTTGCGCAGCTGCGCCCAGGCGGACGGGTGGTACCGCCAGCCGGTATTCACCGGCGGCACCGCCGGCTCCGGATTGAGCAAAAGGGCGCAGCTCACGCTCACAAACGGCAGATCAAGGGCGTTGGCCACGGTGGCTCCGCCAAAGGAGGTCTGATCGATCACCAGGGCCTCCACCCCCAGCCGCCGGAACGCCAACGGTGCCTCGCGCAGCACCAATGCCGTGGAGCGCCCGAAATACTCCACCGTGGTGCGGAAGGCCGCCGGGCCGCTGAGCTCGCCCATGTGGGCAAAGATCTCCCGGGTGGCGCCGGCCGGAAACTCAGCCTGGCCGATCGGCTCGAACCCCAGCCCGGCGGCCCGCACCCTGGCCTCGGCATCGGCGATGCCAACGAGGGTGACCCGATGGCCGCGCTTCATCAGCGCATGGCCCAGGGTGGTCATGGGGTGGAGATGGCCGCTGGCGGGGGGGCAGAGCAGGCCGAAATGGGTCATCGGCGCTGCCGAGTGGCAATCGATCGCAGCCTAAGAGTTCGCTGAAAAACCAGTTGCCCTCTCCGAAATGGGCACTTGCCTAGTCGTTGATGCGAGGTCACAAGGAGCGCTCCGGCTCCCTGTGTTTCTACGTCTCAATCGAGGAGTGGATTCCGACCAGCCTCCGCGAATGCGGATCCGCAAGCCGGTGATCGTGATGGGTTCTGATGGCCTTAGTCGAGGCCTAAGCCAAGAACATCCTCAGAAGCCTTCGCCATGGAGCCAGCTCTCCCGCTGCCGCACCCAGGGCCTCGTCTGGTCAATGTTCATCAGGCCAAAACCCAGTTGTCGCGCCTGATCGATGCGGCCCATGCCGGTGAGACGATCGTTCTGGCCAAGGCCGGTAAGCCCTGGGCCAGGCTGATGCCGCTGGCACCGCCACCCCCGCAGCGTGTTCCGGGTCGCCTGCGCAGCCAGGGCCCCTTGGGCGATCCCGTCGTCTTGCTGGAGCCGATGGAGGCTGATGAGCTCGCCAGCTGGGACGAGAGCTCCCTGATCTCGGCAGTCCCTCACCCGTGAGTGCTGCTGCCGGCTATCTGATCGACAGCCATGTGCTGCTCTGGTGGTGGTTCGATCCGGATCGGCTCTCCTCAGCCGTTCAGGAACGCCTCATCGACCCGGCTAATCCGATCCTGGTGAGCGCAGCATCGATGTGGGAACTCAGCCTCAAGTACCACCGCGGCAAGCTGCCTGAACTCGCTGATTCCATCGCAGATCTGCAGGGGCTGCTGCAGGCCGATCGCTTCATTGGTCTGCCGATCACAGCAGCCCATGGGCTGAGGGCCGGGGCCTACCCCCAACCTCACCGGGATCCCCACCGCTCCGCGGAAGACTGCGTCTTCGATCGCATCCTCGCCGCCCAGGCCGAATTGGAACGGCTGGTGCTGCTCACGGCCGATTCACAGCTCTCCGCCTTTCCCTGCCAAACCCTCTGGTGACCTCGCTGGGAAATTGAGTCCAGCGGCTGGAGCAGACGGTTCACGGCCGGCAGGAGTGCTTGGGCAGGCAACGCCGGGCCGAGGGGCCATCAGGGGCGAAGCGACGGTTCGAGTTATCCCGGAGAAGAAAAACCGCAGCCCAAGCAGAAGGCGGCAAGATCGGCCTACACCTTGGCCAAGAGCCGGTGCGCTCCCATGCCCTTCCGCTTCCGCCGCAGCGCCCGCTTGGGCCCCCTGCGCTTCAACTTTGCCAAATCCGGCCTCAGCTCGATCTCGCTCGGTGGCCCTGGGGCCTCCTTCAACATCCCCGTGGCGCGCTCCGGCGGCGCCCGCACCACGGTGGGGTTGCCCGGCACCGGTCTGAGCTGGAGCGTCGAGCAGGGAGGGGAGCCCAGCGGCCGGCGAGCAGCCATCCCTGCTGGCCCCGCAGAAGACCTGCCCAACAGCCGCCGCCTCCGGCCCAGCCAGCTCGATGCGCTCAAGGCGAGCTGTCTGAATGTGCTGCGCGAGCAGCTGTTCCAGCCCGGTGGCATGGGAGCGCAACTCTGGGAGCTGAACCTGGTGGGCCGCTTGTTGAACGATCCCGACATCAGTAATCGCGGCTACGGGCAGCTGGCAGTGATCGAAACCCCAGAAGCAATGGAGGCCTACCTGCTGCGGGCCCAGGGCCAGGACGATCTCAAGCGCAGGGCCAAGCGCTGCGTCGAGGCGGTTCAGGAAGCGGTCAAGCTCGTGAGCGCCAGGAGTTGGCTGCTCCAGCGGCCTTGAAGCTCGGCTGGTATTCCCCCTTGCCACCAACCTCAACAGTCCCGCAGGCCAGGTTGAAGACCAACAGAAGGCCCTTCTGCGTGGGATTATCGGATGAATGAATGACCTGCGCGAGGGCGATCTGATCGACGAAGACGAGCTGCTGGTCTACGTCAACTTGCTCAAGAACAAGCTGCTCAAATCCAGGCTCCTCCAGCAGCAAGCCGCCAGCCAGAGGAAAGAGGAGTTCAGTGAGTCTCCCGATCTTCAGAGGGAGTTGAGCATCGCGATCACGGGCGCCCTCGACACCCACACCGCCATGAGCACCGAGGCGCTGAATGAACCGGACTTTTGTTCGGAACTCAAGGTCATCCTGCTGAACATTGAAGGGCTGTGGGAGGGGTTGAAGAAGAAGGCTGAAGCCCGGGCAAAGCGAGCTGCTCGTGCTCGGAGTAAGTCGCTTGAGGACATGCGGCTGAACAACGTTCAGCTCTTGCTTGACCGAATTCCGGACCCCGATGGAGATCTGCATGACTGGTCGGAGTTCGCCCACACGATCGACGGCTACGAGGTTGCTGGGTCTTTCGAGGCGTGTGCTGCTCTCCTCAACGACAACACCGCCACAACCTTGACGGAATTGCGCTGCGCCTTGTTCTTCTTATCGCGGCAGGATCGCCATGGGGGATATTTCGACTGCACGCCCCAGGCGCGTGAGCTGCTGCGGAGAATCCAGGAGAAGGTCAAGGCCGGCGACTTGGAGTGAGCTCAAGAGGGCGACCCATGGCTTGAGCCCCTTACTCCCACTACCAGTGATGATCCTGATCAGGTATCCCCCTTGCACAGCACGTCTCTGACGGTCGCGACCAGTCGGGGAGGGCGGCGGTCAAGGGCGTCTGATCACTGAGATCAGGATCACGCTTCGGCAGAGGTTCTTGCCGAGGGTTTCATCATGATTACCCCCCCCCGCAGCAGGCGGCAGGCCTGAGATCCGGATCCCGCTGGGCCTCCTGTTGCCCGTCTCGATCGGCGACTGAACCAATACCAAACCTATCCACGATGGTCCAAGTGCTGCCAAGACTGGTTGATCCTTACCCCAGTCCGTCCTCAATCTGTCAAGGAGGTTATTAGAGCGCCATGTCAGATCGCCTTCGCAGTTGGGTTCTCAGGTTCTAAGTCCATGGCAAGAACCTTCCAGCCGATCCACTCGGCCGCCGCCTGGAGCAGCACCAGGCCAGGGAGTTCTGGACCACGGCCTACGCCTTCACCTCCAGCAGCGGCTACCTCAACAAGGCCCACGCCCAGCACCTGGAGGGCCAGCTGTTGCGCCTCGCCCAAGAGGCCAAGCGTTGCTGCCTGGAGAACGCCGTGGGTGGCCGCAGCATCTCCCTGGCCGAGATGGACCGAGCCGAGGCCGATGGCTTTCTCGAAGAGCTGCTGCTTTGCGGCCCGGTGCTGGGGCTGCGGATCTTCGAGCAGCCCTTGCGCCCGATCAACCAGAAGCGCAGCGATCTGCTCCTGCTCAAGGATCCCCAAGCCAGCGGGCAGGGTTTCGAGTCTCCAGGCGGCTTCGTTCAATTCCCCTTCCATGGCTGCAGCCCTGCTGCTCGCCCGCTCTGCCAACGGATCGGCGGCGGTGGCGGACCAACCGTGACGACGGAGTCGGGCCGTAGCACTGCACAGAAGCAGGTCCCCGGTGAAGACGTGCTCGTCTATGAGGCCTCCGATGGCCAGATGGCCGTGGAGGTGCGCCTGGAGCAGGACACCGTCTGGCTGAGCCAGGCGCAGATGGCGGCGCTGTTCGGCTGGGAGCGCTCGGTGGTCACTCGCCACGTGGGCGACGTCTTCAAGGAGAGGGAACTGCCCGAAGAAAGCAATGTTCATTTTTTGCACGTTGCAGGCTCAGGCAAGCCCGTGGGCTCCTACTGCCTCGACGGTGAAGGTCCATCTGGAGTGCTTGGGCCTGACCGCGTCCTGATCAGTTCACGTTCTTTAGGGCAGCCATCGCCCTGGCTCTGGCCAGGATCTCGGGCGTGATCCCCTCCAGGTTCAGGCTTTCACGGCTTTGTCGTTGGGCTCCCTCATCGAGTGCCTTCTGGCGTGCCATGCCCCGCTCCTTCTGCTCGGCGGTCAGTTCGGCGAGGTAACGCTTGGCGTGGATCGCCTCGCTGTGTCCCATGGCGGAGGCCTTGAGAGAGGTCGACCAGGTCGTCATCTCCCTCGCCCGGATCGCCCAGGCGTGTCGGAGGTCGTAGGCCTTGCAGCGCCCCCGCCTGGCCTTGGGCTTGGTCTTGCCCGGAACAGATCTTGGTTGGTGGCTGCCGTACAGCTTCACCGGGATCTCCCGGTCCTCCCGACCGCTGTTCTTGAGCCA
This sequence comes from Cyanobium sp. Morenito 9A2, assembly GCF_024345575.1. Lineage (GTDB taxonomy): Bacteria > Cyanobacteriota > Cyanobacteriia > PCC-6307 > Cyanobiaceae > ATX-6F1. Next base: position 107,108 of record NZ_JAGQBJ010000002.1, read on the forward strand.
GTGGGCGACGATGCGCCCCAGGTCGCTGTTGTTCCAGAACTGCAGGGTCCCATCGGCGGCTTCGGCTGCCTTGACGGGGTAGCGCTTGCGCAGTTCCTTGAGCATCTTCTGGCCGTGCAGAAGGTCATCGAGGCGGTAGCGCTTCAGCCAAGCCTCGGGCTGGGCGATGGCGAATCGGTGCCCCGTCTTGGTGGCTGAATCGCCGCCGGCTTCAAAGGCGCTGATCTGCAGGAAGGTCGGATCGGAGCACTGGCCCGGAAGCTGCTCGATGTGCCAGATCTCGGGGGGCCGCAGACCGAAGGTGGCGATCATTGCCATCACCCACCCCCGTAGGGGATCGATCTGTTGCAACTGGTCCAGCCAGGCCTGGAGTTCCTCGCTCCGGGGGATGAATCGAGGACTGGGTGCCTTCGGGCGGCCGGCGATGGCTTTCAAGTCCTCCAGCTTCCGGCGAAGTTCTGGCGTGGCGATCGAGATTCCCTTCTTGGCCAGGTAGTTGACCATCTGGATCGTGCCGTAGAAGACGCTGGTGTTGAAGGCTCGCGGGACCAGGGGCTGGCTGGAATCGGTGCGGTGCGCCAGCAGCGACGCGGGGGTGTACAGGCAGAACTGCTCCAGCTGCTCAGCCCTTGCTTCTTGGTCGTCACTGAAGGCGACACCGAAGTAGCCCTTGTCACAGAAGCAACTGAAAGGGTTCCGGTCTCGGGCTTTCGGTCCCCCAGGTGCGATGTCTTCCTTGATCACACGGCGGATCTCACCCCAGCTCAGGCCACGGCTGGAGACGCCGCCCTTGGTTGAGCCATCGAGTTGACTCCAGTCGAGACCTGGGCCACCTCGCTTGAGGTCCTTGCTGGCCGCCAGCAGGATCCCTGCCAGAGCTTCCACGGCTTCGTCGTCGTCTGCCTGGTAGGCCTTGGCAGAGAGCGTCCGTCCGTCTCTCTTCGTCTCGTAGACGGTCAGATACGGGCTGCCCTGGCGTTCACGCAGCCGGTAGCGGCAGCCCGCCAGGCGGAGACGCTGAATCGCCTGCTCGACCGCCCTCCGCCCGTACACCGACCGCCCGTCGCACCTGCCCCAGTCTGCCAGGAATGTTTGTCACTCAGTGACAGAAAAGTGCGTCAACTGGTCACAACCTGCACCAACTCGCACAAGTTGAGCCGGCTGGTGGATGACTGAGAAAGCCTGTTGGAGAATGGAGTTTGCCCCACATCTCTTGGCCTGCTTGAGATGGGTCGCCTGAGATTCGAACTCAGGACCAATCGGTTAAAAGCCGAGTGCTCTACCGCTGAGCTAGCGACCCGCCCGGATGGGCACGAAGGGAACGTATCACAGGGCGGTGGCGCCATCGGGTGAGCGCTTTTGGGCCAACCATGGCCCTGTCCCAGGAGACCTGCGGAGATCCGTAACCGGGTCCGCCGTTTGAGGAATGGCCAGCGATGCTCCCGTGATGCTGCAGCATCGAAACCGTTCATGGCCAGAACCTCCTCTCCAAGATGGTGGAGGCCTCCCCCAGGGCAACCACCGCTTCAGTCGGCCATCAGCCCCAGGGCGGCCTTCGTGAACCGCCCGGCAGCTGAGGCCAAGCGCATGAAGAAAGCCGCCGCCTCGACCGCTGAACAGGTGACCCGTGCAGGCGTTCTTATCGGCAAGGCACCAAGGGGAGAATGGGGCCTCTGCCCCCGACCCATGGCCACCCCGCCCTGGCCCCAACCCACCCTTCACCCCGACGCCTGGGTGGCCCCCAGCGCTGTTGTGGTGGGCGATGTGACCTTGGAGGCGGGGGCGAGCCTCTGGCCGCTGGCCGTGGCCCGTGGCGACGTCTGCTCGATCCATGTGGGCGCCTTCAGCAACATCCAGGACGGAGCCGTGCTCCATGGCGATCCCGGTCAACCTGTGCGCATCGGCGCCGAGGTGACCGTGGGCCACCGGGCCGTGGTGCACGGAGCCACGTTGGGGGATGGCTGCCTGGTGGGGATCGGCGCCGTGGTGCTGGGCGGGGTGACGGTGGGTGAGGGGGCCCTGGTGGCCGCAGGCGCCGTGGTCACACGCGATGTGCCGCCCCGCACCCTGGTGGCGGGGGTGCCGGCCCTGCCCCGGCGGGAGATCAGCCCCGCCGCTGCCGCCGAGCAGCGGGCCCACGCCCGCCGCTACGCCGTGCTCGCCCAGGCCCATGCCGGCCGCAGCGCCTTCACGGGTTTCGAGAACGGCTGAAGAATCCTTTTCGGTCCACTGCCGATTGCTGCGTTTTCGATCAACGCTGCCCCCGGACCCTGGCCGGGTCCGGATGTTCCCTAGGATCAGCCGACGCTGAACTTGAACGCCATGGATGCTCGGCTGCTGCTGGTTGCTGCCCCGATCCTGCTCGCCGTGGGTTGGGCTGCCTTCAACATCGGCCGTGCTGCCTTGGGCCAGGTGCAACTGCTGCTCAAGCGCTCCCGGGCCTGAGGGCTTGCGTGACCGAAACGGTCTGGGTGGTCGGCGCTGGCTTGGCCGGCACAGAAGCGGCCTGGCAGATCGCTGAGGCTGGGGTTCCCGTTCGGCTCATCGAGATGCGGCCCCTCCGCCGCTCCCCTGCCCACCACAGCCCCCATTTTGCTGAGCTGGTCTGCAGCAACAGCTTCGGGGCCCTTTCCAGTGATCGGGCCGCGGGCTTGCTGCAGGAGGAACTGCGTCGCCTGGGATCGGTGGTGATCGCCACGGCCGACCGCCATGCGGTGCCCGCCGGCGGGGCCCTGGCGGTGGATAGGGGTCGTTTCAGCGAGGCGCTCACGGAGGCCTGTGAGCGCCATCCCTTGATCAGCGTGGAGCGGCGCGAGCTCACCGAGCTGCCTCCGCCTGGCGATTTGGCGGTGCTGGCCACCGGACCGCTCACCAGTGATCCCCTGGCCGAGCAGCTGCGGGCCTTCACCGGCCGCGCCGACTGCCACTTCTTCGATGCCGCCAGCCCGATCATCGACGGCGAGAGCATCGATCTGGAGAAGGCCTTTCGCGCCAGCCGTTACGACAAGGGCGACGCCGATTACATCAACTGCCCACTGGACCGCGAGCAGTACGCGGCCTTTCGCGAGGCGCTGCTGGAGGCCGAGCAGGCCGAACTCAAGGACTTCGAGCGCGACAGCGCCACGTTCTTCGAGGGCTGCCTGCCGATCGAGGAGCTGGCCCGCCGCGGCGAGGACACCATGCGCTACGGGCCGCTCAAGCCGATCGGCCTCTGGGATCCCCGCTGGGGTGATCTGCACGATCGGGACGTGCGCCGTGCCAAGCGCGCCCATGCCGTGGTGCAGCTGCGCCAGGAGGACAAGGGCGGCCAGCTCTGGAACCTGGTGGGCTTCCAGACCAATCTCAAGTGGGGCGAGCAGAAGCGGGTGCTGCGCCTGATTCCGGGGCTGGAGCACGCCGAATTCGTGCGCTTCGGGGTGATGCACCGCAACACCTTTCTGGAATCTCCCCAGCTGCTGGAGCCCAGCCTGCAGTTCCGCCGCCGCCCCACCCTGCTGGCGGCCGGGCAGCTCACGGGCACTGAGGGCTACGCCGCCGCCGTGGCCGGGGGCTGGCTGGCGGGCACCAATGCGGCCCGGCTGGTGCGGGGCCAGGAGCCCCTGGTATTGCCTCCCACCACCATGGCCGGCGCCCTGTTCGGCTTCATCAGTTCGGCCCCCTCCGGTCGCTTCCAGCCCATGCCCCCCAACTTCGGCCTGATGCCCGAGCTGAGCGAGCGCGTCCGCGAGAAGCGCGCCCGCTACGGGGCCTACCGCGACCGCTCCCTGGCGGATCTGGCGCCGTTCACCGCCGCGGCCGCCGAGCCCAACCTGCTGGTTGCCTAGCGTCGGCCGATCGCTTGCCGCGCCCTCTCCGGTGACCCTCGCCCCCAGCTCAATCGCCACCGGCCTCAACCCTGAGGCCTCTACGGAACCCTGGGATGTGGTCGTGATCGGCTCAGGCTTCGGTGGCCTGGTGACCGCCACCCAGCTGGCCGCCAAGGGGGCGAAGGTGCTGGTGCTGGAGCGATACCTGATCCCCGGAGGCAGCGGCGGCAGTTTCGAGCGCGAGGGCTACACCTTCGATGTGGGCGCCTCGATGATCTTCGGCTTCGGCGAAACGGGTCACACCAACCTGCTCACCCGGGCCCTGGCCGCCGTGGGCGAACACCAGCCCACCATCCCCGACCCCAGCCAGCTCGAATACCACCTGCCCGGTGGGCTCACCGTTGCCGTCGATCGCGACTACGCGACCTTCATCGAAACGCTCACGGCCCGCTTTTCCCACGAGGCCCGGGGCATCCGCGCCTTCTACGACACCTGCTGGAGGGTGTTCCGCTGCCTCGATGCGATGCCGCTGCTGTCGCTGGAGGATCCGGCCTACCTGGCCAAGGTTTTTTTCAAGGCGCCGTTGGCCTGCCTGGGGCTGGCCCGCTGGCTGCCGGTGAACGTGGGCGCCGTGGCCCGGCGCCACATCCGCGACCCCGAACTGCTGCGCTTCATCGACATCGAGTGCTACTGCTGGTCGGTGGTGCCCGCCGATCGCACGCCGATGATCAATGCCGGCATGGTGTTCAGCGATCGCCATGCCGGCGGCATCAACTACCCCAGGGGAGGCGTTGGTTCGATCGCCCGGCGGCTGGTGCACGGCCTGGAGCGCCATGGTGGCGCGATTCGCTACAAGGCCCGGGTGACACGGGTGCTGCTGGAGGAGGGGCGCGCCGTTGGCGTCGAGCTGGCAGGTGGAGAGTGCCTCCGCGCTCGGCGGGTGGTCTCCAATGCCACCCGCTGGGACACCTTCGGATCGCTGGTGGATGAGGCGCACACCCCGCGCTCTGAGCGCACCTGGCGCCAGCGCTACGAGGAATCGCCGTCGTTCCTGAGCCTGCACCTGGGGGTGAACGCAGGGGTGATCCCCGCCGGCAGCCACTGCCACCACCTGCTGCTGGAGCGCTGGGAGGACATGGAGGCGGAGCAGGGCACGGCTTTTGTCTCGATCCCCACCTTGCTGGATCCGGAGCTGGCCCCCGCCGGCCAGCACATCGTGCACAGCTTCACCCCCAGTTCGATGGCCACCTGGGAGGGACTGCCCCCTCCCGATTACCGCCGGGCCAAGGAGGCGGCCGCCCAGCGACTGATCGCTCGCCTGGAGACTGTGTTTCCGGGGCTGGGGGCCGCCATCACCCTCCAGGAGATCGGCACCCCACGCAGCCACCGCCGTTTCCTCGGCCGCCACCGGGGCAGCTACGGCCCCGTCCCCCGCGGTCAACTGCCGGGCCTGCTGCCGATGCCCTTCAACCGCACCGCCATTCCTGGCCTCTACTGCGTGGGCGATTCCTGCTTCCCCGGCCAGGGCCTCAATGCTGTGGCCTTCAGTGGCTTCGCCTGCGCCCATCGTCTCGGCGCCGACCTGGGCCTCAACCCCTGGGCGCTGCCCGACTGAGCAGAGGCCGGATTGAGCACGGACCGGATGAGGCGCTCAGTGGTGGAAGCCCTGGGTCACCTCCGGGAGCTTGGGCATAGGGGAGGGGAGGCTCTCGAACCACTCCACCGCCCGCTCGATGTCTTCAAGCAGCTGGTCGGCCATGTCGCGGCTGAAACCCGCCCGCACCACGAAGCGCAGCACGGTGATGTGCTGGCAGTCGGCGGGCAGGGTGTAGGCCGGCACGAGCCAGCCCCGCTCGCGCAGCTTGTCTGAGAGCTGAAACAGATCCCAGTGGCTCGCGCTGGGATCCAGCTCCACGGCGAACACCGGCAGCTGGCCGAGCGGATGGCTCGCCAGCCGCAGCGCCGGCAGGGCCGCCAGGCCATCGGCCAGGTGACAGGCGATCGCCTCCAGGGTGGCCATGCGTCTGGCATAGCCCTCGTGCCCCAGCTGCAGGAAGTTGAAGTACTGGCCCACCACCTGGGCCCCCGGGCGCGAGAAGTTCATGCCGATCGTCGGCATCTCGCCCCCGAGATAGTTGACATTGAAACGCAGCTCCTCGGGCAGGGCCGCGCCATCACGCCAGAGCACCCAGCCCACCCCCGGCAGAACGCCGCCGTACTTGTGGCCGCTGGCATTGATCGAGAGCACGCGCGGCAGGCGGAAATCCCAGGCCAGACCGGGCGAGTTGAAGGGGGCAACGAAGCCCCCTGAGGCGGCGTCGATGTGCATCGGAATGTCGAGGCCGCTGCGCGCCTGCAGGTCATCGAGGGCCTGGTGGATCGCCTCGATCGGTTCATAGCTGCCATCGAAGGTGCTGCCGAGAATGCCGACCACGCCGATGGTGTTCTCGTCACAGGCGGCCACCGCCTGCTCAGCCCCCAGCTGCAGGCGCTCAGGCGTGATCGGCACCTCCCGCGCCTCCACATCGAAGTAGGTGCAGAACTTGTGCCAGCACACCTGGGTGTTGCTGCCCATGACCAGGTTGGGGCGTTCGCTACCCAGGCCGGCGGCCCTGCGCCTGTCGCGCCAGCGCCGCTTCAGCACCAGTCCACCCAGCATGCAGCCTTCGCTGGAGCCGGTGGTGGAGGTCCCCAGGGCGTCCTCCGGATTCGGGGCGTTCCAGAGGTCGGCGAGGATGCGCAGGCAGCGCTCCTCGAGCTCGGCGGTTTCGGGATATTCGTCCTTGTCGATGATGTTCTTGTCGGCGCATTCCTCCATCAACCGCCGCGCCTGGGGCTCCATCCAGGTGCCCACAAAGGTGGCCAAGTTGAGCCGGGCATTGCCATCGAGCATCAGGTGGTCGTGGATCAACGCGTAGGCCATCTCGGCCCCCAGGCCCTGGCTCGCCAGCCGGTCGCGGGGGATCTCGTCGGGCAGGTTGGCGGCTGAGAGGCGGGCACTGAGACCGGCGTTCATGCCCAGGGCGGCGGAGCGGTGGCGGGGGGGCATGGGCGCAAGGCAGACGAACCATTCAAGGCCAGTTCTTCGACCCCGTCGGTGTTGGCACCCAAGCGGGTCTGAGACGACACTGGAGCGGCATGGCCCACGGGGGTTCGTGTTTCGATCCCGCCCAAGCGTTCACGTGCTCCACCTGTGACGAACTCCTCCGATCGGCGCCCCCTGGCGCCTTACCGCCTGCACAGTTTTGTGCATCCCCAGCCCCCCGCCCCGGGCACAGGTCTGCGCCTGGGCCTCTGGCAGGGCGAGGGCACGGCGGGGACCGCCGAGGCGGTGGAGGACAACCTGCTGCGGCTCGAGCAGGTGGCCGCCATCGCCGCGGGCCAGGGCGTCCAGCTGCTGGCCTTCCCGGAGCTCTACCTCAGTGGCTACATCGTCACCCCGGCGATCGCCCGGACCCTGGCCGAACCCAGCGATGGTCCCAGCCTCCAGCGCGTCGCCGCCATCGCCCGGCGCCATGGCCTGGCCCTGGCCGTGCCCTACCCGGAGCGGGCCCGGGTGGCGGGCGAGGAGCGCTTCTACGACGCCATCGCCCTGGTCGATGGGGAGGGCACCTTGCTGCGCAGCTACCGCAAGACCCATCTCTGGGGACCCGATGAGAAGCGTTGCTGGAGCCCCGGCTACGTCCATGCCGAGGAGGGTCCCGCCTTCACGGTCCAGAGCGTCAACGGCTTCCCCCTGGGGTTGCTCAATTGCTATGAGGCGGAGTTTCCCGAGCTCAGCCGTCGCCTGGCGCTCGAAGGGGCCAAATTGGTGCTCATTCCCACCGCCGCCGACAGCTTTGCGCTACTCAGCCATGGCGAGCGCACCGACCGTCCGTACCCGGACGTGTCCAGGACTCTGATCCCGGCCCACGCCCTCCACAACAACTGCTTCGTGGCCTATGCCAACCGCTGCGGCCAGGAAACCGTGAACGGCAAGGTGATGGCGGGCTACCTGGGCAACAGCGTGATCGTGGGCCCCCATGGCGATCTGCTGGCGGCGGCGCGGAGCGAACCCACCCTCTTGATCGCTGATTGCCTGCCCAGCGACTACGGGCCCACCCACCCGACGGGCACCAGCTACCTGGCCGACCGGCGCCCTGAGCTCTATTGACCGCCGCTGGGGCCTGCTTGCTCTGGTTCGGGTTTCCGGGCCCGGGCCTGCCACGCCCTGACGGCGTGCTCCATAGGGTTGAGCTCCAACGTTCACGGTTCAGGTGATGGGCGCTTCCCCGCTTCCGAGTTCCGCAGATCTGGCTCTCTACCTGGAGCAGCGGGGCGAGCTGGGTAAGCCCTGGATGTGGCACCTGCTGCGCCAGGCCAAGTTGCGGGAAGCCAAAGCCACGATGGATCCGGAGCAGATGATGGAGTCGATCCAAGATGCCCACGCCGACCTGATGCGCCTGGGGGAGTTCTGGAAGGGGCGCGAGGCGGAGGTGTTCGGTGGGCGCTACGCCCCGAGCACCGTGATTGAACCCCTGCCCGGCTCCCCCGATGACCGATGAGCTCTGAGGCCTCCACCCATCCGATGGCCCCCTTGATCCGCTTCACCCTGCTCGCTCTCTATGGAGCGTTGGTGCTGCCCCTGCCTCTGCTGGCGCCGGATGAACTCCGTGCCTTGATGCTCGTGGCCGTGCCCCTCGGTTGTCTGGCGGTGGTGGCGATCACGAGCGAACGGGTGCGGCTCGAATCCACTGGGATCTCCGTGGGCCACCCTCCCTGGTGCGCCTGGCTCCTGCGCCGGGGCTGGCAGTTGGAGTGGGATCAGATCGTGGCCCTGGTGCCGGTGGCCACGAGTCAGGGGGGCCGAGTTTTTTACCTCCGCAGCCGGGACGGTTCCGCGTACCTCCTTCCCCAGCGCCTTGCTCGCTTCGAGGACTTTCTGGCGCGGCTGCAGGCCGAAACGGGCCTTGATCTGTCGACTGTGGGACGGCTGACACCCCCCTGGACCTACCAGCTCCTGGGGGTGCTCAGTGGTTTGGTGCTGCTCGGCGAATGGGTGGCGTTGATGGTCGTGGGTCAGGGCGGCTGGCCAGCTCGGCTGTTGCCGCTCGGCTGAGCAAGGGGTATGGGCACGAGGGGCGCGTCTGCCTCCGGCAGGGTTTCCAGGCTGAAGCGGTAGCCCTGTTGGCGCACGGTTTCAATGCCGCCCCCCTCCCCCAATCCCGCCTGCTCCAGTTTGCGCCGCAGGGTGAGCACCTGGGTGTCGACCGACCGTGGCCCACCGCTGAAGGGGGGCCAGGCCATGCGCAGCAGTTCCTGGCGGCTGCGCACCACCCCGGGGGGCATCAACAGGGCACAGAGCAGGGCGAATTCCCGCGGGCTGAGTTCCACCGGCTCCTGCCGCAGGGTGACCTGGCGCAACAACACGTGCACCTCCAGGGGGCCCACGCAAACCCGTTCCTGCAGGCCGCTGCCATTGCGGCGCAAGAGATTGCGGCAGCGGGCCGCCAGTTCCTCTAGGCCGAAGGGCTTGCGCAACACATCGTCGGCGCCGGCATCAAGCAAGGCGACGATCGGCTCGGCGCCGGAGCGGGCCGTAAGCACCATCACAGGGCAGCGCAGCTGGGCGGCCAGGCGCATGGCCGAGCTCTCCTCCAGCAACTCGGCGCTCACCAGCAGATCGGGGGTGAGCTCCTCACAGAGCTGCAGGGCCTCGATGGAGCTGGCCACGGCGGCGGTGAGGTGGCCGTCCTGGCGGAGCCGCTGGGCCAGCACTGTGCGCAAGGTGGGGTGGGGGTCGACCACGAGCACCCGCTTGAGATTGGGATCAGCGAAGGCAGCCTCCTTCAGCCCGGCACCATCGCCGCCCGGCGAGGGAACCTGGTTTGAATTCGGTGGGAGTTCCACACGCACGATCCAGCCTTTTACCTACGCTATCGACAAAGCGGGGGAGAGCACCGGTTGCGGGCGATGCCTTTCGATCTGTCCCCCCTTCCCTTCCCGAGCCGCCAGCATCACCTTGGCTGCAGAGGCTCCCAGACCCGGTCATGACCGCCCTCCAGAACCCCGACGCCGTCCGCCACTTTCAGTCCCTCTGCGACGCCTGTCAGGACCTGGCCAGCCGCTACCACGGCCCCTCGGAACTGAGGCTTTATGCTGACGGCTACCTCCATGCCCTGAGGCGGACGGCGGTGCTCGATCCGATTTCCCAGCTGCGGTTGGAGGAGCTGATCGACCGCTGGATCCTTGATCCCTCCAGCTTCATTGGCCCCGACGGCAGCCTGAGAGCGCTGTACGAAAGCGGCCGTTACTGAGGTCCAAGGCCCAGGCCCCAGCGGGCAGGCCCCCAGGAAGCCCGATGTTCAGGACGCCAGGGCCACGGCCAGCTTTTCGCGCAGTTCTCCCGAGTTGTAGAGCTCGATCAGGATGTCGGAGCCGCCGATGAACTCCCCGTTCACATAAACCTGGGGGATGGTGGGCCAGTCGGAGAGCTCCTTGATCCCCTGGCGGATCTCCCCATCGGAGAGCACGTCGAAAGTTTCGAAGGGCACCGCCAGGGAATTGAGAATCTGAACAACGTTGTTGGAGAAGCCGCACTGGGGCATCAGCTTGGAGCCCTTCATGAACACCAGCACGGGACTGCTGCTGATCAGGGTTTCGAGGCGCTGTTGAACGGCAGGATCCATGGGTTGATATCAGGCGGGAAGGGAGGTTTGCAGGGCGAGGGCGTGGATGGCCTCAGTGGCGAGTTCGCGGCGCAGGGCGCCGTAGACCAGCTGGTGCTGGCGCACCCTTGAGAGTCCGTCGAAGGCACTGGAGATCACCTTGACCTGCAGGTGGTCGCCGCCGCCGGTGAGATCTTCGACCTCAATCTGGGCATCGGGCAGAGATTCAAGAATCGCTGCTTTCACCTGTTCCGGTTGAACCATCGGGCACGGGGCCACTCACATGGCGGGAAATCTAGGGGCCATGGGGCCTTAGCTGCCTGGACCGCTCACCGCCGTGTAGGGGATCGTGGCGAAGCCGATCTCCACCAGGCTCTGGTAGGCCTTGCGGCCTTCCTCCCGGGAGGGGGTCATGCTCTTGACCACTTCCACCAGCAGGGGAACGGCGACTTCGGGCTGGTTCTGACGACGGAACACCGCCGCCAGTCGGAGGTTCGCCTGGGCAAGGACTTCGAGCGATTCCAGGGCATTCTGATCCATCTCCCTGGGAATGCGGGCATCAAGGCCGCGGAAGGCCCCACTGAGGTCGCGGTAGAAGGTGAGCAGGCGTCGGGAGCTGTCCCGGGCCAGGTCATAGGACTTGCGCGCCTCGGCGAGGTTGCCGCTGGCGGCGGCGGCATCCCCCTTGGCCAACTGGGCACGCACGGCGGAAAGGTTCAGACCGCCGCTGACGCCCTCCGATGCTTTCGGTGGCTCAGCCTGGGCCCGCACCGCGACGGAAGGGGCCAGCGGGACCAAGGACGCCATCAGGACAAAGCTGAGGGCCACAACAGGCCTGCGCACGGCTGATTGTCGAAGGTGGCGGAAGTTTAGATGGTGCCGATGGGGCGACCCACGGCCGCTCTGGCCGCTTCCTCAGCTGATTGCATCGCCAGGCTGAGGCGCTCGTTCAGATCGCGCACGGCCGTTCGCCCCTCCCCCCGCACCCGCAGCGCCGTACCGAAGCAGATGGCACCCTGCCCCCGCCAGCACGGCGGACTGGTGCTGTAGCCCAGGCCCACGGGCACCACCGGCACATCGAGACCCTGGCTGCGGGCCAGCACCGCCAGCCGCGCCAGGCCCTGGTGCAGGCGGATCGGCTCGTCTGTGCGGCGGATGTGTCCTTCCGGGAACATCACCACCTGTTGGCCCTGGGCCAGCAGGTCGACGGCGTACCGCAAGGGGGCGGTGCCGGGGCGGCCCTGGTCAACGGGAAAGCAGCCCAGCCGGGTCAGAAACCAGCCCTGGAGACCCTGCATCTCGGTGAGGGTGACCATGAAACGGCAATGCCGGCCGCTGACCCTCTGGCCGGCGAAGCTGGAGAGCAGCAGGGCATCCCAGCGGGCCCGGTGGGTGGGAGCCAGCAGCACCGGTCCGTTGTGGGGCAGGTGCTCGGGGCCGAGCACCGTGAGAGCGCTGAAGAAGGACGCCAGGGGCCCGTCCTGGGCGAGCAGCACGGCGATCGGCGCCAGCCAGGGATTAACGCCGTTGCAGAGCCGGCGTTCCCGTTGGATCAGTGCCGTCTGCGCCGTCACCGGAGGGCTTCGATCGACTTTCAAGTTAGGGGCCATGGGCTGCAGCTTTGGTCCGGGTGCGGGCAGTTGCGGCGGCGGCCATGTTGCCTGGGGCGTGCACCCGCCGGCACCTGCCTGGACGCTCCATAGGATCGATGGCCTTGTGGGGCAGCGGCCATGGCCAGCCTGGGGGTGAACATCGACCACATCGCCGGCGTGCGCCAGGCCCGCCGCGCCGCCGAGCCCGACCCTGTCAACCTGGCGTTCCTGGCCGAGCTCGGGGGCGCCGACGGCATCACGGTGCACCTGCGCGAAGACCGGCGCCACATTCAGTTGCGCGACGTGGAACTGCTGCGCGCCACCCTGCGCAGCCGCCTCAACCTCGAGATGGCCGCCACCGCTGAGATGGAGGCGATTGCCCTGCGGCTGCGCCCTGCCATGGTCACCCTCGTGCCGGAGAAGCGCCAGGAGATCACCACCGAAGGCGGTCTGGACATCGCCGGACAGGAGCAGCAGCTCACCGCCCTGGTGGGGCGCTTGAACGCGGCCGGCATCCCCGTGAGCCTGTTCGTGGACCCCGAGGCCGATCAACTGCGCGCCAGCCAGCGCAGCGGTGCCCGCTGGGTGGAGCTGCACACGGGCGCCTACGCCGAAGCCGACTGGGCGGGCCAGCCCAAGGAACTGGCCCGCCTGATCGAGGCCAGCGCCAGGGCCCGTCAGCTCGGGCTGCGCGTCAACGCCGGCCATGGGCTCACCTATCAGAACGTGGAACCCGTGGCGGCGATCGAGGGGATGGAGGAGCTGAACATCGGTCACACGATCGTGGCCCGGGCCCTGGCGGTGGGGCTGGAGGCGGCGGTGCGGCAGATGCGGGCCCTGGTTCAGAATCCCCGCCGGGAACCCCTGTTCAACGCCGCCTTTCCATGAGTGAGTCCTCCGCCCCCCTCTTCCACTTCGTGGCGGCCAGCGAAACCTTCCTGACCGTGGAGGAACCCCTGGCGGAGGTGCTCAAGGAACGCGAGCGCTATTACGGCGAGAAGGGCAAGGCGATCGATTTCTGGCTGGTGAAACGCCCCGCATTCCTGGAGCGTCCAGCCGTCGCAGCGATCGCCGCGGCTGTGCCCCGGCCCGCCGCCGCCGTGGTCTCCACCGACGCCAAGTTCATCGAATTCCTCAAACTGCGCCTTGAATTCGTGCTCAAAGGCAGCTACTCGGCCGCTTCTCAAGCGGAGGCCCTGGCCAGCCTGGGCTGAGGGCCAGAGACAGAGAGCTCCCTGGAGCGACGGCTGGTCGGATCACAGGCGGCGGAGCGGCGAAAAGGGCTCAGAAGAGTCCGAGGAAGCGTTTACGCGGCGGATCTGTGCCAACTGAATCGGGCGACTCATCCTGCTGGCGCTGACGTTCCCGTTGCTGGCGGCCATCCTGCTGGTAGCGGGGCTGTTCGTCGCCGATGGTCAACAGGGCCTCTTTGTTCTTCCACCAGATCCAATCGCGGATCGGTGGGGTCTTCAGCAGGTCTTCGCGGCTGAGGCCCAGCCCCAGCTTGTTGGAGGCGTCCACCAGCACCATCACCATCCCGTCGCCATCACTGCAACGGGCCAGAGCCTCGTTGGTGCGCTCGGCCCCGTTCAAGGCCTTGACCAGAAGTTGCACCCGGCGGGAAACGGGCAGCGACCGAGGGTCCATGGGCCGGACGAGATCTGCAGTCCGAAAGGTAACCGGGGACACCTCCAACCGGTGTTGACGTTCATGGATAGGGGGGCTGACAAATTCACCCCTGCCAGGTCAAACTTCGGCAAGCATGTGCCCTGCATGACACTACGGTCTCAACCCCATCGCCACTGGGTGATCGGTGACGTCCACGGTTGCGCGGAATCGCTCTGGGATCTCCTCCGGCTTCTGCCCACCACCGATCGGCTGGTCCTGTGCGGCGACGTGATCAACCGCGGCCCCGAGATCGAGCGGTCGATGGAACTCGCCTGGTCGCTGGTGACCTCCGGCCGGGGGGTGTGGCTGATGGGAAACCATGAGTTCAAGCTGGTTCGGGCCCTGCGCGAGGGCACCTGGGCGGCCCAGCTGGATCTGGCTGGCTGTGACACCTACCGGCACCTGGGGGACTGGCTCTGCCGTCAGTGGCTGGAGCGGCTGGAGCAGTTGCCCCTGGCCTACTGGGGCCGCGGCTGGGTCGCCACCCACGCCGGCTTTGATCCCCACACCTGGGAGCCGGATCTGTCCGTGCGGGAACCCTTCTGGGACCACTACGACGGACGCTTCGGGGAGGTGATCGTGGGCCACACCCCCGGTCCGCTGGTGCGCCGTCGCCCCAACAACATCGTGACCATCGACACCGGCGCCTGCTACGGCGGCACGCTCACGGCCTACTGCCCTGAAACCCGCGCCCAGCGCCAGGTCTATGGCCGGCGCGGGGACTGCGCCCCCTGGCTGGAGCCCAGCAGGGCGCTGTTGGGCAGCCCTTGCTGATCGTCTATCGCAGCAACCGGGCTGAGCTTCTCGCCCAGTTGCTGGCCGCCCAGTTCCAGCTGAGCCCTCCGGGGCCCTTCGAGCAGGCCCTGGTGGTCGTCAACACGTGGCCCACCAGCCGCTGGCTGGCTGAGCAGCTGGCCCTGCATCTGGGCACGGCACCCCAGCAGGGGGACGGCGACGAGGTTTACGCCGATGGCATTGCCGCCCATCTGCGCTTTCCATTTCCAGGCAGTCGCCTGCGCCAGCTGGTGGATGAGCTGCTGGGGGAGAACGCTGCCCCCACGGCCAGCCCGTCGGCCAACGACCCCTGGCGGGCCACCGAGCTGGTCTGGCCCGTGCTGGAGCTACTTGAAGAACTGGTGCGGGAACCGGAAGCCGCTCTGCTGCGCCGTTGGCTGGAGCGGCGGCAAGGGGAGCGCGCCGAGGGAGGCCGCAGCCTGGGCTTGCCCCTCTGGCGGCTGGGACGGGCGATCGCCGATGCCTTTGATGACTACGCCCTGTACCGCCCGGAGCTGCTGGAGCATTGGTGGCGGGAGGGTCTGGGCGACGGGCGGGGCGGGGAACTGCCGGAGCAGCAGCGCTGGCAGCCGTTGCTGCTGCGGCGCCTGCGCGACCGCCTTGGCGTCGAGCCCTTCGGCCTCCGGGTGAGGCGGGCGATCGAGCACCTGCGCCGGGGCACCCATGCGCCCCTGGCCAGCGACCAACCGTTGCGGTTGTTCGGCCTCAGCAGCCTGGCGCCCGTGCAGGTGGAGTTGCTGCAGGCCCTCTCCGGCACGGTGGATGTGGAGCTCTACCTGCTGACCCCCTGCCGCGACCTCTGGCGCCGCTGTTTCAGTCGACGGCAGCAGCTTCTGGAGGGGGACGGCTGGCGCACGCCCTTCGCCGGCGACTGGGTGCTGGAGGCACCGCGGCTGGAGGGACTGTTCGGGCGCTTGGGGGCCGAGTTCCAGCAGTTGTTGGAGGGTACGGGTGAGGCCCAGCTGGGGCAGTGGGAGGGCCGCGATCTGTTTTTCCTGCCAGCCGGTGTCAGGGCGGGGCTAGGGCACGAGCCCACCGTGCTGGAGCAGTTGCAGCAGGAGCTCGTGGGGCCGACCGAGGATCCGGAGGGCTCCGGGATGGGGCCGCCCACGGATGGGGGCCAGGGGTCCTTGACCCTGGCCGTGGGTGACAGCTCCCTGGAGTTCCACCCCTGCCCGGGCCGTCTACGCCAGGTCCAGATCCTGCGTGACCGCCTGCTGCAGCTCATGGCGGCCGATCCCACGCTCGAACCCCGCGACATTTTGGTGATGACCCCCCAGGTGGAGACCTTCGCCCCCCTGGTGGCCTCAGTGTTTGGCGACGACGCCGCCACCGGTGTGACCTTGCCCTGGCGCCTGACCGACCGCAGCCAGCAGAGCCAGGCGGGCCTGGCCAGTGCCCTGCTGGGCCTGCTGCGCCTGGGGGGCGAACGGCTTACGGCCACGGCCTTGGAGGTGGTGCTCGGCAACGGGGCTCTGCTGGAGCGCTTCGGGCTCAATGTCGGTGAGGGGGCGCGGCTCACGGCCCAGCTTCAGGAGGCGGGCTTCCGCTGGGGTCTTGATGGGGACGATCGCGGCGGCGAGCGCCAGCACAGCCTCAGCTGGGCCATCGATCGCCTGCTGCTGGGTCTGGTGCTGCCCGATCAGCCGGGCCTGGCCCTGGGGGATGCGGCCCCACTGGTCGTGGCCGGCAGCCTGGAGGCCCAGGGCCGCAGCCTGCAGCTGTTGCTGGATCTGCGCCGCTGGCTGTTGCGGCTGCGCCAGGCGCACACCCCGAAGCGCTGGGGGCCGCTGTTGTTGGAGCTGCTCAACGATCTCTTCGGTGAGGACGGTTCCCAGGCCTGGGAGCGCCAGTCGATCCTGGCCGCCAGCGACGACTGGCTCCGCAGCGCCGGCGACACCGAGCTGGCCCTGGCGGCGCCGGTGGTGGCGGCGGTGTTGGAGGAGCGGCTTTCGATCGACAGCGGCCGTTTCGGCCACCGCAGCGGCGCCCTCACCATCAGCGCCCTGGAACCGATGCGGGCCATCCCCCACAAGGTGATCGTGCTGCTGGGCCTCGATGCCGGCGTTTTCCCCCGCCGGAAGGAGCGGCCGGGGTTCCATCTTTTGGAGCGCCAGCGACGCCTGGGCGACCCCAGCTCCTCCGATCAAGACCGCTACGTGCTGATCGAGGCCCTGCTCTCGGCGCGCCGCCACCTCTTGATCAGCTGGAGCAACCGCGAGGAGCGCAGCGGCGCGGAGCTGATGCCGGCGACGCCGGTGCGTCAGCTGCTGGAGACGCTGAACCAGCGGCTGGCCGGCGGGGCCTCAGCCCTGACCATCCCCCACCCGGCCAACCCGCTCGATCGCGCCAACTTCCTGGCCCAGCCCCTCCGGCCCGCCCCCAGCTGTGACCGCCGCCTGCTGCAGGCGCGGCGCTTGCTGGAGCGGGGGGAGGCCCACCGGCCCCTGCCCCTGGCCCTGCGGCAGCCCCCCTCCGCGCTGGCCCTTGATCCCACCACCGCCGCCCTGTTGGCCCGGGATCCCACCGGCGACCTGCGCGACTGGCTGATGGCCCCCCAGAAGCACTGGTTGCGGCAGCTGGGGCTCCATCCCGGCGAGTGGCACACGCCAGTGGAGGACCTGGAGGATCTGACCCTCGACGAACGACAGAGGGCCGCGCTGCTGCGCGGTCAACTGGAGGAGCGAACGAGCGCAGCTCCGCAGGATGGCGATGGGCCGGATTGGTTGGGGCTGGACCGAGGCCGGGGCCGCTTCCCTGCTGGATCGGCAGGGGAGCTGGAGGGGATGGTGATGGGCGGTCGCTGGCGCACGCTTGGGGCCGTGCTGGAAGGGCTCGGGAAGCCCCACACCGGCGTCAGCTGTTGGCAGGGGCTCAGCCTCGAGCTCGATTGGCGTGGACAACTGGTCGTGCTCAGCCACACCGCCAAGGAAGGGGTGGCCCAGCGCCTGGACCTCTGGCTGCGGGTGCTGCTGGCCGCCGCCGCCGGGGAGGCCCCTGCCGGCGGGGTGCTGGTGGCCCGCAGCAGCAAGGACCAATTCGCGGTGGAGCTGCGGCTGGAGCCCCCGGAGGCCGACCAGGCCGTTTTGGAGCTGGAGGCGCTCCTTGCCCTGCGCGAGCAGCTGGGCGGGGCCTGCTGGCCCGTGCCGCCCAGGACAGGCTGGGCGTTCGTGGAGGCCGAGCGCAAGGCGGCGGGCAGCGGCCCAGCCAAGGCGGCCGCAGCCTGGGAAGGGGGCATCCTGTTTCCAGGGGAACGGGAGAGTCCCGTGCTGGCGACCTGTTTCGGCGCCGACACCCCGATCGACGCACTGCTGGGCGGGAGCTTTTCGGCAGCGGCTGAGGCCCTCTATGGGCCCGTCCTCGAGCGGGTGAGCAAGGAAAGGACGCGCAAGCAGAAGCCTGGCAAGGAGAAGGGGCGATGAGCCACCCGATGGGCAGGTTCGATGCTGACACGTTCAGCCTTGGGCCCGGGGTGCGGCTGCTGGAGGCCAGCGCCGGCACCGGCAAGACCTTCACCCTGGCGCACCTGGTGCTGCGGCTGGTGCTGGAACGCGGTTTGCCGTTGGGGGAGCTGCTGGTGGTCACCTTCACCAACGCCGCCGCCGCCGAACTGCGCGACCGCATCGGCCGGAGGCTGCAACAGGCGCTCACGGTGTTGGAGCAGGCCGATCAGGCGCTGCGGACCTTCCCCGATCCGGTGTTGGAGCGCTGGTTCGCGCGTCAACCGATGGATCACGCCGGCCGGCGCCAGCTGATGGGCCGGCTGCTGCTGGCCCTTGATGAACTCGATCGCGCCGATATCACCACCCTGCACGGTTTCAGCCAGCGCAGCCTGCGCCGCCAGGCCCTCGAGGCCGCCCTGGCTCCCGAAGTGGAACTCGACCCCGAAGCCCGCATCCTCGTGCGCCAGGTGGCCCATGACTACTGGCAGGCCCAGGTGGTGGCCCTGCCCGTGGAGCTGCTGGCGGGAGCCCAGTCCCTCGGGGTGACGCCCAAGGCGCTGGAGGATCTCCTCGCCCAGCTGGAGAGCGACACGGCCCTTGAGCTGGATCCAGTGCCCCTGGGCCTCGATCCGAGCGAGCCCCTGGCCCCCCAGCTGGTGGCCCTGTGGCAGCAGCGCTGGAGCCGATTTCAGGAGCTCTGGACGAAGCGGGGGGAGGGCCTCTACGAGGCCTTGAAATCCTCTGCGGCCCGATGGAGGGCGGAAGGTTTCGATCCAAAGCCCTATGCCGCCAAGCCCAGCAACGACTGGATGGGTGGAATCAACGCTTGGCTCGCGACCCAGCCGGAGCAGGGTTCCTACGCCTCCTTGCTCGAGCAGAACGCGCTGCGGAACTACTTCCACCCGGGCCCCTTCAGCGCCGCGGCCCGCAGGGCTGGTGAAACCGATCCCTCCCTGCCCGAGCGTCCCTTGCTGCTGGCGATCGCTGATCTGGTGGAGGGGCCGGCCGAAGCGCTGCTGCTCCACGCCGCCCATTGGGGCCGCTCGGAGCTGGCCCGCCGGCGCCAGAGCAGTGGCCGCCTGGGTTATGCCCAGTTGCTGGAGGGGCTGGATCCGGGGCCCGAGGGGGAGGAGCACGCCGAGCTGCTGGAGGCACTGGGGCGCCGCTACCGCGTGGCGCTGGTGGATGAATTCCAGGACACCGATCCGATCCAGTGGCGTATCCTCCAGCGCGCCTTCACGGGTCCCGAGCACCTGCTGCTGATGGTGGGGGACCCCAAACAGGCGATCTACCGCTTCCGTGGCGGCGATCTGGACACCTACCGCGCCGCCAGGGTGTGCGCCGATTCCGTCAGTGAACTGAGCGAGAACTTCCGCTCCAGCGAGGCCCTGATCGCCAGCCTCAACGCTCTGATGGGCGCCGTGGGGCTGGCCAAGAGCAACCTGCCGGTGCCCCAGGTGCGAGCCAATCCAGCCAAGGCGGCCCTTCACGCCCTGGAACTGCCGGCCGGGGAGTCCCCGCTGCAGTTGCTCTGGCTGGCGGGGGAGCTCACCGAGGCCGAGACGCTGACCCTGGGGGAGATCGACGCGCTCCTGCCGGCCCAGGTGGCCCAGCTGGTGCTCGATCTGTTGCGCCGCGGTCTGAACCTGCGCGAGGGCGAGGCCAGCCGCCCCCTCGCTCCCTCCGACATCGCCCTGCTGGTGAACAAGCACCGGGAAGCGGAGGCCTTGCGCCAGGCGCTGGAGCACCGGGGGATCGCCAGCCGGCTGGTGAGTCAGGGGGATGTCTTCGCCAGCGAGGGGGCCACGGTGTTGCAACGGCTGCTGGCGGCCCTGGCTGATCCGGGCAACGGCGCAGCCCTGCGGCTGTTGGCGGCCACGCCCCTGTTGGGCTGGAGTGGCGCCCAACTGGCCGGCGCCCAGGGCAGCGGGGCGGGCCCCGGCAGCCTTGAGGCCCTCAGCACCCGGATCAGTCATCTGGTGGGCGTCCTGGAGCGCGATGGCCTGCTGGCTGTCCTCGGCGACCTGCTGGGCAGCGCCGAGCTGGCGGGGCTGTCGCTCGGGGGCGGCCTGCTCGCTGACCTGCAGCAGGCAGCCCAGTTGCTGCAGGAGCAGATGCACCGGGAGGGCCTGGGGCCCGCCGCCGCCCTCGACTGGCTGCGGCGCCAGCGCTTGGAGGACGACGGTCCCGTGCCCGATGCCCACCAGCGCCACAGCGATGCCGTCAGCTCTGCGGTGGCCGTGGTGACGGTCCATAGCAGCAAGGGGCTGGAGTACCCGGTGGTGATCACGCCCACCCTCTGGCGGGGTCTTTCGACCCGATCCGGTCAGGGTTTAGGGCGCCGCTGGAGGCCGCCGAACAGCGGCGGTTCCCGCTGGGATCTGCACCTCAATGGCCAATGGGGAACAGGGTTTGCGGCCCGAGCGCAGGCCCGCGCCGCCGAGGCCCAGGAACTGGAGCGCCTGGCCTACGTGGCGGCCACCCGGGCCTGCGATCTGCTCGTGCTGGTCTGGGCGCCCGCCGGGGACCCCGCTTCCGACCCCCTGCGCCCCTGGCTGTTTGGGCGCACACGAGGGGGCACCACCTGGCGGGAGGGGCTGGCTGAGCATCTGGGGGCTTCGGGCCTGCAGCTCCAGCTGATCGAGCCTGCCGAGCTGCCTGCCCCAGCGTCACCGGCCGATCGCTGGCAGCCGCCGGCGCTGAAAGGAGCGCTGACCTGCGGACCTGTACCCCATCGCGCCCTCGATCGCCGCTGGGGCCGCAGCAGTTACTCCAGTTGGACACAGGGTGCCGCCGCGGCCCTCGGCCCCATCGCCCTTGAAGAGGGGCGGGAAACCGATGGGGCGGCCGAGCGGATGGATGAAGGGGAGGGAATAGCCGGCCGGATGAACAACGGGGCGGCCGCGGTGAGCCCCGCTGCCCCGGCGAGCGGCCAGGCGCTCGCCGCCGCCCCCGTTGCAAGACCGGCCTGGCCCGAGCGCGGCCCCCTGGCGGACTTCCCCCGCGGCGCCGCTGCCGGCGATGGCCTCCACCGCATCCTTGAGCAGTTCGATCACCAGCGACCCGCTGGCGATGAGATCCATCGCCAGTTGGTGCGCCGGGAGCTGGAGCGGGCCGGCCTGCCCACCACCCAACTGGAGGCAGTGCTGGAGGGGATGGAGTGGTTACGGCTCACTCCCATGGGCGGAGCTCTGGGCCGCTTCGCCCTGGCGGATCTGCCGCGGCGCCGCTGCCTCAACGAACTGAACTTCGACCTGCCCCTGGCCGTACCCCTGGCCTTGGCCAAGGGCCAGAGCGCCCCTCTCGGCGCCCCGCGGCTCGTGAGCGCCCGGGGGCTGGCCCAGGTGTTCGCGAACCATCCGGGGGGCCGTTTCGGGGCGGCCTATGCCGAGCGACTGGCCCAGTTGGAGGTGGCCAGCAGGGGCTTCCTGACCGGTTCGATCGATCTGCTGTTCACCGCCCCCGACGCCCAGGGTCATCCCCGTTGGTGGGTGGCCGATTGGAAGAGCAACTGGATCGGAGTGCGCGACGGCGAGAACCGGCCGCTGGCCTGCGGTCCCGCCCACTACACCGAGGCGGCGATGGAGCAGCAGATGCTGCACCACCACTACCCACTGCAGGCGCACCTCTACCTGGTGGCCCTGCACCGCTACCTGCGTTGGCGCCTGCCTGGCTATCAGCCCGAGCGTGATCTGGGCGGGTACGTCTACGTGTTCCTGCGCGGGGTAGCGGGGCCCACCACGGCCGATCCCGTGCCGGGGATGCTGGTGGATCAGCCTCCCCTGGAGCGCCTCCTGGCCCTGGATCAGCTGCTGCGGGAGGGAAGTCCGTGAGTCGTTCCAGTCCTGAGAGCCCCAGCGGTCGCAGCGGCACCGACACCACCTGGCTCGGTGCGCTGGGCGACGCCCTCTCCGAAGCCCTGCCCCGGCTCGCTGGAGCCACCCCTGATCCGCTGGTGGCTGAGGCGATCGGCGCCCTGGCATGGGAGCTGGAGCGAGGGGAACTGGTATTGGCTTTGTCAGGCCCAGCTCCTGAGGGCCTCTCGGCCACGGCCTGGCCCGATGGCCACCTCCAGGCTCTGGCCGCCTCCCCCCTGGCGGCTGAGCACCCCGAGGCGCCCCTGGTGCTGCAGGGTGACCAACTCGCCTGGCGCCGCTGGCATGGGCTCAAGGAGCAAGTGATCGGCCGCCTGATCGAGCGGGCCAACCGCCCCTGGCCGCAGGCGCCATCGGCCCAGGCCATCCGCGACGCCGTCGCTCTGGCGGGGAAGCGGGGCGCGCTGGATGTTCGTCAGTGCCAGGCGGTGGCAGCCCTTTTGGGCCAGGGGCTGCTGCTGCTGGGGGGCGGACCCGGCACGGGCAAGACCAGCACCGTGGTGCAGTTGCTGGCGGCGGCCCTCGACCAGGATCCCCTGCTGCGCCTGCACCTAGCAGCCCCCACTGGGAAGGCCGCGGCCCGGCTGAAGGCGGCGATCGGCGAAGGGTTGGAGCGCGTCCCCGCATCCCTTGCCCATCTCCTTGCCAACGCTCCCTGCACCACCCTGCACCGATTGCTGGAGAGCAATGGCGAGCGTTATCGGCGCCATCGCCATCACCTGCTCGATCTCGATCTGCTGGTGGTGGATGAGTTGTCGATGGTGGATCTACCCCTGATGGACGCCCTGCTGGAGGCGCTGCCGGACTCAGCGCAACTCGTGCTAGTTGGGGACCCGGCCCAGTTGCCTCCGGTGGGCCCGGGAGCTGTGCTGCTGGAACTGCAGCGGCCCGAGCACCTCCAGGCCCTTGGGTCCGCCGCCGTCGAGCTGACCACCATCTACCGCAACAACGGAGCGCTGGCGGCGGTGGCGGCCGTGCTGCGGAGCGAGGAGCGGGATCGCCCGGATCCGCACGTCCTGCGCCAGGCCCTAGAGGAAGTTGAGGCGGACGCCAACCTCCAATGGCTGACCGCCCCGCCGGGTCGGCTCCCCCCGCTCCTGCGCCAACGCCTGGAGCAACACCTGCACCATCTGGGCCTGCTGGCGGCCCGGCTCGAGCCTCTCGAGGCCCCCGGGACGCCACCCTCGGCTCAACCATCGAATCAAGGGTCAGGGAACCGGGTGAAGGCCTTGTTGACGGAGCTGGAGAGCTGTGTACTGCTCACCCCCGTGCGCAGGGGGGCCTGGGGCGTCGAAGCGATCCATCGAACGTTGCTCGGTGAGCAGGCCATCCAGCCACCCCGGTTCTGGCCGCTGGGCACGCCACTGCTTTGCCAGCGCAACCTGGCGGAGCAGGGGCTGGCCAATGGCGATGTGGGAGTACTCGTGAACTGGGCCGGTGAGCGGCAGGTGCTGTTCGCCGCGCCAGCCGCCGAGGGGGGGTGGCGGTTGATCCATCCCGATCGGCTCCCCGGTGCTGAGCCGGCCCTGGCCCTGACGATCCATAAGTCTCAGGGCAGCCAGTACGGCGAGGTGCTGCTGCTGCTGCCGGAGCTGGCCCGCTGGGATCCCCGCTTGCTCTACACCGGCCTGACCCGCGCCCGGGAGCGGGCCCTGCTGGTCACCCCGCCGGCACCCAGCTGGTTGGCGGGCGCCCGGGAGCGGAGCCCGCTGCCTTGAACACCATGCCCTGGCGGGTGTGGTGGTTGGTGAGCGCCGGCAAGTACCTCGAGGGTCTGATCGTGTTCATGGGAGGGCTCACCTTTCCCTGGCGGCCCGGGAGCTGCAGCTAGGGGACACGGGCCTGGCCGCCGCAGCGCCGCTGCTGGGCATGCTGCTGGGGGCGCCGGCCCGTGTTCATCGGTGAACTGGGGCTGCTGATGCTGGCGCTGGTGGCCGCGGCCCTCAGCCCCAACGGCCCATGGTTGCTGTGGAACCTGCTGCTGGTGGGCCTGGCCCTCGGCGCCGACAACCCCATGGGCCACCTGATGCTCTCGGAGCGCGCAGCCCCGGAGTGGCGGGCACCCTTGGTGCTCTCGTCCGTCGGTTTTCAGGCCCTCGGGGTGCTCAGAGGTGGCCTGTTGGGCCTGCCCTCGGGCCTTGGTTGGCGGCAGCTCTACCTGCTGCCACTGCTGCCTCTGGTGGTGTTGATCCTTGGGCGGCTGGGGGTGGAGGAAACCCCCGCCTGGAGCCAGCGGCCGCCGGCGGTGCCGCCAACGGCGGGTCGTCCGCCCAGCGATCCCTTGACAGCCGTTCCCCCAGCGAAAGCCAGTCAGCGAGGAGCTCTACACCAACCCAGGGACCGAAGGCCACCGCCCCGTCGCTGGCGCCTCTGGCGCTGGCGGCTGTGCCCTGGTTTCTCCAGGACCTGGCCACCTACGGCCTCAGCATCCACCTGCCCCGGGTGCTGGGTGAAATCTTGCCGGCAGGCAGCAGCGCCGCAGTGGGCACAGTGCTGGAGGAGTCCCTGCTGGTGGCCGGCGGCGTCGGAGCCACGATGCTCTGCCGCTGGGTGGAGGTCATTCCCCAGCAGATCGCGGGCTTCTGTGGCTGCGCCTTCGCCCTTGCCCTGGCGGCCTGGGGCGCCAGGGGCGATCAGCCCCAGCCCCTGCTGCTGGCCATCGGCCTGGGTCTGTTCCTGTTCACCACCAACCTGGGGCCCAATGCCACCACCTACCTGCTGGCGGGAAACGTCTTCCCGGCGGGGGAGCGGGCCCGGGGAGCGGGCCTTGCGACCGCGGCCGGCAAGGGAGGAGCAGTGCTCACGGCTCTCCTGGTGCCGCTGGTGCTGGAGCGCTGGGGCCCGGCTCCCTTGCTGGTGGGTCTCGGGGGCAGCTCTCTGCTGGGGGCGGCGCTGACCTGGGGACTCGCCAGACAATGGAAACAGCGGCTGGATGATGCCACCCCCACGGTCGCTTACGCAACGCAACATGCCAACGAAAAGTGAACGGCAGGGGGCGTCACTGGCCGTTGCGCCCATACTTCAATCACCGGAGGGAGGGTCACTCCAACCCCGGTCGAGGCCAGCACCACTGGCGTCGTTTCCATCAGAGACCCTGCTCCATTAGTCTCCCCTCACGTGTGCCCTTAGGTTCCATCTGGAATCACCTTCTGCATCGATGATCTGACGTCCTTGGATGTTAGTGAGGTGCCCCAAAGGTTACATAGGGCAGCCACTTGGAACACCCGGCCCCAGGCGTCTCTGATGACCCTTTCACCCTCGCCCCCTCGATCGCCTGAAGGCGAACGGGGGCTTGAGGTCTTGATCAACATCAGGCCCTCTGATTGCAGCATCGCTCCCCCAGCAATCACCAGCGACCAAGGAGAGGTGGTGATTGAGCTCGGTGACCGGTAACCCATGCGCTGCGATCGTTTCCAATCAGGAGACGACTCAATCAAAGCGATCGATTGAGTCGTCTCCCCTGTTCCCAGGGCCGATCCCCCCGTCAGCTCCGTTCGCTGATATGTCCCGTAGGGAAGTGAATCGCACGAAGGCTTTCAGTCTTTGGATGGTTGAATCGATCCATTGCTTGGGTGTACTAGGGACCGATCCCACGCATTTCTCAAGGCACCACGGCATCAACACCAACCTTCTGCCGCCGGCCTTGGCCCGCCACGGCATCCACGCCACCATGGTTCAACCTCGGTGCGGTCGGCCATGACACGGGAAGAGCGCCCCTGGGGCTGGTTTGAGGCCCTCGGTGAAGGCCATGGCTACCTGGTCAAGCGCCTGCTGATTCACGCCGGTCAGCGCATCAGCCTCCAGCGCCACCACCACCGTGAGGAGCACTGGGTGGTGGTGGCAGGAAGCGGCTGGCTGGAGCTGGAGGGCCTCCCCCAGCCCTGCGCCGCCGGCAGCACCTTCCACGTGCCCCGGGGCAGCTTGCACCGGGCCCGGGCCGGCGATGGGGATCTGCTGATCATCGAAGTGCAACGGGGCGCAACGCTGCGGGAAGACGACATCGAGCGCATCGATGACGACTATGGCCGCTGACATCGCCCAGGACGGAGAAACGGCCGCCGGGAAGGGAATCCCGCAAGCAGACCCCGGCAGGAGCACGGGTCCGCGCCGCCACCGCCGGCCCGGGGATCCCAGGAGGCCAGAAGGGACCAGGATCAGGTGTTAAGATTGCACCTCACCCTTTGATTAAGGGCAAGGCGTTTTTCTTGGAGTCCCCGTTAAGGGATCCAGCGTGTGACTGCCGGCCTGCATTGAAGGACATCCAGGCCAAGGCCCTTTTCCGAATACGTGACCAACACCACTGCGTGCGAGAGCTTCGGCTGTTCAGTCGATCTCAGCGCGGCTGATCTGCCTGCCTCCGCGGGCGCCATCGAACTCGACACCACCTTGATCGGTCCGCTCGAGACGAACCTCGAAGCCACAACAACCTCCAGCCCCACCACCTCCAGTTCCGCCGAGACCGACTCCGAATCGGAGCTGAGCGCTGCCGCTACAGGGAGTTCACCGGCTGATCGCGCACCGTCCAGCGACGCCACCAGTGGTTTCGCCTCCTTTGGTTTTGCGCCCGAATTGCTGGCGGCTCTCGCCAGCGTCGGCTATCAACAGCCTTCCCCGATCCAAGCCGCCGCGATCCCTGAACTGATGCTGGGCCGCGACCTGGTGGGTCAGGCCCAGACCGGTACGGGCAAGACGGCAGCCTTCGCCCTGCCGCTGCTGGCACGCATGGACCTGCAGCAACGGAGCCCCCAGGTGCTGGTGCTGACCCCCACCCGCGAGCTGGCCCTGCAGGTGGCTGAGGCCTTCAACAGCTATGCCATCAACCTGCCCCACATCCGTGTGCTGCCGATCTACGGCGGCGCAGATTTCCGTGACCAGATCGCCCGCCTCAAACGAGGCGTTCAGGTGGTGGTGGGCACCCCTGGCCGGGTGATGGACCACATGCGCCAGGGCACCCTCGATCTCTCGGCCCTCAAGACCCTGGTGCTTGACGAGGCCGATGAAATGCTGCGCATGGGCTTCATCGACGACGTCGAATGGGTGCTCACCCAGCTGCCCGAACAGCGTCAGGTGGTGCTGTTCTCGGCGACCATGCCCTCGGAAATCCGGCGCATCTCCCACAAGTATCTGAACGATCCCGCCGAAGTCACGATCCGCCAGAAGGGAGACGATGCCAGCCGCATCCGCCAGCGCTACCTCTCGGTGAATGCGCCCCACAAACTGGAGGCCCTCAGCCGCGTGCTCGAGGCCGAAACCAGCGAAGGGGTGATCATTTTTGCGCGCACCAAGGCGATCACCCTCACCGTGGCCGAATCGCTGGAGCAGAAGGGCTACGACGTCGCTGTCCTCAATGGCGATGTGCCCCAGGCCCAGCGCGAACGCACGATCGACCGGCTACGCAGCGGCAAGGTGGATGTGCTGGTGGCCACGGATGTGGCGGCCCGTGGGCTCGATGTGGAGCGCATCAGCCTGGTGATCAACTACGACATCCCCTTCGACAGCGAGGCCTATGTGCACCGCATTGGCCGCACCGGCCGGGCGGGCCGCAGCGGCAACGCCATTCTCTTCCTGACCCCCCGGGAACGCCGCTTCCTCGGCGGCCTCGAGCGCGCCGTCGGGCGTCCGATCGAGCCCATGGAGGTGCCCAGCAACGCCACCATCAACCAGAGCCGGCTCGATCGCCTGCGCCAGAAGTTGACCACCACCGTGCAGCAGCCCAGCTCCAGCGAAGAAGAGCGGGCTCTGCTGGCGGAAATCCTGCAGCGGGTCGCCCAGGAGATCGAGGTCAGCCCCGACCAACTGGCTCTGGCGGCCCTGCAGCTGGCCGTGGGCGCTGGCCCACTCCTGGTCCATGGCGATGAGAACTGGCTCCGTCAATCTTCCCCCTCCCCCCGGGATCGGGACCGTTCCGTGGCCGGTGGCCTTGATCGCCGCGGCGAACGTCCCGCCCGCTCGGCCGGCGGTCGCTTCCCCCAGCGCGCTGAGGTGGGCGACGGCCCCAGCGAAGAGAACATGGATCGTTTTCGCATCGAGGTGGGCTGGCGCGATCGGGTCAAGCCCGGCAACATCGTCGGGGCCATCGCCAACGAAGCCGGTTTGGCCGGTCGCTCGATCGGTCGGATTCAGATCTTCGACACCCACAGCACCATCGACCTGCCCACGGGCATGCCCGAAGAGGTGTTCCAGTCGCTCAAGCGCCTGAAGGTGATGAACAAGGAGCTCCAGATCACCCGATCCTCTGTGTGAACCCCATGACACGGCCGTCCTTATCTTTGTCCTTGCATGTCCCCCTGGCGACGGCCGTCGCTTTGGTGCTCACCGCCCATCCCCTACCGGCCGAGGCCAGTGCTCGCGAAACCATCAACCAACTTTGCCTGGCCGGCTTTTCTGCAGCGCTGAGTGCCGCCGGCAAGGAGCCGCCGGCGGGCATGGCCAGTTACGCCTGCACGTGCTTCGTTGACCAGGTCAGCCAGAACGTCAGCCTGGCGGACGCCCAGGCCAGCTGCACCAGACAGGCCAGCAGCCGTTTCAAGTTCAGCTGAGCTGGGGAGCCCGCTGCCCCCAAGGGGCCGGCCCCACCCGCTCACGCACCAACGAAGGCATGATCGCGGCCTTCAGGCGCAGAGTCCGGTGACACCGCCGGTGGAGACCATGGAAAGCTGTTCCAGGGGCATGTGTTCGATCGCGGCGATCAAGGTGGGCTGGGCAGATTGAGATTCTGAGCAGACCAGGGACTGAAAGAGGTCAAAGCGATCCTGGGGAGCCAGCTCGCCGTCGTCACTCCAAGCCAAACTCCAGGGAACGGGGCCAGCCATGACGCAGGAAACTTCGGTGTTGGTTTCCTGACAATGGAACAAGAAGCTCTGGGCAGGCCGATTCGTTGGCTTTCCTTCAGGTCTCGTTCATGCTTCGCCATCTGGTTCGGCTGAACCAGGGGTAACCCTGTACGATGCTCGTGATTCAAAGGCTTTCAGGCTCCAAACGGCGCGCTCAGTTAGGACCCGCATCCGACCGGCTTTCCTTGAGGAACCCACCAGCATCGCCGAATCAGTTCCAGGTTCCCATCAAGGAATGACCATTTACGTAGGCAATCTCTCGTTCCAGGCCGAACAGGAGGATCTGCTTGATCTTTTCGGCCAATACGGCGAAGTCCGTCAGTGCAGCCTTCCCCTCGATCGTGAAACTGGCCGCAAGCGCGGCTTTGCCTTCGTCGAGTTGGCGAGTGATGCGGAGGAGCAAAAAGCCATCGATGACCTCCAGGATGTGGAGTGGATGGGACGCATGATCCGCGTCAATAAAGCCACCCCTCGTGAACGCACTGGCGGTGGAGGTGGAGGTGGAGGCGGCAACCGCTCTGGCGGCTACGGCGGCGGTGGCGGTGGCGGTGGATACGGCGGTGGGGGCAACCGCTGGTGAACCGCACCGGCCGAGCCGTTTCCCTGCTGCGGAGTTTGATCAGCTCCGCAGCAGGTCTGGCTCTTGCCTGGGCACTGCCTCCAGCATGGGCAGGCAGTGCCACCGCTGACTCCATCTGGAGCAACACCAATGCCTTGGAGCGCGCCCGACAAAGCCTGCCCCAGGGGATGGTGGAGATCGGTAAGCAATGCGAAAGCTTTCAGGTGCGCGGGGATTTTCGCTACCGCTGCACCGTGACCTGGGGGCCGGGGCCTGGCGTGCCAGGGCCGCAGCCTTAAGCTCTCTGCCCCCAGGTGCGGTGTGGTCCAATCGGATCAGGCGACCCTGATGACATCATCCCGATCCCTGAGCTCGGCCAATTGATCGCGCTCCCAGGCGAGACGGCGCAGATCAGCTCCAGGGGTCAGTAGGGCCAATTCACCTTCGCGGGGCTCTGGCAGGGCTGCACGCAGATGGCGCCGGCGCATCTTGGCCGTCCAGCGATGGAAGCGATGGAACGCTCTCGAGCGGGTCATGGGAACCTCCTGGGGGGAGACTTCTCTGGTCTATCGCAAGGAACCGGAACCGCCAAGCCCCGCTTGGTGTGGGTTGCCACTGAACGGGTGATTCATCCCCACGTGCTCCCGAGCCCGTGGGGGAACACCCAGGATGTTCAGCCCTGGCGCCCTCGGTTGGCCCAAGCCCGGAGTGAAGCCCATGGGGAGATCCCCGAGCGATGGGACTGGCCCCTTGAATGGCGTTCTGCCACCGCTTGCCATGGTTCCCCATTCGGCCCCCGCCCCCACAGCACGCTCGTCCAGGCCAGCACTGTCGCGCTTGCTGCTGACCCTTCGCCCCCATCGGCAGCGGGTGGCCCTGGCGGCGGCCTGTTCGGTGCTCAACAAGCTGTTCGACCTGGCGCCACCGGTGCTGATCGGCCTGGCGGTGGATGTGGTGGTCAAGCAGCAGCAGTCCTGGCTGGCCCAATTCGGTGTGGCCAGTGTGCCCGGACAGTTGACGGTGCTGGCGGTGCTCTCGTTCGTGATCTGGAGCGCGGAATCGCTGTTTGAGTACCTCTACGGGGTGCTCTGGCGCAACCTGGCCCAGACCGTGCAGCACGAACTGCGCCTCGAGGCCTACGACCATCTCCAGCAACTGGAGATGGCCTTTTTCGAGGCGGGCAGCAGCGGTCGTTTGATGGCCATCCTCAATGACGACATCAATCAGCTGGAGCGCTTTCTCGACCACGGAGCCAACGAAATCCTGCAGCTGATCACCACGGTGTTGGCGGTGGGCGGCGCCATGGTGGTGCTCTCCCCGGGGGTGGCTGGTGTGGCCTTCCTGCCGATCCCGGTGATTCTCTGGGGATCGCTGGTGTTTCAAAAACGTCTGGCCCCCCGCTACGAAGAGGTGCGCGAACGGGCGGGCGATCTCTCCAGCCGGTTGGCCAACAATCTCGGTGGCATGCTCACCATCAAGAGCTTCGCCGCCGAGGCCTGGGAACAGGAACGGCTCCGCTCGGACAGCGAGGCCTACCGGCTCAGCAACCGCCGGGCGATTCGTCTCTCGGCAGCCTTCATTCCCCTGATCCGTTTCGCGATCCTGTTCGCTTTTCTGGCGATTTTGGTCATCGGCGGCCTGCAGGCCTGGCGCGGGGTGATCGCCGTCGGTAGCTACAGCTTTTTGGTGTTCATCACCCAACGGCTGCTGTGGCCGCTCACCACCCTGGGCCGCACCCTTGATGACTACCAACGAGCGATGGCCTCCACCAACCGGGTGCTGGATCTGCTCGAAACACCGATCGCCATCCCCAGCGGGCGCCGGGGTCTGGAGACCCCTGCAGTGGCCGGGCGTCTGGAGTTTCAGGGGGTCCGTTTCGCCTACCAGGGCCGGGACCCTCTGCTTGAGGGCTTTGATCTGCTGGTGCCGGCAGGCACCACCTTGGGAATCGTCGGCTCCACGGGCTCGGGCAAAAGCACAATCGTCAAATTGCTGCTGCGGCTCTACGCGATCGATCGGGGCCAGATCCTGCTCGACGGGATCCCCATCGTTGAACTGAAGCTGGCCGACCTGCGCCGCGCCATCGGCCTGGTGAGCCAGGAGGTGTTCCTGTTCCACGGCACCGTGGCCGAGAACATCGCCTACGGCAGCTTCGGGGCCAGCCGCGCGGCGATCGAGCGGGCGGCGGAGTTAGCCGAAGCCTCGGCCTTCATCGCCGCCCTGCCCGAGGGCCTCGACACGGTGGTGGGGGAGCGTGGTCAGCGCCTCTCCGGCGGCCAGCGCCAGCGCATCGCCCTGGCCCGGGCGATTCTCAAAAACCCACCTGTCCTGATTCTCGATGAGGCCACCGCCGCCGTCGACAACGAGACCGAGGCGGCAATCCAGCGCTCCCTTGAGCTGATCACAGCCGAGCGCACCACCTTGGTGATCGCCCACCGGTTGAGCACCGTGCGCCACGCCGACCGGATCGTGGTGATGGAGCAGGGCCGCATCGTCGAAAGCGGCCACCACGACGACCTGCTGGCCCTAGGTGGGGCCTACACCAACCTCTGGCGGGTGCAGGCGGGCCTCCGCCAGGACGAAGCCCTCCAGCTTTGAGGGTGACCTGGCCGGGGTTGAGTGTTTGTTCAGGCCAGCGTTGGAAGTGGTCGTGGCGCCGGCCGTGTTTGAACGGCGTGGCGGATGGGATGAAATAAGTTCAGAAAATGAAAAGTTCTGCCTTGAAAAAGCGCGGCGGCTTGAATCCGGTGCTGCTGGCCTCTGTCCTGGGGCTCACTGGCGGTTTGGTGCTGGCGGGCCCCCTCTCAGGCTGGATCAAGGGTGATCTGCTCGATAAGAACCACTCCCTCGGCAATCCTTTTGCTGCCTGGGCCGGCCTGGGGGACCAGGAATTGGTGGTGCTCGGCACCGATGTGGGCGGTGGCAACACCGATGTGATGTACGTGGTGAAGGTGCAGAACGGAGTCACGAGCCTCACCCAGGTCCCCCGGGACACCTACATCGATTCCAACGGTTTCGGGCCGCTCAAGGCCAATGCCCTCTACAGCCTCGGGGGCACCGAGGCGGTGAAGCACGAGCTTTCCCGTCAGCTGGGCCGGCCGATCGAGCACCACATGGTGGTCAATCTCTCGGCGATTCGCCGTCTTGGCGATCAGCTGGGGGGCCTGGAGGTGAACGTGCCCAAGCGCATGTACTACGTCGACAACAGCCAGGGGCTCTACATCGACCTCCAGCCCGGTCTGCAGACCCTCAAGGGCCGGGATCTCGAGGGCTTCATCCGCTACCGCCACGACGAACTCGGAGACATCGGCCGCCTCGAACGGCAGAAGCTGCTGCTCAGCGCTCTCTTCGCCAAGCTCACCCGTCCTGAGAATTTGCTCCGGCTTCCCAGCCTGATCGCCTCGGCCGGCAAGGACCTCAACACCGATCTGGGGCCGATGGAGATCGGTGGATTGGTCACCGCCATGGCCACCACCCAGTTCCACACCAAGCGCCTGGGGGGCCGTCCGTTTGATCGCAACGGCATCAGCTACTGGGAAGCGGAATGGCCCAAAGCCGAGGCACCCGTTGAAGCCGCCCATGGCGGTTCCAGTGGCGAGGGCTCGAACCGCTTCAAGTTTCTGTTCTGATCAGCCCCGGCTTGGACCAATCGTGAGCTCTGCGGCCTTGGCCTAATCAACCTTGGGCGGAGTTCCGTAGCTCGCCGGCACCAGCACCAGGAACAGCAGCCACCAGAGCAGTACCACCAGACCCAATGGGGCGGTGATCCACCAACGTTGCAGCAGCAACCAACTAGCGGATGGCACCAGCACTCCTGTGAGCAGGATGCTCCAGGGCTGGCACCACCAGGGCTTGAGGTGCCAGAAGGAGGCCTCCTTCCCTGCTGGTGCTGCCGTGGTCGGTTCAGCGCTCATCGCTCGGGGCTCACTGCGGCCATTCTCCTTGATGTCGATGGGATCAGGGCCTTCAGCAGGTCCAGCCCGGTTCGCCGTGGAAGCAACCGCAGTGACGCCGAGGGCGGTGGTGAGCCAGATCGAGGCGGAGCTCTGGGAGGGTCCCGGCACCTGCGGGCTACCGGCACGGTTGCTGGGGTGGCGGAGCCATGGTTCCGGAGCTGATGGCCTGGACCAGCCGGGCGCCATAGCCTTGGGCCTGTCTGGGCCAAGGTGGCGGGCATTGCAATCTCAGCTGGTACGCAACAGCCTCCGGCTGGGGCTGAGTGTGTTGTTCACGGCCTCGATCGCCCTGTGGTGCCAGCGGATCGAGTTCGTCTGGTATCCCCTGTTGGCAGTGATCTTCGTCGTTGATGACAACGATGAACTCACCCTCAGGGCCGCCCGCTCGCGCCTCTTCGGAACAGTGGCGGGGGGGCTGGTGGCCTTTCTGGTGCACACCATCTGCCAGGGCTGGCCGGCTGTGTTGCTGAGCCTGGTGATCACCGTGCCGCTGCTGCGGCTGCTGGGTTGGCAGGGGGGGCTCTCCACGGCGGCCACGATCACCCTGCTGTTTCTGCTCGTGCCCCGGTACAGCGCCTTGAACTGGGACTACGTGTTCAACCGCAGCCTCGACACCAGCGTCGGCATCGTGCTGGCGATCGGCGTCAGCCTGTTGTTCTGGCCCCGCGACCGCCTCGCCCGGATCGAGGGCCTCGACCGCGACCTCCATGGGGCCCTGGAGGAGCGGCTGAGGCTCTGGCGGCACTGGCGCCAGGGCAGCGGCCCCCGGCCGCCCCAGGTGAACCCCCGCGGGGCGACCGGCAGCCTCCTGGAACTGGAGCGGTTGGTGGGCATTGAGCGCAGCGGCCACGCCCGCCAGGCGATTCTTCGCGAGCGCTGGAGCCAGCGGCTGTTGCTGTGGAGCACCATCCACCACCACTGGTTCCAGCTGGAGCGACTGCTGGAACGCCAGCCGGAGGCGCCCGCGCAGGCCAGTCCACTGCTGCGCCTGGCCCTGGAGGAGGAGCAGAAACGGCTGGACCTGGCCTTGCGCGCCCAGAGGCGCTGCGAGCGCCATCCCCGCACCGATCGGGACCTCGGCCGGGCGAGGGATCGGGTTCCCCCCCCCCAGGAAAGCCCGGTGGCCGGATGACCCTGTTCAGGCGCGAGGAACTGCGGTTGGCCGTGGTGTGCGGTCTGTGCGCTGGGCTCGCTGCGCTCGCGCCGATCCCGGACGGGTACTACATGCCCATGGCGGTGGTGGCGGTGATGGCCGGAAGCTATGGAGGCTCCTATCGGCTGGGCCTACAGCGGCTGCAGGGAACCCTGCTCGGGGCGGCGATCCTGCTGGTGTGCCAGGCCGGGTTGACGGTGCCCCTGCCGCTGGCGCTGGCCCTTGCCCTCCTGCTCACCCGTCTGCTGGGGGGACTTCTGGGGCTGGAGGTCGGCTACAAGGTGGCCGGATTCGTGGTGGTCATGGGCTGGTTGGTGCATGACACCAACCTCAGCAGCTGGTTGCCCCTGCGGCTCTTCTGGACCTGCCTGGGGATCCTGATCGGTCTGCTGGCGCTGCAGTTGTTCTGGCCCAGCCGGGCGATCGCCATCCGCCACCGGGCCTGCGGCCGCCTGCTCGTCCAGGTCGCCGCTGAGCTGCGGCAGCAGGCCGGACGTCTCGATGACGCCGACCCGCCCCTGGAGGCGCCCATGCTCACCCCCCAGGAACGGCGCGCCGCGCACCGTCGCGACCTGACGGCGCTGATGGAGCTGCGCCGCACCCTGGGGGAGGCGGTCACGGAGCTCGGGCCGAACCCGGAAGCTCAGGCGCTTCTTCCCTTCTGGCGGCAGCTCGATGGCTGCCTGTCGCTGTTGCTGGGCTCCCTCGACAGCCTGCGCAACCTGCGCCCGCCCTTGCGGGCGCTGCCGATCCTCGATCGGGTGCATCGGGCCGAGTCCGAGCTGTTGCGGGCCGTGGCCGATCGCCTCAGTCTCTGGGTCGAGGTGTTGCCCCACGTCCGGAAACTCGACCGGGTGGTGGACGCCACGGGTGCGGCGCTGGCCTCACCGCTAGCTCCCCAGTTGGAGCGCCTGCGGGCGGAGGAGGCGGACCTGTTCAGCAGGCCAATCCCCGAGCTGGGCGCCACCCGGGAGCGCCAGATCGCTGAACGGCTGATGCTCTGCCATCAGGCGGCGGGCGCTGTGGAGCGGATGGAGCAGCGGTGGCGGGAGCTGGATCCGTGAGTCCGGGCCGAGCCCGTTGGGGGCTGATCGTTTCCCTGCTGGTGCCGTCGCCCGGGCTGGCCGCGCTGGCTCCCCTGGGGGCTGGGATCGCCCCAGCTCCGTCGGCCGGCACGACGCCTGGCGCCGCTTTCGCCCCAACTCGGCTTCTGGCCCAGGCAACCTCCATTCAGCCGCCGGCGCGGGGAACCGGAGCTGGAAGCCCCCAGGCCAGCACAGCTGTGCTGGAGCGCTCCTGGCAACGGCTGGATCGGGAGTTGCAGCTGCTCGATGGGGTGCTCAGCGACGACCGGCAGGATCCGCCCCTGGCCCTCCCCACCGCCCAGGGGCTGGAACCCTCCCCCCCCCAGGACATCAGCCTGGAGCAGGCCCTGGCGATTGGTTTCGCCCAGAGCCCTGAACTGCAGATCCAGAGGCTGGAGGTGGCGGCGGCCCTGGCCCTGCTGCAGGCGCGCCTCGGCGCCTACTGGCCCCAGCTGGCCCTGGTGGGCGGCCTCGACCTGGACCAGAGTGCCACCAACTATGCCGTTCCCCGGGGCAATGAGAGCCTTGGTTTCGGCCCCAACTTCGCTGCCGGCGGGGCCTTCGCCGTGCCCAGCGGTGCGCGGGCCTACCTGAACCAGGGCACGGGCTCGGCCGGCGGCGGACTGGAGCTGCGCTATGCCTTGCTCGATTTCGCCCGCGCCCCGGCGGTGGAAGCGGCCCGATTCAGCCTGCGCCAGGCCCGCCAGACCTACGCCAATGGTCTGCGCCTGCTGCAACTTTCGATCACCGAGGCCTACTACCAACTGCAGCGCAACGACGAGTTGGTGCGCATCCGTGAAGCGGACCTGCGCAGCGATGCGGTCGTGCTGCAGGACGTGCTCGCCCTCAAGCAAGCGGGGCTGGTGCCCCGGCTCGATCTGCTGCGCCGCCGGGCGATCGAAGCCGAAGCGGAGGAGCGCCTGGTGCAGGCCCGGGCTGACCGCGCCATCGCCCGGCGACGCCTGGCGGTGCTGCTCAACCTGCCGCTAGATCGGGTGCCCCGGGCCAGCGATGCGATTCAGTTGCAGCCCGCCTGGCCGCTGGATCTGGAGGCGAGCCTGCTGGCGGCCTACCGCGACAACCCTGAGCTGGAGGCGCTGCTGGCGGCCCGCGAGGCCCTGGGGAGGCAAAAGGATGGGCTGGCCGCAGCCCTGTTGCCCAGGCTGAGCCTGGTCGCCGGAGGGGGCGCTCTGGGCACACGAACGAGCCAGTGGAACGCCAGTGGCAACTGCTGCGGCTCCACGGTGATCCCGCTGCTGAACACCGACGGCGCCCAATGGGGGGTGGGCCTCACCTTCCGCTGGCTGTTGTTCGATGGCGGCAGCAGCGCGGCGGAGGTGCGCGCCCTGGCCAGCCGGGAGGCGGCGAGTGCCCAGCGCTACGTCGCCAGCCGGAACGACATCCGCCTGCGGCTGGAGTCGGCGTTCTTCAACCACAGGGCCAGCCTGGAGAAAGTGGTCTCGGCAAGGCGCGCCGTGGCCGCCAGCCTGGAGGCCTTTCGCGATGCCCGCCTGCGCTACCAGAGCGGCCTCTCCAACGAGGTGACCCTCTCGCTCACCCAGGACCGCCTGATTGACAGCCTCGTCCGGCGACTCAACGCCACCATCGACGTCAACCTCACCTATGCCCAACTGCTGCGGGAGCTGCTGCCAGTGCCACGGGATCCGGCCGCGCCGCTCCTTCCTCACCTTCAGTGGCCGCTACCGCCGGAGAGGAACCGCTCAACCCGGTAGGCCAGCACCACCAGAAGCACCACCAGCCAGAACCACAGCTCCGGAGCGTTGGCGTTCGCCAGGACCACCAGCAGCACCACCTCGGCCACCAACCAAGGAAGCTCCTGGCGCAGCAAAGGGTTGGGCCGCCAGGAGAACGGTTTCACCAACGGGCTGCTCCCCCCTGACGCAGGTCGCCAGCGGCCTGGCGGTCGATGCGGCCACTGCGGAAGCCGCCGGTGAGGGTGCGCAACCCCGGCAGCACGTAGGAGAGCGGCGTGCGCCACTCCACGTAGGCGTGGCTTTCCACCGTGAGCCCCTCGCGCACGGGGAACACGCGGCTTCCCTCCGAAAGGGTCCAACGGAAGCCATCAACGCTTCCGGGGTCGCGGCGAAGTTCGATTTCGGTGCGCATCACCGGGCCGGAGGCCACCAGGGCCTTGGCCAGCTGGGGGTTGCCGATGGTGGTGGAGATGTCGTCCTCGGTGGCGGGCAGCAGATTCACGCGCACCACCCTGCCGACGATGCCACCGAAGCGTCCACGCTGGTCCCACTGGGGCACCACCTCGACGGCCATCCCAGGTTTGAGCCTCCGGGCATCCGCCGGGGCGTAATAGGACACGGCGCGCAGGGGGCCGGCCTGGGTGGGGCGGCCGATGGTGCCGAGCCGCTGGCCCAGGTGCACGGTTTGGCCCGGAATCACCTGCAGGTCCAGGACTTGCCCGTCCCGGTCGGCCAGCAGCTGGCCGTCAAAGGCCCGACGAGCCTCGGTGACGCGCAGTTGTCTTGCCAGGTCGTCGATGCGGTAACGGCGCTGCAGGGCCTCGGTTTCGATCTGGAGCTTCACCTGTTGGTAGGCGCTCAGCAGGCGCTTCTCCTCGATGCGCACCTGATCGAGGCTGACGCTGGTGTTGGTGAGCCCCTGCTCCACTCCGACCACCTCCGCTGAGAGGGGCGCCACCACCTCCCGGGCCGCCAGCCAATCGAGCTGTTTGAGCTTGCTGAGGTAGGTGCCCTGGAGGGTTCCGAAGCGGGTGCGGTCGTTGGCAAGCTTGGCCAAGGCCGTGGCCACCGCCTGCTTTTCGGCCCTGAGCCTGAGCCGATCGCGGCCACCCAGGGCCTCGTTCTGACGCACCAACTGACGCAGGTTGGCGCGCTGTTGCTCCAGCTGACGATCGAGCACGGGCAGGTAGAGCTCGACCAGCACCTGGCCGCGGCGCACCGCATCGCCGCTGGCCACATGCACCCGGCGCACCTGGCCAGGGGCGCGGGCATCCAGCAGACCCGCGTTGTCGGGTTGGAGCAGCACCCCCTGGCCCACCACCTCCGTGGGCACCAGCCAGAAGGCTCCCCAGAGACCGACGGCACCTGCCATCGCCGCCAGGCACCAGCCCACCTGGCGGCGGCCCCCGCCCTTGGCCTGCGGCGGATCGGACGGAACGGTGGCCTGCATGGGCGCCAGCATGGAGCCAAATGGTTCCTCTGTCAGCAGGTCTGGGTCCGGCTGCCGCAGGGGAAATCCCAGCGCTCCGCTCGCCCAGCGGCCACGGTCTCAGGGGGACGCCGTGACCGCGGCCAGGGAGGAGAGGGCCCCGGCATCGCCGCCGAGGGCTGCGGCGAGCAACGGAGCCAGGGGTGGCACCAGGGCGAAGGGGCCGCTGAAGCCGCTGAACACCCACAGCCCGGGGCTGCCGGCAACGGGCCCCACCAACGGCCGCCCACAGGTGGTGAACGTGACCGGCGCCTGCAGGAAACGGGCCGGCTGGGCCGCCAGCTCGGGCCAGAGCCTATTCAGCTCCTCGCGGAGGGCGGCCTCCAGCGGAGCCTTTGCCGGTGGCTCCCCCACCCCGGCGCCCGGTCGCACCAGGGTGGTCTGACCCAGCAGGAGCCCCGCGCCGCGGGGGGCCAGGCCCCCATCCACCACCCACTGCTCGGAGCTGAGGGCGAGGGCCTGGGCTTCCAGGGCCTGGCGCCGGCCCTCCAGGGGCATCACGATCGCGCCGTCAGGTTCGTTGCAGGGGAAACCGTGCCACGGGAGCCTTGTTGCGGGTGGCAGCTCTTCGATGTGCAACACCCCGGCCCAGCTCACCAGCAATCTGCCGGCCAGGGCAGGCCAGAGCGCCAGGTTGCCCGCTCCTGCCGCCAGCGCGATCTGATCGGCGCTCAGGGACGGGGCGTCGACCCTCCCCACGGTCCAGCCCCCACTCCGCCTGGGCAGCAGGCCCGTGGCGGCGCCGCTGATCCGCCTCACACCCGCCCGCTCCAGGGCCGCCGGCAGGGCGGTGGCGAAGCGCTCGCCATCGAGCCGGGCGTAGGGGTGACGCTCCAGGCGGCCGCCGGGGCCATGGAGCAGCAGCGCGCAGGACCGCCAGCCCAGGGGCCCGTGGCGCCGCTCCAGGGCCTGCCAACAGTCCGGGGCGGTGGCCATCAGCGCCCCGACCGGCCCCGGGGGACCGGCCCACCAGGGCACGCCGCCGTAGCTCAGCTCCGTCGCCGAGGGGCCCTGGCCACTCAGCAGCTCCACAGTGGAGCCGCGCTCCGCCAGGGCCAGGGCCAGCAGGCCGCCGGCCAGCCCGCCACCGATCACAAGCACCTCAGCCAAGACTCAGCTGGTGAGGTTGAACGAGCCGATCACCTGCTCGAACAGGCCCTGAACCTTGCCCCAGCGCAGGTCGTTGGTGCTGGCCGAAAGCGTGTAGAGACGGCCCCGGTCGGCCACCACCGTGGCCAGCTCATGGCGCTGGCGATCGCTCAGCTGCACCGTGTACTCCAGGTCGTAGAAGGTGCGGCCCTCCTGCTGCCGTTCGCGGGCGGCCACCAGCTCCGCGCTGCGGTCGCCGCCCGCAGGGGCGATCGCCGTGCTGAGAAGGCGCTCCCCCACCGCCTGGGCGCCCGCCTCCTCTGCGGCCTCATTGGCGGGGGTCACCGGGGCCACCATCAGGCTCAGGGTCTCGTCGGTGTGGATCAGGTCGTGGAACACCACCTGGGGGCCGCCGCTCACCTGCACCCGGGTCCAACCGGTGGGATACAGGAACGCATAGCGGCCATCGGGGCTGCGGTAGGCATTCAGACCCGCCGCCGAGGCGCTGCACCCCACCACAACCAGGGCCAGCATCAGAGGCAGCAGCCAACCCGTGAGCCGGGCCCGAAGCTTGCCGGGCAGGTGATGACGGAAAGGGTCCATGGCGATCCGGGGCGGCAGGGCTTTCGCCATTCTCCAGCCCGGGTGCGATGGGTGAGCGCAGGGCCCGGCCGCCCAGCATGGGGTTTCCGTCAACGCAGCGCCACCGATGACCGCCAGCCCAGTCACCCCAGGCCCTCGCCCCCAGCGGCGCAGGAGCTGGGCCCAGATCCAGCGCGAACAGCAGCAGCGATGGTTTTACCGTCTGCTGGATCGCTCGTTCGGTTTCCGTCTGCTGGTGGCCCTCGGGTCAGCGATCCTGCTGCTCGGCGCCGTCAATCGCTGGGAGCAGTGCCGGGATCACGGCGTCAGCGCGGCCTGCGTCCTGCGCGATGCCGGCGGCATCATCAGCGTCAGCAACATCGAATCGCTGAGCATTGTCACCGCGGCTTTCCTTTATGTGCTGGAGGGCAGCAAGCGGCGTCAGCGTGAGAACCAGGAGGCCATGGAGGTGATCCTCACTTTCCAGCAGGCCGGCGCCAAGCTCAGCTATGCCCGCAACAGTGCCCTGGAGCGGCTCAGCGAGAGCGGCCTCTGGCTGGATGGTCTCGACCTGAGCCGCACCCACCTGGATGAGCTTCAGGCGGCCGGCGGCCGCTGGCGGGAGGTGAACCTGAGCCGCGCCAGCCTGCGCCATGCCTGCTTTGAGGATGCCGATCTGCGCGGGGCCGATCTCAGCGAGGCCGACCTCAGCGACGCCAACCTGCGCCATGCCGACCTGCGGGGAGCGAGCCTCCGCGGCGCAGACCTGAGCGACGCGGACCTGCGGGGTGCCGATCTCACGGGAGCCAGCACCGAAGGAGCTCGGCTCAGCGGCACCCGGCTCGAAGGGGCGGCCCTCGGGGACCGCGCTCTGGGCTGAGCGCCTAGATTCCGCCCAGTTGCCCCAGGCTCCTGAGCGGCTTCACCCGGCCCCTGGCCCGCCTGATCGACCAGTTCGAGCGACTTCCAGGGATCGGACCGCGCACGGCCCAGCGGCTGGCCCTGCACGTGCTGCGGCAGCCGGAGGAGCAGATCCGCAGCTTCGCCGATGCCCTGATGGCGGCCCGCACCCAGGTGGGCCAGTGCCAGCGCTGCTTCCACCTCTCGGCCGAACCCCTCTGCGAAATCTGCCGCAATGAGGAGCGCCGCACCGGCGTGCTCTGCGTGGTGGCCGATTCCCGCGACCTGCTCGCCCTCGAGCGCACGCGTGAGTTCAAGGGCGGCTACCACGTGCTCGGCGGCCTGATCTCGCCCATGGATGGGATCGGCCCCGAGTTGCTGCATGTCAAGCCGTTGGTGGAGCGCGTCGATCGCGATGGCATCAGCGAGGTGATCCTGGCCCTCACCCCCAGCGTCGAAGGCGACACCACCAGCCTCTACCTGGCGCGGCTGCTGCGGCCGTTCACCTTGGTGAGCCGCATCGCCTACGGCCTGCCGGTGGGCAGCGAACTGGAGTTCGCCGACGAGGTCACCCTGGCCCGGGCCCTGGAGGGGCGCCGGCGCATGGATGAGTAGCTCCCTTCCTGAACCAGCCATGGCCCCCCGCTCCTCCCGCTACAGCACCATCCCCCCGGCCGAGCGGCTGCCGGAGTGGCTGCGCCAGCCGATCGGCAACGCCTCCCAGCTGGAGAGGGTGCAGGGGATCGTCAAGGGCCAGCGGCTGCACACCATCTGCGAGGAGGGCCGCTGCCCCAACCGAGCTGAGTGCTATGCCGCCGGGACGGCCACCTTTCTGCTGGGGGGGCCGATCTGCACGCGCAGCTGCGCCTTCTGCCAGGTGGACAAGGGACAGGCGCCGGCGCCCTTCGATGCCGGC
The DNA here is from genome assembly GCF_024345575.1 of Cyanobium sp. Morenito 9A2. Lineage (GTDB taxonomy): Bacteria > Cyanobacteriota > Cyanobacteriia > PCC-6307 > Cyanobiaceae > ATX-6F1. The sequence goes on from NZ_JAGQBJ010000002.1 coordinate 149,211, forward strand.
GAGGCCGAGCGCGTGGCCGGCGCGGTGGAGCAGATGGGGTTGCGCTATGTGGTGCTCACCGCCGTCGCCCGCGATGATCTCGCGGACCATGGCGCCGGCCTGTTCACCGCCACCATGGAGGCGATCCGACGCCGCAACCCGCTGGTGGCGATCGAAGTGCTCACCCCCGACTTCTGGGGGGGCCACCGGGGCGAGGCGGAGGGGTTGGCGGCCCAACGGCAACGGCTCACCGTGGTGTTGGCCGCAAGGCCGGTGTGCTTCAACCACAATCTCGAAACCGTGCGCCGGCTGCAGGGGGAGGTGCGCCGCGGCGCCACCTATGCGCGATCCCTTGGGCTGCTGGAGGCGGCCCGGGAACTGACGCCGCAGATTCCCACCAAATCCGGGCTGATGCTGGGGCTCGGGGAGACCTTCGCGGAGCTGGTGGAGGCGCTGGAGGATCTGCGCGCCGTGGATTGCCAGCGGCTCACCCTGGGCCAGTACCTGCGGCCCTCGCTGGCCCACCTGCCGGTGCAGCGCTACTGGGAACCCGCCGACTTCGAGCGGCTGGGGGCGATCGCCCGGGAGCTGGGCTTCGCCCAGGTGCGCAGTGGCCCGCTGGTGCGCAGCAGTTACCACGCCGGAGCGGAGTCCTAGATGGGCGTTCAACTGGAGAGCTTCGCCACCTTCAACGTCGCGATCGTGGTGCTGGCGGCGGGCCAATGGCTCAACCGGCGCGTTCCCTTGCTCTCGGCGTACAACATCCCCGAGCCCGTGAGCAGCGGTCTGCTGGTGTGTGTGCTGCTGGCGCTGGTGCATGGGATCTGGGGGCTGGAGGTGAGTTTCAACCTCGCCACCCGTGATTTCCTGCTGCTTTATTTCTTTGCCGCCATCGGCCTCAATGCCGATGTGCGCACCCTGCTGGCCGGTGGCCGCCCCCTGGCGCTGCTGGTGGCCCTGACCGCCGCTTACGTCGTCCTACAGAACCTCACGGGACTTGGCGTGGCCAGCCTGCTGGGGCTCAATCCCCTGGTGGGCTTGCTGGGTGGGTCGGTGTCGCTGTTGGGGGGCCATGGCACGGCCATCGCCTGGGCACCGCGCTTCGCTGAGACCCACGGCATCGCCAATGCCATGGAGATCGCGATCGCCTGCGCCACCCTCGGTTTGGTGCTGGCTTCGCTGGTCGGGGGGCCGATCGCCCGCTTCCTGATCGGGCGCCACAAGCTCAAACCCCGGGGACGGGCCAGGGAGGAACTGGAACGCCAGGGAGACGAGGGCGCAGAGGTGGCCGCGATCGATGGCTCCAGCTTCCTGCAGACCCTCTTCTGGCTGAACATGAGCCTGGCGGCAGGGGAGCTGCTGTACGAGTTGCTGCAGGCTTCCGGCAGCAACCTGCCGCGCTTCGTCTGCAGCCTGTTCGGGGCGATCCTGATCACCAACATCGTGCCGCGGCTGCTGCCAGTGATCCCCTGGCCGGCGGAGTCCAGGTCGCTGGCGTTGGTGAGCGAGGTTTCCCTCGGCATCTTCCTGACGATGTCGCTGATGAGCCTGCAGCTGTGGACCATCGCCGAGCTGGCGGGCCCGATCCTGGCGATCCTGCTGGCCCAGTTCCTGATCGCGTCGCTGTTCACCGTGTTTGTGGTCTTCCTGGTGATGGGCCGCGACTACGAGGCGGCGGTGATCTGTTCAGGCTTCGGTGGCTTCGCCCTGGGGGCCACCCCCACGGCGATCGCCAACATGACGTCGGTGGCGAAGCGCTATGGCCCCGCCCACCGGGCCTTCATCGTCGTGCCGCTGGTGTCGGGCTTCTTCGTCGACATCATCAACGCCGTCGTGATCCAGCGGTTCCTGACGTTGTTCGGCTGAAGGCCCTGGGCGGCCGTGACGAAGCGACAACGGGGCTTGCTACTGAACGTCCGCATGATCAGGATGAACTGAGATTCCGTTGTCATCAGCGGCCGAGTCGAGGGGAACGTCTGTGAGAGGTTCATGGGAACCAGATGGTCCTGAAAACTCAATGGTGAGCCGGGAATGGTGCAGCAGGGGGAGGTTCGCAGGGGCATCGGCACTGGAACTGGCACGGGAACTGCCACCGGAGCCGGCACGGCAGCTGAAACCTTGATCGCCCTGCTTCCGGGCCTGAACCGATGGAAGGTCTATCGGCCCGAGTGGTTGCGGGGCGATCTGCTGGCCGGCCTCACCGTGGCGGCCTACCTGATCCCCCAGTGCATGGCCTACGCGGAGCTGGCAGGTGTGGCGCCGGTGGCAGGGCTGTGGGCGATCCTGCCGCCGATGCTGCTCTATGCCCTGATCGGCTCCTCGCCCCAGCTCTCGGTGGGCCCGGAGTCGACCACGGCGGTGATGACGGCGGCGGCGATCGGCCCGATGGCCGCTGGAGATGCGGGCCTCTACGCCAGCCTCGCCAGCCTGCTGGCCCTGGTGGTGGGCCTGATCTGTTTTCTGGGGGCCTGGGGCCGACTGGGGTTCCTCGCCGACCTGCTGTCCAAGCCCATCCTGGTGGGCTACATGGCCGGGGTGGCGGTGATCATGATTGCCGGCCAGATCGGCAAGATCAGCGGCCTGTCGATGGAGGCCGACGGGCTGTTGAGTCAGGTGCTGGAACTGGTGCGTCGTCACGATGAGATCCACGGGCCCACCGTGCTGCTGGCCATCGGGGTGCTGGTGTTCCTGCTGCTGATCCAGCGCCGCTATCCCCAGGCCCCCGGTCCGCTGCTGGCGGTGCTGCTGGCGGTGGCCGCCGTCTCCCTGCTGGATCTCGATCAGCGGGGCGTCGCCGTGATCGGAGCGATCCCCGCCGGGTTGCCGAGTTTCGCTCTGCCGGCCGCCGTGTCCCCGCTGCAGCTGAAGTACCTGGGGGCGACCGCCGTGGGCATCGCGCTGGTGGGCTACTCCGACAACGTGCTCACCGCCAGGGCTTTTGCGGCCCGGGGCGGCTACCGCATCGACGCCAACCAGGAGCTGCTGGCCCTGGGGGCGGTGAACGTGGGCAACGGACTGATGCAGGGGTTCCCGGTCAGCAGCAGCGGCAGCCGCACCGCCATCGGTGATTCCCTCGGCAGCCGCTCCCAGTTGTTCTCGCTGGTGGCCTTCGCGGTGGTGCTGGTGGTGCTGCTGTTCCTGCGGCCGGTGCTGGCGTTGTTCCCCAAGGCGGCCCTCGGCGCGATCGTGATCTATGCCGCCCTGCGCTTGATCGACATCCCGGAGTTCCAGCGGATGCGGCGCTTCAAGCTGAGCGAGTTCCGCCTGGCACTGGTCACCTGCGCCGGGGTGTTGCTCACGGACATCCTGGTGGGTGTGGCCCTGGCGGTGGCGCTGTCGGTGGTGGATCTCTTCGCCCGCCTCGTGCGGCCCCATGACGCGGTCCTGGGCAACGTGCCCAACCTGGCGGGGCTCCACGACGTGGGTGATTGGGAAGGCGCCACCACCATCCCAGGGCTGCTGCTCTACCGCTACGACGCACCCCTCTGCTTCGCCAATGCCGAGGATTTCCACCGCCGCGTCCTTGGGGCCATCGCCGCCGAGCAGCATCCGGTGCGCTGGATCGTGCTGAATGCCGAGGCGATCGTGGAGATCGACATCACCGCCGTGGACATGCTGCTTGAACTCCAGGTCGAACTGACCGGCATGGGGATCGTCATGGCCATGGCCCGGGTCAAGCAGGGGCTCTATCAGCAGCTCTCAAGGGCTGGGGTGGCGGAGCGGATCGGAACGGATCGCTTCTACGCCACCCAATCAACGGCGATCGTCGCCTTTCAGGCCATGGGCACCGTCGCCACAGGCGGTACGCCGTGAGCCTCTCGGATCGCTTCATTCGGGGCCCCGTCCTGACCACGGTGTGCTCCCTGGTGATCCTGCTCCTGGGTGCGATCTCCATTCCCCTGTTGCCGCTGGAGAAACTGCCCCAGCTCGCCCCCACCCAGATCAATGTTTCAGCGGTGAACATCGGTGCCGACGCCCGCACCACCGTGGACACCGTGACGAATCCACTGGAGGAGGAGATCAACGGGGTCGAGAACATGAAATTCATGTACTCCAACACCTCCTCCGATGGGATCGCCAACATCACGGTCGCCTTTCCGGTGGCGGTTGATCGGAACATTGCCCAGGTGAATGTCCAGAACCGGGTCAGTCAGGCCACACCGGGCCTCCCCGATGCGGTCAAGCAGACCGGTGTGACGGTGGAGGCGGCCTCCCCGAGCCTGTTGTTGGCCTTCGGCTTCTATGCCGACACCGATGCCCAGGGCAAGCCCCTCTACGACCCGCTCTTCATGAGCAACTTCATCGACCAGAACCTGATCAATGAGGTGCGCCGGATCCCTGGTATCGGCAACACCGTGATCATCGGCGAGCGAACATTCGCCCTGCGCATCTGGCTGGATCCCCAGAAACTCGCTGCCTACGGCCTCACGCCCCTCGATGTGGAGCGGGCCCTCAAGGAACAGAACATCCAGTCAGGTGCGGGCCGCATCGGCCAGGAGCCGATGGTTCCGGGTCAGCAGGTCGCCATTCCCCTCAAGGCGGAGAGCCGTTTCCGCAACGTCGCCGACGCCGAAAACCTGGTTCTCAAGGTCGGTGAATCCGGCCAGACCACCAAAATCAGTGATGTCGGCCGTGTCGAACTCGGCGCTGAGAACTACGACCTGATCGCCAGCCTCGGGGGGCGGCCCTCGGCGGGCCTGGCCCTCTATCAGCTGCCCGGCGCCAACGCCCTCGACACCGGCAACCGGGCGAAGGCGCTGGTGGAGAAGCTGGCGGCTGAATTCCCGCCTGGTCTGCACTACGAGATCCCCTACGACTCCACCCTGTTCGTGACCACGTCGCTGAAGGATGTGACCTCGAACCTCCTCCAGGCGATCGTGATGGCGGTGCTCACGATCCTGCTTTTCCTGCAGGACTGGCGCTCCACGATCGTGCCGGCCCTGGCGATGCCGGTGGCGATGATCGGTGCCATGTCCGTGGTGCTGGGGTTCCACTTCAGCCTCAATCAGCTCACGATGTTCGGCATCATCCTGGCGATCGGCACCGTCACCGACGACGCTGTGGTGATCGTGCAGGCCGTCAAGGACAAGCTCGGCCAGGGGATGCGGCCGATGCAGGCGGCCCTTGATTCGATGAACGAGCTGGCCACGCCCACCATCACGGCGGCCCTTGTGCAGCTGGCGGTGTTCATTCCTGTGTCGTTCTTCCCCGGCACCACCGGCATCGTCTACCGCCAGTTCGCCATCACCCTGGCGGCCGCGATCGTGTTCTCCACCTTCAATGCTCTCACGTTCTCCCCCACGATTGCGGCCTTGTTCCTCAAGCCGGAGGGGGCCCCACCGGGGGCCATAGACCGGGCGATCAACGTTCTGCTCGGCTGGATTTTCCGCCCCTTCAACAGGGGCTTCGCCGCGCTGTTCGCCTGGTACGGGCGAACGATCGAGTGGCTGGTGAGCTATCGCTACGCGGTGATGGCGGTGTTCGTGGCCGGGCTGCTGGCCACGGTGATGATGCTGAAGATCGTCCCCACCGGCTTCATCCCTGAGGAAGACCAGGGCCTGATGATCCTGCTGGGTGAGGCCCCTCCGAGCGCCTCGCTGGGGTACACCCAGAAGCAGGTGGAGCAGGTGAATGGAATTCTTGCGGACTTCAAGCCTGAGGTTGAGAGCTATCTGGGAGCGGCGGGATTCGGCCTGGAGGGCAACAGCTACAACAAATACCTGTTTTTCATCCGTCTCAGCGCCTGGGATCAAAGGCCCAACGCCGATCAATCGGTGTTCAGCATCCTGGCTCGGCTGAACCAGCGGTTGCGCAAGGAGGTGAACGGGTCGTTGGCGTTTGCCACCAATGTGCCCCCGGTCGATGGCGTCGGAGCGACCGGGGGCCTGGAGTTCCAGCTGCAGAACCGCGGTGGCTTGCCCACCGCAGCCCTGCTCAAGAACCTCAACACCATGATCGAGGCAGCTCAGAAGCGCCCCGAACTGGATCGGGTCACCACCACCTTCACCCCTGGCGTGGAGCAGTTGTCGATCCAGGTCGATCGCAACATGGCCAAAACCCTCGACATCGACATCAGCGAGGTCTTCGGCACCCTGCAGGCCTACATGGGTGGCCGCTATGTGAATGATTTCATCTTTGACAAGGACCAATACCGGGTCTATGTGCAAGCAGATAGTCCGTTCCGCACCGACCCCAGCGTTCTCTCGTCCTTCTTTGTTCGCTCCCGCAAGGGTGATCTGGTCCAGTTCAAGGATCTGGTGACCACGGAGCGTTTCTTCGCCCCCCCCACGATCACCCGCTACAACGTCTACGAGTCGATCAAGATTCAGGCCACACCCGCGCCTGGCTACAGCTCCGGCCAGGGGATCGCTGCCATGGAAGCGGTGGCCGCCGAGGTGCTCGACCCGGGCTTCGGGTACGAGTGGACCGGTCTTTCCCTTGAGGAACGCTCAGCGGGAGGCGCCACTGGCGCTATTTTCGCGCTGGCGACCGTGCTGGTGTTTCTTGTGATGGCGGCCCAGTACGGCAGTTACATCGATCCGCTGATCATCCTGCTCACCGTCCCCCTGGCCGCACTCGGAGCCATGTCGGCGATCTGGTTCCGTGCCAACGCCCTGCAGGCGGGTAGCTTCTGGCCGGTGATCAGCAACGACATCTTCACCCAGGTGGGGTTGCTGATGTTGATCGGAATGGCCAGCAAGAATGCCATCTTGATCGTCGAGCAGGCCAACGAATACCTGCGCCTTGGCATGTCCATCAGCCAGGCAGGGATCTCCGCCGCCAAGGCCCGTTTCCAACCGATCGTGATGACCGCCGCCTCAGGTCTGGTGGGCTACATCCCGCTGATGACCGCCTCCGGCGCCGGTGCGATCAGCCGCTGGTCGATCGGCACCGTGAGCTTCGGCGGCTATCTGGTGGCCACCGTGCTCAGCCTGGGGGTGGCACCGGTGTTGTTCATCGTGATCAAGGGGCTGGAGCGCACCTATCTGCTCAAAACCGCTGAGCCGTGAACCTGCGCCTCGTCGCCTTCGCCGCGCTGATCACCGCCCTTCTGGGCGCCTTGTTCGGCTCCACCCTTTCGTATCTCGGGCAACCGGATCAGGGCCGTCTTCTCTATCAGAGTGCCTTCTACCGCAACCTCTATGACCTGATGCCCATGATCGGCGCCGCCCTTGGTGCCGTCTTCGGCGCCGGTTTCGCCGTGATCGCTCAGAGCGCACGCCGTCGCGATGCGCCTAGAAACCGGCGGTGATCAGCCGCGCCAGGATCAGGTTGGTGATCTTCATGCCGTAGGGCGTGCTCCAGCAGCGCCGGGGCAGGGCCCCGGTGGCGGCGGTTTCGGAAACGTCCTGATCCTGCGGTTCGATGGGCTGCCCGTTTCGGCTCCAGCCGATGCGCTCACAGAACGCCCGGTGGAGCTCCACATCCTGGGCGATCAGGGTGTCGATCGTTCCGCCCAACTCGCGGTAAATCCTTAGCTGAACCCCGAAGCCGAAGCGGTCGCCGCTGTGGCTTCGCCAGATCTGATCGAGGATGCGCAGGGGGGTAACCGGAAAGGTCTCGATGTCCTCCGGGGTGACGTCATCCAGGCTCGAGTTGATGCAGTCGAAGAGGATCCGCTCGGTCTGCTCGTCGGCCTCCTGGATTCGGCCGGCTGCCAACAGATCCCGCAGGGGGGTGTAACGGGCCACATCGCTCACCAGTGAGAGGTTCTCCTCGTGCTGGTGCACTTGTGACGTCAGGCTCTCGAGTCGCCCGGTGAGGGCGGCCAGGGCGGCCTCCAGCGCGGCCAGCCGCCGCTCGATGGGGTCGGTCATCGTTGGAGGGGGCTGGATTTGGCCATGGGTGGAAGGGACTTGTGATGCCTGATCGAGCACCCCCCATCCTGCGCGCTCAGGGCGGCGATGCGTTGGGCGGTTGATCCAGGGATTGGTTGATCCAGGAATCGGCTGTCAGGGTGACCATCCGACCAGATCGACGCGTTTCCCTGAGAAGCCTCTGGATGGATGGACGGAGTTGGTGAGGGGCTGGAGTTGGCCGCCCGGCCTCACTCGGCTGCCGCCCCCAGAAACAGGCCGCTGACGCGGCCCGCGCGCACGGTCACGATCAGCCCGCCGTAGATCGAGCCGACCACCAGGCTGCCGGCCTGGCTTTCCTGGGCATTGAGGTCAGCCCCGTAGACCCGCCGCACCTGGGCTTCGGGGCTGCCGATGCCGATCCCGCCCGCGCTGCGCCAGGGGCTGGGGGCGCCCAGGCGGATCGAGCCCACCACGGGCGGCGGCCCGGGCCGCTCACTCACCAGATCGAGCTCGAGGCCGCAGGCCGGTGCCCGCCAGCGCTGGTGCAGGGCTCCATCGGCGGCCCAGAGCGTGGCCGGGCCCCGCTGGATCGGGCAGGCCACCGCCCGGCGCACCTCGGCGGCCGTGCTGCCGATCCGCAGCGGGCCGAGACGTTCGCGGCTGAGCACGGGGAAAGGCTCGGTGGCGGCGGTGGGGAGCGGCGTCGCAACGGCCAGCGCCCACGGGAGGGTGGCGCCTGTGCCGGCAGACAGCAGGGCGATCACAGCTGCGGTGGTGCGGCAACGGGAAGCAGGGCTCATGGCGTAGGGGTGGTGGGGAAATCCAGCACCGAGAAGAACAGGGGGAACTGATTGGCGCGCGGCGCTGGGGTGGGCAACAGCGTTTGGTTCCAGGCCCCTTTGAAGCCATAGAAGGCGTCGGCCTGCGCTTCTGGGATCTGGCCCGCGAGCTTGAACTGGTCGATCACGTAGGGCAGGCCATCGGAGCCCAGGCTGGGCCCGCGCATCAGGTGGAAATGCAGGTGGGGCGCCGAGGAATGGCCGCTGTTGCCCAGCAGGCCCAGGGGCTGGCCGCGCCTGACCCGCTCGCCGGCGCGCACCCGCACCGATCCGGGCTGCAGGTGGGCGTAGACGGCGTAGGCCTCGGGGCCCACCTGCAGGATCACGTGGTTGCCGAGCACCGTGGCCAAGGACACCGTGCTGGGGGCCGGCAGGTTGGGGGGCACCTGCTCCGGCAGGTCGTTGCGGACATCGACGACGGTGCCATCGGCCACGGCGATCACCTCGGCGCCGAAGGAGGGGTAGCTGCCCACCTTGCTGAGGTCGCCGTTGGCGAGGCGCCCCTGGCCATCGAGGCGCATCCAGTCGATGGCGAAGCGCTGGGCGAAGGCGAGCCGGCCATCGATCGGCAATCCCGTGCTGCGGTGGCCCCCATCGGGGCGGCAGCAGCCGTTGATCGCCACCCAGCCCTTACCGCCCAGGGGTGGTCCGAGCACGAACAGTTGGGGTTCGATGGCGATCGGCGCCACGTCGTAGCTGACGGCCCCCGCCTTCCCCGGAGCCGGGCCGGTGGAGCCACTGACCTTGAGCCGGTGCAGGAGCCGGGCGGGCAAGGGACCGCCGGGTGGAAGGCTGAGATTGATCAGCACCAGGCGGGCCTGATCGAAGGGGATCACCGGATCGGTGGCGGCGCCGTTGCCCAGTGTGCGCAGGCGGGCGAGCAGCTCAGGCCCCGTGAAGGTGGCCAGCACGCGCTCGGGGCGCGTGCCATGGCGCACCTCGAGGGACTCCAGGCGGGCGGGGCTGCGGGTGGCATTGAGCAGCTCGAGTTCGTAGACCAGATGCCGTTGCCCATCCACCCCTGGCACCGCCGGGGCCAGGGGCGTGAGGGTGCGCCCCACCAATGGGGTCCACAGGATCGAAGCCTGGGTTGCTTGAGCCTCCGTGCCTCGGCTGGTGGGTCTGATGATGGTCGGAAGCGGGATCGCCGTCGGGGGGGCCATCGGCTGAGCCCTGATCGGGGCAGGTCCGAGCGCGAGCACCCCCCCGAGGGCCGCGAGGGTCAGGGGCCGCGCCGACGGACGTGCCATGGCGACAGGAGCAGGCAGGCACCAACCTAGGGAAGGCCGCTGAACGGCAGGTTCAGGCAGGCCTGGATCGTCGCCCCTAGATGGCTGTGGCCTCGGACCGCTCCTGGGCCGCCAGGCGCCGCCCGCAGCGCCTCAGGCCCTCGCGGCAGTCGCCCTCCATCAGCAGCCCCGAGCCGCCCCAGATCAGCCGTGGCCCCAGGTCCAGCACCCCTGCCCCGAGCTCCCGCAGGGGCGCAAAACCGAGCCCCCGGAAGTAGCGCACCAGGCGCCGGTGCTGGCGAGCGTCGTCGCGGATCGCCAGCAGGCGGGCCTGGCGGCAGGGGCTGGCCTCCAGGGCCCAGGCGAAGGTGGCGGCCCAGATCAGCGGTCCCACCCCGGCGGTGTCGTGGCCCTGCACCCGCATCGTGTCCAGGTGCAGCCCCCGGGCGGTGGGCAGGGCCCAGCCCTTCAGCTCTCCCAGCAACAGGGGTGCCTGAGCGGGCCGGGGCCTGGCCACCACGACACGCAGGCCCCGCAGGGCGATGGGTCCACTGAGGCGCAGCCGCAGCAGCAATCCCCGCTCAGCGGCCCTGGCCTCGATCGATTCCAGGGTGAGCGGAGCTCCAACGACAGTGGCCTCGATCATGGGTAGGACTCCACGGCCACCACCGCGTCGATCGGCAGAGGGCCGTGGATGTGGGGAAACAGCTCGACGCCGCCTGGGGCCGCCTCCAGGGCCAGGGGCACCGCCAGGCGAGCCGGGTTGATCACCAGTTGCAGCAGCTCGGGGACATCGGCATAGAAGCGGGCGTGGGTGGCCGCCAGCTGGTGCTCGAAGCTGGCGTGGATGAACCCCACCTGCTCCAGCGACAGGCCGCGGGTGGAGCGTTCGTAGACGCCGGCGCGCTCGGCGGCTCGCCACTCCTCGGCCAGGGCCAGGTGATGGATCAAGCGCCCCTTGGGGAACAGCCGCGGCGACTCACCTGGAGCCCAGGGCGGCTCCCGCTCCATCACCACCGCCAGCTCGGGGCTGGCCAGGAAGCGTCCCAGCCAGGTGTGAAGGGGGGCCAGATCGGGGAGGCGATCGAACCAGCCGGCATCGGCCTGGCGGAACTGGCGCACGAAGGGCAGCAGGGCGATGTCCGCCAGGGAGGGGCGCCCCCCCAGAAGCCAGCCCCCCAGCTCCAGCCGGGCATTCCAATCGCGCAGGATGTCCAGGGCGGCCTGGCGGTGGGCCAGGGGATCGGCGCCAGCGAAGCGATGGGCGTACTTGTAGCGATCCAGATGGACCTTGAACGGACCATCGTTGACATCGATCAGGGCGGTGATCTGCGCTCGTTGGTTTGCGGCGGCCGTGCCGTCGCCGGCGCGGCGCCAGTCGCCGGGATCGTGCTGGCCCAGGGCCCAGGCCATCACCGCCAGGCTCTCCTCGATCACCTCGCCAGTGGGGAGCACCAGCACCGGCACGGTGCCCTTGGGGGAGGCCGCGAGCAGCTCGGCGGGCTTGGCCTTCAGCTCCAGCTCCCGCAACTCCACCAGCAAGCCAGCCGCTTCGATCGCCAGCCGGGCGCGGATGGCGTAGGGGCAGCGCCGGAAGCTGTAGAGGATCGGCAAGCAAGGGGGCATCGGAGCAGGCCGGTGAGGCGCCCGGTCGTTGGCCATGGGCAGGGAGGACTCTCTCGAGGCTTCAAGGATGGGCTGCGCTGCCGCCTGGCCGCGCTCAGAAGAAGGCAAAGCTGAGGGCCACCAGGGCCGAGAGGAAGAGGCAACCCAATCCCAGCATCGCGAAGGTGATGAAGCCATCGAGGTTGTTTTCGAAGCAGCTGCCGAGGCTGATCAGCAGCAAGACGGAGCCACCGATGGCGAGCCCTGCCACCAGGTAGCCCCGTTGCCGCTCGAATCGCCTGGGGCGCGCCACCTGGCCGAAGGGCGTGAGGGAACGCCGCTGCCGAGCCGTGGGTGTCACACCGCTGCCGAGCCCTTCCTGGCGACTCCATTCCGCCTGCAGGTCATCGAGCAGGTAGCGGCCGATCACCGCACCATCGCGGTCGATGAGGATGTAGGTGAGATCCGTGGCGCGACAGAGGGCCTCGTCGGCCGCCTCGGCCGAGGGAATCCTGCCTTGCCTCAAGGCCAGGGAAACGGCAGCCGCAAAACAATCCTGGCGCCAGCTCGCTTCCGTCATGGCGTGGCGGTTGGGTCTGCCAAAACCAGGTCGGGTTCGCTCCAGGTTGTCGTTGTGGCGGCTTGGTTCAAAGCTGCAATCACTCCCTCCCCCGCACTGCCTTCACGATAAAAGAGGTTGTAGGTGTCGAAGGGAATCAGGCGGCCATCGGGGTGGACGATGTGGATGCAGGAGCGCTTCACCGAGCGCACATCGAAGTTGTAGGCATCCATGAACTGCACGATCATCACCCGGAACACGTTGGTGTAGGTGAGGCCCTCGGGCACCTGCATCAGCGGCAGGCAGCAGAGCAGTTGCTTCAGGGACGTGGCCGCCGAGGCCGGCGAATGGCTGGTGGAGTAGAGATCGAGGATCCTCTGCTTCAGCTCCGGTTGCTGTTCGTAGATGATCGCGTTGGGCACCATCTCCACATACGACGAGGCATCGAAGAGGCCCGTCAGCGGCACCACCTGGTCGCCGAGTTTGAGCGCATAGGCCATCGCCAGGGCGTCGGGGTGGCAGGGCACGGGCAGCAGATCCTGGGGCTTGAAGTGGGGGCTCTGCTCGAGAATCGCCCGGCGCACTTCGCTGAGGGTGTAGCGGTCGCGTTCCGGCTCAAAGCCCTCCAGTCGCCCGGCCGCCTGGATCGGCTGGAAGGTCACCCCGCGCACGCAGGGTTGGGCCAGGGCGTAGTCGATGATGCGACCGATCTCGTGGTCGTTGAGGCCTTTTTTGAGGGTCACCACCAAGGTGGTGGAAAGGCCCAGGGCATTGAGCCGCTCGATCGCCTGCTGGCGCACGCTGCGCAGGTCCGCGCCACGCAGCTCCCGCAGGGCAGCCTCCTCGAAACTGTCGAACTGCAGGTAGATCTCCAGGCCCGGGGCGTAGCCCGCCAGGGTCTCGGCAAAGGTGGGATCGTGGGCGATCCGGATCCCATTGGTGTTCACCATCAGGTGCTTGATCGGCCGCGCCTTGGCCAGATCCAGCACGTTGAAAAATTCCGGGTGGATCGTTGGTTCACCGCCGCTGAGTTGAACCACCTGGGGTTCCCCTTCGTTGGCCACGACCGCATCGAGCATGCGCTCGATCGTGGCCAGGTCGCGGTGGCGACGAATCTGCTGGTGGCTGTCGGTTTGATCGCTACCGGAATCGGCGTAGCAGATGGGGCAATTGAGGTTGCAGCGGTCGGTCAGCTCGATCAGGGTCAGGCAGCTGTGCTGTTCGTGATCAGGGCAGAGGCCGCAGTCGTAGGGGCAGCCGTGGCGGATCGGTGTGTTGAAGCGCAGGGGCATGTCGCCCGGTTTGATGAACGCCTGGGTCTGGCGGTAGTAGTCGATGTCATCGGCGATCAGCACCTGCTCGCGGCCGTGCACGGGACAGTGCTTGAGCAGATGCACGCCCCCGTCTTGAAAGATGATCTTGGCTTCCACTTTTCCCAGGCAGCGGGAGCAGAGGCTGTTGGTCAGGCCATGGAACAGGTAGGGGCGGGTCGGCATGGGCCCAGGGAGAACAACACCAGCGATGACCTCAGCTTGACGGGCCTGAGAGGCGTTTCAATCTGGGGCGGCAATAGAACACCAGAGCCAGCAGGCAGGCGATCTGGATGGCGCTCAGCCCCAGCAGGGGATGGAACGCAGGCTTCAAAAAGTCAACCAGGAAGCGAAAGCTGAGGTATGTCGCCAGGAAGATCTGAAACAGCAACCCGTTGCGCTGGGGCCGGCGGCTCAGCACCTGGATGGCCAACGCCAGCAGGCCGAGGAACAACACCTCATAGAGCTGGGTGGGATGGCGCGGAATGCCGTCGCCGAAATCCACGCCCCAGGGCAGGCCGGTGGCGATGCCGTAGGTGCGATCGCTCAGCCCCGTGAGGAAGCAACCGAGGCGCCCGATCGCCATGCCGGCGATCAGTGGCAGCACGAACACATCCCCCGTGGCCTGCCTAATCCCAAGCAGCTTCTTGGTCAGCTCCACCCCCAGCACGCCCCCCAGCAGCGCCCCCACCACGGTTTTCCCCTCCAGTGCCTCGACCAGATCCTGAACGCCGCCGGCGGCGATCAGATCGACATGCTGGATCAGCGCCAGGCCCTTGGCCCCCAGCAGCGCCCCCACCAGGCCGCCGGCCATCACCGAGAGCCGCTGGGAGCGATCGAGCACGTCGACCCGGCGACTGCGCAGGATCAACTGGAACGCCACGCTGTAGCCCAGGGCTTCGAACAGCAGGTGGGGGTGGATCCTCCAGGGCCCCAGGCCGATGTAAACGGGGAAGTCCACGGCTCTCAGGTTGGCTGGCCCGCGGGCTGAGGCTCAGCTGCTGCCATAGGGGCGGCCGTCCTTGTGGCTGAACCGCCAGGCCCCCTCCACCAGCTCCGCGCTCAGATCGTCGTCGGGGTAGCTGGCGCCGTCGCCGGGGCTGCGATCGCCGATCTCCAGCAGCACCACATCCATCGCCGTGCGGTTGACCAGATGGTGGGCGTTGCCATTGCCGGCGGCAAAGCCCGCCGCCAGCCCTGGTGCCAGTTCCCGCTCGCCGTCGTTGGTGATCAAGGTGGGATGGCCCTCCAGCACGTAGACCAATTCGTCCTGTTGGCTGTGGGCATGGCGCAGGGCGGTGCGGGCCCCCGGCGCCAGTCGGGTCTGGTTGACGCCGAAATTCCGCAGCCCAAAGCTCTCCCCCAGCACCCGTTTCTCCCGGCCCTTCATCAGGGCAGCGAATGGGGCGGGGTAGTGGCTGCCCCGGGGGCGTGGCGGCGCCGCGGCGGCCCAGAGGGCCTTGGGCCCCAGGTCGGGCTCCAGCCAGCTACGGCGCGCCTCGATCGATTTCAGGCGCCCGGGGCTGTAGGCGGCCAGGGGCCAGTCGCGCTCCGCCAGGGGGGAAGCCAGCAAGGCGGCCAGGGAATCGGCCAGGGGCCAGCCGGGGTGGCGGGCGATGTGGCCACCCACCCCGCGCAGGAAGTGGACCGTGAGCGTTTCGTGGTAGCCGGAGTGATCGCTGTTGGCGGTGCCCGTGGCTTCGTTGTAGGCGCGGATGCGGGTGCGCAGATGGGTGAGGGCGGCACTGAAGGGGCGCTGCTCCAGGGTCTTGAGGGCCACCACCAGGTGGGCTTCGTGGGTCCAGCGAGCCTTGGGCAGGGTGCCGACTTCGAAGGCGCCCACCAGCGCTTCGATATCCGCCGCCGTGGTGGGCCGCTCCAGGGCGCTCATGGGGTGGGGGTCTCCCGGCGGATGGCGCGAAAGCGCAGGCGCACGTAGTCGGCCCGCCAGAGGCCATCGGCCCCCAACAACTGAGGCCGCAGGGCTTCGACCACTTCTGCCACGAACGTCGGCCGCTCCTTGGGCGGCAGCGGTGCCAGGAAGCCGTGGGCAAAGGTGGTGATCCAGTCGCCGACATCGCCGGGCAGGGGCGTGGGACGGGGAATCAGTGCGATTGATTCCACGTTGAAGCCGCCTGCCACCAGCAGGGAGGCGTAGTGCTCCGGGGTGGGGAAGAAGGTGTCGTGGGGGGCCGCCAGCCCCCGGACGTCCAGGGCCCGCTCCAGGGTGCCGTGGATCGCGGCCACGTTGCCCTGTCCCCCCAGCTCGGCCACGAACCGCCCCCCCGGCACCAGGGCCCGGTGCACCCCGGCGATCACCCGCTCGCTCTGCAGCATCCAGTGCAGGGCGGCGTTGGAGAACACCGCCTCGAAGGCGGCCTCAAACGCCAGCGCCTGGCCATCGAGCACCTGGGCCTCCAGCCCCCGGGCGCGGGCGCCTGCCACCATCGCGGCGCAGGCATCGACGCCGATCACCCGGGCCCCCAGGGCCACCAGCTGCTCGGTGAGCGCCCCATCGCCACAGCCCAGATCCAGCACGCGCTCGCCGGGCCTGGGATCGAGCAGGGTCAGCACCGGGGCCCCCAGATCGGAGACGAAGCGGCCCCTGGCCGCGTAGCTCTCGGGGTGCCATTGCTGCTCGGAAGGATCGCTCATGGCGATCAGCTCGCGGGGCTGACCCCAAGGCTCACCCGCACGGGCACGGCGGGGCCCTTGGGCTGGAAACTGCGCTGGGGCTCGACGCTCTCCAGGGTCAGGGCCTGGCCCTGGAGCACCAGCCTGCTTGTCATTGCTGAGGTTTGAAGCGGAGGCTGGCTGAGCACCACCTGCCGGATCGCCTGGCCCGGTGCCTCGCGCACGCCCAGCGTTGCCGCCACGTAGCCCGCCCAGACGCACTGCACACCCTTGGGGCAGCGGTGATCCTCCACAGACTCCAGCCTGACGGTGGCGGTCGTGCCGGGCACGACCACGGTTTGGCCCAGGCCCAGCAGCAGCAGGATCAGGGCCGTCGAACTCATGGTTCCACCGGGGCGCTGCGCTGCCGCTGCCTCTGAAGAAGCATCTGCCGCTGGCGCTCGGCAAACCGCTGGCGATCGCTGTCGCTGAAGCGGCTGAGGCAATGGCGGCAGCTCACCCCCACCACGTAGCTCTCCAGGGCGCGATCCTCCGGGCCCAGGGGCAGCCCGCAGGCATGGCATTGGCTGTGGGTGCCGGGCTGGAGACGGTGGTTGAGGGCCACGCGCCGATCGAACACGTAGCACTCGCCGTGCCAGCGGCTGCGGGCTTCGGGGGTGTCCTGCAGGTACCGCAGGATGCCGCCCTGCAGCTGGTGCACCCCCTCAAAACCCTGCTGGCGCAGGTAGGTGGTGGCCTTCTCGCAGCGGATGCCGCCGGTGCAGAACAGCGCCAGGCGCTCGGGCTGGCGCTCGGCCACCAGGGGGCGTAGCTCCTGCTCCACCCAGGCGGGAAAGTCGCGGAAGCTTTCGGTGCCGGGATCGATCGCCCCGTCGAAACTGCCGATCGCCACCTCATAGGCGTTGCGGGTGTCGATCACCAAGGTGGTGGGATCGTCGATCAGTGCATTCCAGGCTTCCGACGGCACGTTGGTGCCCGCGTCCTGGGTCGGGTCGAGCCCCTCGATGCCGAGGGTCACGATCTCGCGCTTCAGGCGCACCTTGAGCCGCTGGAAGCTGGCCACGGCGCTCCAGCTGGTCTTCAGCTCCAGCTCCGCCAGCCCGGTGCCCGCTTGGAGTGCGCTCAGCAGGGCCTCCACCGCCTCCGGCTCACCGCTGATCGTGCCGTTCACCCCCTCTGGGGCCAGCAGCACCGTGCCGAGCACGCCTGTGGCGCGGCCCAGCTGCTGCAGCTGCTCGCGCAGGGCCGGCAGAACTCCAGCGTTCAGGGCGCCGAAGCGGTAGAAGGCCGCCACCTGCTGGGCCGCTGGCGCTGCGCTCAACACGGGAGCGGCCTCAGCCAGGGGCCACCTCCAGGGTCTTCACCCCAGCAGCGGCCAGCAGTTCCCGGTCGGCTTCCACGGCGGGGTTGCTGGTAGTGAGCAGGGTGTCGCCGTAGAAGATCGAATCGGCCCCCGCCAGCAGGCACAGCAGCTGGGCCTCCCGGTTCATCTGCTCGCGCCCGGCGCTGAGCCGCACGCGGCTGAAGGGCATCAGGATCCGGGCGGTGGCGACCATGCGCACCAGATCGAGGGGATCAAAGGAGGTCTGATCCTCAAGGGGGGTGCCCTCCACAGCCACCAGGCCGTTGATCGGCACGCTCTCGGGGTGGGGATCAAGATTGGAGAGCACCTGCAGCAGGCCGGCGCGGTCCCGCACCGATTCCCCCAGGCCGATGATGCCGCCGCAGCAGAGGTCGATGCCGGCGGCGCGCACGCGGCCCAGGGTTTCCAGCCGCTCCTGGTAGCTGCGCGTGCTGATGATCTGTCCGTAGTGCTCGGGGCTGGTGTCGAGGTTGTGGTTGTAGGCGGTGAGACCGGCTTCGGCCAACCGCGCCGCCTGGGTGTCGGTGAGCATGCCGGCGGTGACGCAGGCCTCAAGCCCCAGCTCCCTCACCCCCCGCACCATCGCCAGCATCGCCTCGAAGGGGGCGCCATCGCGGATGTCGCGCCAGGCCCAGCCCATGCAGAAGCGGTGGGCGCCAGCCTGCCTGGCCGCCCGGGCCCGTTCCAGCACAGGTTCCACCGCCAATGTGGGCCGTGCGGCCACGTCGGCGCTGTGGTGCATCGACTGGGGGCAGTAGGCGCAGTCTTCTTCGCAGCCGCCGGTCTTGACACTCAGCAGGGAGGCCAGTTGCACGTGGTAGCCGGGGTTGGCGGCCCGGTGCACCTGCTGGGCTTCGAACAGCAGATCCATCAAGGGCCGCTCCAGCAAGGTCTGGATCTCTGCGACACTCCAGTCGTGGCGCAGGCTGAGCGGCTTGGCAGGGGCGGTGACGGTCAAGGGCGGGGCTCTAACGGCTGGGGTCGACACCGCCGAAACGGCGTCTGCGGCCCTGGTAGTCCAGCAGGGCGGCCAGCAGGGCGGCTTCGTCGAAATCGGGCCAGAGCACATCGGTGATGTGGAGCTCGGCGTAGGCGAGTTGCCAGAGCAGGAAGTTGCTGATGCGGAACTCACCGCTGGTGCGAATGAGCAAATCGGGGTCGGACTCACCGGCGGTGTGCAGCCCGGCGGCAAAGGCCTCTTCATCAATGGCGGCCGGATCGAGTTCGCCCCGGGCCACCTGCTCCGCCAGCCGTCGGGCGGCCTGCACCAGCTCGCGGCGGCCGCCGTAGTTGGTGCAGACGTTGAAATGAATGCCGTCGTTGGTGGCGGTGCGGGCGGTGGCTTCGGCGATCAACTCCTGCAGACCCGGCGGCAGCTGGTGCAGGTCGCCCAGAAAACGGATCCGCACCCGTTCGCGGTCGAGGCCGTCGATCTCCCGTGCCAGCACGCGCTCGAACAGGGTCATCAGGAAACTCACCTCCTCCCCTGGACGGTTCCAGTTCTCGGTGGAGAAGGCGTAGGCAGTGAGGGCGCCGATGCCCCAGTCGCTGCAGAGCCTCAGGGTGCGCTTGAGCGACTGCACCCCCTCGCGGTGTCCCAGCACCCGCGGCAGTCCGCGTTGGCGGGCCCAGCGACCGTTCCCATCCATGATCACGGCCACGTGGGCGGGCAAGCGGATCGGGTCCAGGGCGCTGGGCAAGTCCAGGTCCATCGACTGGTCGGTGGGCGCTCCGGTGGTCGAGAACGGTTCGGTGGTCGCCAGGGAGCGACTCATGCGCGGGGCTCTGGCTTGTCTTTGGCCACGCTACGACCCCCAGGAAGGGCCGCCACTGCGGTCCCGGGGGGGGGCAGTGTCAGGAGCGGTTTGGCTTCCTGCTTGGCGGGGGCCTTGGTCGCCACCTTCGCGCTCGCCTTGGCGGAGGTGGCTGCGGCCAGGGCAGCGCTGAGCAGCTCCTGCAGGCGGCCGCTGGTGATCGGCCGCTCCAGGCGCCCCTGGCTGGCCAGCGAGATGGTGCCCGTTTCCTCCGAAACCACCACGCACAGGCAGCGGTCGAAGCGTTCGGTGAGGCCCAGGGCGGCAAGGTGCCGAGTGCCGTAGCGGTTCTCGCCCTGGCGGGAGAGGGGCAGGATCACGCCGGCCGATTCGATGCGGTTGCCCTTGAGCAGGACCGCTCCGTCGTGCAGCGGGGTGTCGGTGGAGAACAGGTTGAGCAGCAGGTCCACCGACAGCTGGGCATCAAGGCTGATGCCTGGGTTGAGGAAATCCTCCGGACGCAGGTCGCTGCCGAGGTCAAGCACGATCAGGCCCCCCCGACGGGCCTTCGAGAGCCGCCCGGCGGCCTCCGCCAGCAAGCTCGCCGTGCCGGCACCCATGGATTCGGCCCTGTTGCTGCCGAACAGCACCCCCAGCCGGCCGGTGCCCAGCAATTCCATCAGTCGCCGCAGTTCCCCTTGCCAAAGGATCGCCAGGGCGAGGCTGCAGGCCAGCACCACCGCATCGACCAGTTTGCTGGTGAGAGGCAAGAAGGCGTAACGCTGGACGAACCAGGCCAGGGCCACCAGAAACAGATAACCGCGCAGCAGCCAGAGGGTGCGCGCTTCGTTGACGCGTGAAAGGAGCAGCACCCCGAGGGCGGAGGCGAACAAAAGATCGAGCAGCAGCAGGCGCGCGTCCCAGAGGTGCTGCCAGATCACGGTGTCGGCCCCCTCCTGCGTGGGCTCAGGTTACCGACGAGAACCGTTCGGGCAGCAGGTCGTAGCGCAGCAGTTCGTCCGGCTGCTCCCGCCGCTGCACCAGCTCTGACTGCCCCCCCCCCACGATCACGGCCGCGGGCCGGGGGATGCGGTTGTAGTTGGAGGCCATCGAGGCGTTGTAGGCACCGGTGGCGAACACCGCCAGCACGTCGCCGGGGGCCGCCGGGGGCAGGGACAGGTCCTTGAGAAGCACGTCACCGGATTCGCAGTGCTTGCCCGCCAGCGTCACGGTTTCGCTGGCTTCGACCAGGGGGCGGTCCGCCAGCACGGCCGTGTAGGCCGATTGGTAGGTGATCGGCCGCGGGTTGTCGCTCATGCCCCCATCCACCGACAGATAGGTGCGCAGGCCGGCGATGTCCTTGCGGCTGCCCACGGCATAGAGCGTGACCCCGGCAGTGGCCACCAGGGAGCGACCGGGCTCGCAGAGCAGTCGAGGCAACTCCAGCTGCCGCTCCCGGCACGCCGAGGCCACCGCTTCGGCCACCGTGCGCACCCACTCCTGTATCGACGGGGGGTCGTCGGAGACCACGTAGCGGATGCCCAGGCCGCCGCCCACGTTGAGATCGGTGCAGGGGTGGCCGAGGGAGCGGGCCAGGGCGAGGGCATCGGCCATCACCCCGGCCAGGTCCTGGTGAGGCTGGAGTTCGAAGATCTGGGAGCCGATGTGGGCGTGCAGGCCACGCAGCAGCCCCCAGCTGCAGCCGCTCAGGTGCCGCAGCACCGTCTCCAGCTGGTCGGGATCGAAGCCGAACTTGCTGTCCAGGTGGCCGGTGCGGATGTACTCGTGCGTGTGGCACTCGATCCCTGGGGTGAAGCGCAGCAGCAGGGGCACGGGAGCCTCGGGGCTGGCACCGGCGGCGGGGGCCAGTTCACTGAGCAGCTCGATGTCGCGCCAGTTGTCGAGCACCACGGTGACGCCGCGCTCCAGGGCGAGAGCCAACTCATCCGCGGATTTGTTGTTGCCATGGAAGACGATGCGCTCGGCCGGCATGCCACCGTTCAGCGCCGTGAGCAGCTCGCCGGCTGACACAGCATCAAGCCCCAGGCCCTCGGAGGCCACCAGGGCGCTGATCGCCAGGCTGCTGTTGGCCTTGGAGGCGTAGAGGGCCAGTGAAGGCCCGGGGTAGTGGGCTTCGAGGGCGCCTCTGTAGGCCTGGCAGGTGGCCCGCAGGCTGGCCTCATCGAGCACATACAAAGGCGTTCCGTAGCGCTGGGCCAACGCCGAGAGGGCGACGCCCCCCACCTCCAGGCGCCCCTGGGCGTCGAGGTCGGTGGTGATCGGGGTGAGGTTGCGGTTAGGGCTGAGCAGGTCACGACTGGGCTCAAAGGCCCGTCCGACGAGGGAGCCGGTCGCTGGGCCAGTGGACACGGCCACGGTTTCGGTGCCCATGGCTTGAGCGGCTACAGCTTGTTCACTGGGAACAGCGCTTTGACTGGGTACAGCCGTGGTCATGGGATGTGGGTTCAGCAGCGGGACGTCAATTCGAAGCAATGTAAGGAAGACCGTTGGGCGCGATGGTGATCAATGAACGTCCCTGGGCCCGCTTGGGGCAGGACCAGCACGATTCGAAGGCACAGCAGCCGGAGGGAGGCCCGTGTCGGAGGCTCAATTGAACCCCCTTGACTCGACCGGCGGCGTTCCGGCCCAGGTGCCCCCACCGGAGACCTCACCCGACACCATCACCGGAGATCTGGGCGAGGCCCAGCTGGCGGGCTGCCTGGCCCTGGATCAGGCCGCCCTCGGGGGCTTCTGGAGCGCGGGCCAGTGGGCCACGGAACTGGTCGATCCGCGCCGACCCGGTCTGGGGCTCTGGCGGCAGGGGGCATTGGTGGCGATGGCCTGCGGCTGGCTGATCGTCGATGAGCTGCACCTTTCCCTGGTGGTGGTGGACCCCCGTCAGCGGCGCCAGGGGCTGGGCCGCCGGGTGGTGGAGGCGCTGCTGGAGCGGGCCGAGGGCCTGGGGGCGAAGCGCGCCACCCTCGAGGTGGCCGCCGACAACGTCGCCGCCCTAGGGCTTTATGGGGCCCTTGGATTCCAAACCGCAGGCCGACGTTGCGGTTACTACCGCGATGGTCGGGACGCTCTGATCCAATGGCGCAACCTCGGCCGTGGTGGGGGCTGAAACCGACGGTTGAGCGGGTACGGATTGCCGACCATTGTTGTTGCAATCACCCCCACATTTTCGGGGAATTGGTTGTTTCTTCTTTTGCAGCGGCCCCAGATGCCGCAAGGGGTCTGAGCATTCCTGCTTGTAAGTGCGCAGCCCTCACCCAATCCTGATAGGTTGGGGTGACCTGCAATTGGCACCGCACATGTTCGAGCGGTTTACCGAGAAGGCCATCAAGGTGATCATGCTGGCCCAGGAGGAGGCCCGCCGCCTTGGCCACAACTTCGTTGGAACGGAACAGATCCTGTTGGGGCTGATCGGCGAAGGCACCGGTGTGGCCGCCAAGGTGCTCAAGTCGATGGGGGTGAACCTCAAGGACGCCCGGGTTGAGGTTGAGAAGATCATCGGCCGTGGCTCCGGCTTCGTGGCTGTGGAGATTCCCTTCACACCCCGGGCCAAGCGGGTCCTGGAGCTTTCCCTGGAGGAGGCGCGCCAGTTGGGGCACAACTACATCGGCACTGAGCATCTGCTGCTGGGCCTGATCCGCGAGGGCGAAGGTGTTGCCGCGCGGGTGCTCGAAAATCTCGGCGTCGACCTGGCCAAGGTGCGCACCCAGGTGATCCGCATGCTCGGCGAGACCGCCGAAGTGAGCTCAGGCGGTGGCGGCGGCAAAGGGTCCACCAAGACCCCCACCCTGGATGAGTTCGGCAGCAACCTCACCCAGCTGGCGGCTGACGCCAAGCTCGACCCGGTGGTGGGCCGTCACAACGAGATTGACCGGGTGATCCAGATCCTGGGCCGCCGCACCAAGAACAACCCTGTGCTGATCGGCGAACCGGGCGTCGGCAAGACCGCCATCGCCGAGGGGCTGGCCCAGCGCATCCACCTGGGCGAGGTTCCCGACATCCTCGAGGACAAACGCGTCCTCACCCTCGACATCGGGCTGCTGGTGGCTGGCACCAAGTACCGGGGCGAGTTCGAGGAGCGCCTGAAGAAAATCATGGAGGAGATCCGCAGCGCCGGAAACGTCATTCTCGTGATTGATGAGGTCCACACCCTGATCGGCGCGGGGGCCGCCGAGGGGGCGATCGATGCGGCCAACATCCTCAAGCCGGCCCTGGCCCGCGGTGAACTGCAATGCATCGGTGCCACCACACTTGATGAGTACCGCAAGCACATCGAGCGCGATGCGGCCCTGGAGCGGCGTTTCCAGCCGGTGATGGTGGGCGAGCCTTCCGTGGCTGACACCATCGAGATTCTGCTCGGCCTGCGCGAGCGCTACGAGCAGCACCACCGCCTCAAGATCAGCGATGAGGCTGTCGTGGCCGCCGCCACCCTGGGCGATCGTTACATCAGCGACCGCTTCCTCCCCGACAAGGCGATCGATTTGATCGACGAGGCCGGCAGCCGCGTGCGCCTGCTCAATTCCAAGTTGCCGCCTGCCGCCAAGGAGCTCGACAAGCAACTGCGTGACGTGCAGAAGCAGAAGGAGACCTCCGTACGCGAGCAGGACTACAGCAAGGCCGGCGAACTGCGCGACAAAGAAGTGGAGCTGCGCGAGCAGATCCGCTCGATCCTCCAGGCCCGCCGGGACGAGGAGCCCAGTGCCGCCAATGCCGAAGCGGAGGCCGTTGCTGCCGCCACCGCTGTCCTGGCTGGGGATGCGGGCAGCGCCTTCAGCGGCACCACCACCGATGGCGATGGGGACCGCACTCCCGTGGTCACCGAAGAGGACATCGCCCACATCGTCGCCTCCTGGACGGGCGTGCCCGTCCAGAAGCTCACCGAGAGCGAGTCGGTGAAGCTGCTCAACATGGAGGAGACCCTGCACCAGCGGCTGATCGGCCAGGACGAAGCCGTCAAGGCCGTGTCCAAAGCGATCCGGCGGGCTCGGGTGGGGTTGAAAAACCCCAACCGGCCGATCGCAAGCTTCATCTTCTCCGGTCCCACGGGTGTCGGCAAGACAGAGCTCACCAAGGCCTTGGCCGCTTACTTCTTCGGCAGCGAAGAGTCAATGATCAGGCTCGACATGTCGGAGTTCATGGAGCGCCACACGGTCAGCAAGCTCATCGGATCACCTCCGGGCTATGTGGGGTTCAACGAGGGCGGACAACTCACCGAAGCAGTGCGGCGTCGGCCCTACACCGTGGTGCTGTTCGACGAAATCGAAAAGGCCCACCCGGATGTGTTCAACCTGCTGCTGCAGCTTCTGGAAGACGGCCGGCTGACCGATTCCAAGGGACGCACGGTGGACTTCAAGAACACCCTGATCATCATGACCTCGAACATCGGCTCGAAGGTGATTGAAAAGGGCGGCGGTGGTCTGGGCTTTGAGTTCTCTGGCGCAGGAGCTGAGGAGACAAACTACAACCGCATCCGCTCGCTGGTGAACGAGGAGCTGAAGCAGTACTTCCGCCCCGAGTTCCTCAACCGGCTTGATGAGATCATCGTCTTCCGCCAGCTCAGCCGCGACGAGGTGAAGCTGATCGCCGAGATCATGCTGCGGGAGGTGTTTGCGCGCATGCAGGAGAAGGGCATCACCCTCTCGGTCACCGAGGCGTTCAAGGAGCGCCTGGTGGAGGAGGGCTACAACCCCAGCTACGGGGCCCGTCCCCTGCGGCGCGCCGTGATGCGCCTGCTCGAAGACAGCTTGGCCGAGGAGTTCCTCTCCGGCCGCCTCAAGGACGGCGACTCTGCCCTTGTGGATGTTAACGAGGACAAGCAGGTCTACATCCGCCACCAGACCGTGCTTCCACCTCTACCCGAGCTGGCAGGAGCGAGTGCTTAAAGGGGCGTAGAGCGCTCTTGATTCAGGACTCAGGGTCCTCAGGGGCCCCCTCTTTTTTTGAGTGTTGGCGGCTGGGGATGTGAACAGTCTCCCCTCTCGTAGTGGTTTGCTTCTGCAGCGGAGCTATGGGGGGGGGGCAGGGAAAGACTGATGAGAGATTCCATGCCAGAGAGTAGAAGCACCAAATCCCACAAGCCAGTGGTTCTGGGTGTTTGATTCCCCCAAGCTCAGCGGCGCATGAGTCCTCAAGACGCTGTAAAGATTCAGCAAATCAGATCGGAGTGAAGAGGTCCGACAGTGTTAGGGAGACTCTGGGCAACGCCGTCCGTACAAGCACCAACAACAGCACGATGTCCAAATGAGAACACCTATGGGCATCAAAGCTTTGTTTAGTGAGTTACTGCTAATTTCGTCATAAATCTGTCCTGATCTTTGCCCTGATCGGTGCCCAATGGGCACACCGATCTCCCGTTCAGCTTGTCAGCAGCAGTTGGCCACGGGCCAAGAACAAATGAGTCAGTGCGGCCAGCACATTGATCCTGCAGCGGTTCTGGTCATGCACCGCAGCCGGGTTCTGTGAAAGCAGAACTGCTGCTTGATCACTCGGAAAGGATGTTCCACCTTGGCCCGCATGGGAGCCTTGGCAGCCTCGAGCACATTCTCCAGCCGGCCTTCGGGTGTATCAGGTAAAGCCCGGCGTTTGCCGGGCGCATGGCATTCCGAAACTTGGCGGCATTGCCCTCCATCTCCTACCGTTTCTCAAGTCCTTGTTAGCCAGCGTCCGCATAAACCACCTCCTCCACGCCGTGCAGCAGGTATTCTGCTGGAGAGAGGTCGAACACATTGGCGGCAGTAGTCGCCACCGAGTGGATGAGGCCTGTGTGCTTGTCCACCCCCATGTGGACTTTCATCCCATAGGCTTAGGGAAGCTCTGAGCAGCATGGGTTTGAGAAGCTGCTGAGCTCAAATCCACCATGTCGGACTGCATTTTGAGTGAACAGGACACCCATCAGTGCTCTGCCGTTTAATCCTTCTCTTTTTTCGGGGTTTTCGAGGTTCAATCAGGCCCTCCAGTCACACCATTCGCTCGTTCATGTCGCCGCAAGCAACAAGCGGCGCGCCAGGAACAGATTTGTGAGCGCCGCGATCACGCTGACCTTGCAGCGGTTCTTGGCCATGCCACGCAGCCGGGTCTTCTGAAAACCGAACTGCTGCTTGATCACTCTGAATGGATGCTCGACCTAGTGGCTCCGCCACGCTCGGCCATCGGCCTCGGTATGGAGCGGATGTGTGCCTTGGCCGTCTCGACCAGATCCTGCAGCCTCCCTTCCGACGTATCGGGCAGGGCCTTGCGTTTTCCGGGGCGCATCGCCACTCGAAACGTCGTCGTCTTGCCAGCCATCTCCGCTCTCTTGGCGATGCCCTGGTAACCAGCATCGCCATAGACCACTTCCTCATCGCCATGCAACAGTTCAGCTGCTGACGTGAGGTCATGCACGTTGGCGGCAGTAGTGACGACTGAGTGGATCAGGCCTGAGTCCTTGTCGACGCCGATATGGACTTTCATCCCGTAATACCACTGATTGCCCTTCTTGGTCTGGTGCATCTCTGGATCCCGTTTCCCGTCCTTGTTTTTGGTGGAACTGGCCGCCGCGATCAAGGTGGCATCGACGATCGTTCCCTAGCGCATCGTCATGCCACGCGCGCTGAGATGGACTGTGACGGTTTCAAAAATCTGCACGCCCAGCTCATGCTTCTCCAGCAGGTGCCGGAAGGCAAGGATTGTGCTCTCATCTGGGATCCGCTCACTGATCAGGTCGATGCCGGCAAAGCGGCGCATGGTCGGCACCTCAATCAGGGCCTCTTCCATAGCGGGATCACTGAGCGAATACCACTGCTGCAGTAGGTGTACGCGCAACATCGTCGCCAGTGGGTACGGGGGCCGGCCGCCCTTCTTGCTGGCTTTTGGGTAGTGCGGCTCAATCAGATCAATGAGCGCCTGCCACGGAACCACCTGCTCCATCTCGGCGAGGAATTTCTCGCGCTTGGTGCGCTTCTAGTGGCTCCGCCACGCTCGCCCTGCGGGCTCGGCAAGGGCCGTGGTCAGCTCGTAGTCAGAAAATCCGAGCTGCTTGCCACCCATCACCCCAGTCCTGGCCTGCGATCACGCCTCCATTGTTGCGCGGGTGTCCTGAGTTTTCCAGAGTCTCCTTAGCCTTCCGCGCAGTAGTGATACCACTGCTTGCCCTTCCAGGTCTGGTTCATCTCCGGAACCCCCTTCCCAGCTTTGCTCTAGTGCCTCCGCCACGCTCGGCCTGCGGCCTCGGCAGGGGTGGCACACTGTGCCGCGATCCAGGTGGCATCGATGATCGTGCCCTGCTTCTTGAGATGGGCTCTCACCGTTTCAGAGATCTGCTCTCCCAGGTTGTGCTTCTCCAGCAGGTACCGGAAAGCCAGAATCATCGTCTTATCGGGGATCCGGTCGCTGATCACGTCGATCCCCGCGAAACGGCGCCTTGGGGTTGCCCCGGTTTCGTGGACAGGTCGATAGGAGTCACGCCATGACCCTCAGACTGTCCATTGATGACCAACCCAACCAAGACCAGGCGCCGGTTCACGGCCCAGCAGAAGCAGGAGGCCATTGAGCTTTGCCTCAGTGAGGGGCTCAGCTGCACGGCTGATGTTCAGCGACTTGGCCTCCCTGTCAGCAGCCTGGCCAAGTGGGGTCTGACAGACCCGCATTGACCGGGGTGATTACGGCCCTGCAGATCAGGGGCAGCTCACCGGCGAGGAGAGGGCTGAGCTGGCCTGGCTGCGCAAGGAGAACCGTGAGCTCCGGAGCGAGAAGGATTTTTTAAGGCTGGCGGCAGCGCACTTTGCGTAGCCCGTAGGGCTTCCCTTTGCGGTGAGAGCAGCTGCCGCCGAGAGGTTTCGCCTGATTGAGACCCTGTCGGATCGCTTTTCTGTGTCCTGGCTGTGCAAACAGCTGGGTGTGGCCCGGAGAGGTTTCTATGCCTGGCGGCAGCGGCAGCAGAACCCGGGTCGAGGGGCCCGGGAGAACGGGGCCATCACCCCTGAAGTTCCCGCGGTGTTCGAGCAGCACCGCGGCTTCTACGGCGCCCCACGGATCCACCAGGAACTGAGGGCCACTGGTCGATTGGTGGGCCGGCACCGCGTCGCCCAGCTCCTGCACAAGGCCGCACTCAAGGCCAAGACTCGACGTGGGTACAGGCCATGACGCAACAGCAACAGCAACAGCAAAGCCGCCGGGTGGTCGGCTGGGCCATGGGCGCCACCATGGAGGCCTCCTTGGTGCTGGAGGCCCTGAACCGGGCCCTGGGCCATCGCCCGATCGAACCCGATCAACTCCTGATCCGCACCGATCAGGGCAGCCAGTACCGCGCTACGGCCTACCGACAGCGGCTGGAGGACCACAAGATCAGCTGCAGCATGTCGACCAAGGGCTGCTGCTGGGACAACGCTGAGGTGGAAAGCTATTTCTCCACCCTCAAACACGAGCTCAACCTTGATGATGACTCTGAGGCCCTGCACACGCCCGAGCATCTGCAGCGTGATCTGGCCATCTGGATCGACGGTGACTGCAACCGTGAGCGACGTCACTCAACGATCGGCTACCTCAGCCCGATCGACTACGAGCAGCAGTTCATAACAACCCATAAACTCACCCCCGCAAGGCCCTGATCACGATCCACTGAATCGGGGTAACCCCATAAACCCAGAACCATCGTTACGCCTACATTCTGTGTGTCAGCCATGATCAGAGATAGAGAGGCGAGTGTCTCCAAGAAGCTAAAGCCGCAATCTACATTGTGTGTTGACGATCAACCAGAGAGACTGATTGTGTGTGTCTGCGGGGGGGGTCACCGTATCAACAGCGCTGAAGCTCATTCCATCGCTTCATACGGTCATCAAAGCCGGCTTTGCAAGGCTTTCCTTCTTGCCATAAAGTAAGTTGAATCATTTTGCTCATGAATGGTGTCGCTCCCAATGACTCATACAATCGATCGTAAGGTGAGCCACGCGTTTCGAGCCGGGCTGATCAGCTTGCTGCTCGTGTCGATGCCTATGCTTGGCGCCTGTGGGAAGCGCGACGACGCGGTCAGTCAGGCGGCTCAGCAGGACGTTGTGGTCGGGATCACGGCGCCTGGCATCGAGGAGACGAAGCGCATCGCCCAGCAGGCCTACATCTACGGCTTTCCGATGATCGCTGCCTACAAGGCGATGCATGAGTTCAACGTCGATCGGGCGTCGCCGCAGTTCAAAACCGGCTTCAACCAAGTCTGGAATGACTCCAAGACCTTCACACCCAAGGACACGGCGATCCCGACGCCCAATGCAGATACGCCTTATTCGATGATCCAGGCCGACCTGCGCGCCGAGCCTCTGGTGTTCTGTGTGCCTGAGGTCGATAAGGGGCGCTACTTCTCAGTGCAGCTGGCCGACCTCTATTCGTTCAACTACGGCTATGCTGGAAGCCGTACGACCGGCAACGTCTCGGGCTGCTACTTGGTCGCTGGCCCCAACTGGAAGGGCGACAAGCCCGAAGGGATCGCCAAGGTGTTTCGCTCAGAGACGCAGTTCAGCTTGATCATCTTCCGCACCCAACTTTTCAATGCCGCCGACATCGACAACGTGAAGAAGGTACAGGCCGACCTCCTCGCCGAGCCACTGTCAACCTTCCTGAAGCAGCCGGCGCCACCCGCTGCGCCGGCGATCGATTTTCTGCCCTTCGCGGGGCAGAACCCGTTCAAGACCGACTTTGCGGCCACCCTCGACTTCCTGCTCCAGTTCGCGCCCGTGGTAGCAGAAGAGAAGGAGTTGCGCGCCAAGTTCGCCAGTATCGGCATCGGCCCGGGCAAGACCTTCGACTTCAAGGACCTTTCAATCGAACACAAAGCGGCGGTGGGCCTGGCCGTGAAGCAGGGTTATGAGGCGATCAAGAAGCGGCGTGACAAGATCGGCAAGGATGTCAACGGCTGGCTCATCGGTGCAGCATTCGGCGATCGCGCCTTTTTCAAGGGTGACTACGAGCTTCGTGCCGCCGCCGCGCTGGCCGGCATTTACGGCAACGATGCCGCCGAGGCCATGTACCCGCTGGCTAAGACCGATAACACCGGCGCCGCACTCGACGGCAGCAAGCACCGCTATACGCTGACGTTCGGCAAGAACCAGCTGCCGCCGGTGAATTCGTTCTGGTCGGTAACGATGTACGACGGCAAGACACAGTTGCTGATCGATAACCCGATCAACCGGTATCTGATCAACTCGCCGATGCTGCCCCAGCTGAAAAGGAACACGGACGAATCGCTTACGCTCTACATACAGAAGGATTCGCCTGGCAAAGGCAAGGAAGCCAACTGGCTGCCCGCGCCGAACGGGCCGATCTACATGGTGATGCGCCTTTACTGGCCAAAGCCCACGCCGCCATCGATTCTGCCGCCCGGCACAGGCAGCTGGAAACCGCCTGCGGTGATGCAGACTCAATGATCAGATTCTCCAATCTCGATTTCTGATCAGTGCCAATATCTTTATTAAATCTCGATTCCCCCTCACCCAATCAACCGAAAGGATCGATCATGAAAAGTATTCAGAACCTCCTGTCTGCCTTTCTTACAACTGGAGTGCTTGCCACAGCGGTGGGCTGGCATCCCACTGCGCAAGCGCAAGCCACTGCCCAAAAGGCAGCTGCCCCTCCATCAACACCTCCAGCCGGCCTGTCGAAACCTTGTCCCGTCAAGGGAGAGAACTGGCGCGGAAAGGCCTTTTACGAAATCCTCTTCATGAACCGCGAAGCCAACGGCGGCGGGATAGGCAACTACTACAACTCTCTCGGAAATAGCTTTGACATATCCAACGAAGTCGTGGATGCACGCTTCCGGTCCCTCCAGGCGGAGTCGTTGAAAAAGGAATACGGAAGTGACGGGGTTTTCTTCAATGGCCCGAGACGATTCGTCGCCAACGGATTCACTGCTGTATCTTACAACGACTGCACGAAGAGGGCAATCAATACGATTCCCTTGTACTTATACGGTACGTTTGAAGTCCCAAGTTTCAACGAGTTCGTTGCGGGACCGCCGGTAGCCTACAAGGTATTAGTCTCAAAACGTACCAATACCTTCATTTTCAAGGCTGGCGAGCAGGTCAACGAGCTAATCACTCCCGAAGGCGCCGTTTACACGATGTTCAGTCTCTCGCTGAAAGCGGATCCCACTAACACCATCGAAAACCTCCCGAACCTTGGTAAGCGCCTGACCTTGCCGACGGGATGGAGGTACCGGACGCGCACGCTGGAAAGGGACATGATCCTGTCGTCCAGCTATGATGCCAACCCTCCCAACACGATCGTTCTCGATCAGTTCGAGGGCAACTACCAGCACAACCCTGGTGCCAGATAGCAGCTTATGCAGGGCCTCCTGAGAACGTGAGTCTGGGACTCAACTGGCAACAACAGGTGATTTCTAACACCATACTGGTTGATTCTCAGACCACAGCAGGCTGACCACTCAGCAGCGCCTGCTGCGAGTTCCAGGCTGCTCCAAGATGGGCCAAGAGCAACTCTTGGCAACAAGACTACATCACAAAAAGAAGATCAAAGGGCTTCCCAAGGTTCATGCGAGAACATTCAACGCCATCGCTGAACCACGGGTGACGGCAAGCTTCTCCTGGATCAAATCCCATCGATACAGCCGGTTTCCCTGGTCCAGCGTGCCCTCGACGGCATTCCATTGACGCTGGTCGTCAAGATACGGCTGCTCAGCCCCCTCTGCCAACGCAGGATCGCTCTTGGGACGGCGGAGACGCGGGCCACCCACGACAATGCCATGGCGCTGCCAACGGCCTGATTGGCGAAGGTTTGATCAGTTTGATCTGCACAGATTACTTGGGAAATGTGACACTTCGGCGACGGTAAACTGAGCCTTCGGGTCTTCTTCTTCATGGCAGAAGGTATGGCTCAGCCGATGAAGGAAGGTCACGTCCCCTCCACGCCTTCGAAGCAGCTTTCGGCTAAAGTGAGTAAATATCGCGCAGATCCTGGGCGAAGCTTCTCGAGATCCTTTATCTTGACCATCCTCAACGCCGGAGTGGCCTTGGCAGCCTGACGCCAGCGTCTCTTCTGCAGCCCCCCGCGCGCGGCAGGAGCTGATTACCTCGGTGGCGGCGTCAGACCCAGCGGTCTTCAGCACCACCGTGGCCTTGTCGGCAGCGCTCCAAGCATCTGGTTTTCCTTCATCTGCTGAGGATGATCACCTCGACGGCCAGTTCATCTGGAATCAGGACCAGGCTCTGCCGGTGGAGCCGGCTCATCCGCCTCATCACATCAGACCACTGTTGCGCAAAAGCCATCGGCCAGATGGCTTCGCTGCATGGGCGCATTGGCATGTTTTCAACACCCTGGGTGTGCCGATGAGAGGGATTACATCTTTCATGAACCCGGTCCTGCCAAGGCCCAGTGCTTGTCCTGGCGAGGCATTCATGGGGTGGGGCTGCTGGGGTTCGGCTGCTCCCTCCACGACAGGTCTGGCTGGAGTACGGAAGCATCCCACTGCCGATGCTTCAATCGGCGACCTCACAAAAGTGTGCACCGCAGCCCACGTCTCATTCGGTCCGGTGGTAACGGCTTTCACTTGAGTCCTTCCTGCCACGGTTGATCTGAGGCTCCCCTGCTTCCCCTGTCGGCGTCCAGGATGCACCCCACGACTCCACTTGCAACGAGTTAGTTTCAGGGGTGTTCAGAGCACACCTGCGCAAGGGAGTAGGGAGTAAGGGAGCAGGGAACTCCAGCATCAAAGTTGCACCCAGCACCCCGTCCAGGTCGTTGGACTCCTCGACCAGTTGGCCCTCAACCCCTCCAATCGCTGACGACAAGAGTGTTGCTGGCAAGGTGTCTCCACTGTCCACAGTCTCCTGTGCATCACGTCGGGCAACGCTCATCGAGGGCCTGGTCCTGTTGCTGTGGTATGGGCAGCTTCTGCGTCACGAAACAATCGAGCAGCAGGACCTACCCTCGCGCTGATTGGGGGCGTTCTCAGCCCAATGAGCAGTTGTTTAGTGGTCTAAAGGTTGACCATACTCAGCGAAACAGGGATTGAATCAGGTTGAGTACGCCGCCCAGAGCAGGGTTGACCGCGCCACCACTGTACGGGCCGCTGCCATTAGGACTGCCGTTGTAGGGCATCTCGCTGGTCCCTTGTCGTGTGGCCGAAAGCTGTACATCCCGCCAGCGGAATAGGCCTGTGTTTCCCTGATTCGAGATCGTCACGGGCCAGGTCCCGTAACTATCAATCAACTGAAACTGTCCGCTTCGGTTGGAGAAGTTGTAAGTGGTGCCGTTAGTGAGCCTGACCACGTAACGGGTGGTTCCACTCTGGCTCACCAGACTCAGTCCGCAGCCTCCGCTGAACAGCGCGACCCCACCTTGGCTCAATGTGCACAAACCATCCTCCTTGGTGATGCTCCTGCCTGCAGTGGTGGTTTCTGCATTGAACAGCCGATTGGAAAGTACCGTATCCGGCTGCCGGCGGTTCCAGCCATCACTCCAGCAGCGTCGATCGGCGAGGTTGCAATAGACCCCGTTGCTCAACACAAACTGCTGCTGGGGCGCACGGCCGGCAAGGCTGCTGCTCAGCCGCTGGGCCGCCAGGGAACCGAAGTAGGTCTGGGTGAGAGGGATTGAGCCCCCCCGCTGGTCGTAGCAGATGGACGCACCCCCATCGCAAAGAACTCCGAGAGCAGGGAAGTTCAACCCGGCGGGGCTGGGGGTTCCTGTCCCGCTGGTGTCGGTCATGAACAAGCGCTCGGTGAGCGCAGGATCGAGCTGGCGAGGTTTCCAGCACCGTCGATCGGTGAGGCTGCAAGAAGCCCCGTTGCTCATCTGAAACTGCTGCAGAGGGGCGCGGCCAGCAAGGCTGCTGCTGAGACGCTGGGCCGCAAAAGACCCCAGATATCTCGCGGTCAGGGGGATGGAGGCACCACGCTGGTCGTAACAGATGGATGCACCAGGATCACAAAGCACGCCAGCGGCTGGGAACTGCAGCTCAGCAGCGGAGCCTGGAGCTGGATGAGCGAGGGCCAGGCCACAAACCCCTAGAGCTAGAAACAGACCGCGGCTGGATGACACAGGCATTGAAGAAGTTAGTTGCATACGATCACTCTAGCCTCATTTCATCGACTTGAAAGCAATTGATTTGCTCACATCTTTCCACTGCTGAGTTGCAATTGGGTCGCATCTATATCAACGGCTATTCTGCTCACCAACTGCCTCCCTGGCGCGTTCCTTGTGATCAGCCCTTCGTCGACCTTCCGGCTGACCAGCATGTCTGCCAAACTGAAGCCCAGAAACTGGACCTTTCGCCCAGCGGGCTTCTCCAGGCAAGCAAGCCCGCGCACCAGAAAGCCCCATGAAACGCAGAGACACACCGCTGGGGCCGTGAAGGTCTGCGGAGGTATCTTGATCACCAGCCAACTGCTCACCGCCGAACCACTGATGGGCCTCAGTGGGTCCTTCCGATCCAGTTGTCACAGGACCTGAGCCCAAGAACACACGAAGTGGTTTGGACCGCCGCCTGGACGAAACGTGGTGGTGCTACGGGCAACAAACTCCTAGGGTTTGATCACCTGCTGCCCCACTCCATGCAAAAGCTGCCTCTCGGCCTGGCCACTGTGCTCCTGGGTCTCCCCTTGCTGCTCCCCGAGGCAACGTTGGCTCAAAAGCGGATTCCCAAACTCCCGGGAAATGACCAATGTCCGCTGGGGTATGTGAATGACCTGAAGCAGCATTGCAATTCACCCATCTACTACCAGGTGAAGCCAACTTATGGAAAGCCCTGTGACTCTGGATGGATGAACATTGGAGCTGGCTACTGCAAAAAGAAAACCCTGTGGATTTTCTGATCAGCTGGCAAGCTGAGAACCCAGCGGTTGGCATCTCTTGCACGCGTCAGAGCCCGATTGGCTTTATCTGCCGTCGTGGCCGACCCCAGGCACCGGTGAGCTCTGGCCATCCATCAGCACTGATCGCAGCAGGGCCACCGTTGGGGGCCGATTCCGTGGCGCTAGGGACATGAAAGAACCCCTCGCAAAAGCCCAGGCTGACTCGTCTCCCGTTGGTGGAGCGCCTCTTGCCTGCTTCCGCCAGCCAGCGCTGGAGTCAGTTGGAGTGGGCGGGTCCTACAGAGGAACCCCTGGCATCCAAGGTCACCATCGCCATGGGCACCACCACAACCGTGATCAGGCGATTGATGGCTGTTGAGCCATCGGCGGATAGGCTGTTCAGCCCAGAACGATCTGGGCCAGGAGGCCTTGGCCTGTCAGCAGTTCAGCACCCATGCCGATCACGAATCCGAGCCTGGCCAGGCAGGCGGCCGTTACAGGTTTCAGCAAAAGCAACAAAACCAAAGCGGGCAGTTCAAGCAGCCATGGCTGCAAGGCATGACTTGTCCATTTGCAACAGCCGGTAACGAGCTTCCGGGACTTGGCCCGCCCGCCCGGCGGTTGCCCCAGTTCTGGAGTTCCTCCTGGCAGGGCATTGAGGTCCTGTTGGGCCACCTGGGACCCCCCACTGGCCAGAGCAAGACGCCTCCCTGGCCCATGTGCAGGAGTTCACCGCCCGCGCTCCAGCCGCTGCCGCCACGACTCCTGCCCCTGGCCTGCTGAGGCCAGCGAGGTTCCCCAGGCCAACACACGACGCCATCGACTCGATGAGCGATCTGAACCAGGTTCTGGTGGTGGACCCCAGCCTGTCCCCGCGACCCGGTCGTTCCATACGAGCCTGGCAAAGGGTGGGGTGTTCCATGCGCTCCATCGCCTCGACAAGGACACTCACAGGGGAGGCCAGCCATGGACTGGACGCATCCCGATGCCCCATCAAAACGGCACGACTCGAATCCTGTTCAGCCTCAAATCAATGGCGCAGCAATGGTTCTGAGCAAAGCAGGTGATCCCAGGCCTGCGGAGGGTCAGCGGTTCAAATCCGCTGGGCTCCCTTGAAGGAACCAGGCCAGGCCAGGGTTCTTTGGGGTCTGCTGCCGGGGCCCGTGGGGCGTGCAGCCAGGACCGCGATGCCTTGGCGAAGGCTTCTGGCGACCCATCGGAGCCGCGCCGCGCTCCGAACCTGGGGGTCTTCACCATCGCCATGGCCGACGGAGGCAACAGCCACGGGAAGGCTTCTGCTCAAAGCTGTTCAGCACGCAGACCTTCCACCAGACCACAGGTCGCCGGAGCAAGACGACCTACGTGCCGCCCACCCTGCCGCCTCTGTTCCTGTAGACCCGCATGACCACCACCCCGCCAAGCGCCAACCACAACGGAGCGTCACCCCAGCGGTCGTAAGGGGTGAGGGAGCGGAGCGGCTGAAGCTCCATCACGCCGGTGCGGGTACGGCCGGCCTCCAGGCGCCTCTGAACCCGGCCCTGGGCATCCACCACGAGCGAGGGGCCTGTGTTGGCCGAGCTCACCAGCCAGCGGCCGGTTTCGATGGCCCGCAGGCGGGCCAGGGCCACGAATTGGTCCTGCAGCTGGGCCGGGTACGGATCAAGGTTGGCGCTGGCCAGCAGCCAACCGGCGCCGCCGCGCACGGCGTCGGCCAGGGCGGCCCCATCGCTGAGCTCGTAGCAGATGGCCACCCCGATGGCCCCAACGGGGCTGGAGCCCTGCGCCGCCAGCAGGCGCGAGGGCACTCCCGGCGTGACGCCGCCCACGGCCGAGAGCCCCGCCCAGCGGAACCAGTCGGCGAAAGGCACCCACTCGCCGAGGGGCACCAAGCGGTGCTTGTCGACCCAGTGCCCGGGGAGCTGCTCGCCCGGGGAAAAGCGCAGCAGGCTGCTGCGCAGCTGCTCACTGGCGTAGCGAAAGCCCCCGCCCAGCACCACCGCTTCGGTCCGCAAGGGCAAGGGCTGGCCCAGCGGCAGGGCCCCCTCAGGCAGCACCAGGCCGTCGACGTGACGCTGGTCGGCCTCTCGCTGGGCCATGGCCAGCAGATCGAGTAGACGCTGCTGCTGGCTGAAGCGAAACTTCTCCCGGGTGGGGATGGCAGGTTGCAGCACCAGCAGCCGCACGGGCGGCAGGGCCGCCGTTGCTGGCGCTGCCCCGGAAGGGGCCAAGGCCCCCACCAGGTGAAACGTCAGCACCAGAGCCCCCAGCACCGTCCAGCGCCGCCACGGGGACCCCACGGCCCCGAAGGCGCGCGCCAGGGCCCAAGCCATCAGCAGTTGAGCCGCGGCCACCAGGGCACTCCCCCCCAGGGCCGCCAGCCCCGCCAGGGGCGGATCACCCGGAAGCGCCGCTGCCCCCAGGCCGATCCAGAACAAGGGCCCTTTCGCCAGGAGTGTCTCAGCGAGCCCCCAAAGCAAGGCCCCGATCAGGGCCGTGCTGAAGCGCTCGCTCCCCAGGCGCTCCACCAACAGGCGCCAAACGCCCACCAGCAGTCCCCCCAGCAGGCCAAGACCGATCCAAAGCGCGGTCACGAGCGGCAGACTCAAGGGCAACGGCACCCCCACCCAATCGAGGGGATGCAGCGCCAGCAGCCAACGGTGGGAAACCAGCACCGCGGCGAAACCCCAGAAACAGCCCACCAGAAACGGCCGGGGCCTCGGGCCCACGGACTCCCTCCACAGGGGCACCAGCGCCAGCCAGAGCAGGGGCGGCCATCCCAGTGGCGGCAGAGCGACACCGGCCAGCAGCCCCCCCCCCAGGGCGGTGAGCCCCCCCATACGCCGGTCATTGCCCATCGCAAGGGACGCTAGGGAGCGCCAGGGTCAACCCACGTCCCTTCACCGCCCTCAGGCACCCACCCCATGGCCATGGATCGTGACAACCTTCTCCAGCAAGTGCTGCTCCGGGGTCTGGGGACCACCTCCTTGGTCGCCGATCGCTTGCGGCATGTCACCCAGGACTGGGTCAGCAGCGGACGGCTGGATCCCTCCCAGGCCGCCACCTTGGTGGACGCGGTGCTGACGGGGCTGCGCGGGGAGGATCCCGAGGTGCAGAAGCAGGTGGAGCGAGACTTGGAGCGCAACCTGGATCACTTCCTTCAAGACGTGGGCCTGGCCCGGCAGAAGGAAGTCGATGAGCTCCGCGGTCGGATCGATCGCCTCGAACAACTCCTGCGCAACCGACTGGATCGCAGTGAGGTCCCCGATTGATGCTCCGGATCGACCAGCACCCTTGAAGCTGATGGGCCGATGAAGCTGACTGGCAGAATCGGGCCCACTTGCAGTGGGCCCAGGCCATGCGCGACATCCTGATCAGCTCCGGCGTTTGCGTGGCCTGCCTGCTGCTCGCCCTGGTGAGCCAGCTCGTGGCCCCGACGGCGGTGAACGCCAGCGCCGTCAACGGGGGCGTTACGCAACCGGCCGTTGCCCTCACCTCCACGGCCCTGGCCGGCGGCGGTGCTCCGGGCGCCCCTGCCCAGCCGGCCCTGGGCCGCTTCGAGCTCGATCCCAATGACCCCAACCCCTCCCTGTTCACCATGGCCTCAGACCTCAGCTCCGACTCCAGCGCAACCGCCACCGAGATCGCCCAGGCCGGCGCCCTCGGCGGCGACCTCACTGCGGCCAAGGAGCGGGTCACCCCCAGCGGACTGCGCATCACCGATCTGGTGGTCGGCACCGGTGACGAAGCCGTCGCAGGACAGGCGGTGGTGGTGAACTACCGGGGCACCCTGCCCGATGGCAAGGAGTTCGACAGCAGCTACAGCCGTAACCAACCCTTCAGCTTCCCCCTCGGCGGCGGCCGGGTGATCAAAGGCTGGGACGAGGGGGTGGCCGGCATGAAGGTGGGCGGCAAGCGCAAGCTGGTGATTCCCCCCGATCTGGCCTACGGCGAGCGAGGCGCCGGCGGCGTGATTCCCCCCAACGCCACCTTGATCTTCGAAGTGGAACTGTTACGCGTCGGCGGCTGAGCCTCCAAAAGGAGCACTGGCTTGATCACGGGAGCTGGGTCGCTGGGGCCACCCAGCGGCGGCCAATCCCGTCGTTAAAGTGAGCCTTCAACCTGGAATAGCTCCGATTTCATGGCTCACACGCTCCCCGCGCTCCCCTACGACCTCGATGCGCTCGAGCCCCATATCTCACGCCAGACCCTGGAGTTTCACCACGGCAAGCACCACGCCGCCTACGTGAACAACCTCAACAACCTGGTGGCCGGCACCGATTTGGAGGCCAAGAGCCTGGAAGAGGTCATCCTGGCCGTGGCCGGGGAGGCCACCAAGGCGGGTGTCTTCAACAATGCCGCCCAGGTCTGGAACCACACCTTTTACTGGCAGAGCCTCAAGCCAGGCGGTGGCGGTGCGCCCACAGGCGCCCTGGCCGAGAAGATCAACGCTGATTTCGGGAGTTTCGAGGCGTTCACCGAGCAGTTCAAAGCGGCAGGGGCCACCCAGTTCGGCAGCGGCTGGGCCTGGTTGGTGCTTGATGGCGGCACCCTCAAGATCACCAAGACCGGCAACGCCGACCTGCCCCTGGCCCACGGCCAGAAGGCTCTTCTGACCATGGATGTCTGGGAGCACGCCTACTACCTCGACTACCAGAACCGCCGTCCCGACTACATCAGCACCTTCCTCGACAAGCTGGTGAACTGGGAGTTCGTGGCCGCCAACCTGGCCGCCGCCTGATCCATCCCTGATCGCGACCCCTTGGCCCCCGGAGACCCCGGGGGCTTTTTCATGGCCTCACGGCCTGGCCACCGGCAGCACCGCCTGCGGCGGGATCCACATCGCATCGCCGTAGGAGAAGAAGCGGTAGCCCTGGGCGATCGCCTCGCCGTAGAGCGCCAGCAGCCGCTCGCGGCCCAGCAGCGCACTCACCAGCAGCAACAGCGACGAGCGCGGCAGGTGGAAGTTGGTGAGCAAGCCCTGCACCACCTGGAAGCGGAACCCCGGCTGAATCACCAGGTTCACCGGCCCCATGAACGGCACCAGGGCGCCCCCGTGCAGGGCGGCCACCCCCTCCAGGGCGCGCACGCTGGTGGTGCCGATGGCGATCACCCGCCCGCCCTTCGCGCGGCAGAGCTCCACCGCGGCCACCAATGCGGGGCGGA
This sequence comes from Cyanobium sp. Morenito 9A2, assembly GCF_024345575.1. Taxonomy (GTDB): domain Bacteria; phylum Cyanobacteriota; class Cyanobacteriia; order PCC-6307; family Cyanobiaceae; genus ATX-6F1. Next base: position 189,233 of record NZ_JAGQBJ010000002.1, read on the forward strand.
GCTCCACCCATTCGCTGTGCAGCTCCAGATTCCTGAGGTCCTCCTGCTCCACGGGCCGAAAGGTGCCCAGCCCCACATGCAGGGTGAGGCGCGCGATCGCCACCCCCTTGGCCGCCAGGGCCTCCAACAGCTCATCGCTGAGGTGCAGGCCGGCGGTGGGGGCCGCCACCGCCCCGGGCCGCGCGGCGTAACGGGTCTGGTAGCGGGTCCGGTCTGCGGCGTCGTGCTCGTGGATGTAGGGAGGCAGCGGCATGGTGCCGTAGCGCTCCAGCAGCCCCTCGATCCGCTCGGCGCTGGTGCACTGCGGCGGAAAGCGGACCACCCGGCCGCCACTGGCCTCGTCCACCGCCACCACCGGCAGCTCCAGGGGGGGCTGGCCGGCGGCCTCCAGCTTCAACACCTCCCCGGGGCGCAGGCGCTTGGCGGGGCGGGCCAGGCAGAGCCAGCAGCTGTCGTCCCCCTCGCCGGTGCTCCGCTGGTGCCAGGGCTGCAGCACCAGCAGCTCCACCACCCCGCCGCTCGCGCGCCGGGCGCTGAGGCGGGCCTGGAGCACCCGCGTGTCGTTGACCACCAGCAGATCGCCGGGCTCCAGTTCGTGCTGCAGATCCCAGACCGTGAGCGATCGTGCCAAGGGCCCATGCGCCCCGATCGGCTCCACCGCCAGCAGGCGGGCGCCATGGCGGGGTTCCACCGGCCGCTGGGCGATGGAGCTCTCCAGCAGCTCGAACCCATAACTCGACAGGCTCAGATCCGCCGCGAGGGAGTCACCCGGGCCCATGGCGCTCAGAGGGCCAGGCTTTCCGGGTTGGTCTCGATCAGGCGGGCCAGATCCTGCAGGAAGGCGGCGGCATGGGTGCCATAGATCACCCGGTGGTCGGCGGTGAGATTCACCTGCATCTGACGGCGCACGGCGATCGAGCCATCCTTGAGCGCGACCACCACGGGCCGCGAGGCGGCCACCGCCAGGATCGCGCCGGTGCCGGGGGGAAGAATCGCATCGAAGCGATCGACCCCGAACATGCCGAGGTTGGAGAGCGTGAAGCTGCCGGTGCTGTACTCATCGGGTTTGAGCTGCTTGGTGCGCGCCCGGGCCACCAGGTCGGCCCAGCTGCGCGAGAGGGCATAGAGATCAGTGTGATCGGCGGCCGCCAGTACGGGAGTCACCAGGCCGCCGTCGTCCATGGCCACGGCCACGGCCACGTTGATGGCGGCCGGGTAGGCGATGCCGGCGGGGCTGGTGGCGGCGTTGAGCTGGGGATGACGGGCCAGGGTGAGGGCCACGGCCTTGGCCAGCAGGGCGGTCATGGTGACGCCCTTGGGTTTCACCTGCTTGTAGAAGGCGTCGAGCTTGTCAGTGGTGATCGTGTACCCCACCCGGAAGGTGGGCGCTTCAAGGCTCGCCAGCATCGAGCGGTTGACCGCCTGCTGCAGGGTGTTGAAGGCCACTGTCTCGCCGGGGGAGCCGAAGCTCTGGCCGGCCGGGGCCGGGGCTGTTGCGGCGCCGTTGGAGCCGGGAGCGCCCGGGGCCGCCAGCGCGGCGGGGGCCGTGCCTTCGGCGACCCGGGGCACGCTCACGGCCCGCCCGGCGGCGAGCTCCACGTCTTCAGCCTGAACACGGCCACCGGGGCCGCTGCCGCGCAGACCCGCCAGGGCCACCCCCAGCTGGGAGGCGAGCTTGCGGGCCCGGGGGGTGGCCACCAGACGGCCGTCGCCATTGGCGGGCGCCGGCACAGCTGGGGTGACCACAGGGGCAGGGGCAGCCACGGCCTCAGGTGCTGCAACGGGCGCCGCGGCCCCAGGGGCCGACACGGCAGCGGCAGGAGCGGTTGGGGCTGCGGGAGCGGCTGCCATGGGGGCGGCTGCCATGGGGGCGGCTGCCATGGGGGCGGCGGGCGCCGAGGCCGCCACCGCCGCGATCTCAGCCTCGGTTTCGACGATCAGGCCAATCGTTTCGCCCACGGGCGCCGTGCCACCGGCCGGCAGCAGCACGGTGGCCAGGAAGCCCTCTTCGAAGGCTTCCACGTCCATGTCGGCCTTGTCCGACTCGACCACCAGCACGGATTCGCCGCGGGCGACCTTATCGCCAGGCTTCTTGAGCCACTCCACGATCTTGCCCTCCGTCATCGTGGAGCTGAGGGCGGGCATGAAGATTTCGTGGGTCGCCAACGCTGAATCCCGCACGGGTGATGTGCGCGATTTTACGGGTGCGCCTTGGCGCGATCAGCTCAGAGCTGGCCTTCGATCGATTCGACGATGCCATCGCGCACCACCAGCGCTACCTGCAGCTTCTCCACCAGGTTGTCGCCCACCTTCACCTTGGTGCTGCTCTCGAGCTGGCCCTGCTCGACGATCTGCTCAAACTCCAGCTCCTGCACCTGGCGCTGCTGTTCCAGCAAGGTGCGCTTCTGCTCCTCAAGCTCGGCCCGCTTGGCGGCCACCTGCTGGTGCACCGAATTCACCTGCTCGCCCACCCTGGGATCGAGGGGATTGGCGCTCTGGCGCCGGATCTCATCGATCAGCGCTTGGCCCTCCTGCTCCAACTGGGAGAGCTGGGCATCGCTGTTCGCCACGGCTCCGCTGAGTTCGCGCTCGGCGTCCTCCTTCCAGCGCGGGGTCACCACCGCCCGCACGGTGATCGTGCGTTTGATCGTGAGCGATGAACCGTCCGACATGGGTGCTGACCAACAAGTTCCAGGCTCTCAGCCGAACAGCCTGGGGTCAATCACCTTCAAGGGCGGTGAACCGCCCAACGGCCTCAACGCCCGTAGAGGGCTTCGATCGCGGCCTGATCGCGGGCGGTGATGCGATCGCGGCGTTGCTTGAGGGTCTGGGTGAGCAGGCCGTTCTCCAGGCTGAACGGCTCCACCAGGGCCACACCGCCCAGGCGCTCATCGGGCCGGGAACCTGGCCGCGCCGCCAGCAGCCGGTTGAACTCGCCCTTGAGCGCCCGCAGCAACGCTTCCTGGGACGCGTCCGAAAGCTGCGAGCGGAACGCCGCCAGGGGGTCGGCACGGGGCACCACCAGGGCCCCCAGCAAACGCTCGTCCTGCCCCACCACCAGCACCTGCTCCACCAGGGGGCTCGCCGCCAGGGCCTCCTCCAGGGGGCCCGGTTCGATGTTCTCGCCGCTGCTGAGCACGATCGTGTCCTTGGCCCGGCCAGTCAGCAGCAGGGAGCCATCGGGAATCAGCAGGCCCAGGTCACCGGTGTCGAACCAGCCCTGGGCGTCGATGGCGGAGGCCGTGGCCTCGGGCCTGTGGAAGTAACCGGCCATCACCTGGGGGCCCCTGGCCAACACCAGCCCCCGCTCGCCCCAGCCCAGGGGCGCACGGCTTTCGGGATTGACGATGCGGATGGAGGTGCCGGGCAAGGGGCGGCCGGAGCTGCCGCGGCGGTTGGCCCAGGGGCGCCGGCAGGTGAGCACCGGGCTGGTTTCGGTGAGGCCGTAGCCCACCAGCAACTCGATGCCGATCACCTCGAAGAAGCCATCCACGTGGGGGGCCAGGGCCCCGCCGCCGCTGATGGCGGTGCGCAGGGCGCCGCCCGCGAGCTGCTGGCGCACCTTGGGCCAGAACAACGCCGCCGCGAGCCTCTGCACGGGCCAGGTGATCGCCGCCAGGGCCGCCCCCTGGAGCCGGGCCAGGGGCGCTTCCTGGGTGAGGGTGAGGTCAAGCGCCTGTCGACGGGAGGTGCAGTGGAGCCGCCCCACCGCCAGGGCCGCTTTGAGCAGCTTCTGACGACGGGCGGGCATCGCGGCCAGGGCATCCTCAAAGCCCGAAAGGAGCGCCTCCCAGAGCCGCGGGACGCTGATCATGTAGCTGGGGCGCACCCGCTGGAGGTCGGGGCGCAACTGCTTGAGCGTGGTGTAGGTCTGGTGGCAGCCGCAGGCCAGCAGCAGGTATTCAGCCGTGCGTTCGTAGGCGTGCCAGATCGGCAGGACGCTCACCACCCGATCCCCCGGCGAAGGGTTCACCGCCACCCCGAGGGTGCGGATCTGGTGCAGCAGGTTGGCGTGGCTGAGGGGCACCCCCTTGGGGGCGCCAGTGGTGCCCGATGTGTAGAGAAGCGTCGCCAAGCGCCCTGGATCTGGCGGTGAGGGGGGCGCCTGCGGGGCGGCAGCCCCCCGCTCCAGCAACGCCGCCCAATCCAGGCAGGGCCAGGGGGCAACCGCGGGGGCCTCCCCCTCCAGCACGACCACAAAACGCAGGGCGGCCAGGGCCCCATGGTCGAAACCAAGCTTGCCCAGCAGGGCCGCCGACTCCACCACCAGGGCCACGGAGCCGGAATCCTCAAGGATGTAAAGCAGCTCGTCGCTGGGCGCGGCACTGCCGCGCACGGCATCGGCGGCGCCGGCGCGCATCAGCCCCTGGTCCGCCACCAGCCAGCGGGGGCCGTTCTCGGCGAACAGGGCCACCCGCTCGCCCGGCGCCAGGCCCAGGGCGACAAAGGCCGCAGCCGCCTGCTCGATCCGCAGGTGCAGCTCCCGGTAGGTGAGTTGCTCGGGATGGCGGCCATGGGGGGCGTCAAGGGCGGGAGCCTCGCCATAGAGGCGATCGAGCTCGCCCCAGAGCTGCTCGATTCCGGTGAGCTGGCTCCAGTCGGTGCGGCCGGCCAGGGCGCGGCGGTCATCGGCATCGGCCTGCCAGTGGATCTCGGCGTTCACCGGCCGTGCTGCGGGGGGAGCCCTTCTTTTACAACCCCTCCAGCCCTTCGGTGGGGAGCGGTGGGCGCAACGTCAGGCGAAAGCGCCGGGCCGCCGCCGCCACCAGCCGCGGTTGCAACGCCGCCACCGTCAACCCCGGCCGCCAGTCGCAAAGGCGACCCACCGGCCGGTTCTGGAGGCCACAGGGCACAATCCGCCCAAATCCCTCCAACGCACAGTCCACGTTCAGGGCCAGGCCGTGCTGGCTGATCCAGCGCTTCGCCCCCACGCCGATCGCCGCCACCTTGCGCCCCTCCAGCCACACCCCGGTGAGCCCGTCGATCCGCTCGCCGCCCAGCCCCAGCTCCGCCAGCAGCTCGATCACCACCCCCTCCAGCTCGCGCAGGTAGAGGTGCAGATCGGCGCCGTGGCGCCGCAGGTCGAGCACGGGATAGAGCACCAGCTGGCCCGGCAGGTGGTGGGTCACCTCGCCGCCGCGGTCGATGCGGTGCAGGGGCAGGGGCGGATCGAGCGGATCGAAGCCCAGAAACGCCTCACTGGCGCCGCGGCCCAGGGTGTAGCAGGGGGAATGCTGCAGCAGGAGCAGGGCCTCAGGCGCCCGGGGGTCCTCCAGCAGCCGTTGCTGCAGCTGCCGCTGCCAGCCCCAGGCGCGCTCAAACGGCACCGGATCCGACGGTTCAAAACAGATTGCATCGAGCCTCGGGTCCATCGGAGAACGCTCCTAGCGTGAGGGAGCCCCAACCTCAGGAGGAGTGTTGGCATGAAGCTTCTGATCCACGGTCGCAACCTGGAGGTCACTGCCGCCATCCGCGACTACACCGAAGACAAGCTCGGTCGGGCGATCGGCCATTTCAACGGCTTGGTCAAAGAGGCCGACGTGCACCTTTCGGTGGCACGCAACCCCAGGGTGCCCCAGCAGACGGCTGAGGTCACCGTGTTCGCCAACGGTCTGGTGATCCGCGCCCAGGAACGCAGCGAGAACCTCTACGCCAGCATCGACATGGTGGCGAACAAGATCAGCCGCCAGCTGCGCCGCTTCAAGGATCGCCAGCACGATCACCACCACACCCCCAGCACCGAAGAGTTGCTGGAGGAGCTGCCGATCGGGGGCGACCTCACCGCCGGCCGGGTGGCCGAACTGCCGTTGCCCGCCGTGCGGCGCAAGTACTTCGCCATGCCGGCGATGTCCATCGACGACGCCCTGCACCAGCTGGAGCTGATCGACCACGACTTCTACGTGTTTCGCGATAGCTCCAGCGGCGGCATTCAGGTGGTCTACCGGCGCAACCACGGCGGCTTCGGAGTGATCCAACCGCGAGAATCCTGATTCCCCAGCGCCCGGTCCGGGCGCACCCCCGCCGTGGCCCGCGACCGACCTGACCTCGCACCCCTGATCGACCACGCCCTGCTGGACCCCCACCAAGGGCGTGAGGCGATCGAACGCATCTGCGACGAGGCCCGCCACTTCGGTTTTGCCGGCGTCTGCGTGGCCTCCCGCTGGATGCCCGTGGCCCGGGAGCGCCTGGGAGCCGCCACCTCCGTGCGGCTGGTGTCGGTGGTGGGCTTTCCCTTTGGCGCCATCCCCGCCGAGATCAAGCAACGGGAGGCGGAATGGGCGGCCGCCCAGGGGGCGGATGAGTTGGATGTGGTGCCGGATTTCGGTGGCCTGGCCGATGGCAACGCCTCGGCGGTTTGCGAGGAGCTGGCGGCGATCGTGGCCCTGGACCTGCCGGTGAAGGTGATCCTGGAGGCGGGCCGCCACGACGCCGAAACCCTGGCCCTACTGGTGGAGGTGGCGATCGACGCCGGCGCCGCCTTCCTCAAGACCGGCAGCGGCTTCGGCCCACCGGCCACGGTGGAGCAGGTGCTCCAGCTGCGCCAGCTGGCCCGGGGGCGGGCGGCGGTGAAGGCCTCCGGTGGCATCGCCGATGTGGAACAGGCAATCGCCCTGGTGGAGGCGGGGGCAAGCCGGCTGGGCACCAGCCGCGGCGTGGCCCTGATGCAGGCCCTGCGCCGGGGCCCCCAGGCCGCAGCATCACCCGGGGCGCCGTGAACAGCGAGGATCGCCTTGAGGGTTTGGTCCTCAAGGTCGGTCCGTTGGGGGAGAACGATCGTCTGCTCACGCTGCTCAGCGCCAGCCATGGGCAGATGCGCCTGGCCGCCCCCGGTGCCCGCCGGCCCAAAAGTTCCCTGGCCGCCGCCGTCCCCTTGGCGGTGCTGGCCCTGCAGGTGGGCGGTGGCCGCGGGCTGCGCCGGGTGCGCCAACTGACGGTGCTCCGCAGTTTCGCCGCCCTGGCCGGGCGACTCGAGACGCTGGCCGCCGCCCAGGGTCTGGCGGAACTGAGCTTGCTGCTGGTGCCGGAGGGATCACCGGTGGAAGGCCTGCTGGAGACCCTGCTGCTGCTGCTGGCGCGCCTGGAGCAGGTGGTCAAGGAGCGCCAGGAAGGTCTCGGGGCCCTGGCCCTGGCCGTGCAAGGGAGCGTGCAGCTGCTGGCCCTCGGGGGCTATGCCCTCCCCCTGGCCCACTGCATGCGCAGCGGTGCGCGGCTGGAGCCACCCCTAGGCGACTGGAGCTGGCGCTGCAGCCTGATCCCCGACGAAGGGTTTGTCCTTGGCGCCGTGGCCGGCGCCCATGTGGTCCTCAATGCCTCGGAACTGGCGTTGCTGCAACGGCTCACCCGTCCGGCCCTGCCCCTCTGCCGCGACGGCTCCTTGATGGGGCCGCTGCCGGTGTGGCTGCGGTTGCTGGATCTCGTGGAGCTGTGGAGCCGCCAGCACCTGGGGCGCTCTCCCCGGGCCTGGCGGCTTGTGCGCGAGGCCATCTCCCCGCGGGGACCCGCTGCGTCATCATCAGGGTCCGCACCTCCATCGAGCCCTTGAGCGGAACCGAGCAACCATCCGGCATCCAGGGAGTCCTGGCCTTGCCGATGTTCCGGAGGCTATGGATCGGCCAGGTCTTCAGTCAGCTGGCCGACAAGTTCTACATCGTGTTGATGGTGTTTCTGATCGCCCAGTACTGGGTGACGGACTCGCCGCAGAGCAGCGGAGCCCTGGCGGAGGCGGCGACGGTGCTGCGCATGGATCTGGAAACCCGGGCCCAGATGATCACCCTGCTCGCCACAGGCATCTATGCCGCCAACACCATCCCGGCGATGTTTCTGGGGCTGGTGGCCGGGGTCTGGGCCGACCGCTGGCCCAAGCGGGAGGTGATGGTGGCCTCCAATGGCATTCGCACCGTTCTCACCCTGCTCGTGCCCCTCTGTCTGATCGACGGCCCCCATTGGCTGGGCTTGAGCTGGGGTTACTGGGGCCTGGTGGTGATCACCTTCCTCGAATCGGTGCTCACCCAGTTCTTCGCTCCGGCCGAGCAGGCGGCCATCCCTTTGCTGGTGCCCCAGCCGTTGCTGCTGGCCGCCAACTCGCTTTATCAAGTCACCAGCATGGGGGCCACGATCGTGGGCTTTGCCCTGGGCGATCCGCTGCTGCGCCTGTTGCGCACCTTGCTGTCCCATGTGGGTCTGCAGAACGGTGAATTCCTGCTGCTGCCGCTTTGCTACGGGGCGGCCGCCCTAGTGATCAGCACGATTCAGATCGAAGAGCGTCCCCGCCCAGACAGCACCACCACGGTCTGGAACGAAATCGGCGAGGGCCTTGAGGTGCTGCGCGATCGCGCCACGGTGCGCAATGCCATGTTGCAACTGGTGCTGCTTTACAGCCTGCTGGCGGCCCTCTACGTGCTGGCGATCAGCCTGGCCTCCACGATCGAAAGCCTTGGCCCCACGCAGTTCGGGGTGCTGCTGGCCATGAGCGGCCTGGGGCTGGCCTCGGGCGCTGTGGGGGTGGCCCAGGTGGGCCACGACTTCAGCCGCCGCCGGCTGGCCGCGACGGGCCTGGGCACCATTGCCTTTTCCCTTGTCCTGCTCGGGCAGGTGCGCGGCAACCTGGTGGTCACCCTCGCCCTTTGCGCGGTGCTCGGGGTGGGGGCGGCAATGCTGGCGATTCCAGCCCAGACCACAATCCAGGAAGACACCCCCGAAAGCCTGCGGGGCAAGGTGTTCGGCCTGCAGAACAACATGATCAACATCGCCCTCAGCCTGCCGTTGGTGCTGGCGGGAGCGGTGGTGAGCCGCTATGGCTTGCTGCCGGTGCTCTGGGTGCTCGCTGGACTCGCCGTGGTGGCCGCGTTGCTGGAGCGTCCGTGGGAGCGCTGCTAGCGTTTTCGTCGGAATGAAGCGCGGCCCCGGTGGCTCACATTGCCTGGCTAGGCAAGAAATCCCCTTTCTGCGGCAACGTCACCTACGGCCTCAGCACCACCCATGCCCTGCGCGGGCGGGGCCACCAGATCAGCTTCATCCATTTCGACAATCCCACTGCCCAGCAGTTCAAAGGGCTCAGTCAGTTCGGGCAGTTGGCCGATCAGCTGTTCCACTGGGCTCCTACGGCACCGGAGCCCGGTGAGTCGCCGGAAGTCGCCCTGCCCTACCTGGTCAAGTCGCAGGTGTACACCATCCCTTCCCCGGGGGCCCAGCGGGAGTTCCGCGAATCGCTGGAGCGCCTGCAGCCGGATGTGGTGCATGCCAGCCTCACCCTCTCGCCCCTGGATTTCCGCCTCCCCGATCTCTGCCAGCAGCTGGGCCTGCCCCTGGTGGCCACCTTCCACCCCGCCTTCGACGCCGGTCTGCGCAACCTCACGGCCGGCACCCAGCAGCTCACTTACCAGCTCTATGCGCCCACCCTGGCCCGTTGTGACCGGGTGATCGTGTTCTCCGATCTCCAAGCCGAGGTGCTCGCCCGGTTGGGCGTGAAGGACGACCGGCTGGCGGTGATCCCCAACGGCGTCGACATCGAGGCCTGGCGGCCCGCCGCCCTCGACCCCAGCCCGGCCCTGGCAGCCGTGCGTCAGCGGCTCGGGCCCCGGCGCGTTTTTCTCTACATGGGAAGGATTTCCACCGAAAAGAATGTCGAGGCCCTGATCCGGGCCTGGCGGCTGGTGCGGCCCGCCGGCTGCCTGTTGGTGATCGTCGGCGATGGCCCCCTGCGCAACGGCCTCCAGGCGGGCGCGGAGGAGGACGACCTGCTCTGGTGGGGCTACGAGCCGGATCTGGACCGACGCGTTGCCCTGTTGCAGGCGGCTGAGGTGTTTCTGCTGCCCTCACTGGTGGAGGGACTTTCCTTGGCGCTCCTGGAGGCGATGGCGAGCGGCACCGCCTGTGTGGCCACCGATGCCGGCGCCGACGGCGAGGTGCTGGAGGGCGGAGCCGGCATCGTGATGAGCACCCAAGGGGTCACCACCCAGCTGCGCACCTTGTTGCCGGTGCTTCGGGATCAGCCCGTCCTCACGGCCGAACTTGGCCGTCAGGCCCGGGAGCGCGTCCTCGAGCGCTACACCTTGACGCGCAACATCGATGCCCTCGAAGCGCTTTACCGCGAACTGGTGCCCCAGCAAGCCCTGATCGCCTGAGCCAGCGGCCGCACCAGGGCTGCGGGCCAACGCACCGGGCCTGGGCCAGCCCGAACCGATGCCCCAGGGAGCAGAGGTCAGCGACCGTCCCAGGTTCACCGATTCAGGGGAGAGTGGTGGTGCCCGAGAAGGTCCGGCCATGCGACCAATCGACCGTGGTGGCCGAGGATCCTCCGCCGTAGGTCGTCACCCGCTCGCGCTTCCCGCCGTTGGGCCCGCTCACCGTGGCCTGGGTCACACCAGGCTGTCGATTCACCGAGCGGGTCCAGATGCGTCCACTGGCCCCTGTGGTCGTGGTGGACGTGGTGCCCCACCTGGGGGCCTGGGCCAGCGCCGGAAGGAGCCCAAGTGCGAGCGCGGCCCCAAGGGCAGCGGTCGACGCCACTGACTTGTTCATGACGTTCTCCAAGGGTCGCAGGCCGGGAAACTACCGCGATGGTGGCACCGTTCCCAGGTCGCCATCCCCTCCGACCGGCTCCGATCTGTGACCGGATGCGAACGACGCCCCGCCTCACTCCCGGAGCTCGGAGCAGCAGGCCGTGAAAGCCCCAGCAGGGTCGGCCGCCGCGCTGATGGGCCGTCCGATCACCAAGCGGCTGGCACCGGCGGCGAGCGCCTGGCTGGGAGTCATCACCCGCGCCTGATCGCCCCTGGCCTCGCCGGTGGGGCGAATGCCTGGTGTGACCAGGGAGAAGGGCTGGGGATGGGCGGCGCGCAGGGCCGCCACCTCCAGGGGTGAGCACACCGCACCGCCGATGTCGGCGGTGGCCGCCAGCGCCGCCAGCCGGGGCACGTAGGCCTCCAGGGGCTCTTGGACCTGAAGCTCAGTGGCGAAGCGGGCGGACTCCCAGCTGGTGAGCACCGTGACGGCCAGCAGGGTGGGGGCCGGCAGCCCGCCAGCCCTCGCCCCCTCCCCTGCCGCGGCCTGGGCGGCCGCGAGGGCCTCGGAGCCCGCGCAGGCATGCACGGTGATCAACTCGGCCCCGAGCCGGGCGGCGCTGCGGCAGGCCCCGGCCATGGTGGCGGGGATGTCGTGGAATTTGAGATCGAGGAACACCCGCAGGCCGCGGCCGCGCAGCTGGCGCACCACATCGGGACCTGCTGCCGTGAACAGCTCCAGGCCCACCTTCACCCAGCGCAGCTCGGGAATGGCGCCGGCCAGGGCCAAGGCGGACTGAGCATCCGGGCGATCGAGGGCCAGGATGATGAGATCGGCGGGGTCCTGCGCGCAGGGGCGCACACCAGCGGGAGCCCCAGCCCTGGGAGTCCCAGCATTGGGAGCCCAGCCAGTGGGGTCGATCACGGCGCCACCAGCCGCCGGAAGGTCTTTTTGCCCAGTTGCAGCACCTTGCCCTCCAAAGCGGAAACAGCCCCGAACTCCTGGTTGGGATCGACCAGCTTTTCGCCATCGAGTTTCACGCCTCCACCCTGGATCGCCCGCCGCGCCTCGCTGCTGCTGGCACAAAGGCCCACGGCGGCAAGAAGGTAAAACGCCTTGGCAGGGAACTGAACCAGCCCCAGCGACGCCTCGGGCACCTCCGCAGCGGCGGCACCATCCCCAGCGGCGCCCGCCACCAACCGCCCGGCGTCGGCCTGGGCCGCCCGGGCTGACGCCTCCCCATGGAGCCCGGCGGTGATCGCCAGGGCCATGGCCTTCTGGCGCCCCCGCGGGTTCTCCGGCAGGTCCGCCAGATCCAGGTCGGTGAGCAGGGTGAGGTAACTCTCCACCGCCCCATCCGGCACCTTCTCCAACTTGGAGTAGGTGGAGAGAGGATCCTCCTGGAGCCCCACGGTGTTGCCGAGGCTCTTGCTCATCTTCTGCACCCCGTCGGTGCCGGGCAGGATCGGCAGGAGCAAGGCGAACTGGGGCCGCTGGCCGTGGTGGCGCTGGAGGTCGCGGCCCCTCGCCACGTTGAACTTCTGATCGGTGCCCCCCAGTTCCAGATCGGAGCGCACCGCCACGGAGTCGTAGCCCTGCAGCAGGGGATAGAGGAATTCATGCAGGGCGATCGGGGCGCCGCTGCCGTAGCGGTTGGAGAAGTCCTCCTTGGCCAGCATCTGGCCAACGGTGGCGGTGCCGAGCAGGTCGATGACCGACGGCAGATCCAGGCCGGCGAGCCATTCGGAATTTCGGCGCACCTCCAGACGGCCAGGGGTTTCGAAATCCAGCAGGGCGCTCTCCCTGGGCCGGCCCTGGCCCAACTGGCTGAGGTAGGTGGTGGCATTGGCCTCCACCGCCTCGGCCGAGAGCTGCACCCGGGTGGCGTTCTTGCCGGTGGGGTCGCCGATCCGGGCGGTGAAGTCGCCGATGATCAGCACCGCCGTGTGGCCCGCGTCCTGGAAGGCCCGCAGCTTGCGGAACAGGATCGAGTGGCCCAGGTGGATGTCAGAGCCGGTGGGGTCGATGCCCAGCTTCACGCGCAGGGGTCGGCCTTGCCGCTGCGCTTCCGCCAGACGGGCGCTCAGGCGCTGGTCGGGGTGCTCCTGCTCGCCGGCGGGGAACAGATCCACCACCCCCCGCTGAAGCCAGGTTGGCAAGGATTGGGCCACCGCCGCGACGGCACCATCGCCCCCAAGCGTTTCCGCACCCTCAGCCGCCATGCCCACCCCGCGATGGGCGGATCGTAGGAAGCCGCCCTCAGCGGCTCGCCTCCAGCTCACTCTTCATGCGCTCCAAGGTGAGATTCATCTGGGCGAACATCCCATCGGGGGTGAGCCCGAACTGCCCGAGCTGGGTGCGCAGCTGCTCGACGGTGAGCTTGGCCTGGAAATCCTCCGAGAGCTCAAAGCGCTTCATGAACACCCTGTAGCGGTCCATCAGCTCCTCCATCCGCTCGATGAACAGCTTTTTGCCCTCCCGATCGAACTTCCCGTAGTCACCACCGAGCGCCATCAACTGCTGGTAATCCGTGAACAGGCGCTTGGATTCCTCCTGAACGATCTCCGAATCGAAAAAGGGCATCGCAGCAGCAGTCTTGAGCAGCGCTCCTGATTGTGGTTGGCGCCAAGGCCCTTGGGGAGTGCGGATAGACGTATGGGCCGGCTCCCATCAAACTGGGCCATGGATCTCACGCCCCGACTGGAAGCGTTGCGTCAAACGCACGCCCAGCTGAACGCCGTGCTCGCTGGTCGCACAGTGCTGGCCTGCTTTGGCAAACGCAGCACACTAAGCATCCTGCTGGCCGATCCCAATCGGCCGGAGCTGGTGGGCGGCGCCACCACCCAATCTGAGGGTCTGGCTCTGGTGGAGCGGCATCGGCCCACCCTCTTGATCACCAGCGAGCGGCTCGAGCAGGGGTGCGGCGTCGAGCTCGCCCTCAGCGTCAAGCAACGGCATCCAGCCACCCTTGTGCTGGTGCTGCTGGCCGACGTGAGCGGCCGCAAGCTGTTGCGACGGGCTGTGGAGGCCGATTGCGATGGCCTCTGCCTGGAGAAGCGCATGGGCCTGGGCACGATGGTCGAGGCGATTCGCGCCCTGGTGGGCGGTGGCCTTTACATCGATCCTGAGTTGAGGGTTCTGCTGCGCGAGAGCAAGCGCGGCGAAGGGAGCGAGCTGCTGGATCGCCCCACCGCCCGCGAGTTGGAGGTGCTCGAGCTGATGGTGAAGGGATACCGAAATTCCGAGATCGCCGAGGCGCTTGTCGTCAGCGAACAGACGATCAAGACCCACATCGGCAACCTGCTGCTCAAGCTCCAGGCCCGCAACCGCACCCATGCCGCGGTGCTGGGGTTACGCCACGAGCTGGTGAACTGGCCGAATCCCTGAGTTTCCCTGCCGGCGGCGCACGGTGACAGCACCGGTGCAGCCGCTAACTTCCAGCCAGTTCAGCGCGATCCCCTGCCCATGGCCAAGGGCCACTGGTTGGATCCCATCGCCCGCCGCCTGCTGGTGGCCACCGGTCAGCTGCCGAAGACAGCACGCGCCCCCGCGCCTGAAGCCAGGCCCGATCCTGAGGATGATCGGCTCGAGCGCGAACTTCTGGCCCTGAAACTGCGCCAGAACCCCGCCCTGCGCCTGAGCAGCTTCGACGAGGTCAAGCATGCCGCCGCCCTGGGTTGGTCTCTGGATGTGAACCGGGCCACCGCCGCCGACTGGTTGCGGCTGCCGGGATGCACCCCGCGCCAGGTGGACTTACTCCTGCGTCTGCAGCGGGGCGGTGTGCAGCTGAGTGGGCCCGAAGATCTGCAGCGGCTGCTGGAGTTGCCGGAGCCGCTCCTGCGGGGCTGGCAACCGCTGCTGCGCTTCCGCTGGTACGCGGAGGCAGCGACCTCCGGCGCGGCGCCCCTTGATCTCAACCAGGCCAGCGGCGATCAACTGGAGCGGTGCCTGGGCCTCGCGGCGGAGCGGATCCAGGGGCTGCTGCGGGAGCGTCAGCGGGGGGGGTTCCTGGATCTGGCCGACCTGCAACAGCGGCTGCAGTTGCCCGCCGATGTGGTGGAGGGGCTGATTGGCAAGGTGCGCTTCGGCACCGGGCCCGTGGGGCCCAGCCTGCCGAAACCCGACAGCGGCGGCCGCTAGATGGCACGCCAGGGGGATCTGTTCGGCCCCACAACCCCCCTGCCCCTCGGGGGTGGGGCGTCTGCTGTCCCGGAACTGCCGTTGGCCCGGCACCAGCTAGAGCCGTGGCAACAGCGGCTGGCGGCGTTCCAGCGCCCACTGTTCGAAGCCGAAGGCGAGGGAAGGCCTCCGCAGCCTGCCCAGGCCGATCTATTCGCCGAGGCCGGTGCGGGCGAAGGGGAGCCAGCCCCATCCACCGACACCACAACCCGAGACCCCAGCGCCCGCGCCGCCGCCTTCACCCCCCTGACACTCACCCCCCAACACCTGCAGTTCTGGCGCTGGCCCAGCCCCCCCCAGCGGGGAGCGGCCCTCTACGTGGTGATCGATCAGCCGCCCCATCTGGCCTCGCCCCTGCTGCTCTACGTGGGTGAAACGGGCCGAGCCGACCAGCGCTGGAAAGGGGACCACGACTGCAAGGACTACCTGGCCGCCTACGGTGAAGCGGCCTGCAGCGCCGGGCTCGGGAGCCGACTCAGCATCCGCTTCTGGTTCGATGTGCCCTCCGCCGTACGGCCCCGGCGCGAGCTGGAGCAGGCCCTGATTCGCCGCTGGCAGCCGCCTTTCAACAAGGAAACCCGCCAGCGCTGGGCCACCCCCTTTCAGGCGGAACAGGCCTGATCGAGCCGGTTCCCCCGCCGGCGCTGGCTACGATCGCGGCGCCCGATCAGGCCCACCGATGGAGTTCCGTTGCACCCCCGCCGATCCCGGCAACTGGGCCGGTGACGGGGAGGGTGACACCCTGGCAGTGGGACTGTTCAGTGGTGATGGGGGAAACATCCTTGAGGGCCTGGAGGCCCGCTTGGGCCCAGGGCTGAAGCAGCGGCTTGAGCGACGCCGGTTCAAGGCCAAGCCAGGCGAAACCCAGAGCTTTGACTGGCTGGAGCGCTGCCCCGGCACCCTGATCCTGGTGGGCCTGGGGGATGCCGAGTGCTTTGATCGATCCGCCCTGAGCCGTGCCGCCGCCGCCGCCGCCAAGGCCGCCTCCGCAGCTGGTGCCCATCACCTGGGTCTGGCGATGCCCTGGCAAGGGCTTGAGGCTGCGCCCGCCGCGGCCACGATCGCGGAAGCCGTGCGCCTCAGCCTTTTTGCCGACCAGCGCTTCAAGAGTGAGGTTGAGCCCCAGCACCGCCCTGCGCTGGTCAGCCTGCTGGGCTTCGAGCCGGAGTTGGATGAGGGCCTGGCGGCCGTGGGCGCCACTTGCGCCGGAGTGGAACTGGCCCGGGAGTTGGTGGCGGCGCCCCCGAACGTGGTCACCCCCGAGGCTCTGGCCGAAACCGCCGCCGCCATCGCCGCCGAGTTCGGCCTGGAGCTCAAGCTCCTTGAGCGCGCCGACTGTGAGGCCCTGGGCATGGGCGCCTACCTGGGGGTGGCCCGGGCCTCCAGTCTGCCGCCCAAGTTCATCCATCTCACCTATCGCCCCAGCGGAGCGGTGCGTCGTCGGGTCGCCCTGGTGGGCAAGGGGCTCACGTTTGATTCCGGGGGCTACAACCTCAAGGTGGGGGGCTCGCAGATCGAGATGATGAAGTACGACATGGGCGGCAGCGCCGCCGTGCTCGGAGCAGCGCGGGCCATCGGCGAACTCAAGCCCGAAGGCATCGAGGTGCACGTGATCGTCGCCGCCTGCGAAAACATGATCAGCGGCGATGCCCTCCACCCGGGCGACATCCTCACCGCCTCCAACGGCAAGACGATCGAGGTCAACAACACCGACGCCGAAGGCCGCCTCACCCTGGCGGATGCCCTGGTCTATGCCTGCAAGCTTGAGCTCGATGCGCTGGTCGACCTGGCCACGCTCACCGGCGCCTGCGTGATCGCCCTGGGAGAAGAAATCGCCGGGCTTTGGAGCCCCAGCGACTCCCTGGCCGCGGCCCTGGTGACGGCGGGCCGCGACGGGGGCGAGAGCTTCTGGCGCCTGCCCCTGCAGGCCTCCTACAAAAAGGGCCTCAAGAGTCCCGTGGCGGATCTCAAGAACACCGGCCCCAGGCCAGGGGGATCGATCACCGCGGCGCTGTTCCTCCAGGAATTCGTGCGGCCCGACCTGGCCTGGGCGCACCTGGACATCGCCGGAACGGTCTGGAGCGACAAAGGGCGTGGGCTGGATCCTGCCGGGGCGACGGGCTTCGGCGTGCGCACCCTGGTGAACTGGGTGGCCAGCGGAGGCCAGGCTTAGGTTGGGAGCCACTGACGCCTGACCCCGCTGCCATGGCTGTTCAGAAACTGCGTTGGTATCTGAGGGCCCAGCTGGGGGTGTTGTTGCTGCCCCTGGGCCTCTGCCTGTTCGGGGAAGCGGTGGTGCGCAAGACCCAGCAGGCCATCGGCCAGCCCCACGGACCCTGGTTCTGGTACGGCACCCTCAGCTTGATCTGTGTGACAGCCGGGGTGGGGCTGATGATCGAAAGCGGTCTGCTCCGTGGCTACCCCCGCCACCCCAACTGAGGTGCCCCGGGCGCTCTGAACAGCCCGAAGCTGCCGAGCGGCCGAGCGGTGAACCCGGGGGAGTCGTTTGGCCCGCAGGCCCGTTCACCGCACCAGGTCAAAATCAGATCGGGGCCAACAGCCCCCTGCCTGGGGCTTTCATCGGAGCCCGCCCGAGGGGTTTGTCGGCCTTCTCTTTTCATCAGCGGTCCATCGTCAGCGGCGGTTCGGCGAAGTCACCGCAAGCGCGCTGTGCCACTTCGAGCCGGCTCGACGCTCCAATGCTCAAGACGGAAGCGACAACGCCCAGCCGGCCCGCTGCCCATGGCCATCAAGCTTCGGTGGTCTGCTCTCAGGGGATGCGCAAAGCGGCCATGGAGCTCAACGGAGGCCTGAACCCCAGGGGTCGCTGCGGCGCGCCCTGCGACCCCAGAGCTGATCAAGACGCCGGTCACGGCCGCAAGACCAGCGGTAGTAGTTGTACTTGAGGGCGTTGCGTTCCGCAAAGTTCTGGTGATAAGCCTCGGCGGGCCAAAACGGTGCCGAGGAGCGAATCTGCACCTTCAGCGCCGCAGGCGACCGCTGCAATTCACGCCCCGCAGCGACCTGACTTGCACGGGCTTCCTTCGCCTGCTTCGGGCCTTGGGTGAAGATCACCGGCCGGTAGGAATCACCCCGGTCACAGAACTGACCGCCCCCATCGAGGGCATCCACATGGCGCCAATAGGAACGCAGCAAGGTGGGATAGCTGAGGCGGGCGCCATCAAAGCGCACCTTGACACTTTCCTGGTGACCGGTACCTCCCGCCGACACCTGGGCATAGCTGGGGCGCGCCCCGGCACCGCCGCTGTAGCCGCTCACCACCTCAAGCACCCCGGGGAGACCCTCCAGGTCGTGCTCCAGGCACCAGAAGCAGCCCCCTGCGAAGATCGCCTCCTCGATCGCTGCCTGGGCCGGGGCCGCCAGGGCGAGCAGGAGGACCAGCGCAAGGGCCAGCGGACGCAGGATCGCGGCGGAGCGGCCCATTCAGGCCGCCGAGGTGGAGGGAACAGCGGCAGCCGGCAGCTGGTCGAGGATCGCCGCCGCCGCCCGCTGGGTCACCCCTGGTTCCCCCAGGGCCGCCCGCAGCCGCCCATAGCCCTCCAGGATGCTCTGGCGAGCCGGCCCCTCCTCCAGCAGCGGCACGGCCGCGGCAGCGATCGCGTCGGGGGTGAGGCGTTCCTGGAGCAGCTCCGGCACCAGACGCTCGCCCAGCACCAGGTTGACCGGTGAAATGTGGGGCACCGCGAAGCGGAGCAGGTGACGGGCCACAAACGCCGTTGGCCGGCTCACCCGATAGCCCACCACCTGGGGCACGCCGCGCAGGGCCAGCTCCAGGTTCACGGTTCCAGACTTCGTCAGGGCCAGATCGGCGGCGGCATAGAGCATCGGGCGCAGGCGGTTCGCCTCGGCGGCGGCCAACACCGTGGCCTCAACTCCAGCCTCCGCCACAGCCTGCTTCAAGCAGGATTCGAAGCCTGCCAGCCCCGCAGGCACGATCACGCGCAGGTGCGGGAAACGGCGCTGCAGCCGAGCAGCCGCCACCACCAGCGGGGGCAGCAGATAGCGCAGTTCCTGGGCCCGCGAAGCGGGTGAGACCAGCAAGAGACGCTCATCACCTTCCAGGCCCAGTTGCCGGCGGGAGTCCTCGCGACTGGGTTGATTGGCCAGGGTGTCCAGCAGCGGGTGGCCGACCCAGCTCACCCTGGCGCCCTGGGCCGCATAGAAGCGGGCCTCCTCGGGGAAGATCGCCAGGATGCGGTCTGTGAAGGCGATCAGCCGGGTGGTACTGCCCTCACCGAAGCGCCAGGCCCATTCCTGGGGAGCGATGTAATAGGTGATCGGCATGCCAGGGCACTGGCTCTTGAGTCGGCGGCCCAGGTTCACATTCGCGCCGACATAGTCGATGAGCACCAGGGCATCAGGAGGATGAACCCGCAGCCAACGGCCCACCCGCCGCTGCAACCGCAGGGTGGGCAGGATCAGCGGCAACACTTCCCACAGCCCGATCGAACCCATCGAAGCGGTGTTGGCCAGCAACTGAGCACCGGCACGCTCCATGCGCTCGCCCCCCAGGGCCACGATCTCCAGAGGCTGGCCACGTCTGTGGGCCTCCTTGTGGAGCGCTTCGATCAGCAGGCTGCCCTGGAGGTCCCCAGACACCTCACCGGTGCTGATCAGGAGGCGGCTCATGAACGCTGGGCAGGCAGGGGGCCACGGCGGCCGGGCTGAATCGAGGCCTCAAGGAAGGCACACAAGTCTTCGGCCGGTGGCATCAGGTCTAGGGCACGCACCTGCCGCAGCGCCTCGGCCAGCACCTGGTCGCCCCGGTAGATCAGGTTCCAGACCTCCTGGAGCTGGCGGAGCTGGTCGCCCCCGTCCTGACGATCAAGGCCGCTGCGCCTCAGGCCGACGCGATTGAGGCCTCGCAGCCGCCCCGGATGCCCCTCGACGATCGCAAACGGGGGGATGTCACGGTCGATGCGACTCATGCCGCCCACCATCGCCAGGGTGCCGATGTGGACGAACTGGTGGATGCCCAGCACCCCGCCGATCACCGCCCGATCCCCGATCACCACGTGACCGGCAATGGCGACGTTATTGGCCACCACGATGCGATCCCCCAGCCGGCAGTTGTGACCCAGATGGCTGTAGGCCATCAGGAGATTGCCGCTGCCAAGCCTGGTCTGCTCGCCTTCTGCGGTGGCGCGGTTGATGGTGACGCACTCGCGGATGGCATTGTCATCGCCGATCACCACCTCGGTGGGGGCGCCGTTGTACTTGAGGTCCTGGGGCTCCAGGCCAATGCAGGCGCCGGGGAAGATCCTGTTACCCGTGCCCATGCGCACATGCCCATCGATCACCACGTGGGGGCCCACGGTGCTGCCGGCCCCGATCACCACATCCGGACCGATCACCGCATAGGGACCCACCACCACGCCTGCTGCCAGCTCGGCACGGGGGTCCACCACCGCGGTGGGATGAATGCTCACCTGAACTGCCGAGGACGTCATCGTCTCAGTCCACCAGAGAGAACATCAAGTCTCCGCCGCAGACCAGCTCGCCATCGACGGTGGCCTGGGCGCGCACCTTCCCGAACCGCCTGCGCTTGAGGCTGATCAACTCGCAGCTGATCAGCAACTGGTCGCCCGGCACCACGGGCCGGCGGAAACGGACCCCATCGATGCCGGCGAACACAAACAAGCCCTTTTCGAATTCGGGCATCTGGATCACGATCAGCCCCCCCACCTGGGCCATGGCCTCCACGATCAGCACCCCCGGCATCAGCGGCCGGCCTGGGAAATGGCCCTGAAACTGAGGTTCATTGAGGGTCACGTTCTTGATCGCCACAGCTCGCTTGCCCGGTTCATGCTCGATCACCCGGTCCACCAGCGCGAAGGGGAAGCGATGGGGGAGCAGGGAGAGGATCTGCTCACTGGTGAGGATCGGGGCGCCAGCGGGGGACACAGACAAGCGGCTCAAGAAGGGCGGAACGGGGCAGCGAGGGCCGCGGCCATGGACGTGTGAAGCCCATGGGAGCCGCGGTAGGCGAACACCTGGGCCTGGGGAAGGCCCACCAGTGCCAGGTCCCCCAGCAGGTCCAGCAGCTTATGGCGCACAGGTTCGTCAGCGAAGCGCAGGGGCGGATTGAGCCAGTGATCCCCATCGCAGACCAGAGCGTTGTCCAGGGCGCCGCCCTGGATCAGCCCCGCGGCGCGCAGCTGCTCGATCTGATCGCGGAAGCCGAAGGTGCGGGCCGGAGCCAACTCGCTCACAAAGCTTCTGGGGGTGAGCTCGAGGCTGAACATCTGGCGACCGATGGCGGCCTGGGGATACTCCACAGCGGCCGCCAGGCGCACACGGTCGCAGGGGATCGCAGTGAGGAAACCCAGACCCTGGTGAACACTGATCGGAGCCTGAAGGGTCTGCAGGGGCTCCCGCTCCCCCAGGGCGCTCAGGCCCGCCTCGGCGATCGCCTCGACCCAGCCCTGGGCTGAGCCATCCAGCAGGGGAACCTCCTCTCCCTCCACCCGTAACTCCACGTGGGTGAGGCCGGTTCCGGCCAGGGCCGCCAGCAGATGCTCCACAGTGGCCAGCCGCTGCTGCTCCACCTGGAGGGTGGTGCAGAGCCGGGTGTCCTTGACTTGATGGGGATGGAGCCGGATCAGGGGACTGGACCCCTGCCCCAGACTGCCCAACCAGTAGCCGACACGGTCTGAGGCCTCAAGGCGCACACGGGTCTGGGCGCCGCTGTGAAGGCCCACACCGCTGCGCTCAACGGGCCCAGAGAGCGTCCAAGCCTGCTGAAAGGACTCAGGCCAATCGGTCACTAGAACTTCCAGCCCACCCCGAGGTTGAAGCGCCAGTTGCTGGAGAAGTCCTGACTGGCCACCTCCAGGCGAAGGGGGCCCACCGGTGTAGTCACAATCACACCCGTGCCCACCGAGAAACCCTGGCCTGGTTTGCCCAGCAACTCTCCTGGGTTGCCGGGAACGTTCTTCTGGCTGCCGAAGGCGGTGCCGCCATCGATGAAGAGCTCACCGCTGACAATGCTGAACAGGGGAAATCTGTACTCGATCGTGGCCTCCCCGAAGCTCCGGCCCACCCCCAGGTTGCAGTCGTAGAAGCCACGAACGGAGTTGGAACCACCCAGGCAGAAGGCTTCATAGGTCGGCAACTGACCGATGTTGGCGCCCGCTGAAACCTGGAAAGCCAGGGCCTGCTTGCAATCGGGGGTCTCCCCCCGCTTCGGGCGACAGCCCTTGTAGAACTTCAACCAGTTGACGGGAATGAAATGGGTGTAGCTGCCGCGCAAACGGTTGAATGTCGGGGAATTGGGGCCAACGCTCAGGTATTGCTCGGTTCCAAGACTGAGAAAGTTGCCTGAGGTGGGATTGCGGGGGTCGTTGAGGGTGTTACGGGTGGCGGCCAGGCGAATGCCCACCAATTGGTTTGAGCTGGCGCAGTTGTAGGCAATGCAGATGACGTTGCCAACGTTGGTGGTGGCACCGTTGAAGGACGTGACGCCGTAGGGCATGGAGTCACCCGAGAAGTTCATCGGCCTGACTTCCTGGGCGTTCAAGCCAACGACGACGGTCCAGGGGGCCTTCTTGAACGGATCCCCGCCGTTCAAGGGCCGGATCAGTTGAACACTGCCTCCCATGCGCTGGATCGCGATCGAGTTGCCATCGAAGGCGAACCAGTTGTTGTTGACCCCCAGGGCACCGTTGGCCTGGAGAGCCTGTTGCACGTTGGAGTAAGTGGAGCCGGCCAGGTTGTCACTGCTGAAGATGTTGTTCGCAACAGCCGTGGACGGCGCCTGGTAGAAATTCGAGGAGACGTCGGAAACGGTGCTGAAGTTGCCGTTGTTCTGGCTCTGGAAGATCTGAGGAACATCTCGACTGAGGAACAACCGTGCCCGGAAGGCGGTACGGAAGCGATCACCCTTGATCCAGGGATCGGTGAAGGAGATGTCCGCCAGGCCGCCGTATTGGCCATAGGTGAAGTTGAACGAGGTGTCCCAGGCACGTCCGGCCAGGTTGCTGTCCTGGAGCTGAATCTGGCCAAACACACCCTGGCTCTGGCTGTAGCCCAGGCCGCCGGAGAGGGAGCCTGTGGACTGCTCGACGACGCCCAGAACGATCACCACTTCGCCGGGCTTGGCAGGCACAGGCCTGAGGGTCACCTTGACATCCCCAAACAGGCCGGTTGCGTAGAGGCGCTTGATGTCTTCTTCCAGCTGACGGCGGTTGAACACTTCGCCGGGCTTGATCGAGATCTCACGGCTCACCACCCAGGGCTTGGTCTTGCCCTTGATCGGTTGGCCCTTGTCGTTGGTGGCCGATCCCTCCTTGTTGAGGAACTGCACCTCCACGCCGCTCACGGAGCCCTCCCGCACCTCCAGCTGCACCACCCCCTCCGGGCTCACCCGGCTCGGTCCCGTGACACGGGCGAGGGAAAAGCCCTTGTCGGAGTACCAGCGCTGCAGCTCCTGCATCCGGCTCTGGAGCGTGTTGAGATTGAGGGTCTTGCCGTAGTCGGCGGCGAAGGTGTCCTTGATCACACTGGCGGGCATCTTGGCCTTGGGCGGATCGAGTTCAACCGCCTGCAGCACCGGGTTCGGGGCCACGCTGACCACCAGCTTCACGCCCAGGGGGCTGTCGGTGGGCTGGATGCGCACATCGGAGAACCAGCCGGTGGCATAGACCGCCGAGAGATCGTTCTGCAGTTCACTGCGGCTGACGCGGGTACCCGGCCTGGTGGCCATGGCGTCGTAGACGGCCCGCTCCAGCCGTTCCTGTTCGGGGTGGCCATCCAGTCCCTTGACCGCCACCTCACTGATCAGCACGCGCGGCTCAGTGGGGCTGGGGGTGAAGTTCCCGCCCGTTGGTGGCCCCGCGGGGGCCGGACCCGGGCTGGGCTCGAACTGCTGGGACTGGGGCGTTGAAGGCTGGGGAGTGCCGGGCTGGGTCTGGGCTGGCTGAGCCTGGACCGGCTGGGCCGTGGGAGCGGCGGGTTGCGCCGCGGGGCCCCCTGGGCCCGGGGAGCTGGCCGGCTGGGCCAGAGCCCGGTCTGGAGCCAACAGGGCCACGAGCCCAAAAGAGAGAGCGCCCAGGGACTTGCCGGCCTGGAAGCCCTTCGACCCGCGGAACCGGAAGGAGCGGTTCATGGTTTCGCGGTTGCCGGCCATGGGTTTCGAAGCAAGGCGGCCGAGGCCGCAAAGTGGGCTGACCTTACTGGTAGACGCGGGCCTGCGGACACGCCCCTTGGACCCGTTTGAGGACCTCCCCGTAGGCCTCCACCACGCCGCCCAGATCCTGCCGGAAGCGATCTTTGTCCAGGATGCGCTCCTGGCTGTCCTCCACGTGAACATCCCAGAGGCGGCAGGTGTCAGGGCTGATCTCATCGGCCACCACCAGGGCGCCCGTGCTGGTGAAGCCCAGTTCGATCTTGAAATCCACCAGCCGCAGGCCAACGGCAGCGAAGAACGCCAGCAGCACCTGATTCACCCGCCGGGCCAGAACCTCGATCTCGGCCTGCTGATCAGCGCTGACCAGGCCCAGGATCATCAGGCGCGCCTCGGTGAGCAAGGGATCGCCAAAGGCATCGTCCTTGTAATAGAGATCAAGCAGGGGCGGATCAAGGGGCGTTCCGGCGGCGATCGGCATCTGCTTGCAGAGCGATCCGGCCGCGACGTTGCGGATCACCACCTCGATGGGAACGATCCGCACCGGCCGCACCACCATCCAGTTGGGGCTGAACAGGCCCCGGTAGTGGGTGGGAAGCCCGGCGGCTTCGAGCCGCTCGAACAGCAGGGCGGAAATGCAGCAATTCAGGGTGCCCTTGCCCGCGAGCTGGGCCTTTTTCAGGGCATTGAAGGCGGTGGCATCGTCCTTGAACTCCACCAGAACCAGCTCTGGATCGGCGCTGCTGAAAACGCGTTTGGCCTTGCCCTCGTAGAGCAGTTGACCGATTTCGAGCGCGCTCATGGGGGCGGGATGGCATGACCGCCGGATTCTCGTGGGGAGCGGACCCGACGCTCGAGGACCTGCGCACGCGCGGCCTGGGAAGGGTCCTGCCTGCGCAGCAGCCATTCGCCGTAGGCATCGTCGATGCGCTGGCTCAGGCGCAGGTGCCGGGCCAGGGCGCGGGCCGGATCACCGCCACCGCTGAGCGCCTGCAGCCGCTGCTGCTCCAGCAACTCCGAGGCCAACCCCCAGGCGCCCACGGCGGCCGCCTGGTCAAGGGCCGCTTCGATCATCCGGTCGCGCTCCGCCAGGGGCAGCGTGGCCATCAGTTGGGCGGCCCGGGCCAGGCGCTCGGCGGCGATCGTGCCGGGCATCCGACCCGCCAACAGCACCCGCGCCGCCTGATCGTTCTCCCCGAGCACCTGCAGGTGCTCGGCAAGCACATCGAGAGCGGGACGGGTGGCGAGGGTGCCGTCCTCCCTCAGCAGCAACGGTAGGGCCATGGTTTCCAGGCTCGCCAGGTTGCCTGCTGCCAGGCGGGTGAGGGCTTCTGCGGCCCGGCGATGCAGCAGGGCAGCACTGGCGCCGCGCCACACCTGAATCAGCCATTGGGTCCGCTCGGCGCCAGCGCCAGGCCCGTAGCGGTCCAGCACCGTCAGGGACGTTTCCGGTGCCTTGCAGCTCAGCAGAGCATTGGCGTTGGCCAGCACCACCGTCAGCGGTTGGGGGATGGGCCGCACCACCAGCAAGCGGTCCCGCAGCTGGCGCAGGCGCTCGCTGCGATCGAAGTGGGCCGCGTCCTGGCAGGCCTGTTCCAGTTCGGCCAGATCGCCGTCTTTGAGCACCGCCTGGAACAACGGCTCGGCCATCGCCTCAAGCGGTGCCGCGGCAGGAGCCAGGGGCACAGCCGTAGCAGCTGGCGCGGCGGCGGGCCGCCCAGGGCTGCCCTGGGCCCTGACCCAGGGGGGCAAGGCCCAGAGCATCATCAGCAGGGCGACAACGGCCGCCTTGGGGCCCGGCGCCCTCGGCCTGATTGGAACGGAGCGGCCCAGGACCAGGCCGGCCTTGCGCATCGGCATGTAAAGAGGGGAAGGAACAGCGGCTGGCCATCCGGCCACAACCTAAGGGAGCCGCGCCGCCCTCCCTGGACCCCCTGCCCCGCCCGGCCCCATGACCGCCCCGGAGACCTCCACCCCTACCTCCATCACGACGCACCTCGCCACACCTGCGCCGGAGACCTCCCCCCCTGGTCCGAGGCGGGTGCTGGTGATCGGCAGCGGCGGCCGGGAAAACGCCCTGGCCTGGGCCCTGGCCCGTTGCCAAGGGGTGGAACGGGTCTGGGTGGCACCCGGCAACGGCGGCAGCGATGAGCTGCCGGGCTGCGAGCCCCTGGCCCTGGTCGAAACCGACGGCGCTGGCTTGCTGGCGGCCGCCCTCGAAAGGCGGATCGATCTGGTGGTGGTGGGTCCGGAGGGGCCCCTGGCGGACGGGTTGGCCGATCAGTTGCGCGCCGGCGGCTTGGCGGTGTTCGGGCCCGGGGCCGATGGGGCACGCCTGGAGGCCAGCAAGCAATGGGCCAAGGCATTGATGCTGGAGGCCGGGGTGCCCACGGCGCTCCACTGGCCCGCCACCAGCCTTGAGCAGGCCCTGGCGGTGCTGAATCAGCACCCGGAGCCCTTGGTGGTGAAGGTCGATGGCCTGGCCGCTGGCAAGGGGGTGACCGTGGCCGAAACCCAGGCTGAAACCCTCGCCGCTGTTGAAGAGGTGTTCGCGGGCCGCTTCGGGGCGGCCGGAGCCTCACTGGTGCTCGAGGAGCGGATGAACGGGCCGGAGGTGTCGGTGTTTGCCCTCACCGATGGCCAAGGCATGGTGCTGTTGCCCCCGGCCCAGGACCACAAGCGCATTGGAGAAGGGGACACGGGCCCCAACACCGGCGGCATGGGGGCCTACGCCCCGGCGCCCCTCTTGGATGCGGCCGGCCTGGAGCTGGTGCGGCGCACGGTGCTGGAACCCACCCTGGCGGCCCTGAGAGCGCGCGGCATCGACTACCGGGGCGTGATCTATGCCGGCCTGATGCTCACGGCAGACGGTCCCAGCGTGATCGAGTTCAACTGCCGCTTCGGTGACCCGGAGTGCGAAACACTGATGCCCCTGCTGGGGCCCGAGCTGGCGGCGGTGCTGCTGGCCTGCGCCCGAGGCGATCTGAGCCAGGCCCCAGATCTGACGATTGCCCCGAGCTGCAGCGCCTGCGTGATCGCTGCCGCTGCGGGCTATCCGGGGGAGGTGAACCGTGGTGAAGCGATCAGCAGCACCCTCGAGACCAGTGAAAGGTTGCAACTGTTCCATGCCGGCAGCCGCAGGGATGCCGATGGGGTCTGCCGCACCGCAGGTGGACGGGTGCTGGCGGTGGTGGCCCAGGCGGACGATTTTGATGCCGCCTTCGCTGCGGCTTACGGGGGCCTGGGCCAGGTGCACTTTGAGGGCCTCACCTACCGGCGGGACATCGGCCATCAGGTGCGCCGCCCCTAGGCTGCAAAATCCTCCAGGCCCCGGCTGCTTGACCGCCGACCCCACTACCACGAGCCCCAGCGCGAAGGAGATCCGCAGCCCCGAGGGAAGCGACTCCAAACCCCAGGGTCAGCCCCGCAGAGCTCCCGGACCGAGTGAACATGCGGCCCTGGAAGCTGCTGACCCGGGCGATCCTGCCGCGAGCAACGCCGACCATGCCCCGAGTTGGAGGCCGCCCCCGCCGGCCACTGATGCGACCTTGGACTGGCGCCAACGGCTGGCCCGCTGGTGGGCGGAATTCAGCCTCCAGACCAAGTTGTTGGCGGTGGCCACCCTGGTGGTGAGCCTGGTGATGACTGGCCTCACCTTTTTTGCCCTCAATGGCATCCAGACGGATGCCCGCATGAGCGACACACGTTTCGCCCGCGATCTGGGGCTGCTGCTCTCCGCCAACGTCACGCCGTTGGTGGCTGAGGGCAACGATCGGGAATTGGCGGCGGTGGCCGAGCGCTTCTGGCGCTCCACGCGCAGCCTTCGCTACATCTTTTTTGCCGATCCGGATGGGGTGATCTACCTGGGGATCCCGATCAGCGGCACCAGTGGCAGTAGCGAGCTGTTGCTCAGCCGTCGGTTGGAGCTGCCCGCCGAGCTCAAGCGCCGCCCTCAGAACCCCCTCGTGCGCCAGCACCTCACCCCCGATGGGGAAGTCACCGATGTGTTCCTGCCCCTGGTGAGTGAGGGGCGCGACCTCGGGGTGCTGGCCCTGGGCATCAACCCCAATGAGGCCACGCTCGCCAGTGCTGCTCTCACCCGCGAGGTGACCGTGGCAGTGTTCATCTCGATCTGGGTGCTGGTGATTCTGGGGGCCGTGTTCAACGCCCTGACGATCATTCGCCCCGTCAAGGAACTCCTGCGGGGGGTGCGCGCCATCGCGGGCGGCGATTTCGCCGCCCGCATCGGTCTGCCCATGGGTGGGGAACTGGGGGAGCTGCTGGATGGCTTCAACGTGATGGCCACCCGGCTGGAGTCCTACGACGAGGCCAACATCGAGGAACTGACCGCGGCCCAGGTCAAACAGCAGTCGCTGATCGCCACCATGGCCGATGGGGCCTTGCTCCTGGATGCCGAGGGCCAGATCGTGCTCGTGAATCCCACGGCCCGGCGCTTGTTTCGTTGGGAGGGACGCAACCTGGAGGGGCGCGAATGGGCGGCAGAACTGCCCGAGTTGCTCTCGATCGACCTTCAAACTCCCTTGGAGACCCTGCTCTGCGGTGCCAAGGACAGCAGTGATGTGCGCTGCAGCTTTGGCGATCCGCCCCGCACCCTGCGCATCGTGCTCCAGTCGGTGCGGGACGCCAGCGGCGAGAGCCTCAAAGGCATCGCCGTGACGATCCAGGACCTCACCCGCGAAGTCGAGCTGAACGCCGCCCAGAGCCGCTTCATCAGCAACGTCTCCCACGAACTGCGCACGCCGCTGTTCAACATCAAGAGCTACGTGGAGACCCTCCATGACCTCGGGGATCAGCTCAGCGAAGAAGAGAAGAAGGAGTTCCTGGCGATCGCCAACGACGAGACAGACCGGCTCACACGGCTGGTGAACGATGTGCTCGATCTCTCGCGCCTGGAGTCGGAGCGGGTCTGGACCCTGGAGCCCCTTGAGCTGCGGCCGGCGATCGAGCAGACCCTGCGCACCTACAAGCTCAACGCCGAGGAGAAGGGCGTGAGCCTGGATCTGGAGGTGGACGCCCACTTACCCTTGGTGCGGGGCAACTGGGATTTGCTGCTGCAGGTCTTCGACAACCTGGTGGGCAATGCCCTCAAGTTCACCGCCCCCGGTGGCCAGGTGAAACTGCGCGCTTACCCCTGGCCGGACATCTGCAGCCTCGATCCATCTGCGGCCCCGGATGCACAGAGCCCCTACTGCGCGCTCACCTCACCCCTGCCGCGGCTGCGGGTGGAGGTGGCCGACAGCGGCAACGGCATCTCCCAGGAAGACCAGAAGCGCATCTTCGAGCGTTTCTTCCGGGTGGAGAACGCTGTTCACACCGAAGCCGGCACGGGCTTGGGCCTCTCCATCGTGCGAGGCATCCTCGATAAGCACGGCAGCCAAATCCAGATCGCCAGCGAGTTGGGGGTCGGCACCACCTTCTGGTTCGATCTCCCCCTGGAAGCGGCCGACGGCGATGAGTTGCGCATCAGCGCCGAACGACGCAGCCTGCAGCAGCTCAGTCCCACAGGCGTGGGCTGAACCGCTGGCCTGATCGAACGCCTCAGAGGTTCTCCTCGCTGCCTACACCACGCACAATTCGGGCCAGTTCACTGCGCTCGTCGGTGTTGATGCGGTGGGGCACCCCGCTGATGATGCGCTCAAAGTTGGCGAACGAATCCTTGATTTCAGGGCCGTTGCCCGTAATCACGAATTCGCGGATGCCCTTGTCATGCCAGGAGCCGCGCATCTTGAACACGTTCAGAGCCCTGGCCATCTCACCGCGGATCTCCACGTACTGCAGCAGCAGGATCGTGTCGGTGATCGTAGAAATGTGGGAGTCGGTAATCGAATGGCTGCCCATGAACTCTTCGGATGTGTTCGTGAAGAAGCCTGCGATCTCCTCTTGCTTGGCATAGCCCGTCACCCCGATCACGAACTGGTGGAAGGCGTTGTGGCTCACCCCCCGGGAGAGAGCACTGAGGGAATCGATCGCCATGCGCGAAGGCTTGAACTGGCTGATCTCGGTCTTGATGATCTGCAGGTGATCCTCAAGGCCTGTGGACTCGGGGTAGGCGCAGATGATCTTGAGCAGGCCTTCTTGCTCCATCTGTTCGAAATCGATGCCCCAACTTGTGGCGTTTCGGAGCAGTTGCGCCCTGGATTCCTCGTAGGCGAACAGGATCGCACGCTCCTGATTGATGCAGGCGTTTTCGACGAACTTGCTGACCAGAAGAGTCTTGCCAGTACCGGTGGCACCAGTGGCCAGGATGATCGAATCCTTAAAGAAGCCGCCACCACACATCTCATCAAGCCGCGGAACCCCCGAACTCACACGAACGTTTGAGGATCGCTGGGTGAGGCGCATGGCCCCCAGCGGGAAGATGTTGATGCCGTTAGCGCCCATGGTGAAGGGAAACTCCCCCTTCATATGGGTGGTGCCCCGCAATTTGAGAATCTCCAGGGTGCGGCGTCGGCGCTCGCTCTCAAGCACGTTACGTAGAATCACCACGTTATCGGAGACAAACTCCTCGATGCCGAAGCGGGCAATCGGCCCGTATTCATCAATCCGTTCTGTGGTCATCAGGGTGGTGACGCCAATTTCCTTGAGGCGGGCAATCAGCCGAAAAATTTCACGGCGCACCACGGAAACGGCATCGTATTGCTGAAAGACTGCCGTGATCGAATCGATCGCCACCCGTCGAGCTTTAAACTTATGAATGGCATAGTTGATGCGCTCGATCAGGCCGGAAAGATCGAAACTGCCCGCCACATCCTGGCCATCAGGATCGGGTGAGGCATCAAGGATAAAGAGCTTGTCCTGCTCCACCAGAGACTGCAGGTCCCAGCCAAAGCTGGCGGCATTGCGCAGGATATCGAGGGGTGATTCTTCAAAGGTAACGAAAATGCCCGGTTCGTCGAAATGACGGATCCCGTTGTAGAGAAAATGCAGTGAAAAAACCGTCTTGCCCGTACCGGACGTACCGCTGATCAAAGTAGAGCGCCCAATGGGCAGGCCGCCATGACAGACGTCATCGAATCCCTCGATGCCCGTCGGCAGCTTCTGCACCTGGGCCAAAGAGAAAGAATTTGAGACTGGGTCGGGCATGAATTCAGTGGCGGTCGTCAGTGAAAGGAATCAGCGTTGCCATTCTGCCGATCGATCATGGGGGAAAGTCGAGGCACGTGGCCTACGGCAGATGCCATTCAAGCCCCGTCGTCTTCAAGAAGAAAACTCGTGTCGCCATCCTCGGAGAGCTCGTCATAGAGAAGATCAAGGCCAATCAGCACCCGCTCCCGATCAGAGAGATCACCAATGATGCGTCGCACAGGTGGCGGCAGGATCTTGGCGAGGGTGGGGGTGGCAAGAATCTTGTCGTCTTCGGCGAGTTGGGGATTCTTGAGCACATCGATCACCTTGAGGGCATAGAGCCCCTTGAACTCATTTTCGAGGATGTTACGAAGGGTCTTGAGGGCGCGCATTGAATTCGGGGTGTTGCCCGCCACATAGAGCTTCAAAATGTACGTCTTGCGTGTACTCATGAGGCCACCCCCTGGCTTGACACTGCCGCCTGGAGCTCTAGCCTAGGAGCCAGCTGCTGAGCATCCGTGGGAATCGAGCGTCGGTACATCTCGCAGAGATGGGCCATGACATCGAGCAGGACCAGGCGATAGTCTTGCAGGAAAGAATTACTGTGGGCTTCAAGTTTCAATTGTTTCCAGAAGTCGTCGATGAGATTCATGTGAATCTCCACTGCTTTGGTGGTGGGTAGGTCGCTGAAAAAGGCCGTGTGCACGAAGCTCTCCAGCGCCTGGTTGGCGGCAGCGGGATCGCGGAAGTAACTGATCAACAAATCCCTGTAGGTACGCTCTAGCGACTGCAGCAGGTCTGTGCACTGATCCGGGGGCAAGTTGCGCAGAAAACGGGT
Organism: Cyanobium sp. Morenito 9A2; assembly: GCF_024345575.1. Classification (GTDB taxonomy): domain Bacteria; phylum Cyanobacteriota; class Cyanobacteriia; order PCC-6307; family Cyanobiaceae; genus ATX-6F1. The sequence continues at coordinate 220,984 of NZ_JAGQBJ010000002.1, forward strand.
GGAATCCCGCTTATAGAACACCCCCAGGTAGCCGAGCCGCTCCTTGAGACGATTGGTCAAGGTCCAGCCCGAGGGCGGCACGACGCCTTCGCCATCGGCAGGGCCGGTCGAGCCCAGCCCCCCGCGCCGCAGCACCCGTGAAACGGCCGCATCGAGGCTGTAAGGGAGTTGCTCGAGCTGATCGGGGCCCAGATGGACTTCGGCGTCGTGGTACTCGAGGCGGCCGCTGACAGGGCCCACCACCACGGCCGGCAGCCGCAGCCCCTGACGGATCAAGTGCTGGTAGGCCTCCGCCGGCAAGGCACCCTGCTCCAGCAGAACGGCATCAAAACCATCCCGGCGTGTCTCCAGCTCCACCACCGGATCAGCCCCCTCGCCCAGGGCCACCAACTCGTAGCGCCCCCCCTTGAGCCAGCGGCCGCAGGCCAGCAGCAGCGGTGGAGCCTTGAGCAGAGAGGCGATCGTGAGGGCCGGCTGGGACATCAAGGCCAGAAAGGACCCCCGCAGTGGGCTCAGTGTTGACGATGGGCTCATCTGCGGGGGAAGATTGTTGTTTGTCTTTCACTTGCCGTGTGCCAGGCCCAATGATGGCGGTCCTTGCTGCGAACACGTGAATTCAGTTGCTCAACGAACACCACTTCAGCGAGCAGCCCATCCCTGAAGCAGCCCCCATCAGCCTGTCCACGCCCCCGACACCCATGAGTTCCTCACCCGCTGCCGCCGCCGAGGCGAACGGCACCTACGCCATCGTCGAGACCTCCGGCACCCAGTTCTGGCTCCAGCCGAACCGCTACTACGACCTGGATCGGATCCACGCCGAGGTCGATGACACAGTGACCCTGGAGAACGTCCTCCTGGTCAAGGACGCCGCCGGCACCACCTTGGGCCACCCCTTCATCGAAGGCGCCTCGGTCGAGCTCAAGGTTCTGGAGCACCGCCGCGGGCAGAAGATCATCGTCTACAAGATGCGCCCCAAGAAGAAAACCCGCCGCAAGAACGGCCACCGCCAGGAGCTCACCCGCGTGATGGTGCAAGCGATCACCGTGGCCGGCAAGGCCCTCGCCTGAGCCTTCGGGCTACCGTCACCCCTATCCTCCCCACTGATCCATGGCCCACAAGAAAGGCACAGGCTCCACGCGCAACGGCCGCGACTCCAACAGCAAGCGCCTGGGCGTCAAGCGCTTCGGCGGAGAAGCGGTCAGTGCCGGATCCATCATCATTCGTCAGCGCGGCACCTCCGTGATTCCCGGTCTCAACGTGGGCCGCGGCAGCGATGACACCCTGTTCGCCCTCGTGGACGGTGTCGTCAGCTTCGACACGATCAAGCGCGGCCTCCGCGCCCGCAAGCGCGTCAACGTGGGCTGAAGCTGGCGTCCTCCGGGGCCGTCGTGTGCGGCCGGGTCAGTTCCCTGAGCACCACCACCAGCCCCAGCAGCGTGAGGCCCAGCACCAGCAGATGGATGGCGGTGACGTGTTCTGCGACCTCAATGACCTCAAAGGGAAGGGTGCAGGTCAGCAGCATGGCGAACAGCACCTCCCCCCAGCGGAGACGGCGCCAGGTGGCCACGGCGGCCACCAACACCACCAAACCGTAACCACCGGCCAGTTCCGCGGTGATCTGCAGGCGGTGGCTGCCCAGATCAAGCCCCTTGAGGATCAGGGCCTGCAACAGGTGACGATCGGCCTCACCCCACTGGTCGGCCAGGGCCGCCAGTCCGTCGTAATGGCGGTATCCATAGGCGGCCAGCACGGAAACCGCCAGCAGCAGCGCCGCCACGATCAACTTTTTGACCACGATCAGGCGCAGGAGAAGGCTCGGACGCTCCATTTCAGGCCGCCAGCCGGTAAGCGCGGGTGGTGATCAACAGGGGGTGAAACACCTCCAGGAATCGGCTCTGCAGCCTGCTGAAGAAGCGCTCCACCAGAAGCGGATCGTCAATGTGGAAAGGGAACTCTCCCGAGAACCCCTTGAAGAAGTACCAGTTGAGCAAGGCGATCGCTGTGGGCCCCATGCGTTGCTCAAAAACCTCCAACTGGGCGGCGGGATCACCCAGGTGTTCAAGCACGTCGAGGCAGACCACGGTGTCGAACTGAGCCGGCAGAGCGGGGTCCTCCAGATCACGGAAACAGCGCAGCTTGGCCCCCAGGCCGAAGGTCTCGGCGCGCTTGGCCACGAAGTCCCGATTGTGGGGATTGAGATCGACGAACCAGACGTTCTCGACCTCTGCCAGGGCCGCCGCCGCAAGGGCGTGGGTGCCGATGCCCCCCCCGAAATCAAGCACCTGGCCGCGGGCGAAGCGCTGCTGCAGGCGCAGGGTGTCGGCGATGTAGGGGGCACTGCCCAGGTGCCAGGCCGCCAAATCAAGCAAGTGGCCCGTGCCGACCTCCTGCTCATAGAAGGCCGTGGCCTGGGCTGGATCGAACGCCCCGGGATGCAAGGCCGCCAGTTCGGCGGTGCTGCTGGGCAGCCGCCGCTCCAGCTCCGGAAGACTGAGATCCAGGTGGTCGGCCAGCTGGGGTTTGAGCGCGAAGCCATCGGCCAGAAACCGCTCCAGATCCAGATCCGATCCCACCACCGCCAAGGACTGCACCAAGGCGTTCACCGTAGATCGCCCCCCAGCTATGCCCCACGGTCGGCCCCAAGTTCAGCCCCGGCGCCGGGCACCTCCAGCCAGCGCCGAAGCCAGGCCACCAGCAGATAAAACGGCAGGGTGTCCAGCAGGGCGGCCACCAGCTTGAACAGGTAGCCGCTGGCGATGAAGGAGCCCAACTGGGGCAGCACCGGCTGGCCCAGATCAACCGGCAACACGTGGGCGGCGTAGTGGCTGATCAGCACCACGGCGCTGGTGTCCACCAGCTGGCTCACCAGGGTGGAGCCGTTGTTGCGCAGCCAAAGAGCCTTGCCGCCGCTGAAGCGCTTCCAGAAATGGAACAGGCGCACGTCGGTGAACTGGGCCGCCAGGTAAGCCACCATCGAGGCCCCCACGGCCCCGAAGGCCAGCCGGCGCACCTCGAAGAAGGTGCTGCCGTCGCTGCCGGGAAGCCCCGGCAGCACCCCGCCCAACCAGAGGATCAGCACGATCCAGCCGTTGAGCAGCAACCCCACCCAGACCAGCTGTCCCGCCTTTTCCTCGCCCCAGATTTCACTGATCAGATCGGTGCACAGAAACGTGATCGGGTACGGCAGCGCCCCCACGGCCACCACCACCGGCCAGCCGCCGATCGAACCGAGGCTGAGAAAGCGCGTCAGGCCAAGGATGTTGAGCATCCCCATGGTGCCCAGGAAGATCCCGGCCAAGACCAGAAAGGCCAGATCGCGGCGGTCGTTGAGCGTCATCGAATCCCGAAGTGGGGCACGGTGACCCATAGGGTGGCGGGCCGTCACCCTCCTGGCCCGTCGTGGCGCCCCCCGAGCAAGCGAACCACTGCGGCTTTCTGGTGCTGGACAAGCCCGCCGGCCTCACCTCCCACGACGGCGTTGCCCGGGTCAGGCGTGCCTATGGCCTCAAGCGTGTCGGCCATGGGGGCACCCTGGATCCTGCTGTCACGGGGGTTTTGCCGATGGCCCTGGGGCCCGCCACCCGATTGCTGCCCTACCTGGAGGGGGCCAAGGCCTACCGGGGGGTAATCCAGTTGGGGCTGACCACCGCCAGCGACGACCTCAGCGGCACAGTGATGGAGCGGCGGACGCTGCCGCCCTTGGGCGAGGCGGACCTGGAGGCCGCCCTGGGCCGCTTTCGCGGCGCGATCCTGCAGCGGCCGCCCCAGGTGTCGGCGCTGCACGTCGACGGGGAACGCGCCCACGTGCGCGCCCGCCGCGGCGAAACGATGGCACTGGCCGCCCGTCCGGTCACCATTGAGTGGCTGGAACTGCTGGCTTGGCAGCCGGAAGCAGGCCGGCTGGAACTGGCCGTGCGCTGCTCGGCCGGCACCTACATCCGCTCCCTCGCCAGGGATCTGGGGGAGCAGCTGGGCTGTGGCGGCTGCCTGGCCTCGCTGCGTCGCACCGCGGCCCTGGGATTCGACCTGGCCGACAGCGTCCCCCTGGAGGCGCTGGACCAGCCTCCCCTGCCGCCCCTGATCAATCCCCTGGCCGCACTGGGGCACCTGCCCCTGCAGCGGTTGGAGGCCCCGGAGCACCCCCGCTGGTGCTGCGGCCGTGCCCTCACAAGCGCCCAGCCGTTGGCGGAGGATCAGGCTGTGGTGATCCTTGATCACGAGGGGCAGCTGGCGGGCATCGCCCGCGCCGATGGCGGCGGCCTGCTGCACCCGAAGCTGGTCCTGGGGGCGCGGGGTTGAGATGGCTGGCCACAGCAAATGGTCCCAGATCAAACGCACCAAGGCGGTGGTGGACGCCAGGCGCGGCGCCGTGTTCACGCGCCTGGGCCGGGAGATCACCGTGGCGGCGCGTACAGGAGCTGATCCCGCCGGCAACTTCCAGTTGCGCACGGCGATCGAAAAAGCCCGCGCCGCCGGAATGCCCAACGCCAACATCGAGCGGGCGATCAGCAAGGGCTCCGGCCGGGCGGAGGCCGGTGCCCTGGCCCTGGAGGAAGTCCGCTACGAGGGCTACGGCCCCGGCGGGGTCGCGGTGCTGGTGGAGGCCTTCAGCGACAACCGGCACCGCACGGCGGCGGACCTGCGCCTGGCCTTCAGCAAACACGGCGGCAACCTGGGGGAGAGCGGCTGTGTGGGCTACCTGTTCGACCTGCGCGGGGTGGTGCATCTGAGCGGCAGCGCTCTAGACGAGGAGGCCCTGCTCGAGAGCGTGCTGGAGCTGGAGGTGATCAGCTACAGCCTCGAAGCCGATGGCGCCGAGGTGCTCTGTGGGCCGGCCCAGCTGGAGGAGCTGCAGGCGGCGCTGGTGGCGGCCGGCTGGAACGTGGAGGGCTGTGAGCTGCGCTGGCAGGCCCAGACCCCCTGCCTCCTCCTTGACCTGGAAACCCTGCGGGCCAGCCTGCGGCTGCTTGAGGCGCTCGAATCCCTGGAGGACGTCCGCAGCGTCAGTTCGAACCTGGAGGCCCCAGGCGCCCTGCTGGAAGCCGCAATGGCCTGAGACGCCTCAGCCCCCTTGACCCATGGCCGCCCGGTCGGCGATCACCAGCAGATGGGGGTGATCCAGCAGCCAGCTGGCGGGCAGGGCTTCCCGGGGAGGCCCCTCGAGCACCCGCCGCAGGATCGACGCCTTCGAGGCCCCGGTGACCACCAGCATCAGGCTTCTGGCCGCCAGAATCTCCGCCAGGCCCACCGTGATCGCCCGCTCCGGCACCCGCTCAGGATCACCCCCGAAGGCGCCGGCGTTCTGACGCCGGGTCGCCGCGCTCAGGCGCACGCAGCGGGTGATGGCCCCTGGGCCGCAGGGGGGCTCGTTGAAGCCCACATGGCCATTCTCCCCCAGCCCGAGCAACTGGAGCCCCAGGCCCCCGGCAGCGGCCAGCGCGTCTGCGTAGCGGCGGGCCTCGGCCTCGGGGTCGGCGGCGGTGCCATCGGGCAAGCGCAGTTGGGCCGGGGAAAGGCCCAGGGGTTCCCCCAGATTCCGGCCCATGGCGGCCTGGAAGGAAGCGGGATGGTCGGGCGCCAGACCGATGTAGTCGTCCAGGTTGAAGCTGCTCCAGCCCTCCAGCAGCCTCCGTCGAACAACCGGATCGAGGTCGTCCAGCCGCCGACGCAGGGCGGCATAGACCGGCTCCATCGTGCGGCCGGTGGCCAGCCCCAGGGGGCGCCGGTCGGCAGCAGTGAGGGCCTGGATCAGCCGTTCCGCCACGCGATCAGCGACCGCGCCGGCGTCTTGCTCCACCAGCAGACGGTCCTGGGGGAAGGAGATCGGGCGTCGAGGCGCGGGCACAGCAAAGCTTGGGCGTGATCTGGAAGCGGCGGGGGGCCCAGGGCCGTTGATGCTCAGCGTTCGCGGTAGGCGATCACCGTCGGGATCCGAAACGGGGTGCTACCCGCGGCAGCAGAGGAGCGGACGGGGGCAACGCTGCTGACGCTGGCGGGAGGACCGCTCAGCTGGGCCACGCTCTCACGGAAGGGTCCCACCTCGACGCCCCGGTAGAAATGGCGCAGGATCGCCTCGAAGCCTTCCCCTCGCCGGGCGAGGCCATAGGCCCCCCACTGGCTCATGCCCACCCCATGGCCGAAGCCGCGCCCGATCGCCACCAGGGCGGTGGCTGCTGGAGGCACTGGTGAAGGGATGACGGGCAGCGGCAGCGGCCCCGGCAGGGCTTCGCCCGTGGCGGAATCGACGGGTGCAGCCGGCGCAGGATCCACTGGATCAGGGCGCCAGAGGCGCCGCGCCCGGGCGAGTGACCAACGGGAGACAGGCGGTCCCCCTAACGCCATCAGGCCCTGAGGCTCCTCTGCCAGGGAACCAGGGCCCAGGGGCTCAAAGCGCACCGTGGTGCTTTTCAGACCGAGGCGGCTGCGCAACTCCGCCCCGCTCAACAGCAACTGGCCGCGGGGGCCCACCACCCGCGCCTGGCGCACCCGACCGGTGCTGGTACTGGAAAGCACCTCGATGCGCTGGGCCCCGCCGATTTCAGCAAAGGTCCGCTGCAGCTGCTCAGGCGCCAGCACCTGGCGCCAGGTGCGCACAGGGCTCTGATCATCGAAATCAGGAACGCTCACCAGGTAGGGGAGCTGGCGGGACCAAAGTTCGCCGCTGTTCTCGGTGCTGCCGCCGCTGCTGCTGTGGAAAACGGCGTTGACCAGGGCCCGCTGGAACGTGATCACCAGGGAGCGCGTGCCCCGTACCGCCTCCCAGGTGGAAGGGGTTTCCGCCTCCATTCCCTTGTAGGCCTGGCTGGCCACGGTGGCCCTGAGGTCGAAAGGAGCCAGGGGCTTGCGTTGCTGCAGGGCGTAGGTGCGCGCGGCCACGGCCTGGGCGCGCAGCGCCTCCTGGGGCCAACTGGCGGGCATTTCACTGCCCACCACGCTGGGCAGATAGGTTTCGATCCCCAGGTGGTTGATCAGCTGGAGCTGGGAGCCCCCGGGCAGCACCTGGAGCCGGCCGCGGTAGCGCCGGTTCTGCACCGCCAGGGCACCATCGCCCCCTGCCTCGGCGATCGGTTCGATCCAGAGTTCATTCACCCTCAGGTCCCTGGACAGTCCCTGGGTCTCGACCTGGAAGGCACTCAGCCGCAGGCTCAGGGATTGCCCGGCGCCGGTCTCCGCCAGCACCGTGCCGCGGCCATCACGCAGGCGCAGGCCCGTGGCCCCACCGTTGACATTGGCGCTGGCCCCCTCCAGCAGCAGCACGCGCACCTGGGGCTCACCGCCCTGCTGGGCGCGACCCGCACCGCTCAGCAGCGCCGGCAGAGCCAGCGCCAACGCCGCCGTCAGGGGAAGGTGGCACCTGAGCACAGGGATCAAAGCAAGGGAGCGTGGCATCGCAGCCCGCATGGGGAAGGGAAGGGCGCCATTGTGACCGCACCGCAGCTCCCGTGCCAGTGTCCGCCCTGACGCCAGCAGGACCAACGGACTCCAGGGCGTGACAGCATGCAGCTGGAGTCATCCTGGGCGTGCAGATCACTTTCCTCGGCACGAGTTCGGGCGTCCCGACCCGTGCCCGCAACGTTTCAGCCGTTGCCCTGCGCCTGCCCCAGCGTTCCGAGCTCTGGCTGTTCGATTGCGGTGAAGGCACGCAGCACCAGTTCCTGCGCAGCGACCTGCGCGTGTCGCAGCTGCGCCGGATCTTCATCACCCACATGCACGGTGACCACGTGTTCGGCCTGCCGGGCCTGCTGGCCAGCCTGGGCATGGCAGGCAGCTGCCCCGGGGTGGACCTCTACGGCCCCGAACCCCTGCGCGACTACCTCGATGGGGTGCTGCGCACTTCCTCCACCCGCATCGGCTACCCCCTGCGCGTGCACCGGGTGGAGGCGGCGGCCCGCAGCGGTGACCCCCTGCTCGAAGACGACGACCTGGTGGTGCGCTGCACGCCCTTGAACCACCGGGTGCCGGCCTTTGCCTACCGCGTCGATCAGCGGCCCCAGGCCGGCCGTTTCGACGTTGGGCGGGCCAGGGAGCTGGGCCTTCCGCCCGGCCCGATCTACGCCGAGCTCAAACAGGGCGCCAGCGTGCGCCTGAGCGATGGTCGCCTGATCGATGGCCGCACACTCTGTGGGCCGCCGCGGCCGGGCCGCAGCGTGGTCTACTGCACCGACACGGTGTTCTCCGAGGCGGCCGTGGCCCTGGCCCGCGGCGCTGACCTGCTCATCCACGAGTCCACCTTCGCCCACCGGGAGGCTGAGATGGCCTACCAGCGGCAGCACTCCACCAGCACCATGGCCGCCCAGACGGCGGCGGAAGCCGGGGTGGGTCGGCTCGTGCTCACCCACCTGAGCCCCCGCTACGCCCCCGGCAATCCACTCACGCCCGATGACCTGCTGGCCGAAGCCCGGACCATCTTCCCCAACACGGTGCTCGCCAAGGATTTCCTCAGCCTCGATGTGACCCCCGCTGGGTCCTGAGCCAGGGGCGCCCCGGAGCGGTGGCTGCAACAGTTCGTGATTCCGCCCCGGCAGGCACTCTGCCCGTGATACAAGGGCTTTGCTGCGGTGCCACCGCCATTTCGCCAGCTTCCTCCATGGCTTCTTTCCTCTCCTCTGCGCTCCGGGTCGCCACCAGAATCTTGCTGGTGCTGCCGCTGGCGCTTCTGGTTTGTTTCGCTGGTCCGGTGGCCGCAGCCAACTGGGATGCCGCCACCTTGACGGTCCCCAGCACCCCCGACGGCAGCCTGGTCACCTTCAGCGAACAGGAGGTCAAGTCCGGGCGAAAACTGTTCAACGAAAGCTGCGGGACGTGCCACGCCGGCGGCATCACCAAAACCAACCAGAACGTGGGCCTCGACCCCGAGACCCTGGCCTTGGCCACCCCTCCCCGCGACTCGGTCGACGCCTTGGTCGATTACATCAAGGACCCCACCTCCTACGACGGGGAGTACAGCATCTCCGACATCCACCCCAGCCTGCGCAGCAGCGACATCTTCGTGAAGATGCGCGATCTCGACGACAACGACCTGCGCCTGATCGCCGGCTACATCCTGGTGGCCCCGAAGGTGCAGGGCATCCAGTGGGGCGGCGGCAAGGTCTACTTCTGATCCACCGCCCCTTCGGGCCCGGGAACAACGCCTTCAGCCGCGGCCACGTCCGCGGCTTTTTCATGGCGCTTGCTGTACCACCACTCCTGCAGCTCGCCATCGAGCCGCTGGGCGAACAAGGTCAGGACCGTGGGCGTGGGGCGTGAGCCCGGCTGCAGCAGCTCCACCACGTAGGAGGGGCAGCGGCGGGCCGCCAGGTCGGCGACGAAACGACGTCCGATCCGGCGCCAGCTCGGCTCCTTGCTGCGCCAGGCCAGACGACAGCAGGGCCAGGGCAGCTCCTCGCGATCAAACAGCCTGCAGCAGGGGCCCAGCACCCTGAAGCTGTACTGGCCCCCAGGGCTGGTGTGGATGCTGCCGGGGGCAAGCAGCGCCCGCACCAGAGTGGGCCTGGACCCTGGGGAAACCTCAACCAAGGCGGCACAGGGGGAAAGGGGCGACAAAAAAGCCACCCCGCAGGGTGGCTACAGCGAACACATCGTTCAACCGTGGGGGGGCCTGGATGAGGGGATCAGAACCTCTCGACCAAGCTCAATAGAGCTCTTCTTCAGCGTGGGTCTTGATGGTGACGTCGGAGGTGGGGTAAGCCACGCAGGTCAGCACGAAACCTGCTTCGATCTGGTCGTCATCAAGGAAGCTCTGATCCGACTGGTCGACGGTGCCGGCGGTGAGCTTGCCAGCACAGGTGGAACAGGCGCCCGCACGACAGGAGTAGGGAAGATCGATGCCCTGCTCTTCAGCGGCATCGAGGATGTACTGGTCGTCGGGAACCTCAATGGTCTTGTTGAGACCCTCGCTCTCGTTGATGAGGGTGACCTTGTAGGAAGCCATGGAAGGGATTGGGGCTCACAGGCGCCTGGAGGATTCCGGGCCTGTAGGACCGCACCTTCCTACATCCGAATGGGGCCATTCCCGTCGATCCAGACGGGCTGGCCAGAGAAGCCCAATCAAAGCGAGGGCACAGATCAGTGTGCCTTATGAGACGTTGGAGGTTTGAGCGCCGGTAGCCCGCAGCTCCAGCAGCCCCCACGGCCCCTGGGAGCCCACCTGTTCCGCCCGCCAGCCCTCGGCCGCCAACGCCCGTTGCAGCCCCTCCACCTGCTCCAGCAACAGACCACTGAGGTAGCCCACCCCGTCGGCCGCCAGCACGGCAGAGAACCGGGGGGCGAGGGCCTCGATCACAGGCGCCAGGATGTTGCAGAGCAGCAGATCGGCGGGCCGCCCCTGCAGCAGCTCCGCCAGCTCCTCCACCGAGCCCTGGGCCACCTGGAGTCGGGGCAGCGCACCCTCCCGGTGCGCCGCCAGCTCGCCGGCCTGATCAAGGCCATTGAGGGCGGCGTTCTCCCCCGTGGCGCGCACCGCCAGGGGATCGGTGTCACTGGCGGCCAGGGAGTTCGCCCCCAGGCGCAGGGCCCCGAGGCCGAGGATGCCGCTGCCACAGCCCAGGTCCGCCACCCGCAGCCCCGCGAGCGTGCCGCCGCGACCACGCGCCAGGCCTTCAAGCGCCTCCAGGCAGAGCCGGGTGGTGGGGTGACTGCCGGTGCCGAAGGCGCTGCCGGGATCGAGGCGGATCACCAGCCGCTCCCGGTGCTCCTCTGGCCGCTCCAACCAGGCCGGCAGGATCAAGAAACGCTCCCCCACCGGATCGGGCTGCCAGTGCTGCTTCCAGCTCAGGCTCCAATCCTCATCGCTCTGGTGGAACCAGGCCAGGGGCGGCAGGGGCAGAGCAAAGGTGTCGGCCAGGGGGGCCAGGGCCCCGGCCAGGCGTGCGCGCTCCGCTTCGGGCCAGTCGATTTCCGGCACCCAGGCCACCAGCAGGTGGGCGCTGGGTTCAGCCGGAATCGAGCGAATCGCCAGCCGCTGGATGCCCAACTGGGGCAATTTCCACAGCAACGATTCCTCCAGCTCCGCTGGGGCCGCCATCTCCAGTCGCCACCAGCCCAGAGCTGCCATCGCCCAGGGGCTCAGAGGGTGACGGGGTGGGCGTCCTGGATGCCGTCGATGGCCACGACCGAGGCCAGCAGGCTGGGGGGGATCGGGTCATCGAGGCTGAGCACCATCAGCGCATCACCGCGCACGATCCGGCGACCCACCTGCATGGCAGCGATGTTGACGTTGTGCTCACCGAGGACCGAGCCAAGCTTGCCGATGATGCCGGGCACGTCCCGGTGACGGGTGAACAGCATGTGGTCGCTGGGGGCCACGTTCACCGGGAAGGCGTCAATGGTGGTGATGCGCAGGTCGCCGTCGGCAAACACCGCCCCGGTGACGGTGTGCTGTCCACTGGCACCGCGGGCACTCAGTTGCAGGGAGCCGCCGGCGAAATCACGGCTGGCCTCATCCTTCACCTCGAGCACGTGGATGCCGCGCTCCTTGGCCTCGAGGGCGGCGTTCACGTAATTGATGCTGTCACCCAGGGCGGTGGAGAGCAGGCCCTTGAGGGCGGCGATCACCAGGGGCTGGGCCGGATGACTGGCAAACTCACCCTGCAGACGCACCTCCAGTTCGCTGATCTGGCCGCCGGCCAGTTGGCTGATCAGCTGGCCCAGGGTTTCGGCCAGCTGCAGATGGGGCTTGAGCCGCTCCATCACCTCGGCGTTGAGGCCGGGAATGTTCACGGCACTGCGGGCGGGCAGCCCCTGGAGCACGTCGCGGATCTGCTCAGCCACATCGATGGCCACGTTTTCCTGGGCCTCTTCGGTGGAGGCGCCCAGGTGGGGCGTGAGAATCAGCCGCTCGCCGACGCTGCGCAGGGGGGAATCGGGCTCCAGGGGCTCTTTGGCGTAAACATCCAACGCCGCCCCGGCGATCACGCCGGTCTTGACCGCCTCAGCCAGGGCCGCCTCATCAACGATGCCGCCGCGGGCACAGTTCACCAGCCGGGCGGTGGGCTTCATCGTGCGCAACAGTGCCGCGTTCACCAGGTTTTCGGTGTCGGGGGTGCGGGGCAGGTGGAGGGTGATGTAATCGGCTTCAGCGAACAGCTCCGGCAGGGGCAACAGCCGCACCTGAATCTGCTGGGCGCGTTCGACAGAGATGAACGGGTCGTAGGCCAGCACCTCCATGCCGAGGGCCTTGGCCACCCGGGCCACGTGGGAGCCGATCTTGCCCAGGCCCACCACGCCCAGCTTCTTCTTGTAGAGCTCGTTGCCCACGTAGGTCTTGCGATCCCAGCCACCGGCGATCGTGCTGGCGTGGGCCTGGGGCACGTGGCGGGAGAGCGCCAGCATCAGGGCCAGGGCCTGCTCGGCGGCCGCGATCGTGTTCCCCTCGGGGGAGTTGACGACGATCACACCGCGGCGGGTGGCGGCCGGCACATCGACGTTGTCGACGCCAACGCCGGCCCGGCCGATGATGCGCAGCTTGCTGGCGGCTTCGATGATCTCGGCGGTCACCTGGGTGCCCGAGCGGATCATCAGGGCGTCGTAGTCGCCGATGATCGCCTTGAGCTGATCGGGGGGCAGACCGGTGCGCACGTCCACCTCGGCCACCTGAGCAAGGATGTCGATCCCCGTCTGGTCGATCGGGTCGGAAACGAGAACCTTTGTCATGAACCAGCCGGGGCGCCGGTGGTGAAGTGTAGTGAGCGGCCTGGAAGTGCCCCTGGCCAGGGAGAATCAGCAGATCTGCAGGAATGATGTGGGGAACTGTGTGGTGGTGGTGCTGGCGGATCGTGGCCGGCTTCACAGGCTCAGGGATCAGCTCGCCCAGATCAGCCCACCCCCCACCGCCTTGGTGGCCGTCGGTGATCAGGAAACCGACGCACTCACGGTGGCTCGGCTGAACCCCGCCATCGGCCGCCGCCTGCGCCAGCGCAGCATGGCCCGTTGGCTGCTGCCCTTTGGCTTCGCCGCCGGCCTCACTTTCACCCAGATCACCGACCTGCAGACCTTCGCTTTCCTCGGCCCCTGGGGGGAGCCGCTGGTGGGTGGCTTGCTGGGCCTGGCCGCCGGCTGGATGGGCAGTTTCGCCGCCGCCGCCAGCATCGTGCCCGAAGATGACGACCGCCTTCGCAGCCTGCGCAACCGGCTCAACGAAGGCAACTGGCTGCTGGTGGTGGAGACCCCGCGCGGCGTTGAGCTGGGCTGGACCTTGCTGCAGAAGGCCGGTGCTGAAACCGTGGTGACCCTGGCGGAAACCTGATGTTGCCGCGCCAGAACCTGCTGGAGGGGAGCCGCTCGCCCGCCGAACTGGGCGCCTTGATCGATCTGGCCGAGCAGGCCCTGCGCACCTGGCAGCCCCGTTGGAGCCTCTTTGTGGCGGCGGCCGTGGCCGAGGAGGCGATCGAGCGTCTGGGGCCGCTCAGCGAACTCTCGCTGGCCTCCGATGGTGGTTGGCCCCAGGCCGAACGGCGGCGCCTGCGCTTCAACCGCCGCCAGCCCGGTGGAGAGGAGGCCCCCAGCGACGACCTGGTGCCCATCGCCGCCCTGGAGCTGGCCGGTAACTTTCTGTTCGATCCCGCCGAAGCCAGCGACTTCCGCAGCGCCCTGCTGGCGGCGGGTGCCGACGCGGAGGAGTTAGGGGATCTGTGGGTCCATGGAGACCGGGGCGCCCAACTGCTGGCCACCCCTGAGCTGGCCGAGCGACTGCTGGAGATCGCGGCCCAGGGCCCATGGCTGGTGCGCACGGTGCCGGTGCAGGTGGAGCCGCTGGCGATCGAGCAGTTGCAGTTCCCCAGCCGGCGCGCACCCAAGCGCCTCAACAGTGTCGAGGCCTCCCGCCGCCTGGATGCGGTGGCCTCCGCGGGATTCGGGATGTCCCGCGGCCGGATGGTCGAGCTGATCCGCGCGGGGGTGGTGCGCCTCAATTGGGCCGCGGTGAGCAGCCCCAGCCGGGAGCTGGTGGTCGGCGACCGCATCCAGCTGGAGAACCGGGGCGAACTGATGATCGAGGCGGTGGAGCCCACCAAGCGCGAGCGCTGGCGGCTGGTGATGCTGCGCCGCTAGGGACGTGCGCTGGCGGCTGCTAGGTTTCGGAGCCTGGGCTGAGGCCCAATCGGGCGATTAGCTCAGAGGTAGAGCACTACCTTGACACGGTAGGAGTCACTGGTTCGATTCCAGTATCGCCCATTGTTCTAAGCAAAAAATCCAAGTAATGGTCACGGCGGATCTACCTTTCACCGTCGTGATTGGCCTGGGACGCTCTGGTATTGGCGCTGCCCGCCTATTGGCTGCCGCTGGCGAGCGCGTCCGGCTGATCGAATCCAAAGGCGACCAAGCGCATCAGGCCCAGGCAAGCGAACTGGAGGCAGAAGGGATTGAGGTGCGGCTGAACACCCCCCTGGCCCCTGAGGCCTTCCACTGGCCGGGGGGACGGGCCGTGAAGGTGGTGGTCAGCCCAGGCATCCGCTGGGACCACCCCACCCTGGTGGCCCTGCGCCAGGGTGGGGTGGCGGTGATCGGCGAGATGGTCGTGGCCTGGGAGGCCCTCGACTCGGTGCCCTGGATCGGCATCACCGGCACCAACGGCAAGACCACCGTCACCCATCTGGTCGCCCATCTGCTGGAAGCGGCCGGCATCGATGCGCCGATGTGCGGCAACGTCGGCCACTCCGCCGCCGAACTGGCCCTGCAACGCCGCGCCCAGGGGCGCGCCCTGCCCGACTGGCTGGTGGTGGAACTGAGCAGCTATCAGATCGAAGCGGCCGACTGCCTTCGCCCCCGCCTTGGCCTCTGGACCACCCTCACCCCGGACCACCTGGAGCGCCACGGCAGCCTGGAGGCCTACCGCGCCATCAAGCGCTCCCTGCTGGAGCGCTCCGCCGTGCGCCTGCTCAACGCAGACGACCCCGACCTCGCCGAGCGGTTCGCCAGCTGGGAGGCCAACAGCGATGTGCGCTGGATCACGGCGGGGCCTCGCTCGGCGTTGGGCCCGCCCATCGATCCCCAGCTCTGGGTCGAGGCCGGCCAGGTGACCAACGCCAGCGGCCCCCTGTTCCCTGCCAGTGCCCTGGCGATGCCGGGGGCCCACAACCGCCAGAACCTGCTGCTGGCCACCGCCGTCGGGCTGGAACTGGGGCTGGCGCCCGCCCAGATGGAGCAGGCCTTCCGCTCGTTTCCCGGCGTGCCCCACCGCCTGGAATTCATCCGTGAACTGAATGGTCTGCGCTTTTACAACGACAGCAAGGCCACCAATTTCGATGCCGCCGAGGTGGCCTTAAAGGCTCTGGAGCGGCCCGTGGTGGTCCTGGCCGGCGGTGAAGCCAAACAAGGCGACCCCACAGGCTGGATCGAACAACTCAAGCGCCATGCCCCTGCCGTGGTGCTCTTCGGAGCCGCCACTGACACCTTGGCCAACCTGCTGGCTGAGCACGGCTACGGCGGTGAGGTGACGCCCTGCGCAGGCCTCGGCGAGGCGCTGCCCCTGGCCCGGGGACTGGCCGAGCTCCTCGGGGCCCAGGCCGTGCTGCTCTCACCCGCCTGCGCCAGCTTCGATCAATACAGCGATTTCGAAGCCCGCGGCGAGCATTTCCGCGCGCTGGTTTTAGGCCTCTGACGGTTCACCGAGGCGGCGGCTCACCAGGTACTGCTGAATGAAGATCGCCGCCAGGGGCCCCGTAACGATCAATGGGACCAGGCAGAAGAGGGCCGAGATCAGCACCAGAAGCCCGGCGAGCAGTTCGTAGCCCACAAGGCCCCAGCCGTACCCGCTGTTGAACAGGTCGCGGAAGCTGGCCAGAAAGGCCGGCCAGATCGGTTCGGCGCTCGTGAACACCCGGCGGATGAAGATCGGCGTGATGATCGCTACGATCATTCCCGGCACCAGACAGGCCAGGAAGCCAATCCCCGTCACCACCGAAGCCAGCAATCCCGCCAGCAAATAGCGCCAGAAGTTCGCGCGCAGCAGCGCCAGGCCGCCCGCGAAATCTGGATGTTGGCCTGTGGCGTAGTAGATCGCGGGGAAGGCCACGATCAACACCCCCAAAAGACTCACCAGCACCTGGTAGACGATCTGGAACGGAAAATTGAGGAGCGCCTGCACCCCGTCGGCCCAACCTGCCCCACTGGACTCAACCATGCCGCCGGTGAGCACCTGGGCGAGCATCGTGGTGAGCGCGGTGATCAGACCAAACCCGATCGCCAGACCCAGGATCACCAGCTGGGTGAGCACGTAAGCCTGCCAGTGGGCCTTGTAGAGGTTCCAGGCGGATTGCAGGGTGGGCTCTGATGGGGTCATGGGGCCCGAAGGGGGTTCCTGTTCAGGGGTGCTGGCCATGGGGGACGAAGCAATGGGCCCTGTTTAATCGCCTTCGCCGCTGCAGCCAACAACGCCGACACAAAGCGCCCTGCATCGGACCACTCCATAGACTGGCCTACCGATCCTGCGGTGCCCAACAAGCGATGGCCTTCTGGCTGATGAAGAGCGAACCGGACGTCTACGGCCTCGCCCATTTGGAAAAGGAAGGCACCACCCTCTGGGATGGGATCCGCAACTACCAGGCCCGCAACTTCATGCGCACCATGGCGGTGGGCGACCAGGCCTTCTTCTATCACTCCAACACGCAGCCCCCTGGAATCGTGGGGTTGATGGAGGTCATCGAAACCCAGCTGGTGGACCCCAGCCAGTTCGACGCGACATCGAAGTATTTCGATCCGGCCTCCAAGCCCGAGGCCCCGCGCTGGGACTGCGTGCGCCTGCGTTACGGGCGCCGCTTCAGCCGGCTGTTGAGCCTCGATGAGCTGCGTCAGAACTTCAGTGTGGAGGAGCTGGCGGTGGTGCGCCGCGGCAACCGGCTCTCGATCCTGCCGGTGCCGGACGCCGCCGCCGATCGAATCGTCGCGCTCGTGGAAGGCCCTGGCTGAGGTCCACCACGGTCACTCCCCAGCCTCAGCGCTGGAACATGTTGGCCAAGTAGCAGCGCGTCACCTCCCGGCTCTGCACCCCGTTCTGTACCAGAAACCCCGCCAGGGCCGCCTGAAACAGCCGGTACTGGTCCCAGTTGGGGTGGGCCTCAATGAAACCGCGCATCGACAGCAGCAGCGCCTCAGGCACTTCAGCCCGCAGGCTGACCATCGAAGCCAGCGCCCCGACCGCAGCCCCGGCAGACGCTTCCGCCGCTGCGACCTCCCACCGCCCAACGCTGACCGGTCCCACCTCCCCCTGCCCCTGGCCGCCAAGCCCTCTGAGGCCCGTCGGCCCTTCCCACGGCACCGGCTGGAGCGGCCCCTGATGCGCCGCTGCGCTCGCCTGGAAGGGGGTCATCGGTTTCATGCAACTCCGGCTGTCTCGGCACCAGTTCCCCACACCGCCGCCGCCCCGTCAAATCGCCAGGTGCGGCGCCCATCCCTGGCGTCGCAGGCTGAGATCCCTGCCCTGACAGCAGTTGTGGCGGGCGTGCTGAACATCACTCCTGGGCCTGGCGCGCTCCGGCGGCGCTGTCAAGGGCGCGACCCCAATCCCTCCGTTTCTCCCCAGGCTGCTGTGGGGGCCAGCGATCCGTGGGCAAGGGGCTGTGGAAAACCAGGGCAAAACCTGGGCCACTTCCGGGGGAACCTTGGGTCAGCCGCTCCGATCAGCAGTGCTGATCGACGGCCAATCGGGGCCCTGGATCTCACCGGTCGGTGCCCACAGGCACCCTCAAGCCTGAGCGCCCAGCGCCGGTTCGCCCAACAGCTCAAGGGCCTGGGGCAACTGCTCAAGGGCCAGGGCGAAAGCGGCACTGGCCCCAGGCCCCCAACTGAGCTCCAGGGCCCGCTGGCCAGGATCTGGCGTGAGCACGATCCTCAAGGCCCAGCGCTGGCGATCCCCCGTCAGGGCCAGCCACCAGGGACCGCTCTCCAGCTCCAGCTCGATCGTCTCCTCGTCCATCAGCTGGTCGGTGAGGGCCATGTGCTGGGCTACCAGGCGCCCCAGGGTCCGGCGCAGCCCAGCCGCCTCGGCTCCGCTGAGTTCCACGGCCCACCCCTGGCCCCCCACCAACACGGAAAAAGGCTGGCGCTGGGGGTCAAACCCCAGGCGCCAGCCCTGTCCGTCCCATTCCTGGGCTGTCAAGCGCTCAGCCCGGCAGCAGGTCAGGCTGGTCCTGCTCATCGCTGAGCTCGACAATGGCGCGCTGCACAGGCTTGATCGTCGAATCCTCGAGCAGCCCATCGAAATCATCGAATCGACGCTGCTTGGCGCGGAAGGCGATCTTCACGGTGGTGAGGTAACGGTTGCTCGACTGACGGATCAGGCTTTCGGCCCGCTGGGCCAGTTCCTTGGGGGTGACGTCAATACCGATGAACATGTTTACCCAACCAGTGAATGCATCTTAGGCGAGGGTCTTCAGGCCCAGGGCGACCTTGGGGTCGATAGAACGGAAGCCCCCGTGTGTCCCGCCGTTCCCATGTCCAAGGACGGCACCCTGGCGATCGACCTGGGCAGCACCACCACGGTTGTGGCCTTCCAGGCCAGCGACGGCAGCCCCCCCCAACTGCTGGACCTCCCCCCCTACAGCTGCGGCGATCCCGTTGTGATCCCCAGCCTGCTCTGGTTCAGCGGACCCGAAGACCGCTATCCCCTGATCGGCCGCCAGGTGCTCGATGCCGGCACCAGGCCGCAGGAGAGCCCACTGCTCTGCAGGGATTTCAAACGACGCATCGGCGCCCCCAGGGACGGCGAAGCTGGGGCGGCGACTCCCCTGGCACCGGAGCGGGTCGGGGGGCTGCTCCTGGAGCGGATCTGGGAGCAGCTACCGGAACAGCACCAGCCCCGACGCCTGGTGCTCACCGCCCCGATCGACAGCTACCGCCGCTACCGGCAGTGGTTGCAGGAAGCCACAGCCGCCCTGCCCGTGGAAGAGATCGCCCTGGTGGATGAACCCACCGCTGCGGCGATCGGCGCCGGCTTGCCCCCCGGAAGCCTCGTGCTGGTGGTGGACCTGGGGGGCGGCACAATCGATCTCTCCCTGGTGGCCCTCGAGGGCGGGGAGGGCAAGGCGGCGCCGATCGCCCAGTTGCTGCGCTTCGCTGGCCGCCGCCTCGATGACAGCCGCCAGGCCCTGCGCTGCGCCCGGATCATCGGCAAAGCCGGTCTGGCCCTGGGGGGACGAGACCTCGACCGCTGGATCGCCGCTGCCCTGGTGCCCCAGGCTGCCCCCTGCGCCAGCCTTCTGGAGGCGGCTGAGCAACTTAAATGCGCCCTCTCCATCGCCCCCCAGGCCCTGGTGCACTGGGCGCCGGAGCTGGGCGGGCCGCCACGGGCCCTGCAACTCGAACGCAACGCCCTCGAGGCCCTGCTGCGTGCCCACGGCCTGCTGGTGGCCCTCGATCAGCTGCTGGAGACGGTGCTAGCGGCAGGCCGGGCGCAGGGCCTGGGCCTGCAGCAGATCGATGCCGTGCTGCCCGTGGGCGGCAGCAGCCGCATTCCCCTGATCCGCCAATGGCTGAGTGAGCGCTGCCCTGGGGTGCCGCTGCGGGATGAGCGCCCGATCGAGGCCGTCGCACTGGGGGCCCTGGCCCTCACCCCCGGCGTTCAGGTGAGGGACGTGCTGACCCGCGGGGTTTCCCTGCGCTGCTGGGACCGGCGCAGCTTCGAGCACCGCTGGCATCCGTTGTTCCTGGCCGGTCAGAGCTGGCCCACGGTCCGGCCCATGGAGCTGGTGCTGGCCTGCAGCCGAGATGGCCAGGCGGAGCTGGAGCTGACCCTGGGCGAGCCGAGGCCAGACGATCGTTCTGAGGTGGTGTTCATCGATGGCCTGCCCCAGTTGCGCCACTGCCCGGCGGGGGCCGTCGCCGTGGAGCCCTGGGCTGGACCGCCTTTGCTGTTGCCGCTGGATCCACCCGGACAGCAGGGTGTGGACCGCCTGCGACTGCTCTTCAGCATCGACAGCGCGGGGCAATTGCGGCTGGAGCGCAACGACCTGAGCACCGGTGACCATGCCCCGGCGCTGGTGCTGGGCGCGGTGCGCTGATTGCAGCGGCCCGGGCCCAACGACTGCCAATGCACCGAGGGACGACGGCCGCTCTGCCCCCTCGAGCCGGTGACGGTACCGGCGTATTCCTAGAACAGAACGACGCTCCGCCCCTCCCCTGCCTTGGCCATCCGCCGGCACAGGCTTCCCCGCTTCTGGCTCGCGCTCACCCTTGGCCTGGTGGGCGGCGCCGTGCTGGCGGCCCACTGGTGGGAAACCCAACTGCCCGGGCGCCTCGAACAGGCCGCCCGCAGCGGCCGCATCGATGACTGCCTGCGCTTCAGCGAGCAGCTGGCGGCCCTGCGCTGGCTGGGGGATCGCGCCCCCCAGGAGCAGGGTCAATGCCGGCGCCTCAAGGCCGAAAGCCTCTGGAAGGCTCAGAAATGGCGAGAGGCCCTGAGGCTGCAATTGCAGCTGGTGAACTCCGAGACGGGGAGCCCCGAAGACCAGCAGCAATTGCTCGCCTGGCAAAAGCAATTGCAGCAGGCCGCCCTCACCCGCTACCGGAAAGGGGATCTGAGCGGCGCCCTGGCGCTGCTGGCCCCCATGAACGAAGACCACCGTCCCGATGGCAGCGCCCTGGGGGACAGCCTCAAAGAGGAGTGGGCGCGCAACCGGCTGCAACTGGAGCGCAGCCGCACGCTGATCGCGGCCAAGCGCTGGTGGGAAGCGCTCGATGCCCTCAACCGCATCGACCAACCCTGGTGGAAGGAACGCTCAAAGGCCCTGCGGCAGCAGGTGAACGCGGGCCTGCTCACCCTCAAGTCCAAGGATGAAGACCATCACAGCCACGAGGGCGCCCTCCCCTCCAACGTGCCGTTGGATCAGCTGGATGCTGCCGTGCGCCGTCACATCGCCCAGGGCATGGACGACTTCAAGGCTTTCAAACTGGGCTGCAGGGACCTGGGGGGGAAAGTGGTGGAGTCCGGTCCCGAGAGTGCCTGCCAGCGCTGAAGGGCCCCCCTTCGTCACTCCCGGGCCACCCATGACAGGATTGGCTCCAGCGCGCCCTCAACCGATGCAGACGGGAGATCAGGTCAAGGTCAGCACCTCGGTGGTGGTATTCACCCACCCCGACCATCGCGGCCAGCCCTTTGATCTCGAAGGCCAGGTGGGCCAGGTGCACCAGGTGCTCAGCGAGTGGAAAGGGCGGCCGATCAGCCCGACCCTGCCTGTGATCGTGGCCTTCGGCAAATTTCGTGCCCATTTCCGGTCCGACGAACTGGCGCCGCTGGCCTGAAACCCTCAAGGCCTGAGCAGAAACACCCCTTCTTCTCCGTCGATCGCTTCAAGGCATAGGGCGATGCTCTCCTGGCGGCTGGTGGGCACCACGCGGCCACAAAAATCAGGCTGGATGGGCAGCTCCCGGTGGCCCCGATCCACCATCACCAGCAGGAACACCCGTTGGGGCCGCCCCCATTCCTGCAGGGCTTCCAGGGCCGCCCGCACGGTGCGGCCGGTGAAGATCACGTCATCGACGAGCACCACCTGGCGCCCATCGAGGCCCCCAGGCAGGGAAGTGGCTTCCACCAGCCGGGTGCCGATGCGCTCGAGATCGTCGCGATGGAAGGTGGGATCGAGGCTGCCTTGGTCGATTGGGTGGCCACAGATCAGCTCCAGTTCCCTCGCCAGTTCCTGGGCCAGGGCCACGCCGCGGGTCGGGATGCCAAGCAACAGCAGGTGCCGGCTGTCAGACACTCCCTCCAGAACTTGAGAGGCCAGGCGTTTGAGCGTGCGCCGCAGGTCGGCAGCCGAAAGGATTTCCAAGCGCCGCAGCGGCGCGTTTGCAGCGGGTATGGCGAAGGTGCGCGCCATGGGCTTCCCAACGGTGCCCCATGCTACGGACGTTCACCCGTGCAGCCCCATCCCGAAAAGCTGACCTGGCCAGATACGAAGTGCCTTGAACCCTGGGACACGCTGTAAATTGAGTTTGAAGTGGCCTTACAACTGAAGCGTCAGGGAGACCGGGTGCAAGCTATTTCGTCCTCCAATTCCCACCTACAGCCGCGGGACTCCTCCATCGTCGCCTTCTCTTCAGTGACGTCCACAGCCCCCACGGCACCTGTCGTCCTGGCGATCCTTGATGGCTGGGGCCACAGCCACAACAGCGAGCACAACGCGATCCGAACGGCGCATACGCCCGTGATGGATGCCCTCTGGCATGCCTATCCCCACACCCTGATTCAGGCCAGTGGCGCCGAGGTTGGACTCCCCGATGATCAGATGGGGAACTCCGAAGTCGGCCATCTCACGATCGGCTCCGGCCGCATCATCCGCCAGGAGCTGGTACGCATCTCCCAGGCCGTCAAGTCCGGTGCGATCAACCACAACCCCGCCCTCAATGCCCTGGCCGAGCGCCTGCGTGCCAATGGCGGCACCCTCCACCTGCTGGGGCTCTGCTCCGATGGCGGCGTTCACAGCCACATCGACCACCTTGGTGGCCTGCTGCGCTGGGCGGCGGCGGCCGACCTGCGCCAGGTCTGCATCCATGTGATCACCGATGGCCGCGACACCGCCCCCCAAGGCGCTCCCGAGTTCCTCCAGCGCATTGAGGCCCAGATCGAGGCGAGCGGGGTGGGGGCCATCACCACCCTCTGCGGCCGCTACTGGGCCATGGACCGGGACAACCGCTGGGAGCGCACCGAGAAGGCTTACCACCTCTACACCGAACCCGGTGTGATCAGTCCGCTCAAGGCTGAAGCGGTGATTGAGACGTCCTACGCCGCCGGCATCACCGACGAATTCATCGAGCCGGTGCGCCTGGCCCCTGGCCACTTCGCCGATGGCGATGGTGTGGTCTGTTACAACTTCCGGCCCGACCGGGTGCGGCAGCTGATCCGAGCCCTTGTGCTGAGCGACTTCGACAGCTTCCCCCGCGACCACCACTGTGAACTCGATGTAGTCACGTTCACCCAATACGCCCTTGGCTTGCCGGTGGCCGTGGCCTTCCCGCCCGAATCTCTCGATGGGCTGCTCGGCCAGGTGGTCTCCGAGCACGGTTTAATGCAGTTACGCACAGCTGAAACAGAGAAATACCCCCACGTCACCTACTTCCTCAACGGTGGCATCGAAAAGCCGTTCCCCGGAGAAGTGCGCCACTTGGTGCCCTCCCCACGGGTGGCCACCTACGACCAGGCACCCGCCATGGCGGCCGAGCAACTCACCGACGACTGCATCGCCGCCATCAACAAGGGGGTCTATGCGCTGGTGGTGATCAATTACGCCAACCCTGACATGGTGGGGCATACCGGCCTGATGGCCCCCACCCTCGAGGCGATCGCCACGGTGGATCGCTGTGTGGGGCGGCTCCTGGAAGCCACCAACCGCGCCGGTGGCACGGTGCTGATCACCGCCGACCACGGCAATGCCGAAGTCATGGAGGGTCCCGATGGGCGTCCCTGGACGGCCCACACCACCAATCCGGTGCCGGTCATCCTGGTGGAAGGCGAAAAGCGCAAGCTGCCCGGCCACGGCAATGACGTTCACCTGCGCGAAGGAGCCGGTCTGGCGGACATCGCCCCCACCATTCTGGACATCCTCGGCCTGCCCCAGCCCGCCACCATGAGCGGCCGCTCCCTGATTGAATCGGTGGGCACCGTTCACCGGCCCGAGCGCCTGCCCGAGAGCCTGCCGGTCTGAGCCTTAGGCTGACCCCATGCTCAAAACCGTGATCACCTGGATCTGGTCAGCCAGTGGCGTCCTGCTGATCATCAGCGTCTTGCTACACAGCCCCAAGGGTGACGGCATGGGGGGCCTGGCCAGCAGCGGAGGCTCCATGTTCAGCAGCGCCCGCAGCGCCGAAACCACCCTTAATCGGATCACCTGGTCGCTGCTGGCCATCTTCCTGGGCCTCGCAGTCGCCTTGAGCGCCGGCTGGCTGCGTTGAAGCCCGTTACCACCATGCCCCGTCGCCAGCTGCTCGCCGGCCTGAGCCTGCTGCTCTCCCCTGTGCTGGGGGCTCGCCGCGCTGGAGCCGCTTCAACCAGCACTGATCCCGCCTGGCAGCTCAGCGAGGCCGAATGGCGGCGTCGGTTGAGCCCGGCCGCCTTTCAAGTGCTCCGCCGGGAGGGCACCGAGCGGCCGTTCAGCAGCCCTTTGAACAACGAGAAGCGTCCAGGCACGTTCGTCTGCGCGGGCTGCCAACTGCCCCTGTTCAGCTCCAAGGCCAAATTCGACAGCGGCACCGGCTGGCCGAGCTTCTTTCAAGCGTTGCCGAACGCCATTACCACCCGCATCGATTTCAAGCTGATCATCCCGCGCACGGAATACCACTGCAGGCGCTGCGGTGGCCACCAGGGCCATGTCTTCAACGATGGCCCCAGGCCCACGGGCAAGCGCTACTGCAACAACGGTGTCGCCCTGGCCTTCGAGCCGAACTGAGCTCGCTCCAGCTGTCGGGGGGGGGTCGCCCTCAGCTCTTGGAATCGGCTAGCTGACCCTGGGACGTTGAACGCGTTGACTGAACTGGTGCTGGCGAAAGCTCCTCTGGCTGCCGTTGCCGCAGAGCGTGGTCGGCACCTGGGTCTTCCCATCCTCAGGCCGGGGCCAGGGCGCCCGCGGCGCAGGGGGCCGGATGGAACGCCCTGTGGGTTGCGGCTCAGACCCGGGCCGGTGTTGAAGAAGCCCATGTCCAGGCCGCGGGGGGGACGATCCTGACCAGAGACCGTCTGCGGAGGGTGCCAAGGCTTGGGAGGCACGTGGCGAAGACCCTTCAGCCGGAAAAAACCCATTCTGCCGCTGACGGCTGGGCCGCCTGCGATGGCCCCTGGTCCTTGCATCTTCACTCAGATGGAAGGCAACCTTGAGCTGTCGAGATCTCGTCGAGATCGAATTGAAGCGGCCTGGCTGATCATTGAGAACGGCCCTCAGGTCCCGTCGCCCGAGCACGCTGCAGGCCCAGCCCTGCAGCGGCCCAGGGGCATGTGCCCGGGGAGCAGACAGCCCAACGTCCTTTACAGGCCAAGCCAAGGACCACCAGGTGCAACCTTGGCGCCTCAGAGGCAGCCCTCTCCATCGGGTTCAGCCGCCGACGGAAGCCTTCGAGCCCGCTCAGCGCCTCAGCAACAGAGGCACCCAGCTCTAACGAGGGCCGGGCCCCATGGCGTTGCATGGAGAGATCGTGAGCTAATTAGCCCTTGCATCGCTGAAGGCGTCTGCCAAGGCGGCGAAGGATGTTCGGACCCAATGGGCACGGCCCGTCCCAGCAGCGGTAGGCCACAACCACTGAGCGCCCATGAAAAAGGGCGGAAGGGTAACCCCTCCGCCCCCGCAGGCCGAGGGAGCGCGTGAGCGCCCCCAAAGCAAGCGATCAGTAGTCGAAGTCGCCGCCCATGCCGCCGCCGCCGGCGGGGGCTGCTTCCTTCTTGTCGGGCAGATCAGCCACAATGCACTCGGTGGTGAGCACCATGCCGGCGATCGAGGCGGCGTTCTGCAGGCCAGAACGGGTCACCTTGGCGGGGTCAACGATGCCAGCAGCCAGCATGTCGACGTATTCGCCCGTTGCGGCGTTGTAGCCCTCGTTGAAGGGCTTGCCCTTGACGTGCTCGGCCACAACAGCTCCGTTGGCGCCAGCGTTCTCAGCGATGCGCTTGAGCGGAGCGGTGAGCGCCGAGGCCACGATGGTGGCGCCGATCAGCTCCTCGCCGGAGAGGTTGGCCGCCGCCCACTCCTCGAGCGCGGGAGCCAGGTGGGCCAAGGTGGTGCCACCGCCAGGAACGATGCCTTCTTCAACGGCCGCCTTGGTGGCGTTGATGGCGTCTTCCAGGCGCAGCTTCTTGTCCTTCATCTCGGTCTCAGTGGCGGCGCCCACCTTGACCACGGCCACACCGCCGCTCAGCTTGGCCAGACGTTCCTGCAACTTCTCCTTGTCGTAGGAGGAGTCGGTTTCGTCGATCTGCTTGCGGATCTGCTCCACCCGGGCCTTGACGGCCACATCGTTGCCTTCGGCGACGATGGTGGTGGTGTCCTTGTTGATGGTGATGCGGCGGGCGGTGCCCAGCATCTCCAGCTTCGTGTTCTCCAGCTTGAGGCCGGCGTCCTCGGTGATCAACTGACCGTTGGTGAGGACGGCGATGTCCTCAAGCATGGCCTTACGGCGGTCACCGAAGCCAGGAGCCTTGACAGCGGCCACGTTGAGCACACCGCGCAGGCGGTTCACCACCAGGGTGGCGAGGGCTTCCTTTTCGATGTCCTCGGCGATGATCAGCAACGGCTTGCCGGTGCGGGCGATCTGCTCGAGCACGGGCACCAGATCCTGCACCAGGCCGATCTTCTTGTCAGTGAGCAGGATGTAGGGCTCGTCGAGCACCGCCTCCATGCGCTCGGTGTCGGTAGCGAAGTAGGGCGAGATGTAGCCCTTGTCGAAGCGCATGCCCTCGGTGACCTCCAGTTCGGTGGTCATCGACTTCCCTTCCTCCAGGGAGATCACGCCTTCCTTGCCGACCTTGTCCATGGCGTCGGCGATCATCCGACCCACTTCTTCGTCGTTACCGGCGGAGATGGTGCCCACCTGGGCAATGGCATTGGAATCGGAGATCGGCTTGGCCTGCTCCTTGATCTTGCCGACCAGGAATTCGGTGGCCTTGTCGATGCCCTTCTTCAGGGTGATGGCGTTGGCGCCGGCGGCCACGTTGCGCAGACCTGCCTTGACCATGGCATGGGCCAGGACGGTGGCGGTGGTGGTGCCGTCACCGGCGGCATCGTTGGTCTTGGACGCGGCCTGACGAATCAGGGCGACACCGGTGTTCTCGATGTGATCCTCGAGTTCGATCTCCTTGGCGATCGTGACACCGTCATTGATGATCTGTGGTGCGCCGAATTTCTTCTCCAGCACCACGTTGCGGCCCTTGGGACCGAGGGTGACAGCAACGGCTTCGGCGAGGATGTCAATGCCGCGTTCGAGGGCCCGGCGGGCTTGCTCGTTATAAATGATTCTCTTGGCCATGGAAGAAGATGTCCTTTCGGTAGAGGGAATGAAGGGGAAGTCTTTCGTGGCGTGCCTGGGGGCGGCCCTGCCGCGGTCCAGGGTTGGCCCGATCCACTAGGCAATCAGTTGACGATCGCGAGGATGTCCTTCTCGGACAGGAGCACGAATTCCTCGGTACCCAGCTTGATGTCGGTGCCGGCGTACTTGCTGTACAGGACCTTGTCGCCAATGCTCACTTCGGGCGCTTGGCGGGTGCCATCTTCATTGCGCTTGCCGGGGCCCACTTGAACCACTTCGCCCACCTGGGGTTTTTCCTTGGCGGTATCGGGCAACAGGATGCCGCCGGCCGTCATTTCTTCCGACTCGGACACCTTGATGAAAATGCGATCTCCAAGCGGTTTGACCGTGGAGACGCTGAGAGAAACAGCAGCCATGGATAAGTTCGAGAGCAACAGGTGCGGCGTCGGTCACGCCGCGGGCTGAATCGAGTTAGCACTCGGACAGCTCGAGTGCCAACTTAGGCGCCCCCTTGCAGGATGGGCAAGGCGCCCAACGTGCGGGTGACCGAACCAGCCCCGGCGGTCGACCCCGGCCAAGGCCGTGCCATGCCCCTCGCCAGGGACTGGTTTGCCCTGGAAAGGGCGGACCGGCAGGGCTCGGTGATAAGGTTGCCCCGCTCCAGTCGGGTGTGCTTCCCGCTGCGCGCCCCTTCAGCGAACTTCCTTACCTATGGCTGCTGCTGCCCCCGCCACGAAAGGCGCCACCACCGGATCCAAGGGGATCGTCCGTCAGGTGATCGGCCCTGTTCTGGACGTGGAATTCCCCGCAGGCAAGCTGCCCAAGATCTACAACGCCTTGGTGATCAAGGCTCAGAATTCTGCCGGTCAGGAGGTCTCCCTCACAGCAGAAGTGCAGCAACTTCTCGGTGACCACCGGGTACGGGCCGTGGCCATGAGCACCACCGATGGGCTGGTGCGGGGCATGGAAGCCCTCGACACCGGAGCCCCGATATCCGTGCCCGTGGGTGAAGCCACCTTGGGCCGCATCTTCAACGTGTTGGGCGAACCCGTCGATGAGCGAGGTCCGGTGACCACCACCCTCACCGCCTCAATCCACCGGGACGCTCCCAAGCTCACCGAATTGGAGACCAAACCCACGGTCTTCGAAACGGGCATCAAGGTGATCGACCTGCTCGCCCCGTACCGACAGGGCGGAAAGGTCGGCCTCTTCGGTGGCGCCGGCGTTGGCAAGACCGTGCTGATCCAGGAGCTGATCAACAACATCGCCAAGGAGCACGGTGGTGTCTCCGTGTTTGCAGGCGTGGGTGAGCGCACCCGGGAGGGTAACGACCTCTACGAAGAATTCAAGGAATCCGGGGTGATCAACCCCGAAGACCTCTCCAAATCGAAGGTGGCCCTCTGCTTCGGCCAGATGAACGAGCCCCCCGGTGCCCGCATGCGCGTCGGCCTTTCGGCCCTGACCATGGCTGAACACTTCCGCGATGTGAACAAGCAAGATGTGCTGCTGTTCGTCGACAACATCTTCCGCTTCGTTCAGGCAGGCTCCGAAGTGAGTGCCCTGCTCGGCCGCATGCCCTCGGCCGTGGGTTATCAGCCCACCCTCGGCACTGACGTGGGTGCACTCCAGGAGCGCATCACCTCCACCCTGGAAGGGTCGATCACCTCGATCCAGGCTGTCTACGTGCCCGCCGACGACCTCACCGACCCGGCGCCCGCCACCACCTTCGCCCACCTGGATGCCACGACCGTTCTGAGCCGCGGTCTTGCCTCCAAGGGCATCTACCCCGCTGTGGACCCTCTCGATTCCACCAGCACGATGCTCCAGCCTTCGGTCGTCGGCGATGAGCATTACCGCACCGCCCGGGCCGTGCAGTCCACCCTGCAGCGCTACAAGGAACTTCAGGACATCATCGCGATTCTGGGTCTCGATGAACTCTCCGAAGACGACCGCCGCACGGTGGACCGGGCCCGCAAGATCGAAAAGTTCCTCTCTCAGCCTTTCTTCGTGGCTGAGATCTTCACCGGTCAGTCCGGCGAATACGTGAAGCTCGAAGAGACCATCAAGGGCTTCAACTTGATTCTTGCCGGCGAGCTCGATGAACTCCCTGAGGCCGCCTTCTATCTGGTGGGCAACATTGACCAAGTGCGCGCCAAGGCCGCCAAGATCCTCGCTGACTCCAAGGCCTGATCCATGGCACTCACCCTTCGCGTTCTGGCCCCTGACCAGAGCGTCTTTGATGGCAGCGCCGACGAGGTGATCCTGCCCAGCACCACCGGTCAACTGGGCATCTTGCCTGGCCACATCTCGCTGCTCACCGCCCTCGATGTGGGCGTCATGAGGGTTCGCGAGGCCGGCGGTTGGAAGGCCATCGCCCTGCTGGGTGGCTTCGCCGAAGTCGAAGCCGATCAAGTCACCGTTCTTGTCAACGGAGCGGAACTCGGCAGCGCCATCGACCCCGCCAGTGCCCAGCAGGATCTCGAGAAGGCGGAGCAGGCCGCCAGCGGCTTTGAAGGCAAATCCGCCAGCACAGAAAAGTTGAAGGCACTGCAGGAGCTGTCCCGAGCTCGCGCCCGCCTGCAAGCGACCCGCGTGTGACGGCGTCTGGCGCGCTTCTGAGCTGAGACCAACACACCCTCGATTGCCAGAGGGCATCGGTCCTGCGTCTCTTCCATGACGGAAGCGGCCAACCGAAGGCCACTCAAGTCAAGGCGAGATCAGTCCCACCAGCTTGTTCAATTGAAAAGGGTTTGAGGCCTCCAGGGTCGGTGTGTCCTCGCAGCCGTCCCAGGCCTTCACCCACTCTGCCTGGCCATCCACTGGCCGGGCCCCCATCCATCAGGCGGGAACGGCAGGTCTAATGGTGGATCGATGGGGCCTGCCGCTCACGTTCCTTGCGGCACATGCCAGCACATCCTTCTCATCGAGAAGGTTTCTTCTCCTACGGGCCCAGGGCTCAAGCCTGGCCACGACCCATAAGTACCTGTCCAGGTTGCGAAAAGGCGTTGGTGCGGCCCAGGCGGATCGACGCGTACTCCGCGCCAGCGGCGGAGTGGGGTGCCTCCGTTCAGTGGACCGGTCGCCAAGGGTCATGGCATGAGCACCAGATTCTCGATCGATGGCGAACCCACCAAGACCAGGCGCCGGTTCACAGCGCAACGGAAACAAAGAGGCTTTAACGTACTGCCTTCAGAAGGTCCTCTTCTGCTCTGTGGTTGCCAGGCGGCCTGGTCTTCCCTCCTTCAACCTGGCCAGCTGGGTGCTCCAGGCCCTGATCGATCCTGGTGATGCTGGGCCAAGGGATCGGGGCCTGCTGCAGAATGCGATAGGGGAGAGCCGAACCGGCACCGTGGCTTCTGAGGATCCCCCCGGATCCATGGGGAACTGCACTCTGCTGGCCAGGAGCGTCGGCCCTCTTCGCGTGGCCAGGCCCATGAAACGCAGGACCTCAAGGACAGGAGCCGCACCTCTGCCCCAAGGCCGGCAACGGCGCCAGGGCCTCTCGCTCAACGAGTGGTGCTCCTGGACCCCCATCACCTACAGCCACACCATGCACATCTAACCTGCCTGCCGGTCTGGATCGATCCCTACGGCCAGTGGGCTATGGGCTGGAAGCTCGGCGGCAGGATAGAGGCTTTCTTGGTGGTGGTGGCGCTCAACCGAGCCCTTGGCCACCGGTAGAAGGAGCCTGAGCAACTGCTCCTCCAGACGGATCAGGGCACCCCATACCAGGCTGTTGACGTCCGCGATGCCCAGATCTCCCCCCAGCAGTTGCACCGTGATCTGGCCTTCTGGCTCGAGGGCCACAGCAACCGCGAGCGGCGCCATTCAGCAATCAAGCGCGTGCTCAGTCAGTCACGAGCAACAGTTCATCACTGCCCCTGCACTCACCCCTGGGGCCCATGAGTGTTGCCCACGACATCGGGGCATTCTCAACTACCAAATCCATTCATTGTCCGTTCAACAGCAGGTTCAGGGACGAGTTTCTGAAGATCGATCCGTTCGTGTCGCTCTTTGAAGCCTGGCCTGTTGGCGGAGCGGCATCGAGCGCAACGCTCGGAACCGCCTGTGTCATTCAATCTTCCGGGACCGTATGCCTGTGGAAGCCCTCCAGCCATGGAGGATGCCATGGCCATCCCCCCAGCATTCATGAGATCTGAACCATGGATAACGGCCACCTCAGCCCTATGCGCTCGCCTGCGCCCACTCAGGCGAGTGGAACCAGTGGGTCCACCCCGCCAGGTCGGGATTTCCCACGGCCGCAGGAGCCCTATGGCCCTGGCAACTCGCACCCCCTGGGAGCCGCTCAGGATGCTGGGGGCAGCACAAGAACGTGATGGAAGATCACAGCTCAGGCGACTGACTCTCTACTTTAAAGAATGGGCGATGGGAGCCACGAAAATCAGGTATCCCCCCAGGTCGTTCCATCCCTTGAGCGCCATGGTGACCCCAGCGTCGCGACCCGCCCGTTGCCCCCCATCGGCCCCGTGGCCCCCACTGATCGGGCGGGCTCCCAACCTCCCCAAGGGGATGACCTTCGACGACCTGGTTCATTGGGGGCCACCGTTCTGTTCCAAGTGGGCTGGGATCGACCGTGGGATCGTTGAGGATGTGGCGTGATCAGTCAGCAACGAAGCATGGACAGGGAAGGGGCGATGGGGGTGCGTGGTCGACTCCGAATCCTGCGGCCCTCCGCCTGGGCCGCCAGCCGAGCGCCACGGAACAAGGGACTCACTGGAGCCTGAATTCAACAGCTTTATCCCCATCGAAACGAGCACAAAGGGTGAGCATCAGATCTTGCGCCCGGAAGCTTGCCCTGCCATAAAAAAGCGCCCCCTCTGGGGGCGCTGAACTTGCCTATGGGGGGATGGAACTGAGTAATTCAGGCTGTCCCGCAGAAAGTGACGTCGGGGAACTTGAGCTTGGCCTCATCGAGCGACTTACCCTTGCCCTCCTCCTGCCAGTAGTTGATCACTTCGGTGGCCTTGTTGAGGATTTCCACCCGTTCGTTGTCGGTGATCCAGCTCTTGCCCTCCAGTTCGCCCTTGAGGGTTTCCCAGGCGTCTTCCCGGGGCCAGAAGAAATAGGCCGTCAGGGGGCTGGGGCCTCCACCGACGATCTGATCGACGGCCAGGGCGACGTTGTCGGGGAGCCAGAGAATCTTGAGCAGAAAACGGCCCTCATCGGCCTTGGGGGTGCGGCCGGAGGGGACGCCGTTTTCATCGAGGGTGGCCGTGGCCAGGGCGGCACTGGCACCACGCAGCACCGGACGGCCCTGGGTGGTGTCGTCGTCGGGGAGGCCAGCCTCTGCAGCGATGGCAGCGCCCACTACTGCGACGCTCTCAGGGCCCGTCATGGTTTCTGCGCTCAAGATTTGGGATCAAACAACTAACCTACCAGCCCCGGCCGCCCTTCCTCTGAGCCCCCGCGCCATCCTGCTGTTTGACATCGATGGCGTCATCCGCGACGTGAGCCGGAGCTATCGGCGGGCCTTGAGCGAAACCGTGCAGCACTTCAGCGGATGGCGGCCCAGTGCCGCCGCCATCGACGCTCTCAAGGGCGAAGGGCGATGGAACAACGACTGGGAGGCCGCCCTGGAACTGCTGCGCCGCGGAGGGCTGGCCCCTCTGCCGGCCTTCAATGACCTGGTGGACGTCTTCAGCGGCTTCTACTTCGGCGGCGATCCCGAGGATGATCCGATGCTCTGGCAGGGCTTCATCCGCAGCGAGCCGCTGCTGGTGGTGCCGGTTTTCTTTGACACCCTCAGCGCCGCGGGCATCGCCTGGGGCTTCGTGAGTGGAGCCGAACCCCCCTCGGCCCGCTTCGTGCTCGAAGCCCGTTTAGGGCTGAGCGATCCGCCCCTGGTCGCCATGGGCGACGCCCCCGACAAACCCGACCCCACCGGGCTGCTGCGCCTGGCCCAACAACTGGCGGGGCGCCCCCTGGGCCCTGGAGCCCCGCCGATTGCGTACTTGGGGGACACTGTTGCTGATGTGTTCACCGTGGTTCAGGCGCGCGTACGCCAACCAGGCCAGGTTCTGCTCAGCCTGGCGGTGGCGCCGCCCCATCTCCATGACAATGCCGCCGCTCGTGGCACCTACGAGCATTCCCTGCGCTCGGCTGGGGCCGATCAGCTCCTCGGGAGCACAGCCGAGCTGGATCCCGAACAGCTCCTGGCCTGGCTTGAAGCATGAGCCGTTCGGAGTTGAGCCCGGCCAGGCTCAGCGCTCCATCGCCGCCACAGCCTTGAGGGCCGCTGCCGTGAGCACCTCGTGGCCCTGGGCGGTGACGGCCACGTCATCCTCGATGCGGATGCCGATGCCCTTCCAGCGCGGATCAATGGCGGGCTGCCCCTCCGGCACCGGCAACCGATCGCTGATGTAAAGCCCTGGCTCCACGGTCAGCACCATGCCCACCTCCAGGGGTACGGGATGCTCCCCGAGCCGGTAGGCCCCCACGTCATGCACATCGAGGCCGAGCCAGTGGCCGGTTCGATGCATGTAGAGGTGCCGGTAGGCGCCCTGCTCGATCACCTGCTCCACCGAACCGCTGAGCAGTCCCAGCTCCAGCAGACCCTCCACCAGCACCCGCACGGCGGTGTCGTGCACCTGCTCGGCATCAGCACCGGGCGCCACCCGCTCGATCGCCGCCAGCTGGGCCGCGAGCACCAGCTCGTAGAGGTCCCGCTGCTCAGGGCTGAAGCGACCGTTGATCGGGTAGGTCCGGGTGATGTCGCCGTTGTAGTAATCGTCAAGGCTGCAGCCTGCATCGATCAGCAGCAGCTCACCCCCCATCAGTGTGCCGCTGTTGCTGGTGTAGTGGAGCACGCAGGCGTTGTCTCCACCGGCCACGATCGAGCCATAGGCGGGGCCCCGCGCCCCCTGCTCAAGGAAGTGCTGCTCAATCACCGCCTGCACCTGGCGCTCCCCCAGCCCCGGGCGGGTGACGCGCCGGGCCAGTTCATGGGCCTCCGCCGAAATCCGCGCCGCCTCCCGGAGGCGGACCAGCTCCGCAGGGGTTTTACGCAGCCGCAGGTCGTGGAGGATCGGGCAGGGGGCCACGAGACCCAGGGCCGCCTGCCCGCTGCGGGGGGCCCGGTCCAGCTGCTGGCCCCAGGCCTTGAGCACCAGAGGCTCGAGCTCAAGGTGCCGTCCCACCCGGAAGGCGATGCCTTCGGCCCCCTGCAGGTAGGCACCAAGGCGCTCGGGCAGTTCGGCCAGGGGATGGGCCAAATCGGCGCCGAAGCGCTCCACGGCCCCCTCGCAACCCCAGCGAAAGCCGTTCCAGACCTCCGCCGTAGGCTCCTTGGGCTGCACGAACAGCACGAAAGGGTTCTCGGGCCGATGGGGCAGAAAAAGGGCGACCGCCCCTGGTTCATCGAAGCCAGTGAGATACCAGAAATCACTGTTCTGGCGAAAGGCATGCTCCACATCGGCGTGGTGCGTCACCAAAGGCGAGGCTGGGATGACCGCCGCCACACCGCCCAGCTGCTCGATGAACCGCGAGCGGCGCTGCTGGAACTCAGCCGGGTCGATCACCATGGGTTGGATGGATGGGACGGGTTGGCTGTGCGGCGGGAAGATGGCACAACCGATTAAATGAGAGTGTCAGATCGTCAGCTCAGCTGTGGCCAGCCCCACCTTCGACGTCAGGTCGGCATGACCCAACGGCCATGAACGAGCTCCTCGGCCTGGCGGGTCTGGTGATGGTGATTTTGGTCGGTTCGGCCGTCTGCTCCGGCGTGGAGGCGGCGATCCTCACCGTAAACCCCCTGAAGGTTCATGAGCTGGCAGGGCGGCCCCACCCGCCCCGGGGGGCCCGTTCCCTGCAGCTGCTCAAGAACCGACTCGGTCGCGCCCTGGCGGTGCTGGTGATCTGCAACAACGCCTTCAACATCTTTGGAAGCCTGATGCTCGGCAGCTATGCCGGCTGGGTGTTTCACAACCAAGGCATCGATGGGATCGCGCTGCCGTTGTTTTCGGTGGGCCTGACGGTGCTGGTGATCCTGCTGGGGGAGATCCTGCCCAAGTCCCTCGGCAGCAGCGCCGCCCTGCCCCTCTCCCTGGCCAGCGCCGCCAGCGTGGCGCTGCTGCTCAAGCTGCTCTTGCCCCTGGTGGTGGTGCTCGAGTGGCTGATGCCGGCCATCACGGCCGAAAACGAGCTGGCCACAGACGAGGAGGAGATTCGCCTGCTGGCCCGGCTCGGCTCCCAGAAGGGTCAGATCGAAGCCGATGAGGCCGCGATGATCGGCAAGGTCTTCCAGCTCAACGACATGACCGCCAGGGATCTAATGGTGCCGCGGGTGGCAGCGCCCACCCTGGCGGGCCATGCCGAGCTGGCCGATCTGCGCGATCACCTGCTCGGCAACGCGGCCCCCTGGTGGGTGGTGCTGGGGGAGGAGGTGGATGAGGTGCTGGGGGTCGCCAGCCGCGAACACCTGCTGACCGCCCTGCTGACCGGCCAGGGTGGATCCAGCGTGGCCAGCCACACCGAGCAGGTGGAATTCGTGCCGGAGATGATCCGCGCCGACCGACTGCTCACAGCCTTCAGGCGCAGCAATCACTCCGTACGGGTGGTGGTGGATGAATTCGGCGCCTTCGTCGGTCTGATCGGAGCGGATGTGGTTTTGGCCGTGCTGGCCGGCTGGTGGAGGCCGCGCTCGACGGTTCCAGCGGAAAGCCCATGAGCTCCGCGCCCCCCAGCCCTGAACGCTGCGCCGCCCTCCTGGAGCGCTGGCGGCCGGAGCTCAGGCTTTCGGCCCGGGAACGTTCGGTGCTGGGGCCGGAACTGACCGCCCTCGACGCCCAGCTGGAGCGGTTGCGGCAACGGCGCCTGCGGGTGGCCGTGTTCGGACGGGTGGGGGTGGGCAAGTCCAGCCTGCTCAACGCCCTGCTGGGTGAGGAGCGCTTCGCCACCGATGTTGCCCACGGCTGCACCCGCCTCCAGGAGCACACGCCGTGGAATCAGGTGATCAGTGGGTTGAAGCGTGTGGAACTGGTGGATACCCCTGGCATCGATGAAATCGCCGCCAGCGGGCGCCAGCGCCTGGCCGCCCGGGTGGCCCTGGGGGCCGATCTGGTGCTGTTCGTGCTTGATGGTGACCTGGCGGCCCCCGAATTGGAGGCCCTTGAGGCCTTGCTTCGTGGCGGCACCCCCCTGCTGCTGGTGCTGAACCGCAGCGATTGCTGGCCCGAAACCGAGCTGAACGCCTTGCTGGCGAGCATCCGCCACCGCTTGCCGGAGGCTGCCGCCGAGCTGGAGCTGGTGACCGTGGCCGCCGCCCCCCGACGGGCCACCCTGCTGGCCGATGGCCGGGTGCGCAGCGAGCTGGAGCCGGCCCGGATCGAACCCCTACGGCAGCAGC
The DNA here is from genome assembly GCF_024345575.1 of Cyanobium sp. Morenito 9A2. Taxonomy (GTDB): domain Bacteria; phylum Cyanobacteriota; class Cyanobacteriia; order PCC-6307; family Cyanobiaceae; genus ATX-6F1. The sequence goes on from NZ_JAGQBJ010000002.1 coordinate 257,282, forward strand.
TCACAACGTTGCTCCAGCGCAGTGGACTCCTCCTGTTGGCGCTCAACAGCCTGCGGTCCGCTGACCGCTTCAGTCTGCGCTTGCACCAGTGGCGGCTGGGCCACGGGCGTGAGGCGGCCCGGGGCCTGATCGGCCGATTCGCCGCCCTCAAGGCCACCACCGTCGCCGCCAATCCCCTGGTGCTGCTGGATGTGGCCGGCGCCCTGGCTCTGGACACCACCCTGGTGCTCCAGCTCTGCCGTCTCTACGGCCTCGAGCTCGATGGCCCCCAGGCTCGCCTGATGCTGGGGCGGATCTCGGCCCAGGGCGCCCTGCTGGGGGGGGCCCAGCTGGGAATCCAGCTGCTGCTCGGGGGGCTGCGCCAACTGCTGCTGCTGGCCGCCCCTCTCAGTGGAGGCCTGAGCCTGGCGCCGGCGGCGCCGGTGGCCCTGGCCCAGGTCGCCTTGGCGGTTGTAGCCACCCGGCGCACCGGCCGTTTGGCCGCCAGCCAATTGCTGCGCAGCGCCCAGGTGGGGGGTGCCCGCCCCGGCGCCCTGCTGCGCCGCCTGGCCCGCCAGGACCCAGATGTGCGGCGCTGGCTGCTGCAATGGCAAACCCTGGAGCCCAGTCCACCCCTGCAGGCCTTGCTCCCATGAGCGCTCCCGCTGGACCCACAGCGCCCGAGGCCGTGGCCCTGTTCGGCACCAGTGCCGATCCCCCCAGCCTGGGGCACCGTGCCCTGCTGGAGGGCCTGGCCCACCACTACCCGCTGGTGGCCACTTTTGCCAGCGACAACCCCCTCAAGCACCACGGGGCCCCCCTGGCCCTGCGCGCGGCGATGCTGCAGGCCCTGGTGGAGGACCTGGCCAATCCGCGCCTGATCCTTGATCAAACCCTCAGCAGCCCGCGGGCGATCGAGAGCCTTCAAGGCGCCCGCGAGCGCTGGCCAGAAGCCCAGCTGGTGTTCGTCGTGGGCAGCGACCTGGTGGAGCAGATCCCCTCCTGGTACGCCGCCCGCAGCCTTCTGGCCGCCTGCCGGCTGGCGGTGGTGCCCCGCCAGAGCTGGCCCCTGCGCCCAGAGCTGCTCAAGCCCCTGGAAAGCCTCGGCGCCCACCTGGAGGTGCTCCCCCTGGAGATCCCCGCAACCGCCAGCTCCCTGATCCGCCAACAGCCCGATCCCGCCCTGATCCCGATGGTGCTGTGGCCACTGCTAAGGGAGCACAATCTGTATGGACTGGCCTCCTCGGCCCCCGGCGACCCAGCGGCTCTCCGCCCCCGGCGCTGATGCGGCTCGCCCTGGCCCAGATCAATCCGCTGGTGGGCGACCTGCGCGGCAACGCCGAGCGGCTGGCTACGCGATGTCAGGAGGCAGCGGGCCTGGGCGCTGATCTTGTGGTGGCGCCCGAGCTGGCCCTCTGGGGTTATCCCCCCAGGGATCTGCTGCTGCGGCCGTCGTTGCAGCGGGACCAGGATCAGCTGCTGGGGGAGCTGGCCGAGGGGATGCCTCCCAGACTGAGCCTGCTGCTCGGGGTGAGTGATCCGCTGCCGGGGGGCCAGCAGCCGGCCCTGTTCAATGCCGCTGCCCTGGTGCAACGGGGACAGTGGCGAATCGTCGCCCGCAAGCGCCTGTTGCCCAGCTACGACGTCTTCGATGAACGGCGCTACTTCCGCAGCGCCGACCGGCCCTCACTCCTGGAACTGCCCGTGGCCGGTCGCCTCTGGCGGTTAGGGCTCACCATCTGCGAGGACCTTTGGGTGGAGGAAACCCTGCCGATCCCACGCCTGGCCGGACCCGACCCGATCGCCGAGTTGATTCCCCTGGCACCCGAGCTGCTGATCAACCTGTCGGCCTCACCCTTTGGCCAGGGCAAACCGGCCCTGCGGCACCAGCTGGCCCAGGCGGCGGTCGCACGGCTGGGGTGCCCGGTGGTTTACGTGAACCAGGTGGGCGGCAACGACGAGCTGGTGTTCGATGGCGCCAGCTTCGTTGTCGATGCCACCGGCGCCGTGCGGCTGCAGCTGGCCTGCGCCGAAGAGGATCTCGGCCTCTACGACAGCTTGACGGCCACCCCTGACCGGGCGCACCAGGCCAACACAGACAAGGACTTGCCTGCACCCATCGAGCAGCTGTTCCGGGTGCTAGTGCTGGGGCTGCGCGACTACGCGCGCAAATGTGGCTTCCAGCGGGCGCTCCTGGGGCTGAGCGGCGGCATCGATTCGGCCCTTGTGGCCGCCCTGGCCGTGGCCGCCCTCGGCCCGGATCACGTGCAAGCGCTGCTGATGCCCTCCCCCTACAGCTCGCCTGGCTCGATCAGCGATGCTCTGGCACTGGCAGACACCTTGGATCTCGCCCATGACACCGTGGCCATCGAACCGCTGATGGAGCAGTTCGCCGCCTCCCTTGAAGGCCCACTGACGGGGCCGCCCAGGGGCCTGGCGGCCGAGAACCTGCAATCGAGGATCAGGGGCACGTTGCTGATGGCCCTGGCGAACCAGCAGGGCCAGCTGCTGCTCTCCACCGGCAACAAATCGGAACTGGCCGTGGGCTACTGCACCCTCTACGGCGACATGAACGGCGGTCTGGCGGTGATCGGTGACCTGTACAAAACCACGGTCTTCGCCCTCTGCTCCTGGCTCGATGCCCCTGAATCGGCCTCCTGCCGCGAGCATTTCGGCCTGGCCACCGCCGGCGCCCTGATCGGGGAGGCGATTCGCCTGAAGCCCCCCAGCGCCGAACTCAGCCCCGATCAAAAAGACAGCGATTCCCTGCCTGACTACGCCGTGCTCGATCCGATCCTCTCCGCCTGCATCGAGGAGCTGCGCAGCACCGAGGAGCTGATCGCCGCCGGCACCGACCCGGAGCTGGCCCACCGGGTGCAAGGACTGCTGCGGAAAGCGGAATTCAAAAGACGCCAGGCCCCGCCGCTGCTCAAAGTGAGCCGAAGGGCTTTCGGGACGGGATGGCGGATGCCGATCGCCGCCGCCCGCTGATGGGCCAATGCCGATCGTTCTTGGCGATTGGCCCGCTGAGTCGCCAATCTGGTGGGAGCAACTGAACCCCATGGCAGCCTCCGGCCTGGCAGCTCCGATCGCCAGCATCGGCGTTCCCTCCGAAATCAAGCGGGATGAGCAGCGGGTGGCCCTGACCCCCGATGGGGTGCGCGAACTCATCTCCCACGGCCTGGAGGTGCGCATTCAGCATGGCGCCGGCACGGGCGCCGGCATCAGCGACGAAGCCTTTGCCGCCGCCGGCGCCCGCCTGGTGGGCCGGGAGGAAGCCTGGGCCGCCCACCTGGTGGTCAAGGTGAAAGAGCCCCAGCCGGAGGAATTCCCTTTCCTGCGCAGTGATCTGGTGCTGTTCACCTACCTGCACCTGGCCGCCTATCCAGACGTTGGGCAAGCCCTGCTCGAGGCCGGCACCACTGGCGTGGCCTACGAAACGGTGCAGCTTGAGAACGGCAGTCTGCCGCTGCTGGCCCCGATGAGCGAGATCGCCGGGCGGCTGGCCGCCCAAGTGGGCGCCCACCTGCTGGAGAAGCCCCACGGGGGCCGCGGCGTCTTGATCGGGGGCTGCACGGGGGTGAAGCCCGCCCGGGTGGTGGTGCTGGGCGCCGGCACCGTTGGTTGGCATGCGGCCCGTCTGGCCGCCGCCATGGATGCGGACGTGCTGTTGCTGGATCACTCCCCCCAAAGGCTGCGCGTGCTCGAATCCGACCGTCGTGGTCGGCTGGTCAGTTTGGTGAGCAGCCGCGGACTCGTGGAGCGGCTGGTCCCCACGGCCGATCTGCTGATTGGCGCCGTGCTCACCCCCGGAGGCCGCGCCCCAAGCCTGGTGGATGAGCCGCTGGTACGTCAGATGCGGCCAGGCTCGGTGATCGTGGATGTGGCGATCGACCAGGGCGGTTGCATCGCCACCAGCCGCGAAACGACCCACACCGATCCCGTGGTGACCATTCACGGAGTCCAACACTACGCCGTGGGCAACATGCCCGGCGCCGTGCCCTACACCTCCACCGAAGCATTGGTCAGCGTGACCCTGCCTTACATCCTTGCGATCGCTGGCCGCGGTCTGGTGGAGGCGATCACCGAGCGGCCCGAGCTGATGTCCGGGCTCAACACGATCAATGGCGACGTCTGCCACCCTGGGGTCGCCAAGGCCCTGGGGGTGCCCACCCGTCACCCGATGGCCTGCCTGCGCTGAGCGCAACAGCCCAAAGCCCTCAGCCGGCCTCAGGGAAGGGGCCGCAGGGGTCGTCTCAGGGCCTCTGGTTCGATCCCCTCGCGCAGCGCCAACACCCAGCCGGCAGCTTCGGCGTAGCTGGCCGCTGGCAGCACTTTCACCCCCAGGGCTTCGGCGTTGACCGCCAGCAGGGAGGGGTTGCCCGCCACGGCGATCACGGGCACGCCCCGATCCAGGGCCTCCAGCACCGCCTCGCCCCCGAGGGCCCCGGCGGGGGCCACCACGGCGCCGATCTGTGGGCCGAGGAGCGCTCCGGCGGGTGGTGCTGGACGGCCCGGGGCGAGGGGCCAAAGGTTGGGGGCCCGTGAGAGCCCCACCAGCACACAGGGCAAGAAGGTGGTGCCGATCTCTTCCGCCGCCGCCCGCGGATCGAGATCGGGATCCAGGGGCAAAGGCGCCAGGGCCGGGGCATGGGCGCAGGGCAAGGCCAGATGGCGCCCCAACAGGTGGCTAATCACCGCCTCGGCGCCAGCGAGGGCATCCACACCGATGCCCTGGCGGTAGGCCGCCAGGGCCCCACGGCCGGGGTCATCGGGAAAGCGGGACACCACGGCGATCGCCGTAGCCCCCGCCTCCTTCAGCTGCTCTCCGGCGGCCAGCAAGGCCCCAGGCCGCCCCAAGCTCCCCCAACTGCTGCCGCTGGGGCCAAGGCTCAAGCTCACCTCCAGGGACATCTCGGTGGTGACCACCGGTCCGATGGTGAGCCCCAAGGTGCTGCGGCAAGCCTCGATCACCTGCCGGTGCCGCAGCAGCAGGTCACCATCGATCCCCGCATCCAGCAGCACCCCCACCCGCTGGCGGCGCACGGGTTCGAGGGCCAGTTCAGCGGCCACGAAGCGATCCAGGGCCCAGCCCTCGACGTAGTGGATCCGCGGATCGCTCCAGTAGAGCGCCGCCCCGTTCATCACATTGGGATGGGTGATCAGACAACCGCTGGCGGCGGCCAGCAACCGGGCACTAGGCAAACCATCCCCCGCATAGCCGCCGATCTGGCAACCGATGCCGGTGGGGATCACCAGCACCGTGGGGAGTGGGGGGAAGGTGCTCACCGCAGCACCACCGCCTCCAGCCGCACCCGCCGTCCCCCGTCGCCCCGGGACTCGACCGCCGTGAGCGCCCAGCGCAGGGGTTCTCCGTGGGGCGCCAGGGCCGCCAGCACCTGGGATCGCAACGGGCCAGGCCCGAGCTCCACCCAGAGCTCCAATGGCTTGAGCCTCACTTCTGGAATTGACCGAACTGGGCCTCGTAAAGCGCATCCTCCTGGCACGCCAACAGCTTGAGATCGCTCAAGGGCGTGGCCACACAGAGCAGGGCATACCCCTTCACCTGCAGATCCTCCCGCACCCCCATGGCGTCGGGCTGATGCACCTGGCCCTCCTGGAGCAGGGCGGCGCAGGTGGTGCAAACCCCCGAACAGCAGGAGCTGGGCAGCGCCACGCCAGCCGCCTCGGCAGCCGAGAGCACCGTCTGGTCGCTGCGACAGGGAAAGCTGTGCTCCGCACCATGGAGCACGGCGATCACGGTGAAGGTGTCACTCATGGGGTTCCCTGGGGCGCCTGCTCAAACCACAACGCCCCCATCTTCTCGGACGACGGGGCGCCAACGGCTCGGGTGGGGCGCCAGATACTCCGCCGAGGGCGAGCTGTCTGCAGTTCCTGCGGGGGCGGTGAGCACGAAATCGAAGCTGATCGAAAAGCGGCGGTCATCCCCAAGGTTTTCCTCGACGCCGTGGTCGGTGGCGGCGGGGAAGAACACCACCAGTCCCGCCCGGGGGGCCAGCTCCGCCCAAGGCGCATTCCAGGGGGCTCCCGCTTGGATCGGCCCCCCATGGCCCACCGCCAAGCCCCCCACCAGTTCATTCACCTGGCGGGGTGGGTAGAGCCGCAGGCAACCGCTGGCGCCGCTTCCGTCGCCATTGAGATAGACCACCGCACTCAAGTGGGCGTTGGGATGGTGGTGACGTCCCACCCCCTGGCCAGGCTCACTGATCACCGGCCAGCAGCGCTGCAGATGCAGGCCAACGCGTTCCAAGGCAAACCCAAGGCTGGCCAAGTAATCCAGGGCCAGTAGTTCCACCTGCCGGGAAAGGCCCGAAAAACTTGGGTGTCTGTGGAGTTGGTCGACACCGTGGAGATCACCTGTCCAGGCGCAGACCACATCGGGGTTGCCCTCAGCCTTGCCCCTGAGCGCCACGGCGTCTTGAAGCATCACCGCCAGATCGAGCGGATCGAGCCGTAGTTGAGCGCTGCCCAGAGCCAGGGGGAACAGGGGCTGGATCGCCAGCCCAGGGCCCAGAGGCAGCGTTAGGGGCTGAGCGGACGTGCCGTCCATCGTCTGAACCTAAAAAAAGCCGGCCCAGCGGCCGGCACCGGTGCTGGATCAGGCCATCGCCGCAGCGCCGCCCACCACCTCAAGGATTTCCTGGGTGATCGCCGCCTGCCGAGCCTTGTTGTAATCAAGGGTCAGCGTCTTGGCCAGGGCCTTGGCGTTGTCGCTGGCGTTGTTCATGGCCGTCATCCGGCTGGCCAGTTCGCTGGCGGCGGCTTCTTGGAGTGAGCGCAGCAACTGATTCTGAAGATAGAGAGGCAGCAGCGCGTTGAGCAGTTGGGCCGGGCTCTGCTCGAACACGAATGACGAGGGCAGAGCCGGCTGGATGTTCTCCGGGCCCGATCCCACCTCCACCTGCAACCGACCCTCGCGGGTGGTGAGGCGGAAGATCTCATCATCCGGGCTGGCGATGCCCTGGGGGTCGAGGGGGAGCAGGGTCTGGGAGACAGGGTTGGAACTCACCAGGTTGATGAACTTGGTGAAGATGATCTCTACTCGGTCTGTGCTCTCAGAGAGAAACTCCGCCAACACCTCATCGGCAATCCCGCGGGCCTCATCGGCGTTGGGCACCTGCTCCAGTCCGGTGAACGTGGCGCGGATCGGATAGGAGCGGTTCTGGAAATAAGTGATGGCCTTGCGGCCAATCAGCACCATATCCACCGTGAAGCCCTGACCCTTGAGCTCGGCGAACCGCTGCTCAGACCGCTTGATGATGTTGGCGTTGTAGCCCCCGCATAGACCACGATCGGCTGTAACCACAAGCAAGGTGATCGTGGAAACCGGACGGCTCTGCAGCAAGGGCACATCGCTGCCTTCGCCGTTCAGGTTGTCCTGGAGGTTCTCCAGCACCCGAGCGAGACGGTCGGCAAAGGGGCGGCTGCGCAGCACCTGCTCCTGGGCTCGACGCACCTTGGCCGCCGCCACCAGGCGCATGGCCTCGGTGATCTTGCGGGTGTTCTTGACCGAGCTAATCCGGTCGCGGATTTCCTTGAGGTTCGCCATGGGTTCAGGGTGCTCAGGCGACGGCCAGGAGGCTGGCCTTGACTTCGTTGATGGCGCTCTTGAGAAGCGCTTCGGACGCTTCGCTCAGCTGCTTCTCTGTTTGGACCTTCTCGATGTACTCGGCGCGATTGGTCTTGAGGTACTCCCGCAGCTCACGGACGAACAGGGCGACCTGTTCCACGGGAACCTCATCAATCAGGCCTTTGACGCCGGCATAGACGACAGCCACCTGCTCAGCGAGCACGAGCGGGCTGAACTGGGGCTGCTTGAGCAGCTCGCGCAATCGCTTGCCGCGCCCCAGCTGTTTCTGGGTGGCGGCATCGAGATCGGAAGCGAACTGAGAGAAGGCCGCCAGTTCATCGAACTGAGCCAACTCCAGCTTCAAGGTGCCGGCGATCTTCTTGATCGCCTTGGTTTGGGCGGCTCCGCCCACGCGGCTCACGGAAATGCCCACGTTGATGGCAGGGCGCAGACCGGAATTGAAGAGGTCAGAGCTTAGGAACACCTGACCATCGGTGATCGAGATCACGTTGGTGGGGATGTAAGCGGAGACGTCGCCGGCCTGCGTTTCGATGATCGGCAGGGCGGTCATGCTGCCCTTGCCGAGGGCGTCGGAGAGCTTGGCGGCACGCTCAAGCAGGCGGCTGTGGCAATAGAAGACGTCGCCGGGGTAGGCCTCACGACCGGGGGGACGGCGAAGCAACAGGGACATCTGGCGGTAGGCCTGGGCCTGTTTGGTGAGGTCGTCGTAGACGATCAGTGTGGCTTTGCCCTTGTACATGAAGTACTCGGCGATGGCGGCACCGGTGTAGGGGGCGAGGTATTGCAGGGCAGCAGCTTCAGAAGCGCTGGCGAATACCACAACGGTGTAATCGAGGGCGCCGCGCTCGCGCAGCACCTCGACCACGTTGGCCACCGAAGCAGATTTCTGGCCAATGGCCACATAGACACAGACGACGTCCTCACCTTTCTGGTTGAGGATCGTGTCGATGGCGATGGCTGTCTTGCCGGTCTGGCGATCACCAATGATCAGTTCGCGCTGACCACGGCCGATGGGAATCATCGCATCGATGGCGGTGATGCCCGTCTGGAGGGGTTCGTGCACCGACTTGCGTTGGATGATGCCCGGCGCGGGGGACTCGATCAAGCGGTCTTCGGTGGAGGCGATATCGCCCTTGCCGTCGATCGGCAGGCCCAGGGGATTCACCACCCGACCGAGGAGGGCGTCGCCCACGGGCACCGAGGCGATGCGACCGGATGACTTGACAGTGCTGCCCTCCTGGATGCCGCGGCCCTCGCCCATCAACACGACGCCGACGTTGTCGTCTTCAAGGTTGAGGGCGATGCCCTCGGTGCCGTCCTCGAACTCCACCAGCTCGCCGGACATCACCTTTTCGAGGCCATAGACCCGGGCAATGCCATCACCAATCTGAAGCACGGTTCCGACATTGCTGACCGAAACTGACTTGTCATAGTCAGCGATCTGCTGCTTGAGGATGGCGCTGATCTCGTCGGGTCGAATGGAAACCATGGTGGGGGATCCCTTGGAGGGACGGCGGTGGGTGGGGGAAAGGGTGGGAGAAGAAGGGGTGGTTCGGGGTGGCTAGCTCACCCGGGCCAGCTCGAGACCGAGACGACGCACCTGACCCGAAAGGCTGGCGTCGATGACCTGGGAACCGAGGCGCACGATGAAACCGCCGATCAAGGCAGGATCCACCAAGAGCTTGATCTCCACCTTGTCAGTTCCTGCGACGGCCTGCACCCTCTTGCTCAGCAGAACCTGCTGCTCGTCCGAGAGAGGGGTGGCGGAGGTCACCGTGGCCAAAGCGATGTGGCGCTGCTCGCGATAGAGATCCAGCAGACGTTCCAGCACAGCATCCAGAATGCCGATGCGGGAGCGGTCAGTGAGCAGCTTCAGCAGATTCAGGAAAGAAGGGGTGATCTGGTCTGCGAACAGCTTGACCAGAACATCCTTCTTCGCTTCAACTTCGATCACCGGCGAGGCCAGGGCCTCACGAAGGCTCGGGGTCTCGCGCCAGAGGTTCAGAAGTTCCTTGGCCTGGGTAACCACCTCTTCGGTTTCCCCGCGCTGATCAGCCACCTGAAGGAAGGCTTCGGCGTAGGGGGTGGTGAGGGTATTCAGCAGCGGCATCAGGAGGCCCCCAAATTAGCGATGGACTGATCGAGGAGGCTGGATTGGGCAGCCCCATCCAGACGCCCGGGGAGTTCGGCCAGGGCCTTTTCAATGGCCAGACGAGCGGCTTCACGGCGCAGTTGCTGGGTGACCCGGGCGGCCTCTGTGCTGAGATCGGAAGCAGCTCCCTGCTTGACACGAACCATCTCCTCAACGGTGCGGCGCTCGCTGTCCAGGCGAATCGCTTGGGCTCTGGCTTCGCCATCGCTGCGGATCTGAGCAGCCTTCTGCTGAGCCTCGGCGAGCTCCCTTTGAGCCTGGGCTAGGGCCGCTCCAGCGGTGGTCAACCGATCTTCGGCATCGCCGAGGTCGGCCAGAATGGCGGTGCGACGGCGCTCCAGGATGGAGCCCAGGAACCCGGGCAGAAATTTCCAAAGCCCGGCGATCACGATCGCCAGGTTGATGATGTTGGTCTCGAAAGGATCCAGGTTGAAACCGAAGCTTCCGTGGCTGGCCAGGAGTGGGTCCAGGAGCGCTGTCATGAGGCGGCCAGCAGACGGTTGACGATGAGCATGCCGAGTTGGTCGGCGTCGCTGCGGATCTGACCAAGAGCGGTTTCCCGCTGGCTGTCGATCTCGCGGCGGGCCTGCTCTCGACTGGCATTGGCATCGGCAAGGGCCTCAGCCAGGGCTTGACGGTAAAGAAGATCAGTCTCTTCCTCAGCGGCCAGAATCAGCTTCTGGGCTTGCTGGCGAGCATCCCTGAGCTGTTGCTTCAGGTCGGCTTCGAGCCGCTGGGCCTGGGCGAGCTTTTGCTTGGCCTCGGCGCGGCTGGTGGTGATGTAACCCTCACGCTCCTCGACCACCCGGCCGACGGGACGGAAGAAGAGGGCGTTGAGAATGAAGGTGAGAAGCACCACTTGCACCGCCATCAGCGGCAAGGTGGCATCGAGGTCAAAGAGACCTCCCGCCGGTTCACCGGCTGCGGCAAGCAGGAGCCAGCTGGTCATGGAACAGGAGCGCTGGTGAGATCAGGAGATTGAAAAAGGAGACCAACGGATCCAGAGCGCGGGTCGGCGCCCTGGTCGGCTCTCCCCCAGGGGCGATCAGTTGGCGAAGGGGTTGGCGAAAAGGAGCACCAGTGCGACCACGAGGCCGTAGATGGTGAGGGACTCCATGAAGGCCAGCGACAGCAGCAGAGTGCCGCGGATCTTGCCCTCGGCCTCGGGCTGACGGGCAATGCCTTCAACGGCGCCGCCGGACGCGGTGCCCTGACCGATGCCAGGGCCGATCGAGCCCAGGCCGACAGCCAGACCAGCAGCCACAACAGACGCAGCAGAGGTAATCGAATCCATGGTGGGAAGGGGATGAGGGGCGCTGTAGCAGCGCGGAAGAAACCGGAGATTGAAGGCCGCGCTCGGACATTCTCAAGGAATGGGCCCAGGGTGATCCGGACCAACGCGCAGCAGATTTAGCAGACCGCGGGGACCTGCTGTGGCGATCTAATGATGGGACTCGTGGACAGCCTCGCCGATGTAGTAGGCGGCGAGGGTGGCGAAGATCAACGCCTGAATGGCACTGGTGAACAGCCCCAAGAACATCACCGGCAGGGGCACGATCAGAGGCACCAAGAAGGCGAGCACCGCCACAACGAGTTCGTCAGCAAGGATGTTGCCGAACAAACGGAAGGAGAGGGACAGGGGCTTGGTGAAATCCTCGACGATCTTGAACGGGAGCATGATCGGCGTCGGCTCCACGTAATACTCGAAGTAGCGGAAGCCTTTGCGGCTCAGACCCGCATAGAAGTAAGCCAGTGAGACCAGCAGGGCCAAGGCGATAGTGGTGTTGATATCGGCCGTTGGAGCGCCAAGCTCACCACTCGGGAGGTGAATGAGCTTCCAGGGAATCAGGGCGCCGCCCCAATTGCTGACGAAGATGAAGAGAAAAAGCGTTCCGATGAACGGCAGCCAATCCCTGTAGGCCTTCTCTCCGATGTAGTCCCGTGCAATATCACGGATGTATCCCCAAAGATATTCCAGCAGGTTCTGGAGCCCGCGGGGATCGCGATCCAGCTTGCGGGAACCCAGCACCACGAAGGTAAGCAGGGCTCCGATCACAACCCAGGAACTGAGAAAGATCTGTCCGTGGATTTTGACGTTACCCACCTGCCAATAGAGGTGTTGACCCACCTCCAGGGCGGCGAAAGGAAGAGCGAGAGGCAAGGGGACCATCTGGCTGAACGTTCGGTGTCGCTAGGGCGACGAATGGGGGAGAGGCCGGTCGGGGGCCAGAGATTCGAGGCAATCAGCGGCCGCTGGAACTGCTGCGGGCCTCAAGCAAACCCTGGATCAGCAGGGCTGGCTTGTAGAGCAGGAAGCCGATGAGCGCAGGGAGCAGATCCAACTGGTGAATCCGGGCCGAGGCCACAACGAGCACCACCGGCACCAGCAGCTGAACCTTGCCCACCGACTTGGCGCCGTTGCCGAGCTTGTCGACACTGCGTGAGAGAAGACGCAGGTAGAGCAGGCCGGCCAAGGCACCGACCAGAAGGCTGGCGGCGGTGGAGAGATCGAAAACCAGAGCCGTGATCGGAACCGCCGTGGCGGTCGCAATCAACGTGGCCTGGAGCATGCGCCGCTTGAGCTGCGCATAGTCGTCCATGCCATTGGACTTCTCCGATCCCGTACCAGTGGTGAGGATGGCCGCCGAAACGGGCTCCTCAACAGATGGGGCGGAGCTGGGGAGCTCAGCGAGGGCAACCTCCTTGGGGGAGGTCATCGTCACTGAATCAGGCAACTCTGTTGGACCGGATCCTGCTCCCATGGCGTCCTCCGGCCCCGATGTGGGGAGGGGATCCACGGGGTGATGAAGACCGGCCAACAAGGGCGCTGAAACTCTTTTATGGCGCGCGGAATCTATCACGCACCCCTCTCCCCTCCTGGGCGGAGCAGCAGCAGCCGCTGGCTCACCAACTGACGCGCCACCGCGCAGAGATGCTCCGGAGCCCAGCCCAAGCCAAGGGTCTCCAGAGCCGCATCCGGGCTGCTCGCTTCGATCGCTTGAAGCAGGGTGAAGCCATCAGGCTCCAGGTCGAGGGGCTCCAGATCGGGACCCATGAGGCTGGTGCCAGGCCAACCCCACAGACAGGGGTTGCGTTGGCCCCGGGCGGTAAGCAAGGCCCGATCGTCGCTCCAGTCAGCCAGCGTCAGCTCCCCCTGGCTGAGAAAAAACTCGAAATGGCTGATGTCGGGGTCAAGGGCCTCCACCAGTTGCCACTGGTCCCGCGCCGGCAGAGCCTGGGCCCGCTCCAGGAGCTCCCCCTGAAGCAGACGAGCTGGACGCCAAACCTCGGGATTGGAGAAACCCGCAAAGCGCAGGTCGGCGGAGGCCACGAAGTCAAACAGCCGATCGAGGTTGTAGCTGCTCTCCTGGGGATGCAGGTACATGTCAGCGAAGTTGGCATCCGCGGCGGTGTCCAGGGCCCAGCGCTGTTCGTGGTGGCGGCGCAATCGGTTGGCCTCCGGCAACGTCGCCAGAAGCTCGCGGCCCAGGCGAAGCCCATCGGCATCGGCCCCCGCACCCACGAGGGCCAGCGCCCGCTGGGTGCGGTGGACCTCCCAACGCCCCCCGTCGGCGTAAAGGAAGAGATGAAGCAGCCCCCCCGGACGGAGCAGGGCGGCCAAGGCCTTCAGCCCCGACCGGGGTTCCTTGAGGTGGTGAAGCACCCCCACCGAATTGATGTAATCGAAGGGCCCTTCGTCCTCGAGATCCAGCAGGCTGCGCTGCTCAATCCGCACCGAAGCCCGCCCGTGGCCCCCGGAGCGGCGCAGGCGTTCGCGGGCCACCTCCAGGGTTCCAGGGCTGATGTCCACCGCCAGGATCTCAGCGTCCGGATTGAGCAGGGCCAGGTAATCGGTGCTGACGCCGGTGCCGCAGCCCGCATCCAGGATCCGCAGCGGTTGGGGCAACTCAGGCAGGGCGCCAGTGCAGACCGCGTAGGCGCAGGGCACGCACCAACGCCAGTTGTAACCAGGGGGTGGACCGTCCTGGAGGGGGTCACCGGGGTAAGGGAAGCGGTCGTAGAAGGCGCTCACCACGGGGGTGGCGGCATCGGTGGATCCCTCGGGCATGGATGGGGGGACGGCGGAGCGCTGGGCGCTGACCAGGCGAGCTTTTCACGGGGCGGAGCGCCGAGGGAACCCCGCCGCCATCGGGCTGCAAACATTTGTTCATGGCCCCCCGATTGGCCCAAGGGCCAGCCGTAACGTGCCTTGGCCAGGCTCGCTCTCGTTCATGACCGTGACCGCCAGCAGCGGCAGCCCCAGGGTTTCACCCCAGCTGTTTGACACCCTGCCGCTCTCCAGCGTCCGTCAGGCGGAGCAACAGGACCGCTTCCCCGAGCTCGGCGAGCTCGACAACCTCAACACCTTTTTTCAGAGCGGCCTGGTCCGTGTGGAGGTGGCCAGACGTTTATCGGCCAACGCCGACGGCATTGTTGGCCGCGCAGCCAACCGCATCTTCTCGGGCGGTACCCCGCTCTCTTACCTCGACGCCCCGCTGACGCCGAAGACCTCCGTCAGCGCTGAATCCATCCCGTTGGCGGCCGATCAGGTCGCCTTTGCCGCCTCGGTCGCCACCTTCGCCCAAGGCAGTGCCACCCAGGGGCTCCTGGGCAGGGTTCTCGGAGGAATTCAGTCCGAAGCCGATGTGCGCGTCGTCCTGCCCACCGGATTCAGCCCCATCAGTGTGGCCCGTTACGGCACCACGCGCATGCGCAAATCCGTGCGCGATCTGGCCTGGTTCCTGCGTTACGTGGGCTACTCCATCGTGGCCGGCGACCCCAGCATCCTTGTCGTGAACACCCGCGGCCTTCGTGACGTGCTCGAGAAGGGTTGCTCCCTGGCGGCCACGAACGTGGCCCTGCAGGAAATGCGCGCCGCCGCCGCCGGCCTCTTCCCCGGTGAGCAGGAAGCGCGCAGCTTGGTGATCGAGGCCTTCAACGTCTTGATCACCGAACTCGACGTTCCGACCCCCTCCCCGCGCCAACGCCTCGGCAGCCCGGAAAATCAGGGTCTGCAGTTGCCTGCCATCTACGCCTTGGCGGCCCAGGGCAAGGCACCTCGCTACATCATCAAACCCGGCCAGACCGGTGCCCAAAAGGCGGAAGTCATCCGCGCCGCCTACCGCCAGGTCTTTGAGCGCGACATTGTCAAGGGCTACAGCCAGGTGGTGAGTCCTGTGGAGGCCACCCAGGTGCGCCAGGGACAGATCTCGGTTCGCGAGTTCATCCGCTCCCTCGGCCACAGCAAGGAATACCGCCAGCAGTTTTACGGCCGCTTCTCCAACAGCCGTGCCGTGGAACTGGCCTTCCGCCACTTCCTCGGCCGCGGAATCAGCTCCCGCGAAGAGTTCACCCGTTACTTCGACATCGTCAGCGCCCAGGGGCTCAAGGGTCTGGTTGATTCGCTCATCAACACCCTGGAGTACGCCCAGGTCTTTGGCGAGGAAACCGTTCCCTTCCTGCGCGACCTCGGCGAAGAAGCCCAGGAGAGTGCCGGCTGGGGATCCCACCGCAAGCTGTTCAATTTCAGTGCGCCGTTTGAGGGGGCACCGCAGTACGTCACGCTCTACGCCTCCTACCGCCGGCCCTTCGCTGACCAGCACGCCTACGGTGGAGGCAACGACCCGCTTGCCCTCAATTACGGGGCGATTTTCCCGTCGGGCACCGCGTCGGTGGCCACCCGGCCGGCCCCGATCGGTTACGACAACCGCCGAATTCTGATCGGCAACGGCATTGCCCAGCCGGGTCAGATGGACAGTCCGCAGTTCCGCAAGTCCAAGCCACGGCGGGTGGGGCCCAAGCTGGTCCGCCTGCAACAGATAGCCACAGGGGGCTCATCGGTTCCCCGTCGCGGCGGCCAACCCAGTGTGCGCGGCACCGAATCAAGCACAGGCTCTGTAATCAATGCCGTTTATGTGCAGGTGCTGGGCACCGCCGGCTACGCCGGCGAACGCGTCAAGGTGGAGGAGATCAAGCTTGAGAACGGCGACATCAGCCTGAGGGAGTTCATTCGCCAGGTGGCCCGCTCCACCGCTTTCCGACGCCGCTACTGGAACGGCCTGTACATCACCAAGGCAATCGAGATCATCCACCGCCGGCTGCTGGGTCGCCCAACTTTCGGTCGCTGGGAAATCGACGCCTACTTCGACACCGCCGCTCGCAAGGGCTTCTATGGCGTGGTCGATGCGATCATCGACAGCCTGGAGTACAGCGAAAGCTTCGGCGAGGACACCGTTCCCTACGAGCGCTTCATCACCCCCTCCGACCTCAGTGCCCGCCGGGTCCCCGCCCTCAAGCGGCCCTTCAACGCACTGGCCTATGCCGACATTCAGCCGGTCAAGCGGCCCGATGTGAGCACCCAGCAGGGGATCGTGAGCAACGCGGAGATCACACCGCGCAACCTCCCCGACCGCAAACGCGTCGTGCTGCGTGGTTGGAGCGCCAAGATCAGCGGCAACGAAACAGGCGTTACTCCAGATCTTCCAGTCGGTCCCCAGAGCGTCCGCCAAGACCCGCCCCCCACCCGCCGCTGGAGCGCCGCCCGCTGGCAAGCCAACCAGGCAGCAACCCCGGTCTGGACGTCATCGCCCGGTGGATTCAACGCCCCCCACAGCCCAGCCCCATTGGCTTCGCCCTTCCTGAGTGGCGCCAACTGGAAGGCTTTGGTGGGCAGTAGCCGTGGCTTCGTCACCGCTGAACAACCCGTCTCGGCCATGGCCAAGGCCCTGCGCCCCGGCAAGCCCCAGGGGCTGAGCCGACGTCGCAGCCTTCCCCAGCCGGTGCGACTGGCCCGCTTCGCCGGTGAAACAGAACTGCAGAATGTGGTCCGCAATGTTTACCGCCAGCTTCTCAACCGAGAGGTGCTCAGCTCCGAGCGCCTGAGCGATTCCGAATCCCAGCTCCGCGATGGCCACATTTCGGTCTCGGAATTCGTAGCACTCGTGGCCTCCAGCGAACTCTTCCAGCAGAGGATCAAGCGGCTGGCTCCCCTGCGGGCCGCCTCGGCCGCCTACCTCGCCCTGCTGGGGCGGGCCGCCGAGGCCAACGAAGTGAGCAGTTTCCTCGCGACCCGAGCCATTCAGGGTCAACAGCAGGCGCTTGATGCTCTGCTCAACAGTGACGAGTACGCCAGCAGCTTCGGTCGAGATACCGTGCCCTACCTACGGGGTCTTGACACCCTGGACGGCCAACCTCTGAGCACTGTGAACCGCACCGCCAGCTTCTATGGCGGCAACGCGGCCCTCAATCCTCCGATCAAGGGCGCCATCTAGGCCCCAGGCCCTGGCCCACATCCACAACCAATGCATGAAAGCTCCGCCCCCCCAGGCTGGGGCTTTTTAATGGGACACCGATTTTAGGCAAAATTTTGCCCCCCCCTGCAGCGTTCGCCGCCAACGTGAGCGTCCAAATGATTAACATTTGCAGCACGGACGACATGTCAATAACTCCCGCGAAAGCCATTGCGCGCAAAGGGATCTCAAAAACCAACCCGCCGTGAAGAACTGTTACCGGAGACAGGGCCAGATGGACGGTCTGCCGCAGAATGATTCGGCGATCAGTTGAACTGATTTGCAGCTTGGCCGATCCAACGCCCTATGGCACCACCTTCTACAGGTGTCGCCACTGAGCGATGTAGAAGCTGCTCCTTTCACCTCAGGCCTCCTTTTGGAAGCCCCAGTCAAAGAGCAACAGGCATCCACCCTTACCCACCGGATATCGGTCACCTTCACGGCGACCGCTTGTTTCGAGGCAGAACTGCATGAGCATCGTCTCCAACTCGATCATCAACGCGGACGCCGAAGCCCGCTACCTCAGCCCTGGTGAACTCGACCAGATCAAGTCATTCGTTTCCGGCGGTCAACGTCGGCTTCGTGTGGCTCGGGTCTTGAGCGAGAGCCGGGAACGTCTCGTGAAGCAGGCCGGCGGCGCCCTTTTTCAGAAGCGTCCTGATTTGATCTCTCCGGGAGGCAATGCCTACGGCGAAGAGATGACGGCCTCCTGTCTCCGTGACATCGACTACTACCTGCGCCTGGTGACCTACGGGGTCGTGGCCGGTGATGTCACGCCCATTGAGGAAATCGGCATCATTGGGGCTCGTGAGATGTACCGCGCTCTCGGCACCCCTGTGGAAGCTGTGGCGGAAGCCGTACGCGAACTCAAGTCCGCCTCCAGCACGCTGCTCACCGGAGCTGACGCCGAAGAGGCTGGCTTCTACTTCGATTACGTCATCGGCGCCCTTTCCTGAGGCTGCCCACCCCTTCTCCACCGCCTCTTCCTCGGACCTATGCAAGACGCGATCACCAACGTCATCAATCTTTCTGACGTTCAGGGTCTGTATCTCGACGATTCGTCCATCGGTCGTCTTGAGCAGTACTTCGCCAGCGGAGAACTGCGCGTTCGCGCTGCCGCCACTGTTTCGGCTAATGCGGCGGCCATCATCAAAGATGCCGTCGCCAAAACGCTGCTGTACACGGACATCACCCGTCCGGGTGGCAACATGTACACCACCCGTCGCTATGCAGCCTGCATTCGCGACCTCGACTACTACTTGCGCTATGCCACCTACGCGATGCTCGCAGGTGATTCGTCGATCCTGGACGAGCGTGTCCTGAATGGCCTCAAGGAGACCTACAACTCCTTGGGCGTACCCATTGGTGCCACGGTTCAATCCATCCAGGCCATCAAGGAATCGGCCGCCGCCTTGGTGGGCCCTGAAGCCGGCCGGGAGTTGGGTGTCTACCTCGACTACATCAGCTCCGGCCTGGGCAACTGATTCCACAACGGTCTACCCCCGCGAGGATCACAACCCATGCGCCTGTTCAAGATCACAGCATGCATTCCGTGCCCTGAAAAGGCAAGGACCCAACGCGAGTTGCAAAACACCTACTTCACAAAGTGGGTACCATTTCAAAGTTGGTTCGCTGAACAACAGCGCATCATGAAGCAGGGCGGAAAGATTCTGAAAGTCGAGCTTGTTACAGGCCGGCGTCAGATCAACGTTGGTAACTGAATCGTTTCGCTCGCCTCACCTCCCAATCATTCAAGCTCGGCACTGGCCGGGCTTTTTTTTGTCCGTACACTCAGCCTGTACGGCCTACGGCTGGCTGAGATGATGCTCCCCTAAGCCCATGGCCTTGCCCGGCATCGCGACTCGCCCTCCCAACACTGATCCGAGTTCAGCCCCTTCCAAGGCTGGTCTTCTGCCCCTTCCCTTTGCCCTCTGGCCGGCCGAAGCACGCCTGTTGCTGGTCCTGGTCGCGATTTGGAGCCTGCTGGGGATCCTGATCCTCACCTCCGCCAGCTGGTGGGTGGCCGAACGAGAAATGGGAGACGCCACCTACTACCTCAAGCGTCAGCTGCTCTGGATGGCAGCAAGCTGGGGGCTGCTGCTGCTGGCCCTTAGGGTCAACCTGCGCCGCTGGACCAGGCTGGCAGGGCCAGCGCTGCTTCTGGGCTGCCTGATGGTGGCTGCCACCCTCGTGGCCGGCAGCACCGTGAATGGGGCCAGCCGCTGGCTGGTGATTGGCCCCATCCAGATCCAACCGTCTGAACTGGTCAAGCCTTTCGTTGTGCTTCAAGGTGCTGCGCTTTTCGCCCACTGGAAACGCATCGCCCTCGATCAGAAACTGCTCTGGCTGGCGGTGTTCGGGGGACTGATCCTGCTGATCCTCAAGCAACCCAACCTGAGCACGGCGGCGCTCACCGGTTTGCTGCTCTGGCTTATCGCCTTGGCTTCCGGTCTCAACCTGGGCGCCTTGCTGGCCACCGCTGTCGTTGGGGGGCTGGTGGGGGTGTCCAGCATCATGATCAACACCTACCAAAGGGTCCGCGTCACTTCGTTCCTCAACCCCTGGGAGGATGCCCAGGGCGATGGGTATCAGCTGGTGCAAAGTCTTCTGGCCATCGGCTCAGGAGGACCCTTTGGGGAGGGCTTCGGACTCTCCACCCAGAAACTTCAATACCTGCCGATCCAGTCAACGGATTTCATCTTTGCGGTGTATGCCGAGGAATTCGGCTACGTCGGCTCTGTGATGCTGCTCCTTTTTCTGTTGCTGTTCGGTTTCGTGGGGCTGCGGGTGGCCCTGAGCTGCCGCAGCAATCAACAGCGGCTGATCGCGATCGGCTGCACCGCCCTACTGGTGGGCCAATCGATCTTGAACATCGCCGTGGCCAGCGGGGCCATGCCCACCACTGGCTTGCCCTTGCCGCTGATCAGCTACGGAGGCAATTCGCTGCTCGCCAGTCTGCTCACCGCCGGCCTGCTGATCCGCTGCTCCCTGGAATCCGCGGGGCATGATTCGGGCCGTCCTCGCAGGCGGCACCCGCGGGTCGCCCCGATAGGGTGAGGGCTGTGCCAGTCCCCCATGACCAGCTTCGGGCTGACCCTCGTTGAACAGTTAGCCGAACTGGCCCGCTGGACTGAAGAGCTGCTGCGATCCTCCCTGGCGACCCCAGGCCCGCTCACCCTTGCGATCGTCCTGGCGGGCGGACTGCTCACCAGCCTGGGGCCTTGCTCCCTGGGGCTGCTGCCCGTGACCCTGGCCTATCTGGCCGGCTTCAGCGACCGGCAGCGGAGGCCCTGGGTGCGCAGCCTCAGTTTTGCACTCGGCATCGTCGCGTCGCTGGTGCTGCTTGGGCTCGCCAGCGGCCTCTTGGGTCTGTTCTACGGGCGCGTTCCGGGTCTGATTTCAGGGCTGGTGGCGGCCCTGGCCCTGGTGATGGGCCTCAACCTGCTGGGCCTGCTGAAGTTCCGCCTGCCCACCGGCCCCGACCCGGATCGCTGGCGCCAACGGGTGCCGGCCCCCCTGGCGCCCCTGGCGGCGGGCCTGGCCTTCGGGCTGGCGGCCTCCCCCTGCACCACGCCGGTGCTGGCGGTGCTGCTGGCCTGGATGGCCCAGAACGGCAAGCCGGTGGTGGGCATGGTGCTGCTGGCCTGTTTCGGCCTGGGCCAGGTGCTGCCCCTGCTGCTGGTGGGAACCCTGGCGGCCAGCCTGCCCCGCCTGCTGGCCCTGCGCTCCGTCGGACGCTGGGTTCCGGCGATCAGTGGCGTCGTGCTGGTGCTCACCGGCGGCCTCACATTGCTGGCTCAGCTGCCATGACTTCTGCCTCGCCCGAGTTGGCCGCACCGTTGCTGAATGCCCTGGGAAGAGTGGCCGCTTGGATTTCAGATCTCCGTCTGGCGATCGTGCTGCTGCTGGTGGTGGCCATCGCCAGCGGGCTGGGCACCGCGATCCCCCAGCAGGAAAGCAGCGAGTTTTATCACCGCCTCTACGACGAAACCCCCTGGCTGGGGTTCGTGCGCGGGGACGGGATCCTGACCCTCCAACTGGATCACCTCTATTCCAGTGACTGGTTCCTGGCGCTGCTGGGCTGGCTCGGGCTGTCCCTGATGCTGTGCAGCTGGCGCCGCCAGTGGCCGGCCCTGCGCGCCGCCCTGCGCTGGGTCGACTACAGCTCCCCGCGTCAGCTCAGCAAGCTGAGCGTGGCGGAGACCGTGGCCTCCCCTGAACCCCAGGCTGATCTCGATCGCCTGGGGGCCCTGCTCACCGCCCGGGGCTGGCGGGTTCAGAGCCAGGCGGGTCGACTGGCGGCCCGCAAGGGCGTGGCCGGCCGGGTGGGGCCCCTGCTGGTGCATGCGGGGCTTGTGGTGCTGTTGGTGGGATCGGCCTGGGGAGCCCTGGGGGGCCAGCGGGTGGAGCGCTTTCTGGCTCCGGGCCACGAGCTCGAGTTGCTCGATCGCCGCGGCGAGGGCCAGTTGACCTTGGTGCTGGAGCAGTTCGGCATCGACCGCGACCCCGCTGGGCGGCCGGAGCAGTTCCGCTCGCGCTTGCTGCTCAAAAACCCCGCCCAGGCTGATGCCCCAGCCCAGGAGCAACGCGCCGAAATCAGCGTCAACCACCCCCTGCGGCACCAGGGCATGACCATCTACCAGGCGGACTGGGCTTTGGCGGCGATCACGCTGCAACTGGGCAAAAGCCCGCTGCTGGAGCTGCCTCTGCAGAGCTTTCCCCAATTCGGCAACCAGATCTGGGGGTTGGTGCTGCCCACTCGCCCCGATGGCAGCGATCCCGTGCTGCTGAGTGTGACCAACGAGGCCGGACCGGTAGAGATCTACGCCAGCGACGCCCGCCTGCTGGGCCGTCTCGTTCCCGGCGGGGTGCCGTTGGAGGTGAACGGACTGCCCCTGCGAGTGGCCTCGATCTTGCCCGCCAGCGGCCTGCTGCTCAAGCGTGACCCAGGCGTGCCACTCGTGTATGCCGGATTCGCGATCGCCCTGGTGGGATGCGGGCTCAGCCTGGTGGCCACCCGTCAGCTTTGGGCGATCGCTGAGACAGATCGTCAGCGCCTGCACGTGGGCGGCCTCTGCAACCGCAACCTCACGGCCTTCGCGAGTGAGCTGCCCCTGCTCCTTGGAAGCCTGCACGCTCCTCAGCAGGGCTGACGGGTGCCGTGGCTGACCCGCACCACCGTGTGCACGTTGCCGCGGGGGTTGAAGTCGGCTTCGAGTTGAACCCAGCCTGGCTGGGCAGCTGCCACCAGGTCATCAAGGATGCGATTGACGACTTCCTCATGGGAGATCATGCGGTCGCGCCAGCTGTTGACGTAGAGCTTGAGGGCCTTGAGCTCCAGCACCCGGGGGCCAGGCTGATAGATCAAGCGCAGCACAGCGAAATCCGGATAGCCCGAGAACGGGCAGAGGCACGTGAATTCCGGCAGGGTGATCGAGACCTCATAGGGGCGGCCGCCGGCGGGGTTGCCGAAACAGATCAGCTGGGCCTGCTCGATTGCCCGCTGGCCGTAGAGGGGTGTGCTGGTGACAGCCGTGGACGTGGAGCTCGCCGGGTGGTCGGCGGCGGGGCGCCCGTGGGCCAGGTTCCCGTCAGTGGAGGCTGCCGCCTCAGGGGAGGGGGCGCTGGGGGCGGGAGTCGCCATGGATCGGGAAGGGGCCTTTCTTGTTCAAGATGCTACGAAACGGAGGATTCTTTACAACGATCCCAAACGAAATCAGACGATTGTTCGCCGTGGACAACTCAACCGTCTAGACAGGAGATGAGACCAGGGGTCCTCCGTCCCCGCATCACCGTCGTTGGCCCATCTTGGTCCAGCAAACTTCGTCTTGGCCCGTCACCGCTCAAGGACAGGCCCGTAGCAATGGCTACACCAGCTGTCCAGCGCCTGCGGCCTAATGGCTGGAGTCCATTCCTGAAATGGCAGGGCTTCAGCTGAACTCCTCTGCCAGGACGCTTCTCTCTCCACCTCTCAGGCACTGTCCTGGGACACTCCCCCTGAAATGAATCCCCGGATCCATGAAAAAAGTTGAGGCCATCATCCGCCCTTTCAAGCTTGAGGACGTCAAACTCGCCTTGGTGAATGCCGGCATCGTCGGCATGACTGTGAGCGAAGTGCGTGGATTCGGGCGACAGAAAGGCCAGGTCGAGCGTTATCGTGGTTCGGAATTCACAGTCGAGTTTCTGCAGAAGCTCAAGCTGGAAGTCGTCGTTGATGATGACCGTGTGGATACCGTTATCACGGCGGTCCAAGATGCCGCCCGCACTGGTGAAATCGGCGACGGCAAGATCTTCATCACCAACATCGAGTCGGTGATCCGCATCCGCACGGGTGACAAGGACAGCAGCGCGATCTGAGGGCTATCCCTGGGTGGTGGGCACGTCCCACTATTCCTCTGATCAGCTCGACAAGGGCAGATCAGATTCCTTGGTGGTCAGCGTGCTGGCCACCAGTTTTTTTATGGCGGCTCGATCCAATGTTGACGCTTCCGACAGAGGGACGCCGATGTCGGCCGATGGACCGGCTAGCGCCAAGGAAGCATCTCGAACCCAGAGCAGATACTCATGGTTACCGGCCGGTCCGGTGAGCGGAGAGGCCACAAGACCCGCCGCCCACCAGCCCAGGCGCAGTGCAGAAGCGATCACCACCTCGATCGCCTCGATGTGGGCGTCTGGATCCCGCACCACACCACCTTTCCCAACCCGGGAACGCCCCACCTCAAACTGAGGCTTGACCAGCAGCACCGCCTCTTGCCCCTCAGGCGCCATCAACCCTTGAAGGGCTGGCAGTACCAACCCTAACGAAATGAACGACACATCCGCCACCGCCAGATCCGCCCGGGGCTCTTCTGGGCCGTAGAGCTGCTCGGGTTGGAGATGGCGCAGGTTGGTGCGCTCCATGAGCACCAGCCGCGGATCGGTGCGCAGGCTCCAGGCCGTCTGGCCATAGCCGACATCAATGCCATACACCCGCTGGGCTCCGCGTTGCAGAAGGCAGTCCGTGAAGCCACCGGTGGAGATGCCCCCATCGAGGCAGATGCGTCTCTCCACCTGGATCGGGAACGTTTCGAGGGCGCGCACCAGCTTTTCGCCGCCTCGGGAGACGTAGCGCGGCAGATGTCTGACCTGCGGCTCCAGATCAAGTGCGACCTCCATGCCAGGCTTGTCGAGCACCCGATCACCGGCACGCACCCGACCGGCACGAATCAGCTGCTGGGCCTGCTGGCGGCTCTCGACCAGACCGAGGGTCAGCAAATGCAGATCCAGTCGGCGTTTCTGGGCCATCGCGCCATCCAACCACAGGGGAATCGGAACCAACCCCGCAGGTTGCCCTGATCGCTCCCGATCGGCCTGAGGATGACAGGCGTCAGCCCCAGCGCCATGGGGTAGCGCGAATGAGGACGTCGGCCGTAGCGCAGCCCCGCCGATCCCTTTGGACCCTCCCCCGGCGGCGATGATCGATCTGATTTGGCCCGTTGCCTGCTTGCTGGTTGAACCAGCAACGCTGGGGGAAGAAGGTGCCAGGGGAGGTGGCCCACCGGCTGCCGTGCCGCATGGTCAGGGCCTCGCTCCAAGCGCCGCAAGCCAGCCCCATACATTGGGTGCGACGTCGCCACGCGCTGGCCCTTGATCGAGCGTTACACCCTGCCCGAGATGGGCCACATCTGGAGCGAGCAGGCCAAGTTCCAGAGCTGGCTGGACGTGGAGATCGCGACCACCGCCGCCCAGAGCCAGCTGGGCCGCGTGCCGGCCGAAGCCCTCGCTGAGATCCGCGCCAAGGCCGCCTTCGAGGTGGAGCGGATCGAGGCGATCGAGGCGGAGGTACGCCACGACGTGATCGCCTTCCTCACGAACGTGAACGAGCACGTGGGTGAGGCCGGCCGTTACATCCACGTGGGCATGACCAGTTCTGATGTGCTCGACACCGGCCTGGCCCTTCAGCTCAAGGACTCGGTGGCGGTGCTGCGCACGGAACTCAGCTCCCTTGCCGAAGCGCTGCGGGAACTGGCCCGGGCCCACAAGGGCACGGTGATGATCGGCCGCTCCCACGCCATCCACGGCGAGCCGATCACCTTCGGCTTCAAGGTGGCGGGCTGGCTGGCGGAGACCGAGCGCAACCGCGAGCGACTGGAGCGGCTGGAAACCGTGGTGGCCGTGGGCCAGATCAGCGGCGCCATGGGCACCTACGCCAACACCGATCCCCAGGTGGAGGCGCTCACCTGCGCGGCGCTGGGCCTGGTGCCCGACACCGCCAGCACCCAGGTGATCTCCCGCGATCGCCACGCTGAGTACGTGCAGACCCTGGCGCTGGTGGGGGCGACCCTGGAGCGGATCGCCACCGAAATCCGCAACCTGCAGCGCACCGATGTGCTGGAGGTGGAGGAGAACTTCGCCAAGGGCCAGAAGGGCAGCTCGGCGATGCCCCACAAGCGCAATCCAATCCGCAGCGAGCGCATCTCCGGCCTGGCTCGGGTGCTGCGCAGCTACACCGTGGCCGCCCTGGAGAATGTGGCCCTGTGGCACGAGCGCGACATCAGCCACAGCTCGGTGGAACGCATGATGCTGCCGGATTGCTCGGTGACCCTGCACTTCATGCTCCGGGAGATGACCGCGGTGATCAAGGGCCTGGGGGTCTACCCCGAGAACATGGCGCGCAACCTCAATGTCTATGGCGGTGTGGTGTTCAGCCAGCGGGTGCTGCTGGCTCTGGTGGAGAGCGGCCTCAGCCGCGAGGAGGCCTATCGGATCGTCCAGGAGCATGCCCACAGCGCCTGGAACACCAGCGGCGGCAACTTCCGCGCCAACCTCGAAGCTGATCCGGCCGTCACGGCGCGGCTGGGCCCCGGGCAGCTGGCGGAATGCTTTGCCACCGATCTGCACCAGGAGAACCTGAACGTGATCTGGGAGCGGTTGGCGATCTGATCCCTCAGGCCGCCTGTTCCGTGAGGCTCCCTTCGCTTGAGCTGGCTTCGGGGCCACTGCTCCCGTTGAGCTCATCACCCGTGATCTGGGGCTCTGAAGCAGGGGGATTGGCCGTTGCCGCGCCAGGAGTGGGCGGTGGCGGCACGGCCTTGGCCGTGGCCGGATTGAGGCCCGCCCCCACGGGGCTGAGCAGATCGATCGGCTCGCAGACCGGGAAGCGGTTGATCGCCTTGAGGGCCAGCCTGGCCTTGCCGCGCAGCTGTTCGCTGAGGGCCTCGCCGTAGGGGATCTGGGCCAGCAGATCCACCGTGCGGCGCATGATCCGCACCACATCGCCCTCATCGAGGGAGGTGCCCGCGATCAGGTCGTTCCAGCTGGTGCCCTTGGCCCAGGCATGCACCAACCCCATCAGTTCCGGCTCGTACCAGAGAGGCATCACCACGGCGGCCCGCTCCTGCTGGCGCAGCAGCTCCCGGCGGATGCCCCCGAGATCGTGCAGGGCCTCCTCGGCGGCGGGCGGGGTGTTGAAGGCGCTCCAGAGATCGGGGCGGTTCACCTCGGTGGAGATGGCCTCCAGCACCGACGCCAGTTCGGCGGGTTCGAGCTCATCGAGGTGGCCGCTCATCAGCGCCAGCCCCAGCCAGAGCTCATTGTCGCCCCGGAGGGAAGCCACGGTGCGGCCGATGTCGGTGGGCTCGAGATCCTCCAGGCAGCCGAAGAAGCGCAGGATGTCGATCAGGGCCAGGAAGGTGTCCCAGTGGCGGTTGGAGCGGTGGTGCAGCAGGCGCTGGCGTTCGCCGATCTCCTCCTCGAGTTCCTCCATCCGCCGGTGCTGCTTCTTGATCTGCTTGCGATCGCCCGTGCTGTGGGCGGGATGGAGTTCGAGGGCCTGCTCCAGTTGCTGCACCAGAAACGCCTGAGCCTTCACTTCCCCGGCCAGGTCGTACTGGGGGGTGGCCATGTCGTGGCGCCGGGCCATGGAGCCCACCGCCAGGGCCAGCCCGCCACTGGCCTGGTCGCCGTGGCGCAGCTCACCGGGGTGGTGCAGCTCAGGCGCGTCCACATCGCGCACCTGCAGGCAGCTGAGCTCCGCATGGAGGCTCACCACCGCATGGCAGGGCACCAGGATCCAGACGTTCTCATCGGTGAGGCAGAGCAGCAGCGGGAACTGACCGCTGCCCTCCACCTTGGCCACGATCACCGCCGGTGTGACCCGACCCTTGAGCTGGGGTGCCTTGAGGCTCACCAAAGTGCCCTCACTGGCGAATCGCAGGGCAAGGGTGAGCTCATGGGCCAGGGTTTCCTCCGCCTGCTGCTGCAGGATCCGCAGGATGCGCCGCTCCTCCCGCAGCCTGGCCCGCTCCTTTTCATAGAGCTCGAAGTCGTCCCAGGGCACATCACTGACACGGCCCGAAAGACCCTCCAGCTGCTGGCGCAGCTCGCTGATGCGGCGCTCGTCGTCGACCAGATCGAGGGTGGCCAGGTAGCGGCCGAAGCTGCGCTCCACCAGCTCCTTGGCCTTGGGCAGCTCATAGCGCTGCAGCAGGTTGAGCACCATGCCGTAGCTGGGGGTGAACTGACTCACGAGCGGATCGGCGGGGCTGGTGGCCAGCTCCCCCGCTTCGCGCACCCCCTCGAAGCGACTCTGCACCGTCACCACATAGCCCTGGGTGTCGAGGCCGCGGCGGCCGGCCCGGCCCGCCATCTGCAGGAACTCACTGCCCATCAGCGGCCGGTGGCCGCGATCGGTGCGCTTGGAGAGGGCCGAGATCACGGTGCTGCGGGCGGGCATGTTGATCCCGGCCGCCAGGGTTTCGGTGGCGAACACCACCTTCACCAGCCCCTGCTGGAACAGCTCCTCGATCAGCTCCTTCCAGGCCGGCAGCACGCCGGCGTGGTGGGCGGCGATGCCCCGCAGCAGGGCATCGTCGTGGCCCCCTTCGCGCACGGCCTCGGGGGTGGAGGCCACAAAGGCCTGCAGGCGCGCCCTCACCCGGGACTGCTCCTCGTTGGTGAGCAGGTTGAGCCGACCCAGGTCGCGCACGGCCTTGTCGCAGCCGCGGCGGCTGAAGATGAAATAGATCGCCGGCAGCATGTCGCGCTCGGCCATCTGGGCCACCACAAACGGCAGCGGCGCCGCCTCCGGCTGGGGCGGCCTGGGGGACTTGGGGCCGCGGCGGTGGGTGGTTTTCGGAGCCCGCCAGACCTTGCAGTTGGGATGCAGCCCAGTGCCCTCTTCATTGAGCAGGGGGTGCAGCCCCTTGGCACTGCAGAAGCTGAAGGCCAGGGGCACCGGCCGGAAATCGCTCAGCACCAGCCGGGTGGGCCCGTGCACCTTGTCGATCCAGTCGGTGAGCTGCCCGGCGTTGGCCACCGTGGCGGACAGGGCCACCAGCTGCACCGATGACGGGCAATGGATGATCGATTCCTCCCAGACCGTGCCCCGCTGGGAGTCGTTCATGTAGTGGCACTCATCGAGCACCACCGCCTCCACATCGGCGAGGGGATCGTCGCCGCGATCCACCTCCGCGTAGAGCATGTTGCGGAAGATCTCGGTGGTCATCACCACCACCTTCGCCTCCCGGTTCACGCTCAGATCACCTGTCATCAGACCGACGTTCTCGGCCCCGAACTGCTCGCGGAAATCCCGCAGCTTCTGGTTCGAGAGCGCCTTGAGGGGTGTGGTGTAGAACACCTTCTGGCCGTGGGCCAGGGCCCGGTAGATCGCGTACTCGCCCACCAGCGTCTTGCCCGAGCCGGTGGGGGCGCTCACCACCACCGAATGACCCTGGTTGAGCGCGTCGATCGCCTCGAGCTGGAATGGATCCAGCAGAAACGGGAACAGCTCCTCCAGGGGCGGAACGTCGGAGCTGGCGGTCGGCATCAGGGAATCCTATTGGCCAGACTGCGCCCACTCCGGGCCCTGCCGCTTCCCTTGGCCGCCGACCCCCTTGATCCCCTGCGCCGCTCCCTGGGGCGCCTGCCGAACGCCCGCCGGCGCCTGCTGCGTGCCTTCCAGCCCACGGCGGCTGGGGGCCTGCGGCCTGAGGGGGCCGGTGCCATCCCGCTGCTGAATCTGGCCAGCAATGACTACCTTGGCCTGAGCTCGCACCCTCGGCTGCAGGAGGCCGCCTGCGCCGCGATCGCCTCGGGTGGGGTGGGGGCGGGGGCCTCGCGGCTGGTGTGCGGCAGCCGACCGGTCCACAGCGAGCTGGAGACGCGGCTGGCCGCCTGGCTGGGGCGGGAGCGGGTGCTGCTCTTTCCCAGCGGCTTCCAGGCCAACATCGCTGCGGTGGCGGCCCTGGCCGATCGCCACAGCCTGGTGCTCGCCGACCGGCTGATCCACCACTCCCTGCTGGTGGGGGTGCAGGCCTCCGGCGCCCAGCTGCGCCGCTTCCCCCACAACGACCTGGCCGCTCTGGATCGGCTGCTGGGCGAGGCGCGGGCCAGCTCTGCCGAGCGGCGCCTGGTGGTGCTCAGCGAGAGCCTGTTCAGCATGGAGGGCAGCAGCCCCGATCTGCCGGCGCTCTCGGCCCTCTGCCAACAGCATTCGGCCCTGCTACTGATCGATGAGGCCCATGCCCTGGGGGTGCTGGGCCCCGGCGGACGCGGGCTGGCCCACGGGCTGGAAGGGGTGCACCTGGTGAGCGGCACCTTCGGCAAGGCCTTCGGCAGTGGCGGTGCCTTCCTGGCCACGGGCGATCTGCTCGGCGACTGGCTGCTGCAGCGCTCCGGCGCCTTCCGCTACTCCACCGCCCTGGCCCCGCCCCTGGCGGCGGCAGCCCTGGCCGCCCTTGATCTGCTGGAGGAAACTCCCGACCTGGGGTCGAAGTTGTTGGAGCGTGCCGAGCGATGGCGAACCTCCCTGGCGGCGGCCGATTGGCCGCTGGTGGCAGGCCAGGGGCCGATCCTGCCGTTGCTGGTGGGCGAGGACGATCGGGCCCTGGACCTGCAACGGCACCTGGAGACTGAGGGCCTACTGAGCGTGGCGATCCGCCCACCCACGGTGCCGGCTGGAACGGCGAGGTTGCGGCTGGTGCTGTGCCGCGACCTGCCGCCCGGCACCCTGGAGCAGTTGCTGGAGGCCCTGGCCCGATGGCGCTGAGCGATCCTGCTGGGGATGTGCAGCTGCTGGCGATGCACGGTTGGGGGGGCGACCACCGCGCCTGGGCCCCCTGGGGGTCGGCCGCCGCCAGGCGGGGCTGGAGCCTGAACTGGGGGGAGCGGGGCTACGGCCAGCAAGTGCCGCTAGAGCCGCAGTGGTCGGGCACGGGACGCCGCGCCCTGCTGGTGCATTCCATGGGGATTCACCTGGTGCCGTCGCCGGTGCTGGCCGCGGCCGAGGCGGTGGTGCTGCTGGCGAGCTTTGGGCGCTTCGTGCCCCCAGGAGCCCCCGGGCGCCGTGGACATCTGGCCCTGGAGGCCATGACCAGGCGCCTGCGCAACGGCGACAGCGATGGCTTACTCAAGGACTTCCTGGCCCAGGCCGCCGCCCCCGACCCCGAGGAATTGCTGCCCGCCGGGCCCCGGGAGGAGGGGGTGCCCCCCGCCGGCCAGGGTCGCCTGCTCGCCGACCTCGAGCGGCTCAGCCGCCTCACCGGGCCGCCGGAAGCGTTTCCAGCCAGCGCAGCGGTGCTGGTGGTGGAGGCGGGCGACGACCGGATCGTGGCCCCTGAGAGCCGCCGCCTGCTGGTGGAAGCCCTCCCCAGGGCCAGCCACTGGACCCTGGCGGGCGTCGGCCACAGCCTGCTGCGGGCCGATCTGCTCACTCCAGTGCTGAACTGGCTGGAAGCGGCGCTTTCCACGGAGGTCAGCGGCCATGGTTGATCTGCTCACGAAGCCCGGCGGCAGCCCCCCTCAGCCAACCGAACCCTTCCCGCAGGAGGTGCGCCGGCGCTTCGCCCGCAGCGCCCCGAACTACGACAAGCGCGCCCACCTGCAGCGGGCCGTGGCCTGGCGCCTGGGCCACCTCAGCCGCGACCTGCCCCTGCCTCCAGGGCCCGCAGCTGATCTGGGGGCGGGCAGTGGCCTGCTGGCGCGGGCCCTGGAGGCCCAGCGGCCTGAACTCACCCTGCTGCGCCTCGACCACTGCGCCGAGCTGCTGCACCAGGGGGAGC
This sequence comes from Cyanobium sp. Morenito 9A2, assembly GCF_024345575.1. Lineage (GTDB taxonomy): Bacteria > Cyanobacteriota > Cyanobacteriia > PCC-6307 > Cyanobiaceae > ATX-6F1. The sequence continues at coordinate 288,353 of NZ_JAGQBJ010000002.1, forward strand.
GCTCCGCTTGTCCTGGAGCCGACGGCACCCCACCAGCTCCATCCCTGCTCTGGGATCTCAACGGGGGGCTGCCGGGTGAGCTGGAGGGCGCGGCCCTGCTGGCCTCCAGCTTCGCCCTTCACTGGCTGGAGCAGCCCCTGGCCCAACTGGATCAGTGGTGCCGGGCGCTCCAGCCCGGCGGCTGGCTGGTGCTGGCGGTGCCCACCCAGGGCAGTTTTCGCCAATGGCAGCAGGCGGCCCAGGCGGCGGATGTGCCCTGCAGCGCCCTGCCCCTCCCCAAGGCCCAGGACTTGCAAGCGACCTGCGGCACCTGGCTGGAGCTGCTTGTCGAGCGGAGGCTGCCATTCAGCCGCACAGCCCCCAGCGCCCTGGCCTTGCTGCGCGAGCTCAAGGTGCTCGGGGCCAGCGCCAGCCGCGTGAAGCCCCTGTCGGCAGGGGAGTTGCGGGCCCTGGAGGCCCACTGGCCCAGCCAGGGAAGGGTGAAGGTTCTGAGCTGGGAGCTGCAGATCCTCGTGGGTCAAAAGCCCAGGCGGCGGCCGTGACAGAAGCGCTTCGGCTGGTGGTCTGCGGCACCGACACCGATGTGGGCAAGACCGTGGTCAGTGCCCTGCTGGTGCAGGGGCTGGGGGCCACCTACTGGAAACCCGTGCAATGCGGCCTGGAGGGCGGCGGCGACAGCGACCGGGTGCGGGAGCTGCTGGAGCTGCCTTCTGATCGGGTGCTGCCGGAGGCCTACCGGCTGGCGGCCCCGGTGTCGCCCCACTGGGCGGCGCAGCAGCAGGGACTGCGCATCGAGGCGGCCCGCCTGGCACTGCCGGCGGTAAGCGGCCCGCTGGTGGTGGAGACGGCCGGAGGGCTGCTGGTGCCCCTGCGGCTGGACTGGCTGCAGATCGAGCAGCTGCGCCTCTGGGGCCTTCCAGTGCTGCTGGTGGCCCGCAGCGGCCTGGGCACCCTCAACCACACCCTGCTCTCGCTGGAGGCCCTGGACCGGCGCGGACTCCCCCTGCTGGGGATCGTGCTCAACGGTCCGTCCCATCCCAACAACGCCGCCACCCTCGAAGCTCTCTCGGGCGCGCCGGTGCTCGCCCAACTGCCCCCCCTCCTACGGCTGGATCGGGAGGCATTGGCCCAGCAATGGCAGGTCATCGGACTGGGCGATCGCCTGCAGATGGGCCCTAACCTGCGCCCATGAGCAAGACCCACCTGCTTGTGACGGGGGCCCTGTTTGGCCTGTGTGCCGGCATCCTGGTGCTGTTCACCGACATCGAGGTCGGGGTCTACCGCTGGTTCAGCTGCGGCCCCCTGGCCACGGCCAACGAACACAGCTCCAAGATCTGCCATTGATTGCCTGGTCCCTGTTCTGTCGGTCTTGGCGTCATGGTCCATTGTTCGCCGGCCAGTGCTGGATGGGCCGCTGACGGAACAATCCCTGAATGGTGGGTCATCGGACCCTCTGCCGCTGGGTGATCTGATGTTTGTGGGCCGCCCCATGGCGAGCTGCCAGCCCTTGATCGGCCAAGGCCTGACGGCCGCCACTCGAGCAGCCACTCCTGAGCCGCCTTAACCCGTGCCGACACAGCCCTGGCATCCCCACCTCTGGCACCCCACCACCCAGGTGGCCAGCGCCGATCCACCCCTGCGGGCGGTGCGCGGCCGGGGCGCCCTGCTGGAGCTCGACGACGGCCGCCAGCTGATCGACGCCATCAGCAGCTGGTGGGTGACCCTGCACGGCCACGCCGAACCCTCCATCGCCGCGGCCGTGGCGGCCCAGGCCAGGGAGCTGGAGCAGGTGATCTTCGCCAACTTCCGCCACCCACCGGCGGAACAACTGGCCGAGGCCCTCAGCGCCCGCAGCGGCCTGGAGCGTCTGTTCTTCTCCGACAACGGCTCCACCGCCGTGGAAGTGGCGCTCAAGATCGCCTGGCAGTGGTGGCGGAATCGGGGAGAACCCAGACGCCAACTGATCGCCTTCGAGGGGGCCTACCACGGCGACACGGTGGGGGCGATGGCCCTGGGGGCCCGCTCCCTGTTCACGGCTCCCTTCGACGAGCTGCTGTTTGAGGTGGGCCGCGCCCCCTGGCCCGCCACCTGGTGGGGCGACGTGGGAGTGGAGCAGCGGGAACGGTTGGCCTTGGAGCGCCTGGAGCAGTTGCTGGAAACCCCTACGGCCGCGGTGATCCTGGAGCCCCTGGTGCAGGGGGCGGCCGGCATGGCGATGGTGCGCGAGGGCTTCCTGCGGGAAGTGGAACGACGCGTGCGCGCCACCGGAGCCCTGCTGATCGCCGATGAGGTGCTCACGGGTTTCGGCCGCACCGGCAGCTTGTTCGCCAGCCAGCGGGCCGGCATTAAGCCCGACCTAATCACCCTGTCCAAAGGGCTCACCGGCGGCTTCCTGCCCATGGGCGTCACCCTGGCCAGTGAGGTGCTGCACACGGGCTTCGTGGGTGCCAGCGGGCGCACCTTTCTCCATGGCCACAGCTTCACCGCCAATCCCCTCGGTTGCGCCGCCGCCCTGGCCAGCCTGGCGCTGCTGGAGGCGACCCCTGAACGCTTCGAAGGTTTCGAGGCCCGCCATCGGCCCCACCTGGAGGCCTTGGCCCAGCACCCCAGCGTGCGGTACCCGCGCCTGGTCGGCACGATCGCCGCCATCGATCTGGTGGTGGAGCAGCCCGGTTACCTCAACCCCGCCGGCCGGGCCGTGCAGCGGTCAGCGCTCGCCGAAGGGGTGTTCCTCAGGCCCCTGGGTCAGGTGATCTATCTCTTGCCACCCCTCTGCCTCGACGACGCCCAGCTGGAGCGCTGCTATGGCGCCATCGGCCGCGCCCTGGGGGGGCTCTGACGCACCCTAGGGACCAGCCAGAATCGCCGCTTCGGCATCGGCCCGCGAGAGTCCGTAGGGGAAGCGCCGTTCGCTGGTCTGGCCCTGGTGCTGCCAGCGCACGGAGAGCGCCTCGACCTCCAGCTCGATGCGGGCACTCCACTGGGGCTGATGCAGATCCCACAGGCAGGGGTTCTCGCGCTGCTTGCTTCCCCCCAGCTGTCGCAGCCAGGCCTCAAGCGCCGGCAGCGGGTGGTTGTACAGCGGCGTCTGAGGTGTAGGGAGTGTCGGCATTCCCGAAGCTGACGCCTGGCTGTGATCCACTCTGCACCGCTGCGGCCCCAGGGAGGAGCTGGGCAAGGGTTGGCACCTCAAGCCGGGGGGCCGGGGCCGCCGCTTCGCTCCACCAACTTGGTTGACGCACCAGGTCCGTGCCCCGCACCCAGGCCATCCCCACCCCCAGCACAAGGCTGGCAGCAAGGGCCAACCCCAGCAGCAACAGGGCAAACCATTCGCCACTGGAGAGGGCACGGCGCACGGGTTGGAGCCTCGGCTCACCGCGGCGCAGCACCGTCATCACCACCGGCCGCGGAGGGGCGGTGGGCCTGAGGCGGACGTCGTAGGCCTGCCGCCGAAGTGGATCGCTCAGGGTCCCGTAGGCCTCCTGGAGCAGCCGGAAGTGCTCCTGGGCCTCCGCGGCCGGCAGGCTGGTGGTGTCGGGGTGATAGAGCTTGCTCAGGCGGCGAAACGCCCGCCGCAGTTCCTCCACCGTGGCGCTCGGTGGCAGCTGCAGCAGCTCGTAATGGGTTTGGCCCGTGGGATCTCCGCCAGCCACCAGCGAACGACCGCGTCTGGGGGATCCTAGAGAGAACGACCGTCCCCGTCCGAGCGGATGCCCGCCGAAACCGGAAACGCCCAACCCACGCCCTCTCCCCCTGCTTCCGAACCCCACCCTGGGCTCTGGGAGGCCCTGGGCTGGAGGCCGGATCCGCAGCAATGGACCCTGTTCCAGCAGCTGCAACAGGAACTGCGCCATTGGAACGGCCGGCTCAACCTCACGCGGCTGGTGGAGGGCGACGACTACTGGGTCACCCAGGTGTTCGACAGCCTCTGGCCCCTGAGGGAGCGGCTGAACGACCCCGAGGCCGCGCCCGAGTGCATCGACGTGGGCACCGGCGGTGGCTTCCCAGGCCTGGCGGTGGCGATTGCCCTGCCCAACGCCCGCCTTACGCTTGTAGATTCCGTCGGTCGCAAAACCGAGGCGGTGCGGGCCATGGCGGCGGCCCTGGGTCTGGCCGATCGGGTGCGCCTGCGCTGTGAGCGCGTGGAGCGTACGGGCCAGGAGCGCGCCTGCCGCGGCCACTTCGATCTGGCCCTGGCCAGGGCGGTCGCCACCGCGCCGGTGGTGGCTGAATACTTGCTGCCCCTGCTGCGGCCCCAGGGCCGGGCACTGCTCTACCGAGGCCAATGGAGCCATGACGACGCCGAGGCCCTCGAGCGAGCTCTTCTACCGTTAAGTGGACGACTTGAGCGGGTGCAGCGCCAGGACCTCCCAGGGGAACGGGGCGTCCGCCATGCCATCACCCTGGTGGCCATGGCCCCCTGCCCGCGTACCTACCCCCGGGCCGTTGGAGTGCCTGCCAAGCATCCGCTTGGATCCATCAACGGCGGCTGACGTCAGCCCTGCGCTTCATTCGTGCTGCCGCTGGCCACCAGCCGCGCCGCCGCCTGCCCCCGACCCGCGGGCGCAACGCTCGCAGCAGAACTTGAATCCCCCCCCAGGGGCTGCCCGAAGGCACCGTCCATAGGTGCGCGACGCTCACGTCGCCATCGAGGGCCCCGGGGTTGGCCCCAGGGGACCAACCGACCGCCACGGCCTGAGCGGGCTTCGCGGGCGCGGAGAAAACCCTCCAGATCCCAGGCCTCCGGAAGGTTGTGCCGGCAGAGCAGCACCGGCAGGTTGAGAGCGCCGGGGGTGGCTTCCCAGGGGGAAATCGCTGCTCCCAGCTGGCCGGCCAGTCGAGCCCAGGATCCGGCAGCATCAGCTCGCCCGCCCGGGGCGACAGCACCACCGCCTCGAGGCGATGGTCGAGCGTCTCCAAGCGGGCACCCCCCACGCTGATCCTGGCGATGGCGTCGGCTCTCAGGCCGAACAGATCGTTGAAATGACGGGTGCAGGGGGGTGCACAGCCCTGAAGCCTGTCAGAAGGGGTCTGCAGGTGGCCGCGCTTGTCCCTTGGGCTGATCATGAAAACACCCACGTCGAGGACGCGGGCCGCCTCGATCGACGGGCCTGTGCGGGCCTGTGTCCAGCGGATGAAATCCCAAGCCACGTTGATGGCCTCGATGGCCTCAGTGGCAATCGCCTCAAAGATCAGGCTCTGCGCCAGCTGCTCCGGCCGGTTGAGGCCATGGGGGGTGAGCAGATCAAGCCTTTCCACACCAGGTGCTTGAAGCTGATGGCGAGTTCCATCTCGAAGGGCGCGGGGTCTGCGCGGCTCAGGGCGTGCTGGAAGGGGCCAGCCAGGCTGGAGCTCCGAACGTCCTCAGGCGCGAGCGGTATCGATGTGGTGGAACCCAGCGGCCACCACCATCCCAAGCGTGGTCCGCAGGTTCGCCTGGCCCTCGGCGCCCGTCGCCCGAGGAGACTGATCGCTCCAGCACTGCTGAAAGTGCAGCCCTCCGGGCGGAAAACACGGGCATGGCCAGCTCCCCGGGGCCGAAGCGCCATGGGGGGGCAGCTCCAGGGCAACGGTCAAGGCTGCGGGACGTGGGAGCGGGGCAGGGTGCGTTTCAGCCGGGCGGCCGCAGGCAGCCCCAAGGGCTGGAGCTCCTGACAGCTCAGGCGCGCGTTGAGGCCATCAAGTTCTTCGTAGGCCACCCAGTGGATGCAGTCCACCGGGCAGGTGTCGATCGCCTCCTGAATGATCTCGGTGCTGTCCCCATCCTGGCGCAGGGCCCTGGAACGACCCCAGTCGGGCTCAACCAGGAAAGTGTTGCCAGCCACATGGGTGCAGTAGCGGCAGCCGATGCAGACCGCTTCATCCACCCAGACCGCTCTCTGGCGCAGGGCGCCACCCAACTGGGGCTCCCGGCCGGTGGGCTCAGGCCGTGGGGCCGCCGCCGCTGAAAAGGCCAGGGCGGGATCAGCCACCGCGGTCAGCCGTCCCAGCGCGTGACCACCAGCTCGATGCTGCCGTCGTTGTGCTGGGTCTGCTCGCTCACCTGGAAGCCCTCCTGGGTGGAGGCGGCCAGAATCGAGCGCAGAGCATAGCGCTGGGTGAGCTGCGCCAGGAAGCGCTCCACAGGCACCTGCAGCTTCCAGAGGTCGAGATCGGTGACCAATTCATAGCTGCCGCTGGTCTCGTTCCAGCGAAAACCGATATCGCCGCCTTCCTCTTGGGGCAAGGTCAGATCCGCAAGCACGGTCTGGCCGAGGTAACCACGAACGGGGCGCTGGCCCTCGGTGGGGTGGTGGCCGAGGTCTCTCAGAGCCTCCACCAGGGCCTGGCGATCACGAAGCTCTGTCTTGACAGTGCTGAAGTGCGACATCAGAACGACGGGATCAAGGGATAACGGCGGAGATGGCCTGGGGGGCCTCGACCGGCTGAGCTTGGGGGAGGTAAGCCTCAGAGGTGCTGCGACGCTGCTGCACCACTCCAAGCTTCGCCTCGATCCGCTCAGTGAGCTGCTCGCAGCCCAAGCCGCGCAGGCCCTCAACCAACTCCTCGACGCGCCCGTCTGGGCGGATACGGAAGCGAATGGTGGCCTGGGCCATCCCGGGTGCCGGAAGGTGCCACGAAATCTAGCCGGATCCGATCGCCTTGGGGATCAACTCAGGAACCCATCCTCGATGAGCGTCTGCAAGCGCTCCAGCACCACAGGGTCCTCAAGCTGCTCGAGGGCCACCCGCGCCTCATCGCGCACGGTTGGATCTCCGTCGCCCAGCAACGTCGCCACAAGAGCCTCCACCAACTCCCTCTGGCGCGGCTCCACCAGATCGGCGTAGAGACGCCCCAGGGACCAGGCACTGTTGCTGCGAACCACCGGTTCGCTGTCGATGCGAAGGCTGAGCAGCAACTGGGCGGCGGCCTGGTCTGCCTTGGCCAGGCCTGTGGCGCCCACATCGGCCAGGGAGCTGGCGGCCCAGAGCCGCACCGCCGCCACATCGGCTTCCAGGGCACGGATCAAGGGACCCAGCACCGGGGCATCGGGATAGTTGCCCAGACTCCAGGCCACGGCCTTGCGCACATAGCCATTGCTGTCGTTCTGAAGCAAGGCCAGCAGCGGCGCCACCGAGCGAGCATCGGGGTTGCGACCGAGGGCATAGACGGCGCTCATGCGTTCGATCGGACAGCTGGCCTGCAGCAGAGGCCTCAGCACATCCGTCGCCCGCGGATCACGGTGCTCGCAAAAAATCCGCAGGCCTTGAACCCGTTCGGCGTGGCCACCCTTGAGCAACTCGAGGCCGAGGTCGCACTCGCCGGCCACATCGATCTGGTCAGGATCGAGGGCGTCGATCTCATCGAGCGGATCGCCAAGCAACTCCTTGGCCAACTCGGTGGCCAGCACTTCAGGATCCAGCGCCAGCTCGGGGGGGCTGGTCGAGAAGGGTGGAATTGGAAAGGGCGGCGTGGGATCCGTCATGGGCACGATCGTAAAAGCCCGTCGTCAGAGCGCCCATGCCGCCCGCAGCCCCAGCCCTGGCTCAGGCCAGCGGTGCTGGGGCGGCCATGTCACTGGGCAGCCAGATGCGGGCACTGACGGCAAACAGAGCCAGGCCGAACAGCACCATGATCGCGGCGGGCAGCAGGGTGGAACGGAGAAATTGCACGGTGACCTGGCGATCGCCCCATTCTGGTCGATGCGGCGCCCGTAGGGTTCGCCCAGCCGTCGGATCGCCTTGGACCCCGCGCCCTCCGAAACCACATCTAACGCCCCCCCCCTCACCCCCCCGGACCAACCCAGGGGCCCCGGCGCCAGCAGGCGTCTGGTGGCGGTGGGGCTCTTGGGCTTCGCCAGCGGCGCACCCAATAGTGGCCTGGGGGAAGTTTTGCCGATCTGGCTGGCCACCAACGGTGTAGCCGTGGAGCTGATCGGCTTGCTGCCCCTGGCCGGACTGCCCTACGCGATCAAGTTTCTCTGGGCCCCACTGCTGGATCGCTGGCCGATTCCTTGGCCCGACCGGCGCCGGGGCTGGATCGCGCTGCTCCAGCTGCTGCTGGCGATCGCCATCGCCAGCCTCGCCCTGCTGCAACCGAGCACCAATCCGCGGGCCCTCTTCGCCATTGGATTGATGGCCTTGATCGTGGCGGTGCTCAGCGCCACCCAGGACATCGTGATTGATGCCTATCGAACCGATTTACTGCCCCAGCAAGAGCGGGGCGCCGGAGCGGCAGCCAACTCGCTTGGGTTTCGCGGCGGCACACTGGTCTTGGGATCCGGCGCCCTCCTTGTCACCGGTGTGGCTGGTTACCCACTGGCCTTTGTCGCAGCGGGAGCCTTGATGCTGCTCCTGATCCCCTGCACCCTGGCGGCACCGGAGCTGAAGCCGCTGGAGCAGCCTGTGCTGACCCTTCGTCAGGCCGTCATTGGCCCCGTGCGCGAATTCATCGCCCGCACGGGGAAACGGCGGGCCGTGCAGCTCCTGGCGCTTGTGCTTCTGTATCGCCTGCCGGATGGCCTGCTCGCCCCGATGAGCGGCCCCTTCCTGGTGGCCGAGGGCCTGACAGCAAGCGAAATCGGACTCATCAAATCAGCACTGGGCGTGCTGGCCACGATGGCTGGCGTTGTCATTGGTGGTTTTTTGTTCGGCCGGCTAGGCATGAACCGCAGTCTTTGGCTCTTTGGCATCGCAGGCACGGCCGGCAACCTCGCCTACTGGCTGGTGGCCCGGGGCACGCCGTCGCTCAAAGCCGTTGCTGGAGCAGTGCTGCTGGAAAACCTATCGAGTGGCCTTGTGGCAACCGCATTTGTTGCTTTGCTGATGAGCCTTTGCAACCCACGCTTCTCGGCCACCCAGTACGCCGTTTTTTCGGGCGTTTATGCCGTCAGCAGCAAGGTGCTGGCGGCCCCTTCCGGCCTGCTGGTGAAGCTCACCAGCTGGGAGCATTTTTTCCTGCTTTCAGCGGCAGCGGCCGTGCCAGCCTTTTTACTGATGGCTGTGGTCACGCCCTGGGGCGAGAGCCAGGCCCGCGGCGCCTTCGATCCCGAGCGCGACGCCAGCTGAGGCCCGGCGCCGCAACTGCCCGCAGGCCGCATCGGCATCGAGCCCGCGACTGGCGCGCACGCTCACGGCCACGTGCCGGCGCTCAAGCACGGCCTTGAACGCCTGCACCCGCTGCGGCGATGGCCGCTGGAATTCTTCCTCCTCGATCGGGTTGTAGGCGATCAGGTTCACATGGCTCTGGAAGCCCCGCAGCCGCTGGGCGAGGGCATCGGCGTGGCGGGGCTGGTCGTTGACGCCCCCCAGCAGGATGTACTCGAAGCTCACCCGCCGTCCGGTGATCGCCACGTAGCGGCGGCAATCCTCCAGCAAGGTCTCGATCGGATAGGCCCGAGCAGTGGGAATCAGTTCCTCCCGCAGGGCCTGGTCAGGGGCGTGAAGGCTCACCGCCAGGGTGAACTGGGCCCGCCCCAGCACCGCCAGGGCCCGCTCTGCCAGCTCGGGCAGGGCTCGTGGCACGCCCACGGTGCTGATCGTGATCTGGCGCTGGGCCATGCCCAGATCACGGCAGAGCGATTGAACCGCAACAAGCACGGCCTCAACGTTGAGCAACGGCTCGCCCATGCCCATGAACACCACATGGCTGGGGCGCTCACCCATCACCTCGCGCACGCTCAGCACCTGATCGACGATCTCGTGCACCGCCAATGAGCGCTGGAGCCCCCCCTTGCCGGTGGCACAGAAGCGGCAGGCCATCGGGCAGCCCACCTGGCTGCTGACACAGACCGTGAGACGGTCGGTGGCGGGGATGCCCACCGTTTCCAGGCTGAGGCCATCGTGGGTGGCGAGCAGCAACTTGGTGGTGCCATCACGGGCGACACTGCGCGTCAACTCCCTGGAGCGGCCGATCAGACCGCTACCAGCGCCTGGATGGGCCAGCTCCCGCTCGATCAGGCGTTCCCGCCAGAGCTTGGGCAGCACCGTGATCCCCCCCAGGTCGCGGGCCCCCTTGGCGTAGATCCAATCGTGCAGTTGCCGACCGCGGAAAGCTGGTTGGCCTTCGGCCTGTGCCCAGGCTTCAAGCGCCTCGGGCCCAAGACCCAGCAGAGGCGGCGGCGCCTCGGCGAGTGCTGAGGCAGCACCAGTCAGGGCCATGCCAACAGCCCATGGCCAAGCCAATACTCCAGAGCCAACAAGGCAATGAAGCCGAGCATCGCAAGCCGTCCGTTGAGCCGCTCGGTATGGGGGTGGAAGCCGAAGCGGGGGAGGCGGCGCTGGGGAACGCGCGTCGGTGCGGGCAGGATCATCGGCTGTTCAGGAATCGAACGACGCGAGGGCCGCTCACTCCATTGAAGCGAACGGCCCGGGGGTGGTGCGGAAGAGGCCCCCGGCTCACTCCTCGCTGCTGAGCAGCCCCTCCTCCTGGAGCCCTTCGATCGCGTCGGGATCGGCGATCTGCTCCTCCTCCAGGCCCTCTTCCACGGTGGGGCGGGCAAAGGCGGCAAAGCCGCTGGCCGTGGCCTCGATCCCGTGGCGGCTCCGGGTGGCCTCAAGGGCTTCATCGGAGGGATCATCAAGCACCGCCTGGGAGGCCACCGAAGGGGCCGCTGGGATCTCCACGGTGTAATCCGGACGCAGGTTCTGCATACGGCGGTAGCCCGAGGGATCCTCATCGAGAATGTCGGGGTGGGGACCCGCCTCGGCCCGCAACTCCTCTTCAAAACCACTGAAACCGGTACCGGCAGGGATGAGGCGACCAATGATCACGTTCTCCTTGAGTCCCCGCAGCCAGTCGCTCTTGCCCTCGATCGCGGCTTCGGTGAGCACCCGGGTGGTCTCCTGGAAGGAGGCCGCCGAGATGAAGCTGTCGGTGTTGAGCGAAGCCTTGGTGATGCCCAGCAGCACAGGGGTGAACTCGGAGGGTGCGCCGCCAGTGATCGCCATGGCGCCATTGACCTGCTCCACCTGACGCAACTCGATCAACTCACCGGGCAACAGGGTGGTGTCACCCGCGTCCTCGATGCGCACCTTGCTGGTCATCTGCCGCACGATCACTTCGATGTGCTTGTCATCAATGGTGACGCCCTGGGATTTGTAGACGTTCTGCACCTCCTGCACCAGGCGGAACTGGAGCTTGGAGATCGCCTCCTGGGCCGCCTCCAGGGCGGGCTTGCGGGTGCGCCGATCCTCGAAGTAGCAATCGAGCAGCTCATGGGGGTTCACCGGACCATCGGTCAGGAACTCCCCGGCGGTGACCTGTTGGCCATCACTGACCATCACGTTGCGCCCGAGCAGGATCGGGTAATCCGTGATCACATCGTCCTGCTCGATCACCGAGATGGTGACGGAATCGTCATCCTCGCCGAGCTTGATCTGCACCGTGCCGGGCTTCCGGCAGAGAATCGCCGATTCCCGCGGGCGGCGGGCCTCCAGCAGCTCTTCAATCCGGGGCAGACCCTGCACGATGTCGCCCGTCTTCTGACGCTCAAACACCAACAGCGCGAGGCCATCCCCGCGCTGCACCAGTTCGCCGTCACGCACGTGCAGCACCGAGTCGGGCGAGACCATGTAAGGGCGCCCAAGGCGCAGGGTGACGGTGTGGCCGTCGATGGCCTCCACTTCACCGCAATGGCCGGCCAGAACGCCGGGGGCGAGTTCATCGCCGTCGACAACCCGCTGGCCAATCACCACGTTGGGCGTGGCGGAGCCTAGATCGATGGGCTTGGTGTCGCCGGAACGCTCAACGATCAAGCGGCGGATCGGTTCGCCCTCCACCAGATCGGGCAGTTGAACCACACCGTTTTCCTTGCAGAGGATCTGGGTGGTGGCCACCACATCACCACTCTTGACGGCCATGCCGTCTTCCACCTGCAGTTCGGTATGGGTGGAACCGTGGCTGGCATCAGAGAGAGTGTCGCGGCGCACCAGCAGCGTTTCGAGGATCACCAGCTGCAACCGCTCAATGGTCTTGGCACGCTTGTCGGGCACCGCCTCGACATCGACCGTCATCTGGGGGGTGGTGTCGTGGGTTTCGAGAATCAACTGGGTGCGCAGCAGCTCGACGCTATCGACTGACTTGATCAGCTCACCATCTTTGTAGGTGAGGCGCTGAACGGCCTTGAGGCCCAGGGAGGGGCCGCCGCTCTGCTTGATGGAGCCCAGTTCAGGCAGATGAGCCTCATCAGGAATGGCGTATTCCTCCACCGGCCGCAGCAGCAGAGCGCCGCCTCCGGTGGTGTCGACCGCCTCAACGAAGAGGATCGCCTCAGCCTTCAGCCCCGGGGCAATCTCATCGCCTGGGTTAACCATCTTGCCGTCGCCGCCGTAACGGGCGAGCACCTTGGCCTCGCTGATCAGGTGCAACGTTCCGGAGCGAACGATGATCTCCCGCAGGATGTCGTTCTTCTGGGTCACCGTGACGATGCCGGCGGTCTGGCTGAAGATGTCCTTGACCACCTCGGTGCCGGCCTCAATCCACTGACCGTCCTCAATCATCAACAGGGAGATGTCCTTGTTGATCTCGTGGGTTTCCTGGGGGATCCACAGCAGGGTGCCCCCCTTGTTGACCTCGTAGCCGTTCTTGGCCGAACGCGCCTTCTTGATCGACAGACCAGGGGCATACTTGACCAGGCCACCGGTGCTGGTTCGGAAACGATCATCGGCGAGCTCGGCGATCACCTCACCACCGCTGATCTTGCTGCCCGGCTGAGTCTTGAGCAAGTAGCGAATGCTGTCTTTGCCCTCCAGGTGCCAGATCTCACCGGAGTGCGTGGATTCCCCCTGCAGTTTGCAGTCTTTGAGAGTGAGGCTGGCGGTGACGATCTGCACCTCACGAGAATCCCCGGTGGACTCCCGCAGGCGCACAGCGCCGCCGTACTCACTGACCAGGCGGCTCTCGGCGAGAACGTCGCCGGTGGTGACCGGCTGGGTGCCTGGCACCACCGGTTGGGCATTGGGGGGGAGGTTGTAGACATCGCCACTCAGCACCCAGAGGCGCCCCAGGCGCTGGGCCTTCAGGGTGATGTTGCCCTGGCGGTCTGTGACCTCCTTGGGCTGGATCACATCCTCATAACGCACCTGGCCGGCCAGGTCGCAGATCACATCCTTGGAGGCCTTCTCGACGCTCTTTTTGGTCGTGGCACCAGCGGAAATCTGGGCAAGAATCGTGTCGGCGGGCAGGGTTTGGCCATCAGCGACGAACAGGATCGAGCCGCTGGTGATGTCCAGCTTCTGGACCTTGCCCTTGCCGGTGGGCTTCACCTGCAGGGTGAAATCGAGCTCGGCGATCTGAGCCTCCACGCCGTGGGGGGTGCGGAAGGGACGCACGCGGCCCTTGCTGCCGAATTCGATCGTGCCTTCCACCAGGGAGCGCACCACGCCACTTTCGGCCGTGGACACACCTCCGGTGTGGAACGTACGCATGGTCAGCTGGGTTCCCGGTTCACCGATGGACTGGGCCGCGACGATCCCGACGGCTTCCCCTAAATCAACCAGTTCGTTGTGGGCCAGAGCCCAGCCGTAGCATTTGCGGCAGACCGAACGGGCCGCCTCACAGGTGAGGGGCGAGCGCACTTTCACCGAGCGCACACCCGCAGCCTCAATGCGCTGGGAGAGGGGTGGATCGATCTCACCATCCCGCTCCACCAGGATCTCGCCGTTGGCATCCACCACCCGCTCAGCCGCCAGGCGGCCCACCAACTTGGCAAAGAAACGCCCCCGCTCGTCTGCGTCGATGGGGATGCAGCGGGTGGTGCCGCAGTCGTCCTCACGCACAATCACATCCTGTGCCACGTCCACCAGACGGCGGGTGAGGTAGCCGGAGTCAGCGGTGCGCAGGGCGGTGTCCACCAAACCCTTGCGGGCACCGTAGGAGGAGATGACGTACTCGGTGACCGTGAGGCCCTCTCGGAAATTGGTGCGGATCGGAAGGTCGATGATTTCCCCCTGGGGGTTGGCCATCAGGCCGCGCATACCGACCAGTTGGCGCACCTGGGACATGTTCCCGCGGGCGCCGGAGTTGGCCATCATCCAGACCGAGTTGAGCGGATCGTTCTCGTTGAAGTTGCGCCGCACGGCCTCCACCAGTCGTTCGTTGGTTTCGGTCCAGGTGTCGATCACCTTGGTGTGACGTTCCACCTCGGTGATTTCACCAAGGCGATAGCGCTCCTCCGTTGCAGTGATCTGCTCCTCGGCCTCCTGCAGCAGCGCCGGCTTGTCGCTCGGAATGCGCAGGTCGTCGACGGAAATCGAGACCGCCGCCTGGGTGGCGTAGTGGAAACCGAGATCCTTGAGCTCATCGGCCATCGAGGCGGTGGCCGCCGTGCCGTGGTTCTTGAAGGCCCAGGCGACCAGGTTGCGCAGGGCCTTCTTGTCGATCACGCGGTTTCGAAAACGCGGCGGCTCCTTGCTCAAGGGAGCGGAGGCACCCAGCACCGGGGCTGCCGCCGCCAATTCAGCGGCGGCTTTGGCGGCGGCCTTCTTGGAGATCTTCTTGGCGGGGGTGGTGGTCATGGCGGGGCGCGAAAGGGGAAGCGGGACGGACTAGGGACAGGGGCGTTCGGTTCGGCCCAGAACTCAGGTGGCGGCCACGGCGGAAATGATCGTGTTGTTCATGACGACCCGTCCAACGGTGGTGAGCAGGTAGCGGCTGATCAGGGCACCGTCCTCATCGAGGCGATCACGGCGGTACTTCCACTGTTCGATGCGAGTGCCATCGCTGAGGGTTTCTTCCTTGATCGGTGACTCGCCCTCGTCGTCATCGTCGACGGCGCCGGAGAAGCGCACCCAGATCCAATCGTGAAGGGAGAGGTGCTTCTCATCGAAGGCACTGAGCACATCTGAGAGGCTGGCAAACGTGTGGCGGCGATCACCGAAATCGGGCTTGATCTCCTTGCGATCCACAGCCGTGAGGTAGTAGATCCCGAGCACCATGTCCTGGGAGGGGGTGATGATCGGCTCGCCGGTGGCTGGGGAAAGAATGTTGTTGCTGGCCAGCATTAACATGCGGGCTTCGGTCTGGGCCTCAATCGCCAGGGGCACGTGGACGGCCATCTGGTCACCGTCGAAGTCGGCGTTGAAGGCCGGGCAGACCAGGGGGTGCAGTTGGATGGCACGGCCATCGACAAGTTTGGGCTCGAAAGCCTGGATGCCAAGGCGGTGCAGGGTCGGGGCCCGGTTCAGCAGGATCGGGTGACCTTCGATCACCTCCTGAAGCACCTGCATCACCTCGTCGTCGGCGCGCTGGATCAGCTTCTTGGCGGCCTTGATGTTGTTGACGATGTTCTGGCGGATCAGGCGGTGAATCACGAAGGGCTGGAACAGCTCGATCGCCATCTCCTTGGGAAGACCGCACTGGTGCATCTTGAGCTTCGGTCCCACCACGATCACGGAACGACCGGAGTAGTCGACCCTCTTGCCGAGCAGGTTCTGGCGGAAGCGGCCCTGCTTGCCCTCAATGATGTCGCTGAGCGACTTGAGTGGGCGGTTGTTGGCACCTACAACGGTGCGGCCGCGTCGACCGTTGTCAATCAGGGCATCGACGGCCTCCTGCAACATCCGCTTTTCGTTGCGGACGATGATTTCTGGAGCGAGGATTTCCTGCAACCGCGCCAGGCGGTTGTTGCGGTTGATCACCCGCCGGTAAAGATCATTCAGGTCGCTGGTGGCGAAGCGGCCCCCATCGAGCTGCACCATCGGGCGCAGGTCGGGGGGAATCACCGGAATCACATCGAGCACCATCCACTCGGGGCTGGCGCCGGTGGCGATGAAGTTGTCAATCACCCGCAGTCGTTTGATCAGCTTGGCGCGCTTCTGACCTTTGCTGCCGCTGATCTCCTCGCGCAGCTGCTCGGCGATCTCGGGCAGGTTGAGATCCTCCAGCAGGCGCTTGAGCGCCTCAGCGCCGATGCCCACCTCGGGCTCGTTTTCGATCTCCGAATCCTCGGCGTAGATCTGGTCCTCGATCTCCAGCCACTCGTCTTCGGTCAGGAGCTGCTTGTAGGTGAGGTCCTTGTGGTCGCCCTTCTCGAGCACCACATAGCAGTTGAAGTACACGATCTGCTCCACATCCCGCAGGGGCATGTCGAGCAAAATCGCCACATAGCTGGGAATCCCTTTGAGATACCAAACATGGGACACCGGGGCGGCCAACTTGATGAAGCCCATGCGATGCCGGCGCACCCGGCTCTCGGTGACCTCCACGCCGCAGCGTTCACAAACGATGCCGCGGTGGCGCACACGTTTGTACTTGCCGCAGTGGCATTCCCAATCTTTGGAGGGGCCGAAGATCTTCTCGCAGAAGAGCCCGTCCATTTCGGGCTTGAGGGTGCGGTAGTTGATTGTTTCCGGCTTGGTCACCTCACCCACCACCTGACCGTTCGGCAGGGTGCGCTGCCCCCACTGCATGATCCGCTCTGGGGAAGCGAGCGTGATCTTGACGTAATCGAAGTGGTTCTCGATGCGGGAATTACTGTTGGTCATGGCCGGAGAGCGCGCGGGGGTCGAGGAAGCGGGTGGGATCGAGGGGGGAAGCCGCAGGGGGCTTCCCGATCGATCAGCGATCAGTCGTCATCGAAGTCCGCGACGCCGAGGGATTCGTAGGTGGGGCGGTTGGGGGTGCTGCGGCGGGGATTGACATCCTGCATCAGATCCACTTCCTCACCCGCATCGGTGTAAACAGCGATGTCGAGGCCAAGGGACTGCAGCTCGCGCATCAGCACCTTGAACGACTCCGGTGTGCCGGGGCGGGGAATGGGCTTGCCCTTGACGATCGCGTTGAGCGCTTCGTTGCGGCCCTGCATGTCGTCGGATTTGACGGTGAGCAGTTCCTGAAGGGTGTAGGCGGCGCCGTAGGCCTCCAAAGCCCAGACCTCCATCTCTCCGAGCCGCTGGCCGCCCTGCTGCGCTTTGCCACCCAGGGGCTGCTGCGTCACCAGAGAGTAGGGGCCGGTGGAACGGGCGTGGATTTTGTCGTCCACCAGGTGAACCAGCTTGAGAATGTGGGCGTACCCGACGGTGACCGGCTGGTCGAACGGTTCGCCGCTACGGCCATCGACCAGTTGGATCTTGCCGGGGTTGTCGGGGTTGTAGACCCAATCCTTGCCGGGTTGATCGCGGGCGGCCTCAAGGAACGCCTGCACGGTCTCCTTCGATTTCTCAGCGCCGTGCATCTCATCGAAGGGCACCACCTTGACGCGGGCGTTGAGGTGCGAGGCCGCCCAGCCCATCAGGCACTCGAACACCTGGCCCACGTTCATCCGGCTGGGAACACCCAGGGGGTTGAGAACGATGTCGATCGGGGTGCCATCGGGCAGGTAGGGCATGTCTTCGCGGGGAAGAATGCGGCTGATGATTCCCTTGTTGCCGTGGCGGCCGGCCATCTTGTCGCCCACCTGGATCTTGCGTCTCTGGGCCACATACACCCGCACCACCATGTTGGCGCCGGGCGGCAGTTCATCGCCCTGCTCACGGGTGTAGATCCGCACGTCGACGACGCGGCCGCGCTCGGTGCTGGGCACCCGCAGGGAGTTGTCGCGCACATCTCGCGCCTTCTCGCCGAAGATGGCGCGCAGAAGTTTCTCCTCGGGGGGCTGATCGGATTCGCCCTTCGGAGTCACCTTGCCTACGAGGATGTCGCCCGACTCCACGTAGGCGCCAATACGGATGATGCCCATCTCATCGAGGTGGCCCAGGCTCTCTTCGGCCACATTGGGAATTTCCCTGGTGATCTCCTCGGGGCCGAGCTTCGTCTGACGGGCCTCGATCTCGTACTTCTCGATGTGCACCGAGGTGTAGAGGTCGTCCTGGACGAGCCGCTCGCTCACCAGGATCGCGTCTTCGTAGTTGTAACCCTCCCAGGGCATGTAGGCGATCAGCACGTTCTGGCCGAGGGCGATCTCGCCGCCTTCACAGGCCGAGCCATCGGCCAACACCTGGCCGGCAATCACCGGATCCCCCTGCCTGACGATCGGGCGCTGGTTCAAGCAGGTGTCCTGGTTGGAGCGCTGGTACTTCTGCAGGTGGTGGATGTGGTCCAAGCCCTGCTCATCGCGGATCACGATCGCGGTGGCATCGACAAAGGTCACGGTGCCGTTGACCGTGGTGATCGGCACCATGCCTGAGTCACGGGCGACCTGGGTTTCCAGGCCCGTGCCGACCAGGGGCCGCTCGGGGCGCAACAGCGGCACGGCCTGGCGCTGCATGTTCGAACCCATCAGGGCGCGGTTGGCGTCGTCGTGCTCGAGGAAGGGGATCAAGGAGGTGGCCACCGAGATCACCTGCACCGGCGAAAGTTGGACGTAGTCCACCTGTTCGGGGGGCACTTTTTCGAAATCCTGGCGGTAGCGCACAGGAACCAACTCGGCCGTGATCCGGCTGGTGGAGTCGGTGGGCACATCACCGGGGGCAACGCGGCACTCGTCTTCGAGGTCAGCGGAGAGGTAGATGGGATCGCCGCTCTTGATGACGATGCCGTCTTCGACGCGCCAGAAGGGAGTTTCGATGAAGCCGTACTCGTTGACCCGGGCGTGGGTGGCGAGCGATCCGATCAGGCCGGCGTTGGGACCTTCCGGCGTTTCGATCGGGCAGATGCGGCCGTAGTGAGAAGGGTGGATGTCCCGCACGGCGAAGCCAGCGCGCTCCCGGGTGAGACCACCCGGGCCGAGGGCACTGATCCGGCGCTTGTGGGTCAGCTCGGCCAGGGGATTGGTCTGATCCATGAACTGGCTCAGCTGGCTGGAGCCAAAGAACTCCTTGATCGCCGCCACCAGGGGCTTGGGGTTCACCAATTGGGCCGGGGTGAGCGATTCGGTCTCGCCCACCGTCATCCTTTCCTTGATGATCCGCTCAAGGCGATTCAGGCCCACGCGCACCTGGTTCTGAAGCAGTTCGCCCACCGAGCGCACCCGGCGGTTGCCGAGGTGGTCGATGTCATCGAGGCTGGCGCCACCGACATCAAGCTCCAGGTTGATCAGGTAATCAATTGTCGAGAGCACGTCCTCGGCTGTGAGGGTACGCACCGCATCGGGGATCGTGAGACGCAGCTTCTTGTTGATCTTGTAGCGGCCTACCCGGCCCAAGTCGTAGCGCTTCGGATCGAAGAAGCGGCTGTGCAGCAACTGCTGCCCGCCGCTGACCGACGGCGGTTCGCCGGGCCGAAGCTTCTTGTAGAGCTCCAGCAGGGCCTGATCCTCTGATGAGATGCCCTCGTCGTTGGCGGCCTCAATCGACTTGCGGTAGTACTCGGGGTGCCGCAACTTGTCGAGCACGTCGTTGTCCGACAGGCCGATGGCCCGCATCAGCACGTGGGCGTTGATCTTGCGCGTCTTGTCGACCCGCACATGCAGCAGATCGTTCTTGTCGGTTTCAAACTTGAGCCAGGCACCGCGGTTGGGGATCAAGCTGGCATTGAAGGTCTTGCGGCCGTTCTTGTCCTGCTCATCTTTGAAATAGACGCCAGGACTGCGCACGATCTGATTGACGATCACGCGCTCAGCGCCGTTGATGATGAAGGTGCCACGCTCGGTCATCAGCGGCAGTTCGCCGATGAACACCTCCTGCTCCTTGATCTCACCGGTTTCCTTGTTGACCAGCCGGCAGGTGACGTACATCTGCGAGGCGAAGGTGGCATCACGCCGCTTGGCCTCTTCCACATCGTGGCGGGGGCGCTTCAGGCGGTACTCGCTACCGATGAAGTGCAGCTCAAGCTTGCCGGTGTAGTCGGTGATGGGCGAAAAGCTTTCAAGCTCCTCGATCAGGCCCTTCTCCAGGAACCATTTAAAGCTTGCCCGCTGCACCTCGACCAAATCGGGGAGGTACGTGACGGTCTTGGCGACCTGGATCGCGCTGCTGCTCATGCGGTGTCCTGCAGGAACGGGTTCAAAAGTGGAATGGCCTGGAGCTCCCACGCGAACGGCCGCCCCCTGCGAAGGGACGGCCGATTCATGGCGATGCCTAGTGAGCTCGAATCAGGACTGCCGACGACGACAAAGCACCAGTGATGGTGGTGGACGCTTGTGGAGGGCAGGAGCACGATCGAATGTCGATTTCGCTGCCAGGCCAATAAATCATCATACACTGGCACCGGGAAGGCTGAACAGACTCCGGGCGTTAGCGCTGCTGCAACGGGCCACCTGATCCACGCTTTCCCCCCGCAACTCCGCCATCCGCTCGGCGACGGCGGCCACGAACGCAGGCTCATTCCTTTTGCCCCGCCGCGGCACAGGGGCCAGGAAGGGGCAATCGGTCTCGATCAGAAAGCGTCCTTCCGGCACCAGGCGAGCGCAGGCATGGGTGGCTTCCGCCTTGGGGAAGGTGACCGTACCGCTGAAACTGATGAACAAACCCAGCTCCAGGAAGCCGGCCATTTCCTCGGGAGTGCCACCCCAGCAGTGCATCACCCCACGGGGGCAACGGCCTTCGGTGCGCCGCTGACGGAGGACGCTGAGCATGGCCTCTGCTGCATCGCGGCAGTGAATGATCACGGGTAGATCAAGCTCCACGGCCAAATCCAGTTGGGGGCCCAGCACCGCCAGCTGTTGATCGAGGTTGGAGTCGCGGAACAGGTCGAGGCCCAATTCTCCGATCGCGACCACTCTCGGGTCATCGAGGGCGGCTTGGCGCAACACCCGGGAGGTGTCGTCCTGCCAGTGCTGGGTGTCGAGGGGATGGACCCCTACCGAGTAGCGCAGCTCTGGGAAGCGATCGGCCAGGGCCCTGATCGCTGGGATTTCCCCCGGCTCAACGCAGGCATGAAGCAAGGCTCCGACCCCGGCCGCACGCCAGCGTTGGGCCACCGCATCGAGGTCGTCGT
The DNA here is from genome assembly GCF_024345575.1 of Cyanobium sp. Morenito 9A2. GTDB lineage: Bacteria > Cyanobacteriota > Cyanobacteriia > PCC-6307 > Cyanobiaceae > ATX-6F1. The sequence goes on from NZ_JAGQBJ010000002.1 coordinate 309,146, forward strand.
CGAAGTTGCGAAAGACGATGTGACAGTGGCTATCCACCAGTGGCGGCGGGGCCAGTGCCGCATGCCGCGGCTCAGCCACCGGAGCCACCATCGGCTCAGGCCTGGGCGGTGGCGGGTTCGATCGCCTTTTTGACGGCAGCACTCAGGCGCGACTTCTGGTTGGCGCCGGTGTTGCGGTGCAGAACACCGACCTTGATGGCCTTGTCGATCTTGCTGAAGGCAGCGTTGAGGCTGGTCTGCAGGGCCGCTCTGGTGGTGTCACCGGGCTCCTGGGCGTAAGCCCCCACGGCCGTGATCGTGCGCTTGATCAGCGTGCGTACGGCGGACTTGTAGGTGCGGTTCTGCAGCCGGTTGCGCTCGGCGATCAGGATGCGCTTCTTCGAAGAGGTGTTATTGGCCACAGGCGTTTTGGCGCTGACGGAGCAAACAATCATCCTACCGCCTTCCCATGCCCCTCCCTCTTGGGCCTAGCGTTGAAGTCTGCTCATCCGTTGCGGGGACCGTGGCTGCCAGTTCCCTGACCCCTTCCGCGCCCGCCGCTGGCCCCCTGGCCATCGCCCGAATCGACGCTCTTGACGCCGCCGCCACGCGGCTGGAGTCCATCGCCCAGCGCACTGGAGGGAGCCAGAGCCAGGAGGCGGCCCGCACGGTGGACGCGATTCTTGAGCATGTGCGCACGCTGGGTGATGCCGCCCTGCTCGAGCTCAGCGAGCGCTTCGATGGCTTCCGGCCCGACCCCCTGCGCCTAACGGCCGAGACAATCAAGCAAGCCTGGGCCGCCTGCCCGGAAGATCTGAAGGCCGCCCTGGGCCTGGCCCATCGACGCATCCTCGATTTTCACCAGCGCCAGAAGCCCCAGGACCTCCAGGTCAAAGGCGTTCACGGCGAGAGGCTGGGACGTCGCTGGCGGCCTGTGGAGCGTGCCGGTCTTTACGTGCCCGGGGGCCGTGCCTCCTACCCCAGCACCGTGCTGATGAATGCCGTGCCGGCCAAGGTGGCCGGCGTGAAGCAGTTGGTGATGGTCACGCCTCCAGGGCCCGAAGGCCGGGTGAATGGCACGGTGCTGGCGGCGGCCCACCTGGCCGGCGTCGAGGAGATCTACAGGGTGGGGGGCGCCCAGGCGATCGCCGCCCTGGCCTACGGCACCGAATCAGTGCCAAGGGTCGATGTGATCAGCGGCCCCGGCAACCTCTATGTGACCCTCGCCAAAAAAGCGGTCTACGGCACCGTGGGAATCGATTCCCTGGCGGGCCCCAGCGAGGTGCTGGTGATCGCTGATCAGAGCGCCCGCGCCGATCAGGTGGCCGCCGACCTGTTGGCCCAGGCGGAGCACGATCCCCTGGCGGCGGCCATCCTGCTGACCACCAGCTCCGAACTGGCCGAGGCCGTGCCCAAGGCGCTCGCCGAGCAGTTGGAGGGCCACCCCCGCGCCGACTTGTGCCGGGCCGCCCTCAACGACTGGGGACTGATCGTGCTCTGCCCGTCCCTGGAGGCCGCCGCCCAACTCAGCGACCGCTTCGCCCCCGAACATCTGGAGCTGCTGGTGGAACGCCCCGAACCTCTGGCTGGGCGGATCCAGCATGCGGGCGCCATCTTTCTGGGGGCCTGGAGCCCCGAGGCGGTGGGTGACTACCTGGCAGGCCCGAACCACACCTTGCCCACCTCAGGCACGGCCCGCTTCGCTGGGGCCCTGAGCGTGGAGACCTTTCTGCGACACACCAGCTTGATCGAGTTCAGCCGCCAGGCGCTGGAGGCCACAGGCGGCGCCGTGATCGCCCTGGCGGAAAGCGAGGGCCTCCACAGCCACGCTGAATCGGTGCGGCTTCGACTGGGCTGAGGTTGTTCTGCCCAGGAGCCAGCGACGGGGCCTTAACGGCGGGCCAGATCGCGCACGCCTGGCTCCCCATCGACGAGATCGCCCACCAGCACTTGGTCGGTGAGGTTCACGAACAGGCCGTTTTCCAGCACCCCGGGGAGATTGTTGATCGTGGCCTCCAGGGCCACAGGATCCGGGATCCCGCCGGCGAATTTCACATCCAGCACCAGGTTGCCCTGGTCGGTCACCACCGGGCCCGCCTTACGCACGGCCAGGCGCAGCTCCGCAGCCCCGCCCAAGGCGCCCAGCTCTGCCTGCACCTGACGCCAGGCGCCGGGAAGCACCTCCACCGGCAGCAGGAAACCAAGGTTGAGACGCTCCACCAGCTTGGAGGCATCCACCACCACCACGAAACGCTCGGCCCTGCGGGCCACCAGCTTTTCCTGCACGTGGCAAGCGCCACCCCCCTTGATCAGCTGGAAGGCTGGGTCCACCTCATCGGCACCGTCGATGGCCAGGTCGATGCGCTCGACCGCATTGAGGCTCTTCAGCGGAATGCCCAGTTCCGCCGCCAGAACCTCACCTTGAAAGGAGGTGGTGACGCCGGTGATGTCACGCAGCTCGCCCCGCTGCAACCTGGCCCCAAGCTCCCGAATCATCAGCGCGGCGGTGGAGCCTGAGCCCAGCCCCAGCACCATGCCGTCTTGGATCTGCTCCACCGCCGCCCGGGCCACCGCCGCTTTCATGCGGTCCTGTAGATCAGACATCACGGCAACCTCAAAGGGCCGTGACCGTAGCAAGGGCGCCACGATGACCTCCCAGGCACCCCTGAGCAGGTCGGGGCGGGGATACGGGGCCGATGGCCAAGGCAGATGCAGGCGACGGGGCGGGCGAGGCCGGATCCAGCGGTGGGCTCGGCCGGCTGCACGCGATCAGGGACCTCCTCACCCTGCCGCCGCTGCCAGCCGTCTTGGTCAAGGTTGGACGGCTGCAGGCCTGCGCCGGATCGACCCGTACGACCCCAGCCGCTTCGGTCCCGACCGGGATCGACCCCCAGCCGCCAGGTCAGGCAGCCATTGCCGTTTCGCCCCGTCGAGTTCCGCACCGGTCGGGCGTTCGCCCCCCTCGGGGGCCGGGGGAGCGCGCGAACACCCACACCCAGCGAGGGTGATGATCGGAGCTGCCCGCGCCATGGGCGGGGGAGTGGAAGCGGAGCCGAGTTTTGCCAGCCGGCTCCGGGCCGCTGGCATGACGACACGCCTCACCCTGGCGCTGTCCAGCTAAGCCACGGCTCAGGAGCTGCTGCTGCTGGAGCGCTCCGCCCGGCGCCGATCCGCCGACTGGGCCGCCGCTGACGCCGATCTGCAGCCGGGATAGCCGGGCTCAGGCGGGCCGTTGGCCATGAAGCAACTGCTGGTGGTCTCCACCAGCGCCATGTTGAGCCATCCCTGGCTGGCCGCAGCGATCGGAGACGCCCGGGATCGGTCAGGCCCCAGCCTCGGCCTGCCGCAGGACCTGGTCGTTCGTGTTCGATGACCACGCCAACGCCGAAGGGCGCCGCAGGACCGCGCCAACCCCGGGGCCCCCTGTGAAGGCCACTCTCAGCCCGCCTGGGGCAGGGCCGCCGGCCTGATCATCAGCTTCATCTCCGTTTCCCCTCGCACCACCGTCAGGGGCAGCCCCACCCCCACCTTCGACGCCTCGACGGCCAACAGCAGGGCGGCTGGATCACTGATCGGCCGGTCAGCCACGGAGACCACCAGGTCGCCGCGGCGCACCCCCGCCACCTCGGCCGGGCTGTCTTGAAGCACCTTCTGCACCAGTGCTCCATCCCGCTCGGGCAACTTGAGCAAGGCGTTGGGGTCTCCGTTGTTGGCACGGGCGCGGCGGGCCGTCAACGGCACCAGTTGCAGCCCCAGGTAGGGATGCACCACAGGGCTGCCCGTGCTCAGCAACTGAGCCACCCCCTTGGCAAGATTAATGGGGATCGCAAAACCGAGGCCCGCCCCAGGACCGGCCCGCACCAGGGTGTTGATGCCGATCACCTCGCCGCCCGCGTTGATGAGCGGCCCACCGGAATTGCCTGGATTGATCGCGGCATCCGTCTGGATGAGATCGAGGCGCTTATCGGAGAAGCCCAGGCTGTTGATGTTGCGGTGCAGGCTGCTGACGATCCCCAGGGTGACCGTGCGCTCAAGCCCATAGGGGCTCCCCAGGGCGATGGCCCAATCACCCACCTCAAGAGCCTCGGAATCCCCGAGCGGTGCCGCCTGCAGGCCCGCCAATTCGGGGATGCGCACCACCGCCAGATCGGTGATCGGATCGGCACCGAGCACGCTGCCATCCAGCTGGCGCCCGTCGGCGAGGGTCACCTCCACGGAGTCAGCCCGATCGACGACATGGGCATTGGTGAGCACCAATCCGTGGGCATCGATCAACACGCCAGAGCCCTGGCCTCGCTCCCGCGCCCCGCCGGAGGGATCACCGAAGAAGTCCCGGAGGAGGGGGTCGCCGAAACCCTGCTCGAAGTTGGCCTGGGGCACGGCGCGCTCGGTGTCGATGCGAACCACCGCCGGACCCACCTGGCCCACGGCAACAGCCACAAAACTGTGACGACTTGAGGACTCCTCGGCACGGTCAGCGGCCTGGGCTGCAGCGGGCCGCGCCAAGGGGAGGGCCACCAGCTGGATCAACAGCAGGCCCATGAGCAGGGCCCGGCCACAGGTCTGAAGGGGAGCAATGCGCATGACAGGACGCTAGGCAAGCTTCACCTTTGGCCGCCAGGATCGGTCCGTGGTTCTAAGTTGCCGCAACCCGACCACACCCCCATGGCCGTGATCCCCCCCGGCACGCGACAGCGCTGCCGCCTTTGTCAGGTGGAGATTCTGGGCATGGTCGGCGGGAACGATCGGGTGTTGTTCAGCCAGGGGGCGCCGGCCACCCGGGCCAAGCTCTGGGCGCGGGTCTGTCAATTCCTCAAATCCCCCGAGCAGTGCGGCCAGTGCCTCAACCAGGACCCCGCCCTGCGCGGAGACGTGCAGGCGAGCGACTTCTACGCCGAGCCACCTGCCCTGGATCTGCGCCAACCCTGATCGCGTAGGTTGGCCAGGTGCCCGGCGGGCATCACCCTTTTGCGTGGGCCTTGGCTCCCGCCAGGGGCAGGTCACTGCAGCAGCCGGTCGGGCCGAGCGACCCGCCCTGACCGTCCCTTGCCCCATCCGCTCCACGCTGAACTCGAGGCCCTTGCCAGCCAATTGGCTGGTGAGGCGGCATTTGAGCTGTGCGGCCTGCAGGTGCAAACCCACAGGGTGCCAATGACCCTGCTGGTGCAACTGCGGCCGGCCGGGGGCGGTGATGTGAGCCTCGATGACTGTGCCCGGTTCAGCGGCCTCCTCGGTGAGGCCCTGGAGACCGCGGCTCTGCTCGACGAGGCCTACGTTCTGGAAATCAGCAGCCCCGGGGTCTCCGAGGAACTGCGCGATGACCGGGATTTCCGCAGCTTCCGCGGCTTCCCCGTCGCCGTCACGGTCCACGATGGCCAGGGCGGCGAGCAGCGGCGGGAAGGATTGCTGCTGGAGCGGGACGAGCAGGCGGTGCACCTCAACGTGCGCGGTCGTCGCAGCCGCATCCCCCGCTCCGAGGTGATCGCCGTTTGTCTCACCGCTCCGGAGCAGAGCTGACGCTCTCCCCCACTCGCTCCCTACCCCTTTTTCACCCCCGACACGATGGCGCTCGTTCTTCTCCCCGGCCTGCAGAACCTGATCGAGGACATCAGCGAAGAGAAGAAACTGGCGCCCCAGGTGGTGGAGGCCGCCCTGCGCGAGGCCCTGCTCAAGGGCTACGAGCGCTACCGGCGCACCCTTTACCTGGGCATCAGCGAGGACCCTTTCGAGGAGGACTACTTCAGCAACTTCGATGTGGCCCTCGACCTCGACGAGGAGGGCTACCGCGTGCTGGCCAGCAAAATCATCGTTGAGGAGGTGGAGAGCGAAGACCACCAGATCGCCCTCGCCGAAGTGCAACAGGTGGCTGAGGACGCCCAGGTCGGAGACACGGTGGTGCTTGATGTCACCCCTGAAAAAGACGATTTCGGCCGGATGGCCGCCGCCACCACCAAACAGGTGCTGGCCCAGAAGCTGCGGGATCAGCAGCGGCGGATGATCCAGGAGGAATTCGCTGACCTCGAAGACCCCGTGCTCACGGCCAGGGTGATCCGCTTCGAGCGCCAGTCGATCATCATGGCCGTGAGTTCGGGTCTGGGCCGACCCGAGGTGGAAGCCGAGCTGCCACGCCGCGACCAGCTCCCCAACGACAACTACCGCGCCAACGCCACCTTCAAAGTTTTTCTCAAGGAGGTGAGCGAGGTGCCCCGCCGTGGACCCCAGCTGTTCATCAGCCGTGCCAACGCCGGTCTGGTGGTTTACCTGTTCGAGAACGAGGTGCCGGAGATCCAGGAAGGATCGGTGCGCATCGTGGCGGTGGCCCGCGAAGCCAATCCCCCCTCCCGTTCGGTGGGCCCCCGCACCAAGGTGGCCGTCGACAGCGTCGAGCGAGAAGTGGATCCCGTTGGGGCCTGCATCGGCGCCCGTGGCTCCCGGATCCAGCAGGTCGTCAACGAGCTCCGCGGCGAGAAAATCGATGTGATCCGCTGGTCGGCGGACCCTGGTCAGTATCTGGCCAACTCCCTGAGCCCGGCGCGGGTGGAGATGGTGCGCCTGGTGGATCCGGCCGGCTACCACGCCCATGTGCTGGTCCCCCCCGACCAGCTCAGCCTGGCGATCGGCCGTGAGGGCCAGAACGTGCGCCTGGCGGCCCGGCTCACGGGCTGGAAGATCGACATCAAGAACGCCGCCGAGTACGACCAGGCAACCGAGGACGCACGGGTGGCCGAGCTGATTGCCATGCGCGAAGAGGAGGAGGCCCTGCAAGCGGAGGCGGAAGCGCGGCTGGAAGCCGAGCAGGCGATCCGCACCGAAGAAGATGCACGGCTGCGGGAGCTCTACCCCCTGCCGGAAGACGAGGAGGGCTACGAGGACTACGCCGACGAGGAGCCCGAGCAAGCCCCTGCTGAGGTGGAGGCCGGCCCTGAGGCTGACCCAGAACCCGAATTCAGCTCCGAATCGGACGCAGAGCCCGTTGAAGCCCCCCCCTCCGGGGATGGGGTGCGGTGAGCGCCGCCCCCACCTTGCGGCGCTGTGTGGCGTGCCGGGAGCTGCTGGATCGTCAGCAGCTCTGGCGGGTCATCCGACTCGCCGCAGGGGGTCTGGCGCTGGATGCGGGCATGGGCCGATCGGCCTACCTCTGCCCGAAGGCAGCCTGTCTGGAAGAAGCCCGGCGGCGCAAGCGATTGCAACGGGCCCTGCGCTGTCAAGTTGCGGATTCCATCTACGCCAGCCTCGGCCAGAGACTCGACACCAACCCCGGCGCAGTCTCTGAGGCAAGATGAGCAGTGGCCTTACCGCGCGTAGGGCCCGGTAGCACCCGTTGCACCGACCAATTGGAGCACTTAATGACCAGCAGCGGCAAAGTCAGGATTTACGAGCTGTCCCGGGATCTGGGCCTGGAGAACAGGGACGTGCTCGATGCCGCCGAAAAGCTTGCGATCGCCGCGCGGAGCCACAGCAGCTCCATCAGCGACGACGAGGCGGTACGCATCCGTGAATTGATCAAGGGAGGGGCCAAGGCCCCCGCCAGGCCTCCCTCGGGCGCCGGAGAAGCCCCAAAGGCGATCCTCTCCGTCAAGAAGGCCAACCCGGCCCCGACGGCAGAGAAGTCCACAGTCGCAGGCGGCCCCGCAGCACCAGTGGCGCCGGTGGCCAAGCCCCCCATCTTGGTCGCGCCCCCCACAGGTCCCAAGAACTCGAATGCGCCGGCGAGCCCGGCTCCCAGGGCTGTGGCGGCGCCGGTGGCGGCGCCGGTGGCGAAGCCCTCGGCCGCCCCCAGCCGGCCAGCCCCCCCTGCAGCACGGCCCGCGGCACCGGCGCGGGCCTCAGCACCGGCACGCCCTGCCCCAACGGCCACGGCTGATCCACCAAACCAAGCCGGCACGCCCATGGCGGCCCCCGTCAGCCGTAAGCCCGAGCTGAGACCCCAGGAACCAAGACCCCAGGACCCCCGGACCCAAGCGGCTCGGAGCCCCGAACCCCGCAAAGCCGAACCGCTGGTCGTGCGTCCCGCCACCAGCCCCAAGCCGGCACCACCCGCCGCCAGCGCTCCGGTTCCCCGCCCCGCCCCTACCTCCCCGCGGCCCGCTCCGCCCTCCTCTCGTCCGGCAGCACCGCAACGGCCTGGCGCCCCGGCCCGGCCCACACCCGTGGGCGCCGGGAAGCCCCAGCTGGTCGGTCGTAGCCACCCTGTTCAAGCCGGTGGCGCAACGTCATCCGGTGGCAGCGGCATCAGCCAGCGCCCCGCACCGCCGGCGGGCCGCCAGCCCCTGAGCCAGCGCCCCACCAGCGCACCGCCCCAACGCCCGGTCACCGCTGGTGGCGCCCCCAGGCCCGTGCCAGGTCGCCCCAGTGCCCCTGGGCGGCCCCAGCCCAGCCCCCTGGAACTGGTGGGCAAGCCCATCCGCCGCGATGCCACTGCTGGCCCCGCCAACGGCGCCCGGCCGGGTCCCCCCGTGCGACCCGGTGTGCCCCAGGGCATGCGCAAACCGGTGGCCCCCGGCGAGCTCATGCAACTGCAGAAGCCCGGCAACCGTCCGGTAGCTGCCCCGCCCAGACGTCCGGGTGCCGGCGAACCGGGTGCCCCCGGCGAAGCCACCGCCCCACGGCCCGCCGGCGTGGGGCCGGCGGCGCCCAAGCGCCCCGGCTTCCGCACGCCCCAGGCCCCTGGCAAAGCCCGTCGCCCCGACTGGGACGACAGCGCCAAGCTCGAAGCCCTGCGCAGCCGCACGCCCCAGAAGCAGCGGACCAAGGTCCACATCATCGGCGAAAACGATGATGCGCTCACCGCCGAAACCGGTGGCTTCGCCGGCGAACAGGAAGCCCTGGTGCTGCAGGCGAGCCTGGCCCGACCGGCCAAGCCCCGCGGCAGGGCCCCTGTGGCGGCCGCCAAGCCCCTGGTGGCGGTGCGCAAGCGCAAGAAAGAGACCACCCGTCAGCGCCAACGCCGCCGGGCGATGGAACTGCGGGCGGCCCGCGAGGCCAAGGCCGTGCGGCCCGACATGCTGATCGTGCCGGAGGGCAACCTCACGGTGCAGGAGCTGGCCGACCGCCTCGGCGTCGAGAGCTCCGAGATCATCAAATCGCTGTTCTTCAAGGGCATCAGCGCCACCGTCACCCAAACCCTCGATCTCGCCACGATCGAGACCGTGGCGGAGGAATTCGGCGTTCCTGTGCTCGAAGACGACGTCCAGGAAGCCGCCAAGAAGACGGTGGAGATGATCGAGGAAAGCGACCTTGCGCATCTGATCCGACGGCCACCGGTGGTGACGGTCATGGGCCACGTCGACCATGGGAAGACCAGCCTGCTCGATGCGATTCGCAAGACCCGCGTGGCCGCAGGCGAGGCCGGTGGGATCACCCAGCACATCGGGGCCTACCAGGTGGTGGTGCCCCATGCGGGCGAACAGCGCAAGATCACCTTCCTCGACACCCCGGGCCACGAGGCGTTCACCGCCATGCGCGCCCGGGGCACCAAGGTCACCGACGTGGCCGTGCTGGTGGTGGCCGCCGATGACGGCGTGCGCCCCCAGACCCTGGAGGCGATCAGCCACGCCCGCGCCGCGGAAGTGCCGATCGTGGTGGCGATCAACAAGATCGACAAGGAAGGCTCCTCGGCGGAGCGCGTGATGCAGGAACTCTCCGGCCACCAGCTGGTGGCCGAAGACTGGGGCGGCAACACCGTGATGGTGCCGGTGAGCGCCCTCAAGGGCGAAAACATCGACAAGCTGCTGGAGATGATCCTTCTGGTCACCGAAGTCGAAGACCTGCAGGCCAACCCCGACCGCAGGGCCAAGGGCACCGTGATCGAGGCTCACCTCGACAAGGCCAAGGGTCCAGTGGCCACTCTGCTGATCCAGAACGGCACCCTCCGGGCCGGCGATGTGCTGGCGGCAGGGCCGATCCTGGGCAAGGTGCGCGCCATGGTCGATGACACCGGCAAACGCGTGAAGGAAGCGGGGCCGTCCTATGCCGTGGAGGCGTTGGGCTTCAGCGAGGTGCCCACCGCCGGCGACGAGTTCGAGGTCTACACCGATGAAAAGACCGCCCGCTCGGTGGTGGGGGAGCGGGCCACAGAAGCCCGCGCCACCCGCCTCGCGCAGCAGATGGCCTCCCGCCGGGTGTCCCTCACCTCCATCTCCGGACAGGTGAAGGAAGGGGACCTCAAGGAACTCAACTTGATCCTCAAGGCCGACGTCCAAGGCAGCGTGGAGGCGATCCTCGGATCGCTCGAACAACTACCCAAGGATGAGGTGCAGGTGCGGGTGCTGCTCTCCGCCCCAGGCGAGATCACCGAAACCGACGTGGATTTGGCGGCCGCCTCCGGCGCCGTGATCGTCGGCTTCAACACCTCAATGGCGCCGGGCGCCAAACGCGCCGCGGACGCCAACGGCGTGGATGTGCGCGACTACGAGGTCATCTACAAGCTGCTGGAAGACATCCAACTGGCCATGGAAGGCCTGCTGGAGCCGGAGCTGGTGGAGGAGTCCCTGGGTGAAGCCGAGGTGCGCGTCGTGTTCAACATCGGCAAGAGCGCCGTGGCGGGCTGCTACGTCACCAATGGCAAGCTGCAGCGCAACGCCAAGGTGCGGGTGCACCGCGGCAAAGAGAAGGTGTTCGAAGGGGACCTCGACTCTCTGCGTCGCAACAAGGACGACGTCAAGGAGGTGGCCACAGGCTTCGAATGCGGCATCGGCTGCGATCGTTTCGCCAACTGGCAGGAGGGCGACCGAGTGGAGGTCTACAAGCTCGTCACCCAGCGCCGCACCCTCAGCACCTGACGTGAACGCCCGGAGCGAAGCCCTGCTCTGGATCCAGCTGCTGGGCCTGCCGGCCCTGCCCCTGGAAGTGCTGCTCCTGTTGCTCCTGTTCGCCGGGGCCGATCCGGGGCCCGTGCCCTCCGTCGAACGTTTACTCGTCTGGGGGCTCGGCGCCCTGCTGCCGGCGCTGCTGCTCTGGCAACGGCCGCCGGATGTGTGGTCGCTCCTGCTGGCCCAGGTGCCCCTGCGCGGACGCCGGCCGCAGCAGCAGCGGCTGAGTGCCTTGCAGGTGGGGCCAGGGCTTCAACTGGCTCGGGCCTCCGGCGCTGTCCTCTTGCTGCCGATCAGTTGGTGGGCCGATCAGCACGCGGGCCTGGCCACCGGGCTATCGCCCTTCGACTCCAGCGGCCGGCTGGTGGTGCTGCTGATCAGCGTGCCGCTGCTGGCGCTGATGCTGTGGCAATGGCAGCAGCTGGTGCAGGCCCTACGGCTGCTGAGCTTGGATGACGCTGCGCTCGAGGCAGCCCCACCTTTGGCCCTGGCCGAACTGGAGCAGAACCGGTTGAGCCTGGGGCTGCCCGTGCTGATGATCAATCCCCTCAGGCGCGATCAGCGACCTGCCCAGGCATCCCAACCCGAGCCCAGGCCGGTTCCGACACCAAGGCCAACCGCGACGGAGGAGGCGGTACAGGGGAATCCCGCCAAGGGAGTGGCCACGAACCCTGCGAAAACGACGACCACCACGCTCCCGTCGGTTGACCGGGGAGACGGCCCCCCCGAAGGGGAAGAGCTCATTGGGACGAAAGGAAGCACGGGCAAGACAGGCCCTGGGCTCCATCCGCCAGGCGATCTGGAATTCCCGGCAAAGGCGCCCATCGATCGGCCTGCCGAACCATCCGACCCGGCCTTGGCCCCTGGAGCCTCAACAGAGGATCAGCACGAAGGCAACGCGACAGGGAGCGCAGCCCCATCACCTGGGCATGGAGCTGCCGCTGCCGAAGTGCAACCAGCGGTTGGGGATGGGCCCGACGGCCGCCCCAAGGCCCCTGATCCGGCCGACGGGAGCCCTGGGGAGATCAGCGTGACCGGATCAGCGGAAACCGCGCGCCCGGAAGACGAGGGCGCTGAAGCGCCCATACCGGAAACGAAGTGCCCTGAGGGCGCCGCCAGCGAGGAGGTGGCTGCTGAGGCAACTCCGCCCCCCGAACCAGTCCACATCAATGACACCAACGGGGCTCAGGGGTCCTAACCCATTGGAGCCAGGACCCCGCAGACCGCTGGGCCCTCACCCAGGCAGGCACAAGCCTGTGGAACCTGCACACCAAGCTCGTCCAGCCCAATGACCATGGGGACCCTGAAGCTTCCTCCCCCTGGCGCCCAGGCCAAGGCCGCGTCAGGCGGCGGCGGCCAGGGCCGAGGAGGAAGCAAGGGCGCCAGGGATGAGCCAATCGAACGCCGTCCATCCCGTGGCCCCTTGGGGTTAGCGGTGCGGGCTGGCGGATTGAAGGCATCTGGGCCAGCAACGACCAGCCAGCAAAGCCGGTGTTGAAGCCTCACAAACCAATGCCCGTTGACCGTGGCTCAGGTCTCGTCATTGCTGGGGGCTTGCGGACGATCAAGCCACAGCAGCAGAGCGAAAAGGCCCAGGGCACTGACTTGAATTCCGAGATCCGAGAGGGCCACCTCCTCGCCTGCACTGGCCCGAAGGGCCATGGTCGCCAGCCCCACAGCGGCCGATGCACTGAAGGCGAACCAAAGGGCGCGCCGGAGACCTCTCCAGGGGGAACGGGCCTCCTGCAGAAGCCGCTGGCGCAGTTCCGGGTCCAACGGTGCCCGGGGTCCTGATGCCATGGGGAAGGCCTGCGGGCGAGAGGTCTCCGAATGCTAGTTTCAAGGCGTTGCCGGTGTAGCTCAGTGGTAGAGCAACTGATTCGTAATCAGTAGGTCGTCGGTTCAAGTCCGATCACCGGCTTTTCGAAATCTCTCGCTGCAAAGGGCGCGCCTTAACGTCAATGGGTAAGGTTTTTCCTAAGGAAACATTTCCAGAACAGCGACGATCAACCGATCCAAGGGAGTTCATGCTGCAGGGAATCAAGCTGGGAGCCTGATCAATCAATCCGTAGCTCAGCAGTCCAGACACCATGCAGGCAGATACGCATGGCTGTTCTCCGGTGGGGCCCGCGGCGACCACCCTTGAGCTGGGGGTTGTCACGGAGCTGGGGGACTTCGGCTTAACGAGGCTCGCAGGTGATCTTCACGGCCCCAGAGCACTGAGCGGATCACGTCCGATTAAGTGTCCTGGCGGCTTCGATTCAGATCAAGGCCTAGACCCATCAAACCAGTCGATCTGATTCGGCCGCGCCCGTACCAACATCCACCCACAAAAAAGCCCCCTCTCTCGAGGGGGCGATGCCATCAACCGATGGAGGTCGCTAGGCGACTCAACCGATCGCCGGGGCGGTCAGCGCCACGGGGGTGGCTGTGGCGGCCGCCAGGTCAAGAGGGAAGTTGTGGGCGTTGCGCTCGTGCATCACTTCCATACCCAGACCAGCGCGGTTCACCACATCAGCCCAGGTGTTGATCACGCGGCCTTGGCCGTCGAGGATCGACTGGTTGAAGTTGAAACCGTTCAGGTTGAAGGCCATCGTGCTCACACCCAGGGCGGTGAACCAGATGCCGATCACGGGCCAGGCCGCCAGGAAGAAGTGCAGGCTGCGGCTGTTGTTGAACGAGGCGTACTGGAAGATCAGGCGACCGAAGTAGCCGTGGGCGGCCACGATGTTGTAGGTCTCCTCTTCCTGGCCGAACTTGT
>NZ_JAGQBJ010000020.1 GCF_024345575.1 Cyanobium sp. Morenito 9A2
CTTTCCGGCGGCCTGCTCACCGTCGATCAGAGCCTGCTGCTCGATGCGCAGGGCGGCAATGTGCTGCTGCAGGCCGCCGGGATCCAGGCGCCCGGGGCGCAGGTGGCGATCACCGGGGCGGCGGTGGCTCTGCAATCCAGCACCGTGGATGTGAGCGGCCCCAGTGGCGGCGGCACGGTGCGCCTGGGCGGAGGCCTGCGGGGGCTCGACCCCACGATCACCAATGCCCAACGCACAAGCGTGGATGGGGCCAGCAAGGTCCACGCCGATGCGACCGCCCGCGGATCGGGCGGCACCGTGGTGGTCTACGGCACCGACAGTCTCAGGGTGGAGGGCGCCCTCTCAGCCCGTGGAGGTCCCCAGGGCGGGGACGGCGGCCTGGTGGAAACCTCCGGCCGCAATGGGCTGGAGGTGAGCCAGGCACCGGACGCGTTCGCCCCGAAAGGCAACGCCGGCACCTGGCTGATCGATCCCAACAACGTCACGATTCAGGCAACGGGGTCCGACAGCAACGTCACCACCCCGCCAGCCGTGATCACCACCGGCGACAACGCGGTGCTCACCACCACCACCTTGGAGACCGCGCTCAATGCCGGCACCAACGTGAGTGTGGTGACCAGCGCCGGCGGCACCGAAGCGGGCGACATCACCGTGGCCTCCCCGATCAGCAAGTCGGCGGGGGGTAACGCCACGCTCACGCTCACGGCCCACAACAACATTCACCTCAAGGCGTCCATCAGCAGCAGCGCCGGTCAGCTGAACCTCTCGCTCAACCCCGACAGCGATGCCAGCGGTGGCGGTGCCACCAACCTGGCTGCGGGGGCCACCCTGTCCCTCAACGGCGGTACGGCGGCCTTCAGTGGCAGCACCACCCTGGCGGGCACGATCAGTGGCAGCACGATCTCGGGATCGACGCTCACCTCAGACCGCGCCACTCTGAACAACGTCACCCTGGGCTCGAGCCTGTTGACGACAGGCGAGCTTTATTTATCGGGAAGGATTTCCCTTGTTGACGCCATAACGTTGAACTCGAATGATTCCAGTACTTGGTATGCAGCACCTGGCACGTTATTGACCAGCACAGGAAATGCGGTGATCAGCCGCAACGGTGGTGACCTTGTGGCAGGTTTTGGTGGTGAGGGGACGCTTGGAATCGATACCGGCATAACGCTGCAGACCTATGGCGTGTTGACGGAGAGTTCAAGGGCGACAGTGAATAACTTCGGGCGGATCGTCTTGGATCAATCAGGCAAAGCATTCACGGTTGAATCGACTGCACTGAACAACATCGGCACACTTGAACTGAATGCGGGCACCATCACGATTGGCTCGTCAACATTTTCCAGCACGGGACTGCTGCTGGTGAACGGAGGAGAGCTGAACATCAACAGCGGCAATTGGAGCAACAGCGGGGACGTGGTTTTGAGCGGTGGCACAGTGAATCTGGGGGGCAGGTTCGCCGCATCGCAGGTGGCTGGTGGCTTCATTCGTAGCGGCGGGACGGTGAATCTAACCGGTATCTTGGACCTTGAACTATTCCCACTCCCCCTGGACATTGGCAGCAATGGTCCATTCGGCACTGGAGGTTTGGGGACGTTGAGCGGCCGAATCAACGGCGGGACTGTGCTGAACAGCGATGCGGCCCCCCAGCTCCGCTCGAACTTTGGCAGATTGGACCGAGTCACGCTGGGCTCAAATCTGTCGATTACGGGGCCGCTTGAGCTGTCGGGAACGATCAACCTGGCCGATGGGATCACATTGAAATCAGATCCCAGCGCGTGGTATGCCGCACCCGGAACGCAATGGACGACGAGTGGGCACGCCGTGATCAACCGCATCGGCGGTGATATTTTCGCGGGTGTTGGTGGGGATGGAATCTTTGGGATTGGCAACGGTGTCGTGCTGGAGGGCTATGGAGGTTTGTCCCCCTATTCGGTGTCAACCTCAACGTCGACCGTGACGCTGAACAATGGTGGCCACATCATCTCGACGACGGCGGGTCAAACGTTCACGCTCAGCCCAACGACACTGAACAACACGGGCACGATTGCCTCCACCCTGGGCAATCTCAGCCTCACCCCCACCAATCTCACCAATCTCGGCACGATCAGCCTCAGAGGCGACCTCTCGCTGGGCAGTGCCTCGATCTTCAGCAACACGGGCTCTCTGGCGGTGGACGGCGCCACCACCGTGGGCGCCGGCGCCAGCTTGAGCCTCAACGGAGGCACCTTCACGACCGCATCGCTGATCAACCAGGGGCTGGTGAGCGGCAGCGGCCCCCTCGTTCTGAGCGGTATCTACACGGAGAACGGCGGCAGCCTGGGCAGCGACTTCTCCAGCTTCTCGATCACCCAGACCAGCGGCGACCTCAACCTCAGGGGGGTCGGCGCCATGGGCCCGCTGACCCTCAGCAGCCTGGCTGGTGGCCTCAACCTCAGTGGCGCGGTGCGTTCGGCGGGTGGCCCGATCAGCCTCAGTGCCTCTGGCGCCACAGGGCTTGCCGCCGGCTCCTCACTCACCAGCCCCGGCGGCCTGATCTCCGTCAGCAGCGGCGGACCCTTGAGCCTCAATGGCGCTCGCGTCGCGGCAAGTGGCGGCAGTGTCGGCGGAACCGTGCAGCTCGATGGCACCAGCATCAGCCTTGCCAGCACAAGCTTGAACACATCAGGTGCCAACGACGGCGGCTCCATTCAGGTCGGACTGAAGGTCCTTCCCAGCAACGTCACCATCACCAACTCCAGCCTGATTGCCGATCCGCCGGCCCTCGGCGGCTCGATCACCATCGACGGCCGCACCATCGCCATCACTGGCTCCACCCTCAACGTCTTCGGACTCAGTGGCGGTTCGATCCAGCTGGGTTCCGCCAATACCACCAGCCTCAGCCTCGATGCCACCACCTCACTGGTCGGCGGCGGTGGCGCCTCGTTCAGCCTGTTCGCCAGCTCGATCCTCAACAATGCCAGCATCTTTGGTGGCCGGCTGTTTCTGAACGGCGTGGCTGTTGGGCCCACAACGGTGGTTGTCCCCACCTCTGAACTTCCCTTGCTCGTCGCGTTCCAGCAGACCATCAATCCGATTCAACTCAACCTGCTGGAGCCCACTGACGACTACGCCGACCCCGGTTCCCCCCTGGTGACCCAGTGGGAGACGCTTGGCGTCGACCCGCTCACGATCACGCTCACGGAGTCCTCGTTTCTCTATGCCGATACCTCCTCGAATCAGGAGGTGGCGATCACGCCGATCTGGGATTGGGTCCGTTTGGATCTTTTCGCTGACCTGTCCCAGAGCTCGCTCTATGGCATCACGATCACCATTGATCGCGCACTCGATCGTCTCGGCTCCTCTTTCCTGCAGGAATCCCTGGCCTATGAAGCCTTGGTCCGTGCTGTTCTGGTCGCCGGTGCCCCCGGTTCATCCCCAACCAGCTCCGATCCAGCAACCAACCTGCAGCAGCCCAACAGCGCGACCGTCAGGTTGAGCCTCGAACTGACCTTCTATCCTTCGAGCTCCTTCAGCGGTGGCTGGCCCGAGGGGGCTCCCTTCCATTGGACGACCACCGATCTTGCCTGGAGTCTCCCTGGCCTGGTCGATGCGTTGTCACCGCGCGCGCTCTATAGCGTCACCTTCACGAAGGAACGCGCATCAGATCGTCTGGAGTCCTCCATTGAGCAGGAGGCATTGGCCTACAAGATTGTGCTCAGCGAGGCAGGCGTTCCTGCGCCAGCACGAGCTGCTGCTCGGATCGATCCACCGGCCCGTGGGCCCGGCCTCGATGAAACAGGCTTTTACCTGCGGCTGGAGCAGCAGCTCTACCCCTCCCAGGCCTTCGCGGGTCGTGGGCCCGAAGGGTCACCGCTGAACCTGTCTCTCAGTGGATCGGGCCTCTTTGATCAGGCTGTGCAGCAGCTCTCCCCCCAACAGGTACAGGAGCAATTCTCCACGTCGGAGCAGCGGGCAATGGAGGAAACCGCCAGCAAACTCGGGCTCGATCCCGCCGATGGCCGAACCGCGCCGACCCCCTCCCAGTTGCAGCAAAGTCTGCGGGACGTGATCCAGGCGGTCCGCCATCGGATTCGTGGAGGCAACCCATGACCCGGCACCCTGGCCCGATTCAGCTCACCAGCCTGATGGCTTGGCTGATCCTGGCGCTCGGGGGTGCCCTGGTTCCGCCGGCGGCCGTGGCGGCACCGTCTGCCGCCGATGTCCCGTTCGTTGCCCCTGCATCCGACGGCGCTTCACGCTTCAATCCGGCCAGCTACAACCCCGCGATTCTGCGCATCGGCTTCAGCGTGGCGAAGGGCAAGACCGCCCATCCCGAGGCCGATGCCTTCCTCGATCTCACCTTGATTCCCCCTGACGGGGAGGTGCAGGGTGCCCGCAGGGAGGTCTCGCTCAAGGCCTTCAACGCGTTGTTGCGCAAGCTCTACGGTCAACTCGCGAGTCAATCGCCACTCGATGTCAGCGATCCCAGGGCTCCCGCCCGGGAGCTGCACACCATCCTCCTTCAACCGATTGCCGAGCTGCTGCAAAAGCACAGGATCACCACCGTGTTGATCTCCGCCGATGCCGGTCTGCAGGCGGTGCCCTTCGCCGCCCTCCACGATGGTCAGAGCTTCCTGGGTGAGCGCTATGCCTTCGGCATGACGCCGGCCCTGGGGCTCACCAAACTGGCGGTCCTGCCCGAAAAGGCCAATGCGCAGCTGTTGGCTGCCGGTGCCTCAGTGTTCGAGGGCCTCAATCCCCTGCCCCTGGTGCCCCAGGAGCTTGTTCGGGTGAGCAAGGGGCGCGCTTCGGAGATCTTCCTGAACCAGCGCTTCACCCCCGAGGTGTTGCTGCAGAAGGCCGGGGATCCGCTCTTCGACCGGGTTCACGTGGCCACCCACGCCGAGTTCCTGCCCGGCGGCCCGGCGGCGGCCCGCCTCTATTCCGGCACCGGTCCGATGTCCCTGCCCCAGTTGTCCCAGCTCAGGCAACGCCGCGGCGAGGCCCAGCTGGATGTGTTCAGCCTCAGCGCTTGCCGCACCGCCCTTGGAGATGCCGACAGCGAACTGGGCTTTGCGGGGCTGGCCCTCCAGGCGGGATCCCGCAGTGCCATTGGAAGCCTCTGGTACGTCGACGATGTGGCCACATCGGCGCTGTTCGTGCAGTTCTACCGCTACCTGGATCGGGGGCTTCCCAAAGCTGAAGCCCTGCAGTACACCCGTCGGGCGATGGCCTCCGGCCGCCTGCGCCTGGTGGGCGACCAGGTAATCGGCGCCGGGGGCGATGTGCTGCTCTCCGGTCTCACCACAGCCCAGCAGCGGCGGATCTCCGCCGGGCTGCAGCACCCCTATTTCTGGGCTGGAATCCAGTTGCTGGGAACGCCTTGGTGATCGGATCGCCGAATCTGTCGGGAACGTCACTCTGCCCCTGCAAAAAACCCTCCGCGAAGGGCGGAGGGTGTTGTTCAGATCACCTGAGGATGGTCTGGAAAGTTGGTGGCGGGGAGGAGATTTGAACTCCTGACCTTCGGGTTATGAGCCCGACGAGCTACCAGACTGCTCTACCCCGCGGCGCCTCAGTGATCGTATCCCTCAGGGGTACCCTTCGGCAATCAACTGACCCAACGGCATGGCCCGCTACTTCCAGTACGTGCGGTTCCCCCTGCTGTGTTGCCTGATCGGCCTGGTGGCCGTGCTGGTCTCCCGCGGCCTCACGGCCGCCTGGCTCACCCTGGTGCTGCTGGCCCTGGAGATCAGCCTTTCCTTCGACAACGCCGTGGTCAACGCCCGGGTGCTGGAGCAGCTCACCCCGGGCCAGCAACGCTTCTTTCTCACCTGGGGGCTGGTGATCCCGGTGTTCGGCGTGCGCTTCCTGGGTCCGCTGCTGCTGGTGGCGTTGGCCGGTGGCGTGGGCCTGGGGGAAGCCTTCGATGCCGCCATGCACCATCCCGACCACTACCGCGAGTTGCTGGAGCTGGCGGAGCCACGGATCCTGGCCTTTGGTGGGATGTTCCTGCTGATGGTCTTCCTGCGCTATTTCTTCGATGAGGCCAAGACCCTGCACTGGGTCCAGCGGCTGGAGGCCAGGCTGGCCCAGGCGGGGCGGATCGAATCCCTGGAGGTGGCCCTGGCCCTGGCGGTGCTGCTGGCCGTGGCCCTGGCCCTCCCAAGCGAGCTGCGCGGCGATGTGCTGATCAGCGGCCTGGTGGGCCTCGTGCTTCAGATCCTCAGCACCTCCCTGGCCCAGTTCTTCGGCGGCGACGAGGCGGCCATGGGCCGGCTGGCCGCCCATGGCGGTGTGGTCAGCCTGATCTACCTGGAGCTGCTGGATGCCTCCTTCAGCCTCGATGGCACGATCGGCGCCTTCGCGATCACCAACCAGCTCCCCCTGATCCTCACCGGCCTGGGCCTCGGCGCCCTGTTCATCCGCTCGCTCACGGTGCTGCTCACGCGCGAGCGCGCCCTGGACCGGCTGATCTACCTCGAGCACGGCGCCCACTACGCCATCGGCGCCCTGGGCTTCCTGATGCTGGCGGGGGTGGTGATCGCCCCCTGGGGCCTGCATGTGCCCGAATGGCTCAGCGGCCTGATCGGGGTGGTGCTGCTGGCGCTCTCACTCTGGGATTCCCTGCGTCAGGCCAGGCGCCCACGCCTCAGCTGAGTCCGCCTTCTTCGACCTCGCGGCTGCATCACCGGGAGGGGCGGCGTCCCAACGCAACGCCCTCATCTCCTCCAGGCGAACGCTCTGATTGGGCACTCAATCAAGCTTCTCCCCCGGCGCTTCCTTTTCGTTCCACCTGGCCTTGGCCATGGCCCAGGCGCCCCAGGTGGAAGCAACCCTTGCCGGCCGTAGCCCTGGCGGGGCAACGCTGGCGCGACCTGGGCCCGTTGCCGTTGCAGCCTGCGCGCTCTGCAACCGTCGAGGACGGTGACGATCGGCTGGGAAGGCGCTGGCTGCCCCTTCTCCAACCTCCTGGCTGCTGCTGCAGGACGGGCGCCATCATCGCTTGAGCCAGGACCGAGCGGCCACCGCAGATCACTGAGTAGCCGGCCGTTGCGGCGTTACACCCCCAGGAGTCGAAGGCGCATTCACCCTGCGCCGAGGCCTTCGCTGTGATGGTCCGCCGACCTGGCGACGTGACGGGTGATCCTCAGTCCGGGAGCGGAGCCGCCGTTGCGGTCCATGGGGGCCGCTTCCGAAGGAGGGGCTCGGCCGGTTCTTCAGCCACCACCACGATCGAGACCCTCGCGGGCTGTTGGTCTGGACGCTGGGTACCCCGTTGGTGCAGCGATTGCCCCAGGCCCGTCGGCCACGGCAGCCTCGGCGGCATCCGCCGGATCGAGCCTGGGCACGCCCATCGCGGCGCGCAGATCATCGAGGGGTGCGTCCACGTGTTGCCAGAAGTCCCAGTCGGGATTGAACGTGTCCCCGCTGGTGGCATCCCCCCGTTTCCAGGCGATCCAGAATTTGCGCACATCGAGGGCACCTGTGGCGCTGCCGGCGGGCACCGCAAGCGGCAAGCCCAGGTGCCAGCTCACGATCACGGGCAAGATGTGGCCGGCCAGAGCCTCGCTTCTGTGCATCCCTGCGGTGAAGGTGCTCACCAACAATTCCCCCTGCACGGAGGTGTCGTAGCCCGAGAGGATGTGGGCGCTGTCGTGGGGTGTGGTGAAGGATTCAGCTGGAGACTCCTCCAGGCCCGCGAAGCCGTAGCCGTTGGCGCGGTAGAAATCGTGGAAGGCTCGCCCGAACGAACCGACCGGCCTGGTGCCCAGGGCCCCATAGCGCTGCACAAGCCCTGGGTCCGGCGATCCCCGGTAGGGAAACATCCAGCCGCCGTAGCTCGAAATGTCTTCAACCCAGGTGCCAGTGATGCTGGCCCGGTTGCGGCGCAGCATGTCGGCGCGGGCCGCTGCGAGCTGTCCCCCCACCAGCGCCTGCAAGTCGCGAACGGCGGGCTCGTCGATGCCAAGGGACTGGGCATACGCCGCCACCCGCTCGGCGGCTTCAGGAGCCACCTTGCCATCGGCGGTGGCCATCACCACCAGCGGCACGATCGCTTCGCGGCCCTTTGATCCCAGGGACTCCGCCAGTTGCTCCGGTGAAACCTTGCCGAGGGAATCGGGATCGAGCGGCTCCTTCAGGGCGAAAACGAGTGCCGACGATGAGATCAGGGCGGCTTTATCCACGTCCGTGAGGGTTCTGCCACCCGCACGGGCCACTTCGGCCATCGCAGCGAGGATCTGTCTGGCCTGGCCCTCGCTGCCGTCGAAGATCAAGCGCGTCACCCTCTACCAATCAGGCATCTTGCCTTGGGATCCAGTTTAGTTGGTGGTCGCGAACCTCCCAGCGTCCCAAAAGATCCCGCCGGGAGGTGAACGGCCCCCAACCCAAGCCCCGGGGGGCCTGGCACGTGCCGGGCCACAGGGGGGCTCTGACGGGAACAACCCACCTCAAGCGGGACAACACGCCGACTTGGCCTGGATCAGAGGGTGGCGGTAAGCCTTGAATCGTCCAGGCTGAGCGGTTGGAATCACCTGGGCTGCCGTGACACTCACCCCCGCATCGGTCAGTCCAGCCGTGGCCGGGCAAGCGTCGAGAATGCTCGCTCGGCCTGCTTGCGCCTTGCCCCAGGGTCTGAATCTCCTCGAGGTTCTGCCGCTGACAGTGTCCCTCGTCAAGTCCTCACGCCGCGCCTGGCACCCAAGCCCTCTGAGGCGAACGCCCCTGACTCCACGCTGGCTAGCGGCTGGTGGCAGCGTCGAAACGAAGTTCACCTACCACCTCCAGGCGCACGACCTCGCTGGGCTCCAGGAAGCTCTGTTCCAGCTCTTCCAGGGTGAGGGGTGTGAGCCAGTCGAGCTGGCGAAGGAGATGCAAAGCCACGGCGTGCTTGGCGCGGCTGGCCCCATCGATCACCTTGATCGCCACTCCCATCCCCTCGCCGGTGCGGCTGAGGCATTGGATGCCCTCGGCCCCCCCCTTGCTCATCACCTGGCCGTGGCCACGGCGCATCAGCTCGGTGTCGAAGCGGCCCTCACCGGCCACCAGATCGGGGTGGGCAAGCATCGCCCGGCTCAGGCGCTCCAGGTCGGCCTGCTCGGAGGCCCCCAGATGGGCATAAAGGAGCGCCATCTGGGCCAGCTGCAATTGCAGGGTGGGGGCGCCACAGTCGTCGCGGGCGGTGACCAGCTCAGCGCCCGGCATGCCCAGCAACTCGCCCACGCGCTTGAGCACCTGCTGCTGCAACGGGTGCTCCAGCTGCAGGTAACTTTCCAGGGGCCAATGCATCCGCCGGCAGGCGGCCAGGAAAGCCGCATGCTTGCCCGAGCAGTTGTGCTCCAAGGGACTGGTGCCACCGGGGGGCACCGGGCACTGCAACCGCTCGGTCTCCAGATCGGCGCTCCACAGCAACTTGAAAGCCTCGCGGGCCTGGGCGGGGCTGCCGGCATGGGAGGCGCAGGCGATGGCCAGGCCACGGTCATCGATGCCGACCCCATCCGCGGCGCCGCTGCCCACAAACACCTGGGCCTGGAACGGCTTGAGGGCCGAGCGCACGAAGCTCAGCTGCTGGGGATCGCCGGCGCGCATCAGAACCCGGCCCCGATGGTCGCAGACCACCGCGTGGGCCAAGTGCACCGATTCGAGGATGCCGCCCCGGAGCACACGAACCTCCAAAGGGGGGACCCCAGGGCGGTGGGGCGTTCCGAAGCTGGAGGACAGGGTCATCGGGGTCGCGAGGGGGACAGCACCGGATCGAGCCGGAAGCCTCTTAGAAAGCCTGGCAGAGAGCGGTGCCGAACAGCAGCAGGGTGGCCATCAGGGCCAGGGAGCGCTCCAGCCGTCGCATCACTGGGCCCACCTGGTGACGGGCCACCAGCAGATCCCTCTGCCGCCAGGCCAGGGGCTTGTCCCACTCCTGACCGTCGTACCAGCCGGACTCCTCGTAGGCGATCCGCTCGTTGAGAAGCCTGAGGAGAAGGTGCCGCCAGCCCAGCCACTGGCGCACCAGCAGGGCCAGGGGCAGGAGTAGGGCGCCGATGACGGCGATGGCCGTCAAACGCAGGGGATCCTGGCGCAGGGCCCAGCTGCCACTGCTCACCAGCAGGCTCAGGGGCAGGGCCGCCCACCAGCTCACCAGCAGGGGGCGCAGGAGGGCGTGGGCACTGGAGGCGGGCCAACGAAAAAACCAGGAGCGACAGAATTGGCCGTACTCCTCGAGTGGTCGCTGCTCCGGTGGCACCGGGCAGAACTCATCGGTGAGGGTGTCTTCAGCCACAGGGCAGTGCTCAGCCCGGAAGGGAACGTTCTGAGCTCACGAAGGGCACTTGCTCCCCATGGCCCCAGAAGGCCTCCAGGTCGTAGTAGCTGCGCTCCGACGGTGTGAGCACGTGCACGATCAGCTCGCCGTAATCCAGCAGCAGCCAACGGCCCTCGCTCTGGCCCTCCTTGCGCAGGGGGAGCCGTCCGGTGTCACTTTCGAGGCGCACTTCCACCGAGCGGGCGATGGCACGCACCTGCACATCGGAAAGCCCGCTGGCGATCACGAACCAGTCGGCCAGCGAGGAGACCTCCTCCACCCGAATCAGCAGGATGTCGACCGCCTTGCGGTCATCGCAGGCTTCGGCCGCGAGCTGGGCCAGGTCCCGGCTATCCATAGACGTTCTCACTGGTCACCGACTGGCGGCTGCCCTGCTGCTGGGCCATTTCGGCGCGGGCCTTACCAGCGCTCTTGCGCAGGGCCTCAAGCCGATCTTCGTAGAAGGCTCTCTTCTTCTTCTTGCGGCTCTGCTCCACCAATTCCTTGAGGGCGCCCCCCAGGCTCTTGTAGGCGTTCGGCAAGGTGTAATCGAAGCGGGTGGCCAGATCGATCGCCCGCTCATCGGCCTCGATCGCATCGGCGAGGCGCTTTTCGGAGTTGTTCTTGAGGTAAAGGCGGTAACCGGCAAAACCCGAGAGTCCCACCGCCAGCACCAGCAGCAGGCCGTCCTGCACCCAGAGCTCACCGATGGCCCCGCCTAAACCAATGGCCAGGGCAGCCATCTCCCAGCCATCCCTGGGCACGGCATCGTTCTGGATCCGCCCCACCTCGTGCCAGAAGAGCAGATTGCGATGGTCGAGCGCCAGCTGATCCCACTTCTCCAGATCCACCTGAATCTCCACCTCATCACGGCCGATCTCTTCGATCGTGATCAGCGGTGGGTCGGAGGCGGCGGCAGCTTCCACGAACACCCAGCTCTGCATCTCAGGAGGCAGCAGCCCCTTCAGGCGCTGGAGTTCACTCATGGAAAGCTGGATAGAACGATCGTTGGACCAGATTAGCGACCACCAGGACCGCACAGGGCTTGTGGCGGCCGGCGGCGGTGGCGGTTGCCGTCACAACTGGCGGCGGCAAGGCCTGCAGTTGCCCATGAGAGGCTAGGCAGGTTTGGCTGCCCCCCTTTCCCCATGCCCCGCCGGACGGATCTGCGTCGCATCCTGCTGCTGGGGTCCGGGCCCATCGTGATCGGCCAGGCCTGCGAGTTCGACTATTCCGGCACCCAGGCCTGCAAGGCCCTGCGCTCCGAGGGTTTTGAAGTGGTGCTGGTGAACAGCAATCCAGCCTCGATCATGACTGATCCGGACATGGCGGATCGCACCTACATCGAGCCCCTGACCCCCGAGGTGGTGCGGCGGGTGATCGAGATCGAGCGCCCCGACGCCCTGCTGCCCACCATGGGCGGCCAGACCGCCCTCAACCTGGCGGTGGCCCTGGCCGAGAACGGCACCCTGGCGACCTACGGGGTGGAGCTGATCGGCGCCAACCTCGAGGCGATTCAGAAGGCGGAAGATCGGCGCCTGTTCAAGCAGGCGATGGAGCGCATCGGCGTGGCCGTGTGCCCGTCGGGGATCGCCAGCACCCTGGAGGAAGCCGAGCGCGTCGGCGAGGAGGAGATCGGCAGCTATCCGCGCATCATTCGCCCCGCCTTCACCCTCGGCGGCTCCGGAGGCGGCATCGCCTACAACCCCGAGGAGTTCCGGGCCTTCTGCAAGAGCGGCCTGGAGGCGAGCCCCGTGTCGCAGATTCTGATCGAGCGCTCGCTGATCGGCTGGAAGGAGTTCGAGCTGGAGGTGATGCGCGATCTGGCTGACAACGTGGTGATCATCTGCAGCATCGAGAACCTCGACCCGATGGGGGTGCACACGGGCGACTCGATCACGGTCGCCCCCGCCCAGACCCTCACCGACCGGGAGTACCAGCGGCTGCGCGACCAGTCGATCGCGATCATCCGTGAAATTGGCGTCGAGACCGGTGGCAGCAACATCCAGTTCGCGATCAACCCCGCCAATGGCGATGTGGTGGTGATCGAGATGAATCCGCGCGTCAGCCGCAGCTCGGCGCTGGCCTCCAAGGCCACGGGCTTCCCGATCGCCAAGATCGCCGCCCGCCTGGCGGTGGGCTACACCCTCGATGAAATCCTCAACGACATCACGGGCAAAACGCCGGCCTGCTTCGAGCCCACGATCGACTACGTGGTCACCAAGATCCCGCGCTTCGCCTTCGAGAAGTTCCGTGGATCTCCGGCGGTGCTCACCACCTCGATGAAGTCGGTGGGCGAAGCGATGGCGATCGGGCGCAGTTTTGAGGAATCGTTCCAGAAGGCTGTGCGCTCCCTGGAAACGGGCCATGCCGGCTGGGGGTGTGACCGCCCCGAGGAGACCATCGAAAGGCCCGAACTGGAGCGTTTGCTGCGCACCCCGGCGCCGGATCGCATCTTCGCCGTGCGCGCCGCCATGGTCGCCGGCCGCAGCGACGCCGACATCCACCAGCTCAGCGCCATTGACCCCTGGTTTCTGGCCAAGCTGCGCCACATCGTTGAGGCCCAGGAGCGCCTGCTGAGCGGCCGCTCCCTGGAGCAGCTCAGCTCCGAGGCCCTGCTGGAGCTCAAGCAGCTGGGCTTCTCCGACCGCCAGATTGCCTGGGCCACCGGCTCAGACGAACTCAGTGTGCGCCGGGTGCGCCAGGGGTTGGGGGTGAACGCCGTGTTCAAGACGGTGGACACCTGCGCCGCCGAGTTCGCCTCCAGCACCCCGTACCACTACGCCACCTACGAGCGTCCCCTCCAGCGCCTGGGCGCCGATGGCGCCCTCACCCTGCTTCCCCCCGAAAATGAAGTGCAGCCGGAGTCACGCCGCAAGGTGATGATCCTGGGCGGTGGGCCCAACCGCATTGGCCAGGGGATCGAATTCGACTACTGCTGCGTGCATGCCTCCTTTGCCCTGCAAGACGAAGGATTCGCCACGGTGATGGTGAACAGCAACCCAGAAACGGTGTCAACCGACTATGACACCAGCGATCGGCTCTACTTCGAACCGCTCACCCTCGAAGACGTGATGAACGTGATCGAGGCCGAGAGGCCCGAAGGTGTGATTGTGCAGTTCGGCGGCCAGACGCCGCTCAAACTCGCCCTGCCGCTGCAACGCTGGCTGGCGAGCCCCGAGGGCCTGGCCACGGGCACACGCCTCTGGGGCACTTCGCCCGAATCGATCGACAGCGCCGAAGACCGTGAGCAGTTTGAGGCGATCCTGCGGCAGCTCGACATCCGCCAGCCCCGCCATGGCCTGGCCCGCAGCGAGCCCGAGGCCCGTGCCGCCGCCGATCGCGTCGGCTACCCCGTGGTGGTGCGCCCCAGCTACGTGCTCGGCGGACGCGCCATGGAGGTGGTGTTTGATCAAGAGGAACTCAACCGCTACATGGTCGAAGCGGTGCAGGTGGAACCCGACCATCCGGTGCTGATTGATCAGTATCTGGAGAACGCCATCGAGGTGGATGTGGATGCCCTGGCCGACCGCACCGGCCAGGTGGTGATCGGCGGCCTGATGGAGCACATCGAGCCCGCCGGCATCCACTCCGGGGATTCCGCCTGCGCCTTGCCCTCGGTGTCCCTTGATCCAGAAGCCCTGGCCACGATCCGCGGCTGGAGCCAGGACCTGGCCCTGGCTCTCAAGGTGTGCGGCCTGATCAACCTGCAATTCGCCGTGCGTGACGGCGCGGTGTTCATCATCGAGGCCAACCCGCGGGCCTCGCGCACGGTGCCGTTCGTCGCCAAGGCCACCGGCGTGCCCCTGGCCAAGATCGCCAGCCGGCTGATGGCCGGTCGCACCCTGGCGGAGCTGGGGCTCACGAGCGAACCGGTGCCCCCCCTGCAGAACGTCAAGGAGGCGGTGCTGCCGTTCAAGCGCTTCCCGGGATCCGATTCGCTGCTGGGCCCGGAGATGCGCTCCACCGGCGAAGTGATGGGCAGCGCCAGCAGCTTCGGCATGGCCTACGCCAAGGCCGAGCTGGCCGCCGGCGAGGCCCTGCCCACCGGCGGCATGGTGTTTCTCTCCACCCACGACCGCGACAAACTCGCCCTGGTGCCCGTGGCCCGGGGGCTGGCGGCCCTGGGTTTCTCCTTGATCGCCACCACCGGCACCGCCAGAGTGCTCCAGGGGGCTGGCCTGAAGGTCGAATCGATCCTCAAAGTGCACGAGGGGCGGCCGAACATCGAAGACGCCATTCGATCGGCCCGTATCCAGCTGATCATCAACACTCCGATCGGCCGCCAGGCCGCCCACGATGACCGCTACCTGCGCCGGGCCGCCCTCGACTACGCCGTGCCCACGGTCACGACCCTGGCCGGGGCGCGGGCGGCGGTGGAGGCGATCACCGCCCTGCAGGCCCACAGCCTCACGGTCCGCGCCCTGCAGGACATCCACGCGCCGGTGGCTCTTCTCTGAGCTCGGCTGATCTGCAGCTGTGCTGGGTAGGGTGAACGCCCCAGCGCAGCACGCTCTGTGACCAGTACGGCCGCCCCCCTGATCGATTCCCTCGCCCCTGGAAGCGACCTTCAGGCCGCCTTCCGCGCCGCCTACGAGAACCGCTACACCTGGGATCCAGGTTTCAGCGGTTATCGCGGCCGCTGGATCTGGGAGCAAGGCGAGCGCTGCGAGGAGGGCACGTTTGAGGTGAGCTCCGAGCTCAAGGCCAAGGTGGAGGGCAGCGATGATGAAGCCGTCACGAAGGCTGTGAGCTCCCAGCTCTGGGAGGTGGCCATCCACCGGGTGCGCCGCAGCTTCGAGCAGACCCACGGCGCCAACACCTTCACCGCCGGCGACACCGATGACGTGGGCGTGGAGGTGATCGTGGGCGGCAAGAACGCTGGCGACCGTTACCGCATCAAGAACGACGTGGTGACAATGGTGCACCGTCACATCCACGGCACGGTGGTGACGATCTTCACGGGCAGCACCACCGACACCGGCGCCGGCTACCTGAGCCACACCTACAGCAGCCGCTACAGCGACCCGGCCACAGGGGAGGCCAAAGGTGGCGCCAGCTCCTTCACAGACACCTTCGTGCCCCTGGGCGAGGGCGGCCCCTGGGTGCTGGCCGAACGGGTGGTGCAAACAGAAGACCCCGAAGCACAAGGTGGCACAAGCCGCCAACGCTTCCGCTTCGAGGACCTGGGGGCCCTGGGCGCCTGAACCTGCGCAACCCTTCGCCTCAGGGCAGGGGACTGACGTTCTTCAGCCGCTCGTTCAGTTGGCCGGCCAGGGACTGGCGCCCTACCACCAGTACCTTGAGGGTGTCTTCGTGCAGGCGGAGTTGGGCATCGGCCACCTGCAGGCCCCGTACCAGTTCCTTGAGCTCATCAGGGAGGCTGTTGAGGTCGTAGCGCTTGTCCTCGAAGGTCAGCACGGGGGGCTGCTGGAGGTCGTCAGTCATGCCTGAACGGGGGGGAGCCCGATCAGGTTAGGGGTCCTCCTTCGCTCCTGCCTCTGGTTCTGAGGGGGGGGGCAGTGCCTTGGGCAGGGCCCGCAAGGGCCGGCGGAAGAAGAACATCAGCAGCGCCCCAACGCGCTCAGAACCCACCATGTTCCAGCCCTCCTTGCCCAGCAGGTTAAGAAAGAACTGCAACTGCTCGGCTGGGTGCCTGGGCGGCGGGGGAGCGCCGTACTGCTCGGGGAACTCCCGAGCGATGAACTCCGGGCTCAGGGCACCCTGCAGCTTCTGACTGGCCACCTGGGGATTCGGAGCCTCCGGTGGCGCGTTGTTTTCCACGTTGATGTGGATCACCCGGTACTCCCAGAGCGGGAAGGGGTTGGCGGGATCGACGGATTCAGCCATGACCTGAGGCGCTGGGATTCAGAGACTGATGCGGATCAACTGGCGTTCGCAGAGGTCGCGGTATCGCCCCCCCTGCGCCATCAACCGATCATGGCTGCCCAGCTCAAGGATGCGCCCTTGATCGAGCACCAGGATCAGATCGGCCTCCTGCACGGTGGCGAGTCGGTGGGCGATCACCAGCACGGTGCGCCCAGCCATGGCCTGTTTGAGTCCCCGTTGAACGGCCTCCTCGGCTTCGGCATCCAGGGCGCTCGTGGCCTCATCCAGCAGCAGCACCGCAGGGTTGCCCAGCACCGCCCGGGCGATCGCCAGCCGCTGCAACTGGCCGCCGGAGAAATTGCTGCCGCGTTCTTCCACCCTTGCGCCATAGCTGCCGGGGAGGGCCTCGATGAAGCCATCGGCGTTGGCCAGCTGCGCCGCCTGGCGCACTTGCTGATCGCTGGCGGGACGCCCGAAGCGGATTGTTTCGGCCACCGTGCCGGAGAACACGCTGCTCTGCTGGGGTACCAGGGCCAACGACCTGCGCAGGTCGGCGGCGCGCAGGTCGTTGAGATTCAGGCCATCAAGCAGGATGCGGCCCTGGCTGGGCCGGTTGAAGCGCAGCAGCAGCGAGAAGAGCGTGCTTTTCCCCGCCCCGGAGGGCCCCACCAAGGCCACCACCTGACCAGGTTCGATCTCCAGACTCAGGTCGCCCAGCACCGGCTGGCCCTGGGCATAGCTGAAGCCCACTCCCACGAGGCTCAAGCCCCCCTGCACCGGTCCCAGGGGAAGGGCACCGGGACGGTCCGGCTCCTCCACGGCCTCGGCTTCGATCCCCCGCAGGCGCTTCAAGGAGGCCTGGCCCTGCTGGAACTCGTTGAAGTTGGTGGTGAGGTGAGAGATCGGATCGATCAACATCAGCAGGGCGGCGATGTAGCTGCTGAAGCCCTGGCTGTCGAGGCCGCCGGCCTGGATCCGGGCAGAGCCAATAAGTAGCACCGTCAGGATCCCGGCCGCCTCAAGGAATCCCACCACGGGAAACTGCAGGGCCAACAGCTTCTGGGTGCGGTAGCGGGCGCGGCGGTGCAGGTCGATTTCGCGCTCAAAGCGTTCCTGCAACCAGGCTTCAGCGGCGAAGGCCCGCACCAAAGCCAGGCCGCTGATCGCCTCCCCCAGCAGGGAGGCCAACTCGCTCACCTGTTTCTGGCTGCGCTCGGCCGCACCCATCACCCGCGCTCCGAACACGCTCACCAGCACAGCCACCACCGGCGCCAGCAGCAGCGTGGCCATCGACAGTTGCCAATCGAGAAAGACCATGTAGCCGAACACCACCACCAGCTGCAGGAAGCTGGGGGTGGTGTCCTGGATGGTCTTGTAGATGACCTCCCCCACCCGGTCGGCGTCTTCGGTGAGCCGGTAGGTGAGATCGCCCGACGAAAGTTTTTCCAGGGCGCCGAACTCCAGGCGCTGCAACCGGGCGAACAGCTCACGGCGCAGGTCCTGGCTCACCTGCAGGGCCGGGCCTGCCAGGAGGGTGTCCTGGCCGAACTGGGCCACTTTCTGAACCATGAACACCCCCAGGGCCTGGGCCACGACCCGAAGCACCCGGGGGAAGTCACCGGCGCCGATCGCCGGGATCAGCTGGCCGGCGAGCCAGGCCAGCAGCGGCCAGCAGCCCACGAACACGAGCATGCACAGGCCTCCGGCCACCAGGTTGCGGCGGTAGGGCTTCAGAAGCGGCAGAAGCCGACGGAAGCCAGCCGACGGTGGTGCGAGCATCGGGGCACCCTATCAGTGCAGTTTTGGCCCTCTCCTCGCCCCAGGGTCCAGGCCCAGAAGGAACTCCAGAGCGGGTTGCGGTCCGCTTCCGGCTCGATCAGTTCCTCAAATGGCAAGGACTGGTGGCCACCGGTGGCGAGGCCAAGCTCTGGGTCCAGCAGGGGGAAGTGAAGGTGAATGGTGAGGTGGAGGAGCGGCGCGGCCGCCAGCTGCGCCCAGGCGACCTGGTGGAGATCAGGGGCCAGGCTGTTGCGGTGCCTGGTCCCTGAGCGCCGGGTGCCGGAGATCCTGCCCCCCTGCGCTTTAGGTTTGGAGCAGGTTTGGAGACGGTGCTCCGATGGTGAAGGCGGTGATCGCGGGCAACTGGAAGATGCACATGACCTGCGCCGAAGCCAGGTCGTTCGCCCAGAGCTTCCTGCCCCTGGTGAGCAATCTGCCCGCCGACCGCACGGTGGTCCTGGCACCGCCCTTCACAGCCATCGCCACCCTGGCCGAGGCCCTGGCCGGCAGTGGCCTTGCGCTCGCCAGCCAGAACGTGCATTGGGAAGGCAACGGCGCCTATACCTCGGAGATCTCGGCGGCGATGCTGCTTGAGCACGGCGTGGCCTACACGATCGTGGGCCACAGCGAGCCGCGAAAGTACTACAGCGAATCCGACGAGCAGATCAACCGCCGGGCACGGGCGGCCCAGGACGCCGGCCTGATCCCGATCCTGTGCGTGGGCGAGAGCGACGACCAGCGGGAGGCCGCCGAGACCGAGCGGGTGATCCGCCGCCAGGTGGAGCAGGGGCTCGAAGGCCTCGACCCCAGCCGCCTGATCGTGGCCTACGAACCGATCTGGGCGATCGGCACCGGCAAGACCTGCGAAGCTTCCGAAGCCAACCGCATCTGCGGCCTGATTCGTGCCTGGGTCGGTTTCCCGGAGATCACCATCCAGTACGGCGGTTCGGTCAAAGCCGAGAACATTGATCAGCTGATGGCCCAATCCGACATCGATGGGGTGCTCGTGGGGGGCGCCTCGCTCGATCCCGTCGGCTTTGCCCGCATCGCCGGCTACCAGCTGGCTGTCGCGGCTTAAGGCGCCGAGGGGCTTGGCGCCGGCCACGAAGGTGAGTTCCCCGCAGCGACGGCTGCCCTGGGGCGAGCGCACCCATGTGATGGGGGTGCTCAACCTCACCCCCGATTCCTTCAGCGACGGGGGCCGGCTGACCGGCCCCGCAGTCGCCGTGGCCGTCGCCCGGAGCATGGCTCGTCAGGGCGCCGCCGTGCTTGATCTAGGGGGTCAGAGCACCCGCCCCGGCGCCAGCGAAGTGGAGGCGAACGAGGAGATCAGGCGGGTGCTGCCCAGCCTGCGGGCGATTCGCAGCGCGTTAGCCGCTGAGGAGTTTCCGGGTTTCCCCCACCCGCCGCTGCTCTCGATCGACACCTACCAGGCCGCCGTGGCCGAAGCGGCCCTCGAGGCGGGGGCCGACTGGATCAATGACGTCAGTGGTGGCCGACGCGATCCTGCCCTGCTCCCCCTGGTGGCGGCCGTTGGCTGCCCCTACGTGCTGATGCACAACCGCGGCACCAGCGTCACGATGGACAGCCTGGCCGACTACGGCGATGTGGTTGCCGAGGTGCGGGCGGAACTGCTGCAGGCCACCGAACGGGCCGTGGCGGCCGGCGTGGCCCTGGAGCAACTCATCTGGGATCCTGGTCTGGGCTTCGCCAAGACCACGGCCCAGAATCTGGCCCTGCTAGACGGCCTTGCGGAGCTGCGAGCTGAGGGCTTCCCCCTGCTGGTGGGCCCTTCGCGCAAGCGCTTCATCGGCACGGTATTGGCGGAACCGCGGCCCCGGGCCCGACTCTGGGGCACAGCCGCCGTGGTCTGCAAAGCCGTGGCGGCCGGGGCCGATCTGGTGCGGGTCCACGATGTGGGACCCATCGTTCAGACCTGCCGCATGGCCGATGCCCTCTGGCGCTGAGCCACTCGCTTCAACTGCCGCTGTATTCGATCTGGCCCTTGGCGTTGATCTGGGCCTTGGAGAAAAAGCGGGCCATCCGCTCGCTGAGCAACCCCTGCTTGGCCAAGACTTCACCGAGCAAGCCACCGCCCTGCTTCTGGACAGCAAGGGCCGATTGAAGCTGCTCAGCGCTGATCACGTTCAACTCGACCAACCGATCTCCCAGGCGCTTGTCATTGAAGCCGCCCCCATCGAAGAGAGTGGGGTTGAGGAGCAACTCCAGCAACTGGGGGGGCACCTGCAGGTTGAGCTTGAGGAATTCCCCGAAGCGCTGGGTACCAGCGAAGGGGCGGTAGTCCTCAAGAAGCTTTTCGAGCTCATCGATCTCAAGGAAGCCCGCCTGAACGAGCTTGTCGCCGAGGGTCTGGCGCTGGAAGGTCTGCTCGCCGCTCTCGCTGGCGTTGAGATCGCCATCCACCAGCTCCGGAGCACTGAAGCGCTCCTGGACCCAGGGATCACTGCCGAGGAAGCTGAACAGCTCGGCTGGGTTGATGGTCAGACCACCGAATTGCTGCTCCAGCAATTCTTCGATAAAAGCCACCTCTGTGGTAGGGCCAAGAATCTGAAACGGCTGGCGGTTGCCTCGACCGGTGCCGATGAGCTCAAGCTGCACCTGAGGGGCCGGTAGACGGATTCTCAGCATCCTCGAACAGTAGCCAGAATTCCCACAATACCGACGAGGGCCGACCAGAAGCCCTGAGCTGCAAGCGGACAAGCTTATCGATTTGAAAGAAAGTTGCCTCTTGCAGATGCCTCGCATTAGTGTTAGCGGGATTGCCTAGCCGAAAAGGGGTTCTGCGACGTGGTTCGAGCCGTGAGCCTGCCAGGGGCTGGGTCCCATCTGAGATCCATGTGGTCGGGGCTGAGGGGCTTCATCGACCGTCAGCTCGATCTGCTGGTTGAACTGAGGGACCACCAGTTCTTCCAGTCGCTCAAGGACACCGACTGGAGCCAATACCAAGTCGGGCCGATCGTGGTCAGCTCGATCTTGATCAACTTGCTGGAGCTGGCCTCACCGATCTACATCAACCTCGTCTACACGACGATCCTGCCCACTAAAGCCTTCTCCAGCCTCACCATCCTCACCATCGGCGTTGTGCTGCTGCTGTCCCTCTCGGGCTGGTTGCGCACGGTGCGCACGGCCCTCACAGGCTTCGATGGCGCTCGGGTGGAGCACCAGCGCCGCCTGGAGGCCCTCACCCACTTCACCCAACTGCGGCTGAGCGACTACCTCAAGGAATCCCCCTCCACCCACGCCGAACGGCTCAACAGCATCAACCTGCTGCGGGATGAGAGTGCCATTCAGGCCTTCACCACCGCCATCGACCTTGCTTTTTCACTGTTTTTCGTGTTGGTGCTGTTCCTGATCGGAGGCAGCGTTGGCCTGATCGCGGTGCTGGCGATCCTCATCTACCTGCTGCGCTCGCTCCAATTCGCCCGCGACTTCGAATCAATCTCCCGTCAGAAGGATCAGCTTGAGCTGGAACGGGTCAACTACCAATCCCAGTTGATGTCCTCCATTGATCTGATCAAGTCCAACGGGCTGGGGCGGTTCTTTCTGATCGGCAACGAGGAGCGCCAGGAGCGGTTGGCCTGGCAACGCCTGCAAAACAACAACGCCACCGGCCAGTACCAGGCGTTCAGCAGTCTGATGAACCAGGCCACCATGGCTGCCATCGTCACGTGGGGCGCCTTCCTGGTGATCACCGGAAACCTGCTGGTGGGGGCCCTGGCCGCCTGCCTGCTGCTGGCCGGAAAGATCCTGCAGCCGTGGCAGCAGGCCCTGGGCCTTTGGAGCAGCTACCGGCGGATGATTCATGCCCGCGATGAGCTCGACACCCTGATGGCCCTGCCTGGGGAACCAGCGGGCGGGGAAGCCGATCTCGCTGCGGGGGAAACCCTCTACCTCAGCATCAATGGCCAGGCGCTTCCACCGATTCCTGCTGGAGAGGCGGTGATCGTGCGAGACAACAACACCGGCGCTGACGCCCGCCACCTGTTTCTCTCGCTCCTCCAAATCGAAAGTGGTCTTGATCTCAGTGTCAACGGCCTGGGAATTACCGACTACAACCGTGAGCGCCTGCGGCGGGAGGTGATTTACGTCGATCCCGCCCAGAAGTTCTTCGACGGCACCCTGTTGCAGAACATCACCTCCTTCCAGCCCAACCGCTACAACCGCAAAGCCCTGTTCTGGTCGGTGCTTGTGGGAACCGACGACAAAGTCAGAAGCCTCTCCGACGGCTACACCACCCCCTTGGGCAGCACCGCCTCGACGGGCCTCTCCCGCGACACCTTGCAGCAGTTCCAGTTGATTCGCGGCGTGGCCCTTGAGCCCAGGCTGCTGCTGGTGGATCTGAGCGAGTGTTCCTATGGCAAGGAGTTCATCGATGGTTTCTCCCGCTTGCTGAAGCGCACCCACGGCCGCACCACGGTGTTGATCTGCGGGGCGGGAAATGCCCTCAAGGCCCTCACCGACCAGGTCATTGATCTTCCCGCTCTGTCCATGGAGGTGGCCCGATGACCAGCCGCAACGTCCTGCTGCGCGACCTCACCCTCAGCGCCGAGGCGCCCATGGCTTTCTGTCTGCGGCTGTTGCTGCAGCAGTTGCTCTGGACCGGCAGGCCCGAGGAGCTCTTTGAGCTGATCGGAGAGGACCCACGCCAGATGGATCTGGTGGATGTTCGCAACGTGCTGCTGCGCCTTGGCTACGGCAGCCGCCTGGAGGTGCTCCAGGCCTGGAGCCAGCTGAACCCCCATCTCCTACCCGCCTTCTACCTCAGCCCGGAGGGCGTCCCCTATGTGATTTCCCGGGACAGCCGCGGCGTAGTGATCGCCGGCAACGTCACCGGTCGCACCGATCCCACCACCCTGCCCCCCGAGGGACAGTTGGTGCTGCTGCAAGAGAAGGCGAACCTCGATCGCACCAGCCTGCTCAAGCAGATTCTCTACCGCTTCACCAACCGCATCGGTGTTCTTTACGCGATCAGCTTCGGCCTCAGCCTTCTGGCGCTGGCCCTGCCCTTCTACATCCGGGCGATCTATGCTGTTTCAATTCCCAGCAACAGCATCGTTTCCACTCTCTGGATTTTCCTGGGGGTGGTGGTTCTGTTTGGCCTCGACTGGATCCTCCGCCAGTGGCGTTCCGGTCAGCTGGCGCTGCTGGCGGGCCGCGTCGAAAGCCTGATGGGAGTCGGAATCGTCGAGAAGCTTTTCTCGCTGGATTACCGCCAGATTGAACAGATCGGCCGCAACGGGCTTTATTATCGCCTGCGCAACCTCGACAGTCTGCTGGGTTATCTGCAGGGGCCCCTGGCCTCCGCCCTGCTGGATTTCCCCTTCATCGTTGTATATCTCGCCGCTGTGGCCTTGATTGGAGGCTGGCTTGTCATGGTACCGATTGCCCTGATGGTGATCAGCGGCCTTCTGGTGTTCTTTCTCGCCCGCTACTACGCCGGGGCCTCCGAGCTCAGCCTCACCACCGGAGCTGGGATCGGCCTGGCCCAACAGGAGCTCGTCTCCCGCTTTCTGGAAGTCAAGACCGCCAATATCGGCTGGGTCTGGCTCCAACGGCTGCGGGGCCTCTCGGCGGAGAGCAGCAAGAGTGGCCTTGAACTCAACAAGCAGGTGAGTCGCCTGCAGGTGCTGATCAGCACCACCTCCCAGCTGGCCGGTGTGCTGACCCTGGCGGTGGGTGCTTGGTTGATCACCTCCGGGGAGCTCAAGGACCCAGCGGCGATGGGGAGTCTGATCGCGGCGATGTTCTTTGTTTGGAGGATCTTCACCCCCTTCCAGCAATTGATGAATGCCGTGCTCCGCTACAGCACCATGCTCAATCAATACAACCAGCTTGAATCGTTCTTAAAGTTGCGGGGTTCCAGCAAGGCCTCCAGCGAAGGCAGCGTTCCCCGGCTTCGCGGCAACCTCTTGCTCGATTCTGTCGCCTCCCGGCTGGGTAACGACGCTCAGCTGGCTCTCAGCCGCGTTTCGCTTTCGGTGAGCCCCGGCCAGATCTTGGCGGTGACCGGCCATGCCGCCTCAGGGAAGAGCACCGTGCTGAAGGTGATCGATCAGCTCTATCCGATGGCCAGCGGCACACTGCTGTTTGATGGCAACGACTACCGACAATTCACCACCGATGGTCTTCAGCGCAACATCGCTTACGTGATGACCAACGTCGAACTGCTACCAGGCACTGTGTGGTCGAACCTCACGGCGATGAATTCCGATGCCACCGTTGATGGGGTGCGCCGGGTCTGCACTGACCTCGGCATTCTCGAGGCTCTGGAGTCCTTGCCGGATGGCTTGTTCACCCCGCTCACCAGCGATGTCACCTACCAGATCCCTTTGGGGGTACGCAAACTGATCGCCCTTGCCCAGGCACTCATCAAGGATTCACCGATTCTGCTGATCGATGACATCAGTCAGGGTCTGGCCCCTGCCCAGTTCCAGACAGTGGTGGATGCCCTCCCCAAACTGCGTCGTTGTTCGTTCAGCGGCCAGGAGCGCAGTGTGATTCTCGCCACTGACAACAAGCTTCTCCTGGAGCTTGCTGATCGGTTGGTGATCCTCGACAAGGGCGTCACCGTCTTCCAGGGGACCGCAGAAGAACTCCGCCAACAGATGCAGAAATCTGCTGCCTGATCACCCTCTACTGCCCCGCCAACTCCTGATCCCATGACCAACTCCTCCAATCCCCCCGGCGCTCCTTCCGCCATCACCCCCAGCCCCGCCAACGACCTCGCCCTTCCCCCCGGCAGTGGCCTGATCAGCAAGCTTCCCGGCCTTGAGCAGGTGGACACCCTTGGTCTGGTGGGCCGCAACAGGCTCAGCCAGGCCCTGGAGTTGGAGGAAAAGCCCGACAACCGATACCTCAAGCTCACGCTTTACGGCATTGGTGCGGCTTTCCTGATCTTCATCCCCTGGGCAGCGCTCACCCCGATCAACGAGGTGGTGAACGCTTCGGGTGAAGTGATTCCCGAAGGAAATGTGTTCACAGTGCAGCACCTGGAGGGGGGCATCGTCGAACGGGTGGCGGTCAAGGAAGGTGACCAGGTGCAAAAGGGGCAGTTGCTGCTGCAGTTGCGCCCCAACCTGCTGGGCAGCCAGTACCTGGCCATGCAGCAGAAACTGCAGGCCCTGATCCTTCAACAGGCCCAATTGCGGGCGGCGCTCAGCGGCACCGGCAAGCTCCCTGACTCCAGCAAGGAACTGGGCAGCCTTGGCACCAGGGTCCAGGATGCCCAAGAGGACCTGCTGCGCAGTCGCACCCAGAACACCCGTGATCAGGTGGACACGATCCAGGCCCAGATTGCCCAGAAGAAAGCCGAAATCGCCCGCTTCAACGACCAGGAATCGAAGTTCTTGAAGGAGCAGAGCCTGTTGCGCCAGGGGGTCTCTATGTATGAAAAGCTCGATAACATAGGTGCTGTTTCCCGCTTGCAGGTGGTGAATGCCCAGCGGGAACTGGCAGCCTCCAACACACAGCTGGCGGAACTGCGGGGCAACCGGGCCGTGTCCTACAAGCTGCTCAGTGAGGCCCAGGCCAAACTGCGCAGCCTGAACTCAGGCCAGCGCTTGGAGGACGACTCCAAGATTGCTGAGCTGGTGAACGAAGAGGCGGTGGTGAGTGAAGACATCAAGCGCGTCAAGAACCAACTCGAGCGCACCAGCATCCTGTCCCCTGCCAATGGGGTTGTGCAGGATGTCAAATTCATGAACGCCTCCGCCGTGGTCGCCCCCGGTGCCTTAGTGGCAACGGTCGTACCGGAAGGCACCAAGCGAATCGTCGAGGCAAGGGTACGGCCTTCTGACATTGGCTTTGTGAAGTTGGGCCAGAAAGCCGAGATCAAGCTGCAGCCCTACGACTCCACGATCTATGGCTTCGTGCCTGGGGTTGTGTCGAGCATCTCACCCACCACCTTCCAGAACCCCGACGACCGGCAGTATTACTACCGGGTGAAGATTGCCCTGGAACGTCAATTTGTGGATCCCCAGAACAAGCTCTATCCAATTCTCCCCGGTATGACTGTGGTGGCTGACATTCAGGGCCCCCGTCGCAGCGTGTTGCGCTATCTCTTCCAGCCGATTGCCCGCACCATGAATTCGGCCTTCACAGAGGCCCGTTAAGGGGGGGCCGTAAGGCGAGAGTCGAAGGGCGCCATTGGGGTGACTCTCAGGCAACTCTCAATTCAGCCAAACCCCCTGCAACGAAAGGGGTTTGGCTTTTTTCGTGGCTGCGGCTGCAGCGTTCTAAGCACACTCTCAGTTAATCGGGAGCAAGGCTTACGCAGCCGCGCCTAGGTTGAAAACAGATCGGAAAGGTGTGCTGAGCTCCTTTCCAACTTCTGGCGTCGACCCTTCGCTGAATCAAGAGATGACCTCCACTCCCTTCGTTGCCGGCCCCAGTGCCGACGAGAGCCAGGTCGACGCCACCAATGTCGGGCTGGAAGCCACCGACGACGAGCTGCGCAAGAACACGCAACAGGCCGGTAGTGGCGCTCCGTTCACCCCAGGCGGTACTTCCCCCAACCCTGAAGGGGCCAGCGGTGTGCCTGACACAGGCATTGGCCCCAACCCAGATCAGTTCAACCTTGGGCCAATTGGGGAAGTCAATGCGGCACCTGGCACCAACCTTCCTGAGCCAGGTGGCCCCGGCGGCCCTGATATACAAGGCGGTGGTGGTGGAACCCCGCTGCCGGGCTTAGGAGCCACACCCCTCAGCAGCTTGCCCCTGGATTTGGGCGTCGTCGGTGGTGTTAATCAACCTGGAGCGCAGACCCCTGATCAGCTCACCCCCCCCCAGGAGACACCCCCAACCTCGGTTGCAGAAGCTCCTTCGCCTGTTGATCAGCCGCCCACTGTCACCATCTCGCCAGCCATCCCGGAGGAGCCTCCCTCGAGCGATGAAGATCTCCGCGGCAACCCGGAACTGACTCTGCCCCCTGGATCGGTCGCTGAACTGGGGCTCGAAGGAGGTGCTTTTGCCGGCCTCAGGACGACCAGTGGTGTGATCACAGTCAATGATCCTGATGGTATTAGTGATATCGCAACAGTTGTAATTGCAGGCAAGATCTTTACCCTTGGTCAACTCGAGCAGATTTCCCTCGATCCCAGCAATCCCTTCTTCAGGATTCCGCTGGAAGCCAATGACGGTGACATCACCCCTGAAGGTATCCTCACTCTTACCAGTTTTAACCCGATCACAGGCCAGATCGGGTTTACTTTCACCCTTACAAGCACTGTCAATAATGCTAATCCGCTTGACAATCCCAATGTCAATGACGTCTCTGGCGCCATTCCTTTTGACGTAACCGTCACTGACCAAGCTGGTTTGTCGGCCACGGCAACTGGCGGAATCCTGATCATCGATGCCAAGCCGGTGGCTGTGGCGGATTCGGCCAGTGTCAAAGAAGCTACCACCCTCTCTACATCCGGAAATGTTCTGTCCAACGACAAGAGCGGAGCTGACGGGCCTGGGTCCTTCGTTAGTTGGGACAGCTCGCTGCAAGGTCTTCACGGTACGCTCGTTGACAATGGAAATGGAAAATTTACCTATAATCTGAATCCACAGGATAGCGTTGTTAATGCCCTTGATGATGGTCAGAGCCTCACCGAGACCTTCAACTACACGATGAAGGATGCTGATGGTGACACCAGTATTGCCACGCTCACCGTCACAATCAACGGTACGAATGATCGGCCCGGGATCATTGTCGATTCGGGCAATCCCGATGGTGACAACGATGTGGTTTATGAGGCCGGTCTGCCCAGCGGCTCCCAGGTCGGCCCCACAGACACTTTGGCAGAGGGGACTTTCACTATCTCCGATCCAGATGGGCTTGATGACATCAAGTCCGTCACGATTGAGGGTGTCACCATCCTCATAGCCAATCTAGGTTCCAACAACGTCATCTCTGGCGATCACGGCATTCTCACCATAACCGGCTACAACAGCAGCACCGGTGTTGCGACGTACTCCTACTTGCTCACAGGATCTACGACGGACGTTCCCTCCGTCAACGAAATCGATGTGTTCACTTTGAGCACATCCGATGGCACCATCTCATCTGCTCCCGCCACGCTCACCATCACCATTGTTGATGATGTGCCGACGGCGGCGAATGATGGTCCCTTCTCACTGACAGAAGATGCGGCCACAACGGTGGCCAGTGGCAATGTGCTGAGCAACGACGTGTTTGGGGCTGATCAACCGATCACCTCGGTCACCTGGGGTGGTTTCACCGGCGATGATCTCAGCGACTACGGGACGTTGGTGCAGAACAGCAATGGCAGCTGGAGTTTCAGCCTGGATAACTCCCTGGCGGCGACGCAGGCGCTGGGTGCTGGCGAGAGCAAGTCGGCGATCTACACCTACAGCTTCTCGGACGCTGATGGAGATCCCACCTCCGCCACGCTGACGGTGACGATCAACGGTGCCAAAGATGGCGCCACCGTCGAGACGCCGGCGATTGAAGGAGCGGATGGCACGGTCTATGAAGCCGGACTCCCCACGGGATCGGATGCGGCGGCGAGCAGCGAAACCACCAGCAATAGCTTCTCGATCTCTGCCACTGATGGCATTTTGAGCGTGGTGATTGGTGGTGTGTCGTACACCCTGGCGCAGCTCGAGTCCTTTGATGGCAGCCAGAGCATCAACACGGGAGAGGGCCTCCTCACGCTGAATGGCTACAGCGGCACGGCGTTTGGCGGCTCCATTTCTTATAGCTACACGCTGAGTGGGACGATCGATAACGACTCGCAAGCGGGAGCGAGCGGTAGCTCGTTTGATGATGTGATCGGGATCACGGTGAACGGGGTTGGCGGCACCACGGCTTCTGATGATCTCGTGATCACCATTGTTGATGATGTGCCGACGGCGGCGAATGATGGTCCCTTCTCACTGACAGAAGATGCGGCCACAACGGTGGCCAGTGGCAATGTGCTGAGCAACGACGTGTTTGGGGCTGATCAACCGA
>NZ_JAGQBJ010000021.1 GCF_024345575.1 Cyanobium sp. Morenito 9A2
ACCGCTGGCTGCCCCGCTATCTCGGGATCTATAACGGCAGCAGGTGCCAGATGGCTCTCGGTGGCCTCACGCCTCAGCAGTGCCTACAGCGGCAGCTGATTGCTGAATGACCTGATGAGAAAACACAACTAAGGCGCAATCTCTGTCTTCTTTGATGGCCTTGCAGCCAGAAGCGAGCGTTCCAGTCACCAAGATCAGAACGAAGGGCCCGAGCGTTGGCCTCGCCGAAGATGGGGTGTTCTGTGCCCAACGGGGTTGGTGCCATGTCCAAGTGATCGTCTCCACCACCAGGGATGAGCAGGGTGAGCCCGCTGCTGGAGCCCTATCTGCATGTGTGCTGGATGCTGCCTACGGTTGCGTCGTGGGACCGCTGGCGTTCAAGCCCACCCTCACCACCACTCCCCAGGTCTTCCCCTCCAGCCGCCAGGGAGCTCTGTCCTGCTTTTTTTGGGGGGGGGGAGATTCTGAGCGTCCTGGCGACAGAGGATTGGCCATGCAGAGCCGGCGGCGGTGCATGGTCA
This sequence comes from Cyanobium sp. Morenito 9A2, assembly GCF_024345575.1. Lineage (GTDB taxonomy): Bacteria > Cyanobacteriota > Cyanobacteriia > PCC-6307 > Cyanobiaceae > ATX-6F1. The sequence goes on from NZ_JAGQBJ010000021.1 coordinate 522, forward strand.
AAAGGGCTGCTGTGGGGATCATCGACTACACCGCCATCAGCATGGAAAATGTGACGTTCACCGACATGACTGGCAGAGGGTTGACCGTAGACAAAACCTGGGAGTCCTCCAAAGGAGCTGACGGGAAGCGGCGCATTCTTCTTGAGCACTCTTTCTTTCAGTGCAGACCTGCCAGCTGAAGCCCCCCATCCCCTTAATGGCCCCTGCTGCCCTTCGGGATCGCTTTTTCTGGAGGGACAGCAACCTGTCAAGGGGGCTTGGCGCTGCGATGCCCGAACGAGTTCAGAGCCACCACCAGGAGCTGAAGGCGGCCGCCTGGCCGCAGCCCCGGCCCTCCTCATCCCGGAGGGTCCACAGGCGTGCGTTGTCGATCACGAAGCGTCGCCCCTCGCCATCGACGCGCACGCCTCTGTAGCCGCGAATCGCCTCCAGCCGCTCGGCGGTCTCCAGGAGTTGTTGCCGGGCACGACGTTCCTGGGGCTCCGCCGTCAGCCGCGAGGGCAGGCCCACCATCGCGGTCCAGGGACGACGCCAGAGTCTGAGGGCGGCACCATTGGCGTAGATCAGGCGGGGGTCGCGGCCCCCGCCATGGGCCAGCACCACCTCGGCGCCGGCGAACAGTTCCTGGGCCCCCAGGCGCCGGCAGCGGCCGGGGTTATGGCCGGCCAGGAGCGGCCGCCCGAAGGCCTGCCGGTGGGACTCGAGCAGCAGGGCGGTCACGTCCATCAGCTCGGGCGTCAGCCAGGGGGGCTCAGCCACCCCCCATCGCCTGGGCCATCGCCTGTTGCCCCAGCAGGGCGCCCTGGGCACGCAGATTCTCGAGGAACAGCCGGTTCGCCTCCGGGAACAGCGGTTCGGCGGCCAGGGGCAGATCCCCGGCCTCATCCAGCCCGGTGTCGCCCTCCATGGCCGGGGTGACCACCACCAGATCAGGGTCCAGCGGGGCGTCGTAGCGCCACCAGCGGCCGGGATCGGCGATGGCTGGATGGGGGGGATGGGGCGCGACCGGCGCCGTGGCTTTGGCACTGAGCAACTGACGCCGCTGCTCAGCCAGGTTGGCCAGCAGCTGGTTGCGGCTGCGGCCCCGCAGCTGGAAGAGGACGAAGGGGTCCTCGCTGAAGCGGTCCCCCATCAGGTAGTAGACGGCACTGGTGTGCTTGCAGGGGTTGGCCTTGTCGGGGCAGGTGCATTCGCTGCGCACTTCCTGCAACTTGAAGGGAAACAGCCGGCGCCCGCTGGCGGCGAAGGCGCGCTCGATGTCGGCGGGCATGATCCCCGCCAGCAGCTGCGCCGACCAGCGGGCCTTCTGTCCCAGGGCTTCGAGCACGTAGCCCCAGTCTTCGTCGCTGAGGGTGTCGAGCCAGAGTTTCACCTTGTAGGGCTCCTCCTCGGTGCCCTGCACCCGGGCGTGCACCCGGCGCCCCTCGAAGCGGATCGAGAGCACGTTGCCGGAGCGCGCGTAGGTCCAGGCGCGCTCCAACCGTTTCTTGTAGCGGTAGGAGTTGATCAGCTCCATCCACTGCTCCACCCACCAGGGCTGTTGCCCCAGGCCTTCGTTGCCGAGGGTGGTGGTGAGGGAGGCAGGGGTGACCGTCATGGAGGGGGCCGAAAGGGTCGGGGCCGTCTGGATCGGGGGGCTCCAGCCCGATGTGTGGCCGGCCGGGGCAGGGCTCACCAGAGCTGCCCTGGCCAGGCCCGTGCTGGAGAAAGTATGCCTACCCGCCCCGCGGTCCCCCTAGCCTGGGGCCTCCGAGGCTGTTGCGCCATGGCCCGAGAGCAGCGGCGCCTCGCTGGAAACGTCAGCGGTCCCTTCTTCGTCGACGCCAGTTGCATTGACTGCGGCACCTGCTGGACGTTCGCTCCGGCCCACTTCCGCAACGGCGCCAGTCAGGCCGAGGTGTGGCATCAGCCTGCGGAGGGGGCCGAGCAGGGGCAGGCGCTGCTGGCCCTGCAGGCCTGCCCGGTGGCGGCGATCGGTGCCCCGCGGGAGCTGATCGCCCGCACGCCCGTCGAGGGCTTTCCTGCCCGGGTCACCGCCACCCGCCGCGGTGAGGTGTACTACTGCGGCTGGGCCTCGCGCCAGAGCTTCGGCGCCAGCAGCTACCTGATCGTGCGCCCCGGCGGAGCGGGCAACGTGCTGATCGATTCCCCCCGCTTCAACCGGGCCATCGCCCGTCGCCTCGAGGCCCTCGGCGGTGTCAGCAGCCTGCTGCTCAGCCACCGGGATGATGTGGCCGACCACCAGGCCTTCGCCGATCACTTCGGTTGTGGGCGCTGGATCCACAGCGCCGATGCCGATGCCGCGCCGGCGGCGGAGCATCGCTTCACGGGCCGCGAACCGCTGCCTTTCGATGCCGACCTGCGCGTGCTGCCCTGCCCCGGCCACACCGAGGGGTCGGTGGCGTTTCTTTTCGACGACCAGGTGCTGTTCAGTGGCGATCACCTCTGGTGGTCCGAGAGCACCGGGGCCCTGGTGGCTTCGCGCCAGGTGTGTTGGTGGAACTGGCCGGAACAGGTGCGTTCCCTGGAGCGTCTGCTGGAGCTCGATGTGCGCTGGCTGCTGCCGGGCCACGGTGGCCGCCGGATCTTCGCTCCTGGAGAGTGGGGCCGGGAGCTGAGCCGGCTCCTGGATTCCCTGGATTCCTGATCCCGATGCTGGCCCAGGCCCCCCTCGACTTTCTGCCCCAGCGGCTGCTGCGCTGGCTGCCGTGGCTGCTGCGGCCCTTGTTGCCGCTGCTGCTGCGCCTCCAGGCCGGTCTGGTGGGGGTGGAGGCGGACCACCTGGAGCGGTTGGTGGCGGCAGCAGGACGGTTCCAGCGCGGGGAGGCGCGGCTGCTGCTGGCCTTCCGCCATCCCCAGACCAGTGACCCCTACTGTTTCGCCGCCCTGCTCTGGGCCCTGCTCCCCCGGGCGGCGCGGGCCCAGGGGCAGCCCCTGCGGATGTTCATGCATTCCCACTTCCTCTACGACCGCGGCATCCCCCTCTGGGCCGGACCAAGTGCGGCCTGGTTGTTGGCACGGCTCGGGGGCAGTTCGATCCAGCGGGGCAAGCTTGATCTCAAGGGTCTGCGGGCCGCCCGTCAGTTGATGGTCGAGGGGGCGTACCCGCTGGCGGCGGCGCCGGAGGGGGCCACCAACGGCCTCAGCGACGTGCTCAGCCCCCTGGAGCCGGGCGTGGCCCAGATCGCCTTCTGGGCGGTGGAAGACCTGGCCCAGGCCGGCCGCTCCGAGGCGGTGGAGCTGGTGCCCCTGGGCATTCGCTATCACTACGTCGGGCCGATCGCCGTGGCCGCCGATCGCGAACTCGCCCACCTGGAGCAGGCCTGCGGCCTGGCCACCCCGGGCGGGCCGCCCCCCGGTGGGACCGTGGGGGAGGAGGGGGAACTGGCGGCCCTCTACCCCCGCCTGACAGCCGTGGCCGACTGGTTACTGGCGCGCCTGGAGCAGTTCTACCGCCAGGGGTACCGCGCCTCCTTGGCGTCCGAGGGGGCGATCACGGCGGACAACCGGGGTGAGCGCCTGCGGCAGCTGCTCGAGGCGGCCCTGGCGGTGAGCGAGGCCCGCTTCGGTCTGATTGCCAAGGGGAGCTTGAACGACCGTTGCCGCCGCATCGAGCAGGCGGGCTGGGATTGGATCTATCGACCCGACACCCGCGACCGAGCGGCCTTGCCGGCGGTGGAGCGCGGCCTGGCGGACCATCTCGCCACCGATGCCGAACGCGCCCTGTGGCATATGCGCCTGGTGGAGTCGTTCGTGGCCGTCAGCGGCACCCATGTGCGCGAGAAACCCTGCGCCGACCGCTTCGGCGAAACCCTCCAGATCCTGTTCACGCTGGTGCACCGCCTGATCGGCGAGGGGCCAATGCCATCACCGCCGCGGCTGGGGTTGCGCCGGGCCCAGATCAGCGTGGGGGAAGCCATCGACGTGGGCGAGCGTCGGGACGCCTACCGGGCTGGACGCCAGGGGGCTGTGGCGACCCTCACCCAGGACCTTGCGGCTGAATTGCAGACCCTGATCGAGGCCTGATCTGGATCGGCCCCGATCGTCGCACCGAGCAGAGGCTGCGGGCGGCGCCTACGTCTCCTCCAGCGCCACCAGGTCCCTGAGCTGGCCGGGGTCGAGGCCCCCCAACCACTCCTCGCCACTGCCGATGATGTCTTCAGCGAGCTTGGCCTTCTCGCGGATCATCCGGTCGATCTTCTCCTCCACCGAGCCGCTGGTGATGAACTTGTGCACCAGCACCCGGTTGGTCTGGCCGATGCGGTAGGCCCGGTCGGTGGCCTGGTTCTCCACCGCCGGGTTCCACCAGCGGTCGATGTGGAACACATGGCTGGCCCGGGTGAGGTTCAGGCCCACCCCGCCGGCCTTGAGCGAGAGCAGGAACAGCTGGGGGCCGCGCGGATCCTCCTGGAAGCGATCCACCATCGCCTGGCGCTCGGCCTTGCTGGTGCTGCCGTAGAGGAAGGGCACCTCCTGGCGGAAGCGGCGCTGCAGATGGCTCTGGAGCAGCAGGCCCCATTCGGCGAACTGGGTGAAGAGCAGGGCCCGGTCGCCCGCCTCGATCACCTCCTCGACGATCTCATCGAGCCGTTGCAACTTCGCCGAGCGCGCCCCGAATCCCTCGCCGATGCCGGCTTCCTTGAGGGCCAGGGCCGGGTGGTTGCAGATCTGCTTGAGCTTGGTGAGCAGCCCCAGCACCTGGCCATGCTTCTGGCCCAGGGGGGCGCGGGCGATGGCGTCGAGGGTTTCATCGACGGTCTTGCGGTAGAGCTTCACCTGCTCAGGGCTGAGTCCCACCCACTCGTTGAGCTCCACCTTTTCGGGCAGGTCGTTGATGATCGATCGGTCGGTCTTGAGGCGCCGCAAGATGAACGGCCCCACGCGGGCCTTGAGGTCTTTGAGGGAGCTCATGTCGCCGTAGCGCTCGATCGGCAGCCGGTAGCGCTGGCGGAAAAACTCCTCCTCCCCGAGCACCTTGGGGTTGAGGAAATCCATCAGCGCCCAGAGTTCGCTCACCCGGTTCTCCACGGGCGTGCCGGTGAGGGCGATGCGGAAGCGGCTGTGCTTGGCGGCGCGGGCCAGCTCCCGGGCCGCCTGGCTCTGCTTGGCACTGGGGTTCTTGATCGCCTGGGCTTCGTCGATCACCACCCCCTGCCAGTCGGCGCCACCGAGCAGATCGATGTCCCGCTGCAGCAGCCCGTAGCTGGTGAGCACCAGATCAACGCCAGCGAGCGCTTTGGTCAGGGCTGCGCTGTTGGCGGCCCGGCGGGGGCCGTAGTGCTCCAGCACGCGGAGCTCGGGGGTGAAGCCGGCCGCCTCCCGCTTCCAGTTGGTGAGCACCGAGGTGGGGGCCACCAGCAGCACGGGGCGTTTGAGTTCGTCTTCGGCTTTGAGGTGCTGCAGGAAGGCCAGCAGCTGGATCGTCTTGCCCAGGCCCATGTCGTCGGCCAGGCAGGCGCCCTGGTCGAAGCGGTGCAGGAAGGCCAGCCAGCCCAGGCCGCGCTCCTGGTACGGACGCAGCTGGCCGGAGAAGCCTTCGGGGGCCGGCAGGGGGTCGGGGGCCTTCTGCTGGTGGTACTGCTCCAGCACCGCCTGCAGCCTTGGCCCTGGCGTGAACCGGTGCACCGGCAAGCGTTGCAGGGTTTCCCCCTCGTTGCCCGTGAGCCGCAGGGCGTCATCGAGGCTGAGGGCGGGATCAAGGGCGCAGAACTTCTCGGCGTTGCGCAGATCGCCCGGGCGCAGCTCGATCCAGGCCCCCTTGTGCTGCACCAACGGGCTGCGCTTGCCCGCCAGCCGCTCCAGATCCTTGAGGGTCAAGGTGACCCCGCCGATCATCAATTCCCAGGTCCATTCGAGGGTTTCGCCAAGGCTGAAGCCCCGGGAGCGGGCCGGCAGTTCCGCCTCGATCGAGAGCCCCAGCCGGCTGGCCAGGCCGCCGCTGAGGCTGGGGGGCAGCACCACCCCCACGCCCACATCCCGCAACCGGGTGGTGGCGGTGCGCACCAGCACGAAGGCCTCGGCCGGCGTGAGCGCCATGGCCTCGGGGGCGGAGGCATCCAGCCCCCGGGCCACCGGTTCGAACACCTGCAGGGCACGCCCCAGGCCCTCCAGAAGCACCTCGCCGGGCTGGTCCACCTCGATTTCGCCGAGCATCAGCTGGCGCTCGGTGGTGGCCCAGACCACCGCCGCGCTGACGCGCAGGGCGGGGTCCGCCTCCGCCTGCAGGCTGAAGTGCAGGTCCCAGAGGTCCTGGCCCTCGGGGGGTGTGAACAGTTCCAGGCAGGCCCGGGCCGGGGCCACGCGTCCGGCCACGGCCTCGCGCCAGTGGTGGGTGGCCCCCTCCAGCCGCTCGGCGTCCTCGCCGCTGAGGTTGAGCTTGCCCGTGCCCGGTCCGAGGGCCTGCTGCCAGGCGGCCAGCAGCGGATCGAGGCCAGTGGGATCCGGGCGGAAGCCAGCGCGCAGCTGGGCGTCCACCAGATCGTTGAGCAGGTTCACCACCACCAGGCGGCTGGAGCCGGGCCGGCGGCAGGCTATCTCGGCCACCGGCGGCAGCCCCAGGGGGGTGGCCACCCCCGAGGCGGCCACGGCCACCTGGGGGAGGCGCGCCGCCAGGTCTTCGATGCGGCGGCGGTCGTCTTCGCGGTTGAGCAGGGGGCGCCAGCGGGCCACGCGCCCCTCGCCGCTGGTCTCGACCTGGGGCAGATAGCGGCCCCGGGCGATCAGGCTCAGCACCCAGCGCTGCAGGTGGCTCCACCAGCGCAGTTCGTCGGCCAGGCCGAGCTCATCGCCGGACAGAGGCAGCTGACCCAGCCAGGCTCCGGCGGCGGCGGGCTCCAGCCACAACCCCTCCAGTTGCCACGGCCACCACTCCACGGTTTTCGGGATCGGTTCCCCCGCCTGCAGGGGCAGGCCGCTCCAGGCCGCCCCCTCGATTTTCTTTTTGCCTTTGGCGCTCTGGCTGCGGCTGGGCAGGGTGAGGGTGGCGACGGTGGGGCGGAAGGCCTCCGACCACAGATCGCGCTCCTCCAGCCAGGCCCCCAGGTCGTCCTGGTCCAGGCTCAGCGGGTGGTTGGGCACCTGGGTCTGCGGTGTCACCGGGGTGGCCACCCGCCAGGTGTCAGCCCAGAGCAGCAGCCCGGGGCGGCCGGTGGTGTGGGATCTGAGCCAGGTGGCGTGCAGCAGGCTCATGGGGACGGGGAACGGCCGTGCCGAAGGGTCATGGCCGCAGGGCGCTGAAGGAACGTTGGCCGGCGTGCAGCACCAGGGCGGCACCGATCAACGGCAGCCAGGCGCGTACCAGCGCCATCATCAACCCTGGCAGGACCTCCTCCGGCGCCCCGTGGAGGTCGAGGGGTAAGCCCAGGCTGTGGATCCCGCACACCGCCCCCACCAGACCGGCCTGCAGGTGGCCGTCGTCGGGGTCCACCCGCTGCAGGTGGAAGGCCAGCAGGCCATAGAAGAGTCCACTGCCCCCCGCCCGCAGGGCCGGCTCCAGGCCCATGCTCAGCCCCAGGGCGCCTGCGCTCAGGCCCGCCAGCAGGGCCCAGCACAGCGATCGCAGCCGCAGGCGCGCGCGGGCCTCAGGGGGAGCGGGGGGCTCAAGCAAGGGGGCTCAACCAGGGGACGGTGGCGGGGCGCTGGACCTGTGCTGCGCGATCATGCCCTTTCCAGGGTGTTGTTTGCACGTTCGAGGCCATGGCTGTTGCGCTCTCCCCCGATCGCCCGGCGTCCGAGCGGCCCTGGCCGCGCAGCGGCGCCGAGATCCGCGAAGCGTTCCTGAGCTTCTTCGAGCAGCGCGGCCACCGGCGCCTGGCCAGTGCCTCCCTGGTGCCGGAGGACCCCACGGTGCTGCTCACCATCGCCGGCATGCTGCCCTTCAAGCCGGTGTTCCTGGGCCAGGCGCCGCGGCCGGCGCCCCGGGCCACCAGCGCCCAGAAGTGCATCCGCACCAACGACATCGAGAACGTGGGCCGCACGGCGCGGCACCACACCTACTTCGAGATGCTGGGCAACTTCTCCTTCGGCGACTACTTCAAGGAGCAGGCGATCCGCTGGGCCTGGGAGCTGTCCACCGAGGTCTTCGGCCTCTCGCCGAACCATCTGGTGGTGAGCGTCTTCCGCGACGACGACGAGGCCGCGGCGATCTGGCGCGACGTCGTGGGTGTGAACCCGAAGCGCATCATCCGCATGGATGAGGCGGATAACTTCTGGGCCTCAGGCCCCACGGGCCCCTGCGGCCCCTGCTCGGAGATCTACTACGACTTCAAGCCCGAGCTCGGTGATGAAGGCCTCGACCTGGAAGACGACTCCCGCTTCATCGAGTTCTACAACCTGGTGTTCATGGAGTCCAACCGCGATGCGGAGGGGCGGCTTACTCCCCTGGCCCAGCGCAACATCGACACGGGCCTGGGGCTTGAGCGCATGGCCCAGATCCTGCAGGCGGTTCCCAACAACTACGAAACCGACCTGATCTTTCCCTTGATCGAGCGGGCGGGCGCCCTCGCGGGCGTTGACTACCACGCCCTCGACACCAAGGGGAAGACCTCCCTGAAGGTGATCGGCGACCACAGCCGCGCCATCACCCAACTGATCGGCGATGGTGTCAGCGCCTCCAATCTCGGCCGTGGCTACATCCTGCGGCGGCTGCTGCGCCGCGTGGTGCGCCACGGACGGCTTCTGGGCATCGACAAGCCCTTCCTGACGGCGATGGGCGAGGCCGCGGTCGCGCTGATGGCGGCGTCTTATCCGCAACTGATTGATCGACGAGGGTCGATCCTGGCGGAACTGGCCCGAGAGGAGGAGCGGTTCCTCGAAACCCTCGAGCGCGGCGAGAAGTTGCTGGCCGAAGTGCTGGCGGCCCGGCCGCGGCAGATCAGCGGTGAGCAGGCCTTCGAGCTCTACGACACCTACGGCTTCCCCCTGGAGCTCACCGAGGAGATCGCCGAGGAGCATGGTCTGACGGTGGACGTGACCGGCTTCGAGGCGGCCATGGAGGCCCAGCGCCAGCGGGCCAAGGCCGCGGCAGTGAGCCTCGATCTCACACTTCAAGGCGCGATCGAGCAGGTGGCGGCGGCGCTGGAGGCCACGGACTTCAAGGGCTATGGCGTCCTGGAGCACCCCAGCTGCGTGCTCGCCCTGGTGGTGAACGGGGAGCCGGCCGAACGCGCCTCCGCCGGTGATCGGGTGCAGCTGGTGCTCGATTCCACCCCGTTCTATGGCGAGGGCGGTGGCCAGGTGGGTGACCGCGGGGTCCTCACCGCTGACGTGACCGGTGATGGCGAAGCGGAGGCGGGCACCGAAGGTGGCCAGGGGACCAGCCTGCTGATGCGCATCGAGGGCGTCAGCCGCAACCGCAGCGTGTTCGTGCACAGCGGCCGAATCGAGCGCGGCCAGCTGGCGATCGGTGATCGGGTGATGGCGCAGGTGGACCGCACCTGCCGCCGCCGCGCCCAGGCGAACCACACCGCCACCCACCTGCTGCAGGCGGCCCTCAAGCAGGTGGTGAACCCCTCGATTGCCCAGGCGGGATCCCTGGTGGATTTCGACCGCCTGCGCTTCGACTTCCACAGCCCCCGGACGGTCAGTGCCGATGAGCTGGAGCGCATCGAGGCGCTGATCAACGGCTGGATCGCCGATGCCCACGCGCTCCAGGTGGGGGAGATGGCGATCGAGCAGGCCAGGGCCGCCGGGGCTGTGGCGATGTTCGGTGAGAAGTACGCCGATGTGGTGCGCGTCGTTGATGTGCCCGGGGTGTCGATGGAGCTCTGCGGCGGCACCCACGTCGCCAACACCGCCGAGATCGGCCTGTTCAAGATCATCTCCGAAACCGGCGTGGCCGCCGGCATCCGCCGCATCGAGGCGGTGGCGGGCCCGGCGGTGCTCGCCTACCTCAACGAGCGTGAGGCGGTGGTGCGCCAGCTGGGGGAGCGCTTCAAGGTGCAGCCCGGCGAGATCGTCGAGCGCGTGGCGGCGCTGCAGGAGGAGCTCAAGGCCAGCGGCAAGGCCCTGGCGGCGGCCCGCACCGAGCTGGCCCTGGCCCGCTCCACGGAACTGGCGGCCCGCGCCGAGACGATCGGGGCCTTCCAGCTGCTGGTGGCCCGCCTCGATGGGGTGGAGGCGGCCGGCCTGCAGAGCGCGGCCCAGGGGTTGCGGGAGCGCCTCGGCCAGGCGGCGGCGGTGGTGCTGGCGGGGGTGCCCGACGGGGCGGCCCCCGACAGGCTCAGTCTCGTGGCGGCCTTTGGCCCCGAGGTGGTGGCGGCGGGCCCGAAGGCGGGCGCGTTCATCGGCGGCATCGCCCGGCTGGTGGGTGGGGGTGGGGGCGGTCGCCCGAATCTGGCCACGGCCGGCGGCAAGGATGCTGCTGCCCTCGATGGGGCTCTTCAGACGGCCCGCGCCGAACTCAGCGCGGCGCTGGCGGGCTGAGCCGGCGGGGGGCGGGGGCTGATGGATCTGCGGGAACGGTGTGTCGGGGCGTGTGGAGGAGGTGCTCGCCTCAAGCGCTCTTCCCTAGGTTTGGATCTCAGTGTCCCGCAGCGATGAAACGGCTCTGCTCTTCCGGCCTGGCCGTTCTTGCGGTCCTGCTCACGGCCACCGCGGCCCTCGCCACCCCCGCCGGCACCCTGCTCAAGGGGCTCAAGCTGCCGGGTGGGCTCACCACCCTGTTCGCGGCCAATGCCGTCGGCCAGACCAGCCTCAACGGTCAGCTGGGGGGTACACCTGATTCTCTGCTGGTGAAGGCGAAGGCCTTGCTCAACGCCCAGGGCTACAGGGAGCGCACGATCAACACCGTGGTAGGGCCCTGGGGGTTCAATCTGGTGCTTGATCCCCCGGCCGACACCACAGTCGATGGCACCCCAGCCGGCAAGACGGCCGCCCTGGTGCTGCAGTCAACGGCGCTCGGGCCGGGCAAGCTCAACCTCAACGTGCGCTTCGAGGCGCTCTAGGAGCGTGTTCTGCGGCCCACGTCCCGTAGTGGTAGCTACGGGACGTGGGCGTGGGATGCATTGGGATCGCACACATGATTGGGTGAGAGTGGTCGGTGGTAGAGGCAGATTCCAGGATCAACGCGATTCAAGGCCTCATCGATGAACTCCATCAGCGCTATTTGTCGCTCGAGGATGGCGCTCCTGCCAATTACATTCCCGAACTTGCCAAGGCCGATCCGAGGGATTTCGGCATCGTCATCGCCACGGTCGACGGACGCCTTTATCAGGCAGGTGATGCCGGCAAGTCGTTCACGATTCAGTCGATTTCCAAGCCCTTCGTCTATGGTCTGGCACTGAAACTTCTCGGCCCCGAGTGCATGGTGGCCAAGGTGGGGGTGGAACCGTCGGGGGAGGCCTTCAACGCCATCAGTCTCGATCCGACGACCGGGCGGCCGCGCAACCCGATGATCAACGCGGGGGCCATCGCCACCACCGCCCAGATCGCCTGCCGTGATCCTGAGAACGCCGAAGCAACCGTTCTCGATTTCTTCGCCCAGTTGGTGGGCCGCCGCCTGGGCATCGATGATGCCGTGTTCCGTTCCGAGCGGGCAACGGGCCACCGCAACCGCTCGATCGGCCACCTGCTGCGCAACTTCGCCATCATCGAAACCGATCCGGAACTCTCCCTGGATCTGTATTTCCGGCAGTGCTCGATTCAGGTCACCTGCCGGGATCTGGCGATCATGGCGGCCACGCTCGCCTGCCAGGGCCGCAACCCCTTCACCGGCGCCCGCCCCCTCAGCCCGGACATCACCAGACGCGTGCTGGCCCTGATGGCCAGCTGCGGCACCTACGACTTCGCCGGTCAGTGGCTCCACGACGTGGGCATGCCCGCCAAGAGCGGTGTGGGCGGCGGCATCCTGGCGGTGGTGCCTGGCCGCCTCGGCATCGCCATCTACTCCCCGCCCCTGGACAGCCTGGGCAACAGTGTCCGTGGCATCGCCGTCTGCAACGAACTCTCCGGGCGCCTGGGCCTCAGCCTCTTCAACCAGTACCCCCAGAGCTCCTCCACCGTTCGTCGCTCCTACACGGCCGCCCGGCGCCAATCCCGCCGCTGGCGCTCCCCCCCCGATCGGGAGGCCCTGCGCGCCTCCGGCCAGCGCATCCGCGTCGTGCATGTCCAGGGGATTCTCGATTTCGCGGCCCTGGAGCGGCTGGTGGCTGAACTGGCGGCGAGCCTGGCCGAGGCGCGCGTGCTGGTCCTTGATCTGGCCCATGTGATCGAACTCCCCGCCGAGTCGGCTGAGCTCCTGGCGCAGCAGCTGACCCTGTTTCAGGGTCGGGGCCTTGAGATCCTCCTCTCCCGTTCCGCCCATCTCGATCTGGAGGGGGTGCGCCTGGCGCTGGGCCAGGAGCCCGAGACCCTGTTCTGCCCTGACCTCGATCAGTCGATCGAGCGGGCCGAGAACCTCTTCCTCGCCCTCTGGAATGGAGACCCCTCCGGGGGGGCTTCCGCCCACGAGAACGCATTCTCCCAGGGCTTTCTCAGTCAGCTGAACCCCACCTACCGCCAGCGGGTGGCCGCCTGCCTGGAGCGACGGGATTTTGCCGCCGGCGAAACGGTGATCCGCCGCGGGGATCCGGGCGATGAGCTGTTTCTGGTGCACCATGGCCGTTTCACAGCCACCATCCAGCTGCAGGATGGCTACGGCCGACCCCTGGAGTCGCGGCTGGCCACCTTCGGGCCGGGCATGTGCTTCGGGGAGATCGCCTTCCTCTCCGGCCAACGGCGCACCGCCAGCGTGGCTTCCGATCTGGAGGGCGGCTGCCTGGTGCTCAGTCGCCCTGATTTCGATCAGCTCCGCCGCAGCGACCCCGAGGCGATGAACGAACTGTTGCTGGCCCTGATCTGCGACGTTGGTCAGAAGCTTTCGCTCACCAGCCACCAGCTCACCCAGATGGAGCACCTCTGAGTGGCTCCTGGGGCGACGCGGGACAGATCCGCCGCAGGCCCTTGCCCCAAAGCTGGCGGGCGCCGCCCATAGCGTGGAGGTCGATGCGCCCTTTCTCCATGCCCCGCCGTCGTTGCTCAGCCCCCTTCCCTGGCCTGCCGCTGGGCCTGCTGGGCCTGGGGCTGTTCCCCTCGCTCGCCCTCGCCCCGGCGGCGGCCCGCGCCGAAGGCCAGGTGCAGCTCCGCTGTGACGGCACCTTGGTGGAGGCGCGGGGGTCGGCTGAACGCAAGCGTCCCACCCAGCGTCTGCGGGTCTCCCTGGCGATCGAAGCCGAAGCCGCCAAGGCTGATGGCGCCCTGGGGCTGCTGCAGGAGCGTTTGGCGGCCGTGCGCCAGGGCCTGCAGCGCCTGGGGGTGCAGGAGCTGGAGGTGACCTCCCCGAGCACCTGGGAACGCCCCCCGTCGCCCCGCACAGCCGCCCAGGTGACGGCCAGTGTGCAGGTGAGCGGCCACGTGGCCCCGGCCAACCTGCAGGCGCTCATCCGTGGGGTGGGAGGGCTCAGCGGGGTGCGGCTGGCGCCGGTGGCCGCCGAAGCTGACTCCCGCGGAGATGCCGCCAGCCGCAGTGCCCTGCTGCGTGCCGCTTACCAGGACGCCCTGGCCCAGGGGCGGGAGTTGGCGGCGGCCATCGGCCTGGCCCAGCTCACGCCCCTGGAGGTGCAGGTGGAGGGAGGCTTCCGGCCGATGATGGCCAGGGCCATGGCCGCGGAGAGCGCTCCCCCCTTCGATCCCGCCGAGTTGCCCAAGCCCACCGAGCGCACCAGCCTGCTCGCCCGGTTCTGCGCCCGCTGACGCCCCCGGGGGGCAGGGGGTCAGCCCAGCAGCGAACTGAACAATTCGCGCATGCGCTCGAACAGCTGCTTGTCCTGCAGCGGGGTCGCTTCATCCTCTAGGCGCTGGAGCTGGGCTCGGCGGGCGTTCACCAGCCCCGCCAGTTGCTTGAGCAGGGCGGTGTCGTTGGCCAGCAGCGGTTGCAGCGCCGCCCGACTCACCTCCAGCAACCGGCATTCCTCGAGCGAGCGCACGGTGGCGCTGCGGGGGGCATCCAGGCAGAGGGTCATCTCCCCGAAAATCTCACCCGCTTCCAGCCTGGCCACGGTGGTGGGGGTGCCGTCGGCGCTTGTCTTGAGCACTTCCACCCGGCCCCGCACGAGCTGGTAGAGCGAGTCACCGGCCTCTCCCTCGCGCACGATCGTTTCGCCGGGGCCGAAGGAGCGGCTCTGGCTCAGGGCGGCCAGGGTGCCCAGCTGCTGCTCCCCCAGCACCGCGAACAGATGGTTGGAGCGCAGCAGTCGCTGCCGCTCATCCAGCGAGGCCAAGGCATGATCCGCTTCCACCGCCGGGGAGGGTTTGCGCCTGAGCTCCCGCACTGGATAGGGAATGCTCTGGCCCGCCCGCTGCAGGGCATACCAGAACTGCTCCAGCAGCTCACTGCGCAACTGAAGGCGGCTGAGGTCTCCGACCCCCCGTTGCCAGACCAACAGCTCGTAGGTGATCGAGCTGTCGGCGTAGGCCCCCACCCACACCCGTGATTCTTCGCTGCTGAGCACCAGCGGGTGACGGCGGATCACCTGAAGCAAGAGCTCGCGGGCCTGGGCCGGGGGGAAGCCATAGTCGAGTCCGAGGCTGAAGCGGTTGCCCACCGGCTCCCCTTCGCGAAAGCGGTGCAGGACCTCCGAGGCCACCTTGCTGTTGGGCAGCACATGCAGGGTGCCGTCCACCGACCGAAGCAGGGTGTTCATCAACGTCAACGAGACGACGATGCCCTTGGTGCCGTCGAGTTCGATCCAGTCCCCTTCACGAAAGGGGTTGTCCATCTGCAGGGTGATGCCCGCAAACAGGTCCTTGAGGGTCTCCTGGGCCGCCAGGCCGATCACGGCGGTCAGCACCGCCGAAGTGGTCACCAGCCCCACCAGGTTCACGCGGGCCTGTTGTTGCAGCACCACCACCGTGAACGCTGCCCCGACGGCCAGGATGCCCAGATCGCGGAGGATCTTGGGGGGTTTGGCCCACAGCCCCACGGCCGCCGGCAGTTCCAGGCACGCCCATTCCCCGAGGCTGATCAGGGCATAGCTGATCAGCAGCACCGCTGAGGTGCTCCACCAGGGGCGCAGGGCTTCCGGCAACCAGACCAGCGGCAGGCTGCTGCTCAGCAGCCAAGCCACGATCGCCGCCAGGGGCAGCCGGGTGGGCGGGGAGGCGAGGCCGCGCGGATGGCGACGGCAGGCGAGCCGTACCACGATCAGGCCGGCGGTGAGGCCGATGGCGAGTAACAGCCGTTGCAGCACATCCATGGCAGCTCAGGTCATGGGGGGGCATCCTGGGCGGGCTGGCCAGCCCCCGCCATGTTTCCCGATCCTTCCCATCACCCGCCAGCACTGGACCTGTTCCTGATGCTCGCCATGGGACATTTCCTGGGGGATTTCGCTCTGCAGAGCGACCGGATGGCCACAGAAAAGTGTCCGGGCCATGATGTCACGCTTCCTTGGTACTGGTGGTTGGGCTCCCACGCCGCCATCCACGGCTTCCTGGTGGGTCTGATCACCGGCGTGCCGTTGCTGGGGCTGGCGGAATGGGTGGCCCACGCCCTCACCGACATCGGTAAATGCCGGCATCTTTACCGACTCCCCGGTGATCAGGCCATCCACCTGGCCACGAAGTTGTTGTGGACCTGGCTGGTGGTGCGATCCTGAGGATGGGGAATACGAGAACCCCATCCGGACCGGCGATGGCCTTCTTCGTTCGCAATCCTGCCCGCCACTGGCTCGGTGTCCTGGCCCTCGCGGTCCTGAGCCTGGAGGCCACGGCTGCCCTGGCCCAGCCCGACCTGCGCAACACCTTCCCTGGCCGCCGCATCGGTGGCGGTACCCGCGGGGAATGTGCCGCCCGGGTTCTGGCCCACCTGGTGCCCTCTGACAGCGTCTTCGCCCCTGGTTCCGCCCTGACGGTGGCCCTGCTGGAGGGCCCCACGGCCAACCCCCGGCCCCTGCAGGTGCAGTTCCGCCCCCAGGGCCCGGGCGGCACGTCCGCCGGCCCGGCGGTGAAACGGGAGTTGCCCGCCGCTCCGGCTGGGGTGACGCTGCTTCGGCTGGCAGGCTTCAAGGGCTCCCAGGTCTGGGAATCATCGTTTCGCTGCGACGAGGGGGCCTCAACGGCCAGCACTGATCCCCTCAACTTCGTGGAAACCGTGGCGCCGCCTGCCCTGAGCCTGCTGGTCACCGAAGGCTCCGCCAACGACCGCGGCCTCCAGGTGGCACTTCAGAAGCTCAAGGGTCTGTGCGGCTCCCGAGTGACCAAGGCCGAGCTGGCGCAAGCCTTTGGCCTAGAAGAGGTCATTGCGGCGGATTGGCCGGCGATGCTACCGGTGCGCTGCCCCTGAGTTCCCAGACATCGAGGGGTTCCGTCCGGCCCTTCACCTGGAGGCTGCCCCAGGGGTCCCAATTCATCGTGTTGGCGCCGTTCCGTAGCACCAGATCGCGCGTCACTGAGGAAACGAGCACCCGGCAGAGGCCGTCCTGACGAGCTTTCTCGGAGCTTTCCAGCCGCGAGGCGCAATTGACCGTGTCGCCGATGATGGCGTATTCCAAACGCTCGCTGCATCCCATCGAGCCCGCCAGCACAGCACCGGAATGAATGCCGATGCGCATGCGCATCGGCGGTTCGCCCTCGGCGGCCAGGTCCCGGTTGAGCTGCTCCAGGCCGTGCTGGATCGCCAGGGCGGCGTCGATCGCTTCGCTCGCGTCGGCCACCTCTCCCTTGCCCAGCGGTGCCCCGAACACCGCCAGGAACCCATCGCCGGTGAACTTGTTGACCATGCCGCCGCGCTCGGTGATGGCGGGGACGCAGAGGGCCATGCCGCGGTTCAGCCAGGCCAGCAGTTCCGCCGGCTTGAGGCGCTCGGAAAGGGTGGTGAAATCGCAGGTGTCGGAAAAGACGATGGTGACCGCCAGCAGGCGCCCCTCGAACCGCCCGTCGCTGAGCAGTTCATCCCGTTGCTCCCAGAGCTGCTGGGCCACCGCCGGTGAGGTGGTCTGACCCAGCAGGCGTTGAATTTGCTGGCGCTGCTGCTGGCTGGCGGCCCCCCGGCGCAGCCAGGCGGCCCCCGCCATCAGGGTCAGGCCCGCCAGGGGCAGGGTGGTTTGCACCCACACGCCGTACAGCAGCAGGGCCACCGCGCCGCCCAGGCCCAGCAGCGCCACCGCCGTCACGGTGAGGATGCTGCGTCGCAGGGTGGCGAAGCTCTCCCCCAGGGCCACCCCGACGCCCAGGCCCAGCACCAGCAGCAGCGTGCCGCTCCAGCCCGGCAGGGCCCATAGCCCATGGGAGACGCCAGCGGCCATGGCCAGCAGGGCGCTGGCGCGGTTGGCGTGCAGTTCCACGCCCGCCTCCTGCCACTGGCGGGTGGTTAGCACGAAACGGGTCTGGGGAACGTTGAACAGGTCCCGCAGGGACGGGGCGGTGCTGCCGATCAGCACGATCCGGTCCCGGATCTTGTCGTTCGGTACCTGCCGGCGCAGCAGCTGCTCCAGGGTCCAGAAGGAGTAACTGCCGCGTTGCTGGAAGGAGAGCAGCTGCTGGAAGCCGGCGGCATCGAGGTTGAAGTAACCGCCCGAATCGCGCTCGAGCCAGCGGGCGGAGCTGGGGTTGGCCTCCAGTCGGCGGCGCAGGTCGGTGTTGCCCAGGTACACCTCCACCATGCGCAGGGGCAGGGCCACGGTGGCGGCGTCCTGGCCAGCGACATGGACAAGATCGCGGCGCACCACCCCATCGGCGTCCACTACCAGATCGTTGAAGGCCCGGCGCTGCGGCGGCGTTCCTGGGATCGGGCCGATCGACTCGGCCACGTTGAAGATCGACACCAGCTTCGGGTTGCTGCGGGCCTGGCGGCGCAGGCAGTCCTGTTGGGGGCCGACACCCTTGTTGCGGTAAATGTCCAGGCCAATGGCCCGGGCGCCGTCAGCGCTCAGAGCATCGATCGCCTCGCAAAGCAGTGAGTCGTCGATCGGCCAGCCGTAGCGGTTGATGTCGGCTTCGCTGATGCCGATGATCGTGATCGGTGTGCTGGCCCCGGAGGCTGCCGGGCGCAGGTGGGTGATCAGGTCGTAGAGCAGCAGGTTGAGCGATTCAGCGATGCCCGTGAAGCGCAGGGCTGCCACCAGCAGGGCCGCTGCGCCGTAGGGCGCCACCAGCGTCAGGCCCTGGCCGAGGCGGCGGGCAGGCGTGGTTCGGCCCATGGCGGCCCTCAGAACCGGTATTGGATCTTGCCGTAAAAGCCCTTGCTCAGGGTCCAGTCAGCCCACGGTCCGATGTTGGTGTTGGTGGCGAGCTGGTTCACCCAACCGGCCTCAAGGGTCCAGTTGTCGCCGGCGAGCCAGCGGGCGAGCACGCCGGTGGAGCCCACGTAGTCGGTGAAGCTGAGGCCCTGCAGCTTGGTGTTGATGCCGCCGTAGCCGAAGAAGGGCACCAGTTGCAGAGCGTTCTTCTTGTTCTGCCAGAAGGTCCAGACCAGTTCACTGGTGCCCAGCCAGCCGTTGTCGCCGCTGATCAGCTGGCCCGGCAGGCCGCGCAGACCCACATCGGAGCCGAGGGTGAACTGCATGGAGGGGGTGAGGGCGTTGAAGGCCCACTGGCCACCGGCCCGCAGGTTGAGTTGCCAATGGGGGGCGAACCCCCAGGCCGCTGACACCAGGCCCCCAATGGCTGTGGCCTGGCCCGGGGCGATGCCCACCTGGGCGAGTTCGTTGATCTGGACGGCGGGGGTCAAGGCACCGATCCCCTGCAGGGCATAGACGTTGCCGCTCCAGCCCACGGCGTTGCTCAGGCCGCTGCCGCTGAGCCCCACCCGCAGGTAGCCCGTGCGCGGGGAGCGCACGCTTTCGGGCAGGAAGCTCGGCAGGGCCTGACCCGCCAGGTAGGTGTCGCTGCGGTTGATGCTCAGGCCGGCGAAGGCGGCCCAGCGCTGGGTGAGCGTTTCCTTGAACACCCATTCCAGTTGCCCCAGGCCCTGGAACTGCCGGGTACTGAAGTCGTTCGCCGGCGAAGGCAACTCGATCAGGTTGCGGCGGCTGTAGCCAAAGGAGCCGGTGAGGTTGAACTGGTCGCTGAGCGGGTAGGTGTAGCTGGCGGAGGTGATCAGGGCCCCCAGGGAGGGGTTGTCATTGAAGTCGACTTCGCCGTAGAGCAGCAGGATGTCGCCGGGGGTGGCCAGGGCTCCCTTCACCAGGGTGGCGACGGCCCGACCTTCGCCGGAGCCGCTGGAGCCGTCGTTGCGCAGGGAGAGGTCGCCCTGGAGCGGCTGGCTGCCCAGTTCGACGTTGACCGTGAGCACGGCCTGGGTGGGGTCGCTGCCCAGGCGCGAGAGGTTGCTGCGGAGGCTTTTGATGCCCGCCTGGCGCTGCAGCAGCCGCAGTTGGCGCTCCACCTCGGCCAGGTTGAGCACCTCGCCCTGGAGGGGCCTCAACAGGCGGGTCACCCGACGGTTGAGCCAGGGGTCTTTGGCGTTGACCCGCACCTCCACGATCTTCCCTTCCACCACCTCCAGTCGACCGGGGGCGGGGCTGGTTTCGACGAAGACGCGACTGTTGACATAGCCATCGGCCACCAGCTTCGCCGTGAGGCTGGCGGCACAGGCCTGAAGCCGTTCGTTTGGATCGCTGATCGCCAGGCAGGGCTGGAGGATCTTGGTGAGTTCGGCGCTGGAGTAACGCTTGAAGCCGCGGATCTCGGGCAGATCCTGGCGAAGGGTTGATGGTGTGGGGGGGGGGCTGTCCCCAGGTTTGGCCGGGCCGTCGAGAGGCGTTCCTGGGGCCGCTGGCTCCACCGGCTGCACCTCGAGACGAGGAACGGGCTGATCCCGCATGGGCCTTTGCTCCCCCGCATCGGGCCCTGGCAGGCGTACGGGCCCCTGCTGCAGCGGCGGAGCCACCAGCTGGGCCAGCAGGGGCAACGGGAGCATGGGTGTCGGGTGAAAGTTAATGAGTGCAAGTTATCTGAATTGATGGGACATTCCCGAAGTCAAGGCCCCTTGGGTGATCGTCCTTGCGCGCTTCTGGTGCTGGGTTGGCCTGGGGGGGGAGCCCGATCGAAGCGGGCGGTCTGATCGGTGTTGAAGTGTGACGCGCTTGAACATCTGTTGCCTGGTGTCAACAGCAACATGCACCCCGATTAGGCTTGCCTTTCTATGGAGAGGGTGGCGCCTTGGACCCTCGTCTTCCCTTGGTCAGCTCCCTCCCCATGGCGGTTCGTCTTCGCTTGACTCCTGAGCGTGGCCTGGGGTTGACCGTGGCCCTGGCTCTCGCGGGGCTGCTGGCGGGCGTTCCGGTGCTGGCCGGCGACGTGAGCGCCACCGGTGGTGCCCTGGGCCTGGGCACGGCGGTGAATGGGCGGGTGGGCGGCAGCTGCGGCGCCGGCCTCTGCCAGGTGGGTGGCGGCACGGCAGCGGGCAGCAACCTCTTTCACCGCTTTTCCGCCTTCGACACCCGCGGGGGCATCA
>NZ_JAGQBJ010000022.1 GCF_024345575.1 Cyanobium sp. Morenito 9A2
ACCGCTGGCTGCCCCGCTATCTCGGGATCTATAACGGCAGCAGGTGCCAGATGGCTCTCGGTGGCCTCACGCCTCAGCAGTGCCTACAGCGGCAGCTGATTGCTGAATGACCTGATGAGAAAACACAGCTAAGCAGCTTGAACTCCCGTAGGCCACCCCACTGCTTGATCCAGTCAAACACCTTCTCGATGCCGCGGCGGGCGTTGATCGATTGGGCGTAGCCCTCATGGCGGGTGGTGCGACTATAAATGGCTGAACCGCCAAGGCGGGCGGTGTTCTGCGCCCCATGCGGTGTGACGCCGATGCGGCGCATCTCAGCGACGAATGCCTTGGTGTCGTAGTTCGTGTCGAAGCCGATGGTTTTTGGGTGGGCACCGGAACGATCTGCTGCCATCGCCTCGGCCGCATCCTGCTCACCGGTGCCCGTCGCTTGGGTGACGCGGCAGTCGACGACCAGGGCATGGCGGTTGTCCACCAGCACGTGCCCCCGGTAGCCGGGCAGTGCTGGGTGGGCGTTGGACTTGCGGGCCAGCAACGCATCGGGGTCAGTGCCGGAGCGATGGGTCTGGTTGCTGAGCTTGATGCCGCGGAAATCACCCTTGGCACGTTTCTTTCCCTCCTTGGGTGCTCCGAAACCCTCGCCGGGGCCTGATGGCGCAGGCGGCGGACGTCCTGCCCTTCGATCCACTCCAGCGAGGCATGGGAGGCCCAGGCCTGCAGCAGAGTGCCGTCCACCGAGAAGTGATCATCACTGAGCAACGGTTTGACCTCCGGTGCAGTCATCAGCTTCTCCAGGAACCTGCCCATCACATGCTCGTTCAGCAGACGATCCCGATTCTTGGTGAATGGGGTGGTGTGCCAGATGGGATCATCCGGGCTCAGGCCCACAGACCAGCGGAACAGCGGGTTGTAGTGAAGCTGCTCCAGCAGCAACCGCTCCGAGCGGATCCCATAGAACGTCTGCAGCAGCGAGGTCAGCAAGAGCTGCTCAGGCGGCACCGATGGCCGGCCTTCTAATGCGTACAGCGCGCAAAAGGGGGGATTAAGCCAATCGAGGTCCTGATTCGCCAGCTTGCGGATCCGCCGCAGCGGGTGACTGGCCGGGATCCGCTCCTCGATCGACACGTAGGAGAACAGGGAGCCGCTGCGCTCCCGTTGACCGCACATCTCGGCTTGGCAGTTAGTCCATTTTCGCAGAGATGGGCAGGTTTTTCAGTAAGCTCTTAGAATTCCTTGCGCCTGCCATTGGTTCCGTGCAAGCAGAAGCGGCAGGAATCAACATCCAAAACAAGGTCCTTCTCACTGGTGCAGGCGCCTTTGGCAATAACCACATCAAGGGTCAAAAATCGTACCGACGGCACTACGAAACACCAGTCATTCCTCTCCTCAGACCAGCAGGTATGGATCACTTCGCCGCAGAATCAAAAGATAAGTCCTGGAATGGTTTTCTCCTAAGCCGTTGATCTAGTATGAGCAGCTACAGACATGTAAGATCTCACAGCTAAAATGTCAGATTTGTGGCGGTGCTCAATGCCTCTCCCTCATACAGTTAGACCGAAGACTGATTCTATTGATCTTGGCATGGATAACCCCGCGCTCCACCTACTTGGGATAAAAGTTCCCTGACGGCAGTGGGCACTCACTTCGGTGGCATAAAACCGCGCCTCCCAGCCAGCGAATCATGGGGTTCGTGCTCCGGTTCCTCCAGCGCCTCAGGTTCCGTCTTGGACTCCAAGGCAACCTTCCTCTGAGAACGCCGGGCCTTCCACCAGTTGAGGAGGGTGACTGCGCGCATGCCCAACACGGGTAAGATTGGAAGTCTGCAGAGGTTGCGCGGTGAAATAACATATCATCCTACCACGCCTACGTCGTTGCCTCAGGCAGACACCGCCAACGCAGAAGACCAGGATGACGATGGCCACGCTGCCGAGAGGCATTGGCTCTCCATCATCTTGCCCTCTCCGGCCAAAGGGGTCCCACACTGCATGCCATGGATGAGCAGCCTATTCGCGCCAAACCATGCGAAGGTGATTCTCAGGGCTCGTCCAGAGGAAGCTTCTCAGCACAGAACAGAATCTCTAGAGACTGTTGAGTTAAGAAGTGGAGTCCAACTCGCCCAGCAAAGCGCGTGGCAGTGAGACGAGCGAGCAGTTTCCGTAAACGCTCGCCATGCCCCCGGCTTGACATGGAGACCTTCGCGCCGTGCAATCTCCTGGTATTTGAATGTAATGATGTTACGAAGATAAAGTTTATTTAAAAAAGACTGTCAAATGAAAGTTGATGCACGGAAATCGCAAGAGCTTTAGAAGCACATTTGAGCATACGTGCATTAGCCCTTGTGACAGCTTGGTTTCCGTCATGACCATGGCACTTCAATCCCCCGATTTAGGGACTATAATGAGTAAAACTGAGAATTTAAAATGAGCTACCAATCGAACGTTGAAGGCAGGCCTGCACTATTTGAGTTTGAAATGGAAGGCGAAAAAAGATCGACAACACGATCTTTTTATCGTGGAGAAAATGCCAGATTCCACCCTGATAGGGCTGACATGCTGAACGAATCCTCAATACCGAAATACATACTTGACGGTTGGATGCCTAAAGAAAGGTTTGTTCAAGCTGATTCGAATGTTGTTGCCTTTGGGTCTTGCTTCGCTTCTAACATAGGTCGATATCTAGCCGGCATGGGATTCAACGTAACAACCCAGAAGAAAGGCGATGCCTACGTCCAGAAAATATCCGATGGCATGGTCAACGTTCATTCCATTGCACAGCAGTTTGAATGGGCTTGGGAGAATAGAGTACCTGGGGTTTCGTTGTGGCATGGATGGAAAGCCGAAGACTTTGGTTACGATGAAAATGTAAGACTTGCCACGAAAAAACTTTTCGACGAGGCACAGCTTTTCATCTTAACATTTGGCTTGTCAGAAGTCTGGTATGACGAGCCTACGGGAGAGGTTTTTTGGCGTGCAATACCTCAAGATTCCTACGATCCAACACGGCACAAGTTCAGAAGCCTCACGTTTGAAGAAACCTACGAAAGACTTAACAAAATATACGCACTAATTAGGCGCTTTAATCCGTCAGCCGGCATTCTCTTCACCCTTTCTCCAATTCCCCTAAGGGCCACATTTCGTCCAATTTCCTGCATTACTGCAAATTCAATATCAAAATCAATCATTCGGGTTGCCATAGATAAGCTCCATGAAGAGAAAAAAGATAGTGACGACAACTTCTTCTACTTTCCTGCTTTTGAAATCGCAACCCAAGCATTTAAGAATTCTCAAACCTCAGACTTAAGACATCCACAGCAACATGTTATAAGTTACATCATGTCAGCGTTTGAGCGCTATTTCTGTAACACAGAAATGGATGATGAAAAACTCGGAAAGGTCTACGCTGAAGCGCTTAAAATAGACGCTGATCAAGATCCAGTCTTGAAGAGAGCCTTAAGAAACAAGCTCATGCAGAATAGCCCAAGAAACGCAGAAAAAGAAACCCTGCGAGCCGTACGAATCAGAGAGCGTGATGAACTGCGTATTGCGAAACAACAGGCAAGAGAAGAACGTAGACAAGCCAGCAAAAAAACTGTTCCTGATGAATCAATTCAAGATTAACCATGTAGACGCCCAATCCAACTCCTAATCATCACATCGTCTGAAAGGTTTCACCTTTCCTTTAAAAAAATCCAACCGTTTTTCCATGGAAGATTTCAACCAAACCACCGAACAAGCAAAACTCACTCCTCAACAGAGGAGTGAGCTCCGTCAAAGTCGTGAAGCCTCTCGAGATGAGCGCAAAAAAGTTCGCGAAGAACGGGCTGAAAGCATGAAAGCAAACATTGAGTCCAACCAGAGATTGCGCGAAGAGCGCGCAGAAAAGTCTCGTGCCAGGACTCAAAATCAACCCGAGACAGAAAATCACGATTAAAATTAACAACTTGGTATCAACTATTAATCCAAGCTGCTAGGCACCTGTGCTTAAAGCCAACGTTTTAAGCACATTTTTTTAACCCTAGAAAGTTCACAGGCATCAAGTATCAACTTCAAGCAATAATCGATCGCTAAGAATATAGCTCCGAGTCGAACTCGGACGATACTCGAAAACCTTAATGTAACACTCTGAAGAAAATCAGAAAATTGCTAAGGATGCTTCAGCTTTACCTAAGGCTATCTAATTAGTTTGATGCGCCTAAGTTAGCAAGAGAAAAAGGCGTAAGTTAATTCAGTTTTTATTAGTTTTTTAGTATTAGCCCAAATAATTAGAAATCTCTTCCAATTCATTTTGTTCCGTTTGTCGAAGTAATTCCTTGCGCTCTCTCTAAACAAGTAATCACTATAATTATAAGTCAAATTCAACACAGCATTAATAGCTACAAATTCTTCGGCCTAGAGTAAACCTTTGCTTTTGACGCCATTCCAGCCCATCACCCCTTTCTCAAAAATGGCTTGGAATGTATGGATCAAGCAGATTCCCGCACGTTATGCTTGAGCCTAAAGCCTTATCGTTGCTTCTCGTACGATAACCTAGTTGCTCATTTATTACCACCTGATCGGTTTATAGAAATTGCAAATTGGGTCGGCCAAGTAAGGGCAAGCACCTATCGGAGTATTTCTCCCTATGGACCGAATGAGTTTGATCTTGACGGCCGCGATCATCATTACTGGCACCTTTTGGTGGTGGATGAGGAAGCTTGGCAATTGGCCGCAGCTCTACGGATGTCTTTCTCCCAGTGGCATCACGTCGAATGGAGCGGAAACTGTTCCTATTTGGAGCATTGTTATCCTGGGCTCGACCGTTGCATGGCCGAAGCCGGTCATACCTATGTAGAGCTAGGTCGTAGTTTCGTCGCAGCTCCTTATCAACGGCATAGCGATGCGCTTCTAGTTCTGTTTCAGGCAATGGCAAGCATTCCGCTAGCGACTGGACACAGACATGCACTTGGGATGGTTTCCTATAACCACTTCCAGCATTCAGACGAACTTCATCAAGCCTTTATCAAGGCATTAATGAAAGCCCCCTTTTATGGTGACTTTTCAGTGCCTTCACCACGCCATCACTGGCCAAGCCATTCTAAAGAAGACGATGACACAGATCAACAGACATGGGAACCGAATGAATTAAGGGCCTTAGAGTTAGTTCTAAGGAATCGTTATGATGACACCTTTAGGTTGCCACTGCTACTTCGTAAATATTGGCAGCTTGCCAATGCAAGGGTCGTTGGCCTCTCACTGGCGAGAGATTTTAATCAGATATGCGAGATTCTCATGCATTCTGATCTCAGTGGACTTAGACTCCGCCAAGAAAAAATCCTTGTGCGTCAGGATTTGAAGCAAGTCTGGTAGGATTTCGATTGTGTCAGCCATTTAAGCTCATTTTGTTTCGCGTTACCCATGCAAGATTCAAACTCCGAGGTAATTCATGAACTTCGGGATCTTCTTGTCCAGGTTGCTGGAATTAATCACAACAAAGTACAACCGAATGCACGTTTTGTAGAGGATCTCGGCATGGATTCGCTGACGATGCTTGAGTTGTTGCTTGAGGCAGAAGAGCGCTTCGGCGTTGAAATCTCCCAAGAGGATCTGCCTCGCCTAAAAAGTGTTGGTGAGTTTGTTCAATACCTGAATTCCAATGCCACAGTCAAGTGAGCGGATCGCCGTCACTGGTCTTGGTGCCGTGTCTCCACTCGGTCCTGATCTTGTCAGCACATGGAGAGCAATCCTGTCCTGCAGTTCTGGCATCGTGGCTCTTGATCCGGCCTGGTGCGCAGACCTAGGAACCAGAATTGGCGGACGTTGCAACTTCGACGTCACTCAAGTCATGGAAAGCTTTGAGGCACGCCGTCTGGATATAAACAGCCAGATGGCAACTCTAGCTTCACTCGAAGCCTGGGATCATGCGGGTAGACCAGATGTATCTCCCGATCGTACATCTGTGGTCTTTGGCTGCGGCATGGGCGGTCTTGGAACGCTTGAACGACAGTGGAACGTGCTTCAGACGCGTGGACCCGAGAGGGTTCATCCCCTTACAGTACCGATGTTGATGCCAAATGCTCCGGCGGCACAAGTCGGATTCGCGCTTGGGGTGACCGGTGGAGTGCATGCTCCTACTGCCGCCTGCGCAAGTGGTGCTGAAGCGATCGTGTGGGGCATGGATCTCCTGCGTCTGGGGCGTGCCGACGCCGTGCTCGTAGGTGGTGTCGAGGCTGCTGTAAATCGGCTTGCTCTGGTGGCTTTCGGAGCCATGCGTGCGCTGTCCCAAAGCAATACGAATCCAGAGGAAGCCTCGAGGCCGTTTGATCGGGGGCGTGATGGTTTCGTCCTGGCGGAGGGAGCGGCCGCTCTGGTCCTTGAGCGAGAGTCTGACTCGAGAGCCAGAGGACACGAGCCACTTGGCTATCTTGTAGGGGCAGGATCTAGCTCAGACAGTCATCACGTGGCTGTTCCTGAACCTGAAGGACGCCAAGCCGAACGGGCAATGGCCATCGCCATGGCTGATGCAGGAATCAATCCAAATCAATTAGCCTTTATCAACGCTCATGCCACTGGCACTGCACTGGGTGACTTGGCAGAGGCCCGGGCCCTCGGGAGACTCTGTTCAAATCTGCCCGACCACCATCTTCCCTGGGTCACTGCCCCCAAAGCACTTCTGGGCCATCTACTTGGAGCTGCAGGTGCAATGGAATCGGTACTGACTGTCCTCGCCTTACGGGATGGCGTGGTGCCCCCAGGTCGGAATTGTAATGACCCGGACGCTGCGCTACGCCTGCCATTGGTTCTTGAACGTCCCCAACCTATTGAGGCAAATCTTCGCCATGCTCTCAATAACTGCTTTGGATTCGGAGGCCACAATGTCGCTCTTGTGTTTGAGGCTCCCAGATGCTCATAGTTTCTGATCTAATTTGCGCTCTTCGATTAGATATAGCCTTGAAATTCGCTTTGAAAGAGCCTCAGGTGTTCGGAATCGATTGGGATCTATAGGCCTACCTTCTTGACAAACGATTGTGGCTTCTGGGCCGAATAAGCGCTGCCACAGAAGAGCGAGGGGTTTATATCGCAGATGCTTTTCGTGGGCCGGAAAGCCGTGGTAGCTGCAATGCCAGGGTACCAGCACTGCTCCGCTACGCCTTGAGAGCAGATAGAGACTACCAGAGACCCGTTCTGTGATGGGGGTAACCAATGATCCCGAGGGGTGTAGAAACACACGACCACGCTTCTTAAGAATCGTCAGCAGACCCCGCAATCCGTCAAGGCGTGAATCAGGTTGAAGGTAGTTAAGGTGGAGATGGCCGTAGTTGCTGGCACTCACCCGGAAAAAGGGAAGGAGCCAGCCCATGTGATCGGAGGCAGTGGTAATGCCACATTCGCAGAAATACCCCTGAACCAATAGTACGTCAAGAGGATGACCATGGTTGGCAATATGAATTTGGGGGCGCTTTATCTCTTCTGCTCTCCTGTCCATGAACACCTGAACTCCAAAAGCTCTAAGCCCTGCCTGGGCAGACTTCTCAAGAAGAGATCTTGCCCGCTCGCGTAGACCAAAACAAAGAGCAATTAACTGTAAACCGTACAAACCATATGCTTCAATAAGTGATAGAATACGAAAAAGCTTTTGAAGAAAACTTGGAAGTGGGCCCCAGCTATTGATCTCCAGCTCCGAACTCACCGCAAATGTATGGCGAAAAGGGAAAAGTCCATCAAAATTTCCATTGATTTGTGTGGTGCAGATCAAGTGCTGATAGAAACGACGGAACAGATCCCGATCAGAAGGCTGAGGATTATGCCAAAAACCTTCAAGGTCCTGCTGGTCTGTAAGCCCAGTAAGGTTGTAAAATGCACGGCCCATTACCTTCGTGGGCGTTGCGTGAAACAATGCTTGGAGACCCACTGTGCTGTTAATGGTAATTAAGGCTTTGGCGCGTTTCAGCAAAGGACCCAAGGCACCATCATGGAAGTAGAGGACTCGATCAGAAATTCCAAACTGGCAGGCCAGCTCTTCAATAAGGCTGCGATAATTAGTATAACCACGATCTCGCGGATGATGCTTGAATACAAGTACTTCATTCGTGGGTCCGACCATTGCGAAAGAGCCGATAAGCTCTCGTATGAAAGGTTCCATACCCGAATAGTGTGAGCCTAGCGTGATCTGGGAATCGGTCTCCACTTGAAGTGCCACAAGAGTGTAGGGCTTTCCATCACGAAGACGAAGGTGGACAGAACGTTCAGAAAAAACATACCAATACTTCCGCAAGAATCCACGAACTTGGGCAAACAAGTAACTTGGTCGTGGCTGAAGCTTATGTGGACCAGAAATAATCGGATAAGATGTAAATGCATGTTGCAAAAAAGTGGGGATTTTCCAGGCCTTGCGCCAGCGCAAGCCAGACTCTCTCCGTGCTTGAGGAATTCTCACCACGGGTTGAAGGGAACGGTAGAATTCAACAGGTTTGTTCAGACTGGATCGAGCATTGACGCGATCCTGCTCCAAGCTCACATAATTCGGACGGATGTAGCCCAACTCAAACACCCATGATTCAACCGGTGGAGCAGGAGAAGACTTTTGAACTGCAGCCTGATTCATCTTTTCGACCACATCAATTGCGATTCGATGGGGGTCGATGAAATCCCCGTACATGAACAGATGACGGATTCCCTTCTCCTCAATCACGTGCTGCAAAAAGTCGCCAAAGGTATCCATCTCTGCAGAGTAGGGTATGCGCTGACTTGGACGGAAGCCGAACTCGTGCAAGGGAAAGCTAACTTTGTAAACTGGTACACCGCGCCTCTCAAGATGGCGCGCAAGGCGTGAGAAGAAAATTCCGATAGGGCCCATCAACAGCAGCACCGGCCCCGTGATCTCAACCTTGAGTACCGGCTGTCTCATTGCCTTTTTCTAGATTTCAATTCTAATGCGATTTCTAATCCCAACGGCACGCTCTGAGCCAATCCATAACCCGTCGCCAATGGCGGAAGACGCCCCGCCGCATGCCGAGTCGCTGAGGCGGGGAACTGCGCCAAGCAATTAACTCCGCAATGGCCTCCTCGACTTCGATGAACAAACCACTATGTCGACTGACGTAGCGGGGATAAACGATCAAGCAATTGAACACAAGTTCCTCCAGACTCAGGGTGCGCTTGCGTCGTGTGATGCACACTCGGTCATGGGTTAGCCCCCAGCCAGCATAGAAAGGCATGCCCCAGGTATGGACCTCTTTGCCTCGAAGGAGGGCCTCGAAACCAGAAAGTGACGTAAGCACATGCAAAGCATCGACTTGATCGTAGAGCTGGGCGATCGAAGCATTGGTAAGTATTTCATCGCAATAGACCATGAATGCTGCGGAGTCATCCGCGTTCTGTCGCAGCCTCGCCACCACGTCGGGGTGGGGTTTGTAAACAATCCACGCATTCGGTTCCGAATCACGTACGGCCTTTAGAAAAGCGAGGTTGGAGGTGAAAAGTGGAGCACCGTATCGAATCGAGGCATCCGTTTCCACCTGTCCTGGCACCAGCACAACCCTTGTAGCCTCAAAGGGACGCTGCCATGGATCGGCTGGAAGGTTGTATTTCGTGATCGATGCGGCTACCAACTGCTTACACAGCCGTACAGAGCGCAAATGGTCTGATGCACTGAAATGGGAGTTCTCAAGAAGTAGCTCGAGGTCGGAAGGGTGGTTGGCGTCGTAATACAAGCCCTTGCGATCAATGATCCACGACAAGGGTTCAATGAGATTTGCTCCCAAACCCACGGAGCGCACAAAGCCGTCCTCAACGTGAAGCAGTGCTGGTGGGATACTCTCAGCGACACGACGGGCGACCCCCCGGCCTGGCTCCCGACCCCAGATGGCCAAAGTGGTTGCAGTGACAGTGGGTGAGCTATGGCGGCGACGGAAACGCAGACGCGATCCTGCTAAAAAGCACCGCAATATTGGCTGCTTCCAGGGTTTGAAACCGAAGACCTCAATGCGGGATGGCAACTCACCTCGAAGCCGCCGCTGAAGTCCGATCGAGCGTATCAGGCGCTCCGGGGAGCAGCGCTGGTGATGATGGGGGTCAATGTATCGGGCATAGTCCACCAGGCAGGCGTGGATAAGCCGCTCCAGGGTGGGCCGATGGCCCGCCCGACGCAATGGTGCTGGGAGCAGGTCCTGCGTGAGACCCCATCCGGCATAGAACGGCATGCCAAAACAGTGAACTGTTTGCCCCCAGAGCAATGCCTCAAAGCCCAGTTGAGAAGTGACCACAAAGACGGCCTCTGCACGCTCCAGCAGTGCGGTGGGGTGGCCTCCATCGTGGACAACAAGAATGCGGGGGTCGGTCAACTGGGCTGGGCTGAAATGACCCCGCTTTCGACCGGCAGCGACATCTGGATGAACCTTGACAACAACAAGGGCATGGGGATACTGGAACAAGGCAGCTGAGAGCATCTCGTGAAAACTCTGCTGTGTACTCAGTCCATGGGATATGGATAGATCTCCAGCAGTTTGATCAACAACGAGAACGAAGGGCTCTGAGGGGACTGGTGACTCGCTGAAACCATTGTACTTACTGACACGATTCTCACACCACAATTGCTGGAGTTGAGCAGCTCTGCAGCGCCCGTCAATATCAAGGGGCTGACAAATCAATTGCTCGAGGCGGCTGGGCACTGATGCGTCGTAGTAGATGCCGAGATCATCGACTAATAGGGAGAGGGGTGGACCATCTGAGCCGAGTTCAATTGAACGCAAAAAGCCATCTTCACAGAGCCAAACGGGTAGTTGTCGCCGCACTCCTAAGGCTGCCGCAACGCGACCCGACGACTTACGGCCCCATGCCAAAAGCGCCCTCACGTCAGCTTTGGCGCAAGTTGACCGGCCCCGAACAATGCGATGAGGCATCAGCAAAGCGTCAAGTGTGACGATCGAAGCGATGCCCCTGCATGGTGCACCAATGAGTAAGGATGCTTCTGGTGGGACGTCCTCGATCATCTCAACGTGAATAGAATCCATTCAGACAAGCCTCACAAAATTAAAAAATTGGCCGTAGCCCCGCTAACTGGCTATGCAGAGACCTGAGACAACTACTAAGCACTTTAATTATACAGAAAAAACCATGAAAAGCGATCAGCCGTCCCACGCGATTCAACGATGGCCTATTGAAGAGCGTCAAGAGTGTTACTTCCAATCATTGGGTACTTAACAATCAAAATGCTACGTAGATTGTAGTGTTACATGCTCGCGATATTCATTTGACATTATCCCTTGGCTCGACTCGCCGAGATTCAGGTCATTAAACAACCCTTGGCAAGAACGTGGCGGTGGCCAAAACTACCTTGTACCAACTCACCGAGCTTGGGCTTCAATCGGGTGGGGCAATTGATAAGGGCCACAACAAGGCTACGCAACTGGAGATCTATGGTAGTCATCTGTGGAAATGCAGAGTAAGCAGTCCGCACAATGATGTCACTATCTTGAGCTAGCGCGTGGGCCGCGCGCAAGAGGAATTGCCCCTTAGGCCACCACGTATCTGTCACCATAACTTGAGTGAGCTTCCCGCTTGTTCATCGCTACAGCACGTCAAGGAAGAGAACAAACCGATGAAAGCAGTCTGGCATGGGCTTTTCCGTGCGATCTAACGATGGAGAACCAGCACGATAGGAACGAGCTAGATGCACAGGCACATGAGGCAGAGCAATTCTAAGTCGCAATTCTCCAGGATATTTTGTCGATTCGTCAGTCCCCATGGGCTGAGAGGCACGCCCAGCCGAAGGATTGGTCCGCAGAGTTTTCAACTGCCTATTGTGAGGAAAGTCTTGATTTGCCAACAGAATTCCTTCCCCATGATGACGAGCCAGTCTTGCTGCATATGCCTGTGACACGGTTCACAATTACGTCACCTTAAGGGTAGTGCTTTTCTATTTCTTGTACGCAATGAAGCATAGCAAATCCAATTGAAACCCGAGGCGCATCCTCAAAATGTTGTTGGCAGTAAATGGCACACATCAGAAGTGACAAACGGTGCGCGTGGTTGCTGAATAAGCATTTGCTGCTAGCCTATCCCGATTGGTAAATACCCAATCCAATTACAATTGGTTGACATGTATCCTCATGACCGGCAGAAGGTCCTATCCGTCCAAGGGAAGGGCCCGAGGAGCAGCCAAGCGACTCAGCGATGCAACCAGTCAGACGCAGGGCTGGGCAGGCGTCAACGGTTGACACCATCAAATCGAACATCTAGAATGGAAGAAAGTTTAATTAATTAAATCAATAGCCTTAAACTTGTTACATGAAGGGCTTATCGGCTTACTTGTTGGTTAATGTTTTATCATGAATCGATTTGCGAACTCCTTCAGGCTACAGCTAAAAGTTATATCGTCTCTGATTTTTAGGGAGCTTAGAACACGCTCTGGTGGCCTAAAGCTGGGAATATTTGCTGTACTCATTGAGCCACTGTTAGTGGTGGCATTTTTCCTGCTTATCTTTGGAATCATTAAGCAGCATGCTGCTGTAGGAGGCTTGAATACAATTCTATTCCTCTTGGTGGGTGTTATAAATGCTACTCTTGCTATACAGTCTTCTATCAGATCCATACGAGCTTTGGACGCTAACAGTGCATTGTTTTTTTACAGACCCGTCAAGCCAATTGATACAGCAATTGCAAGGACGTTGCTTGAGGCAATGATTTACGCTACATGTTTCTTGATCGCATGGGGCTTCACATGCATATATTTGGACAATCTCATACTGGATGATCCGTTGGCACTTATTCTCATGTACTTGCTTAACATGCTTTTGTCCTTAAGTTTATCCATACTTTCCATGATGGCCACTCGAATTTTGCCGTGGTCCAAAAGCATCATTCCAGCCCTGTCGCGTCCTTTATACTTGTCAGCCGGCGTATTCTTTTCTGCGGCTTACATTCCAGCCAACTGGAGACCTTTCGTTATATGGAACCCTATTTTACATATTACAGAATTTTCTAGGCACGCTCTCTATGCAGGTTATCCAATTGCGGATGTGAGTGCTTCCTATGCTATAGTAACAACATTGGTCCTATTTGGACTCTCATTGGCACTGTACTCCTCTGCTTCAGCAGCTGTCTCCCAACCAGAAGGATAGTATGACAATCCAAGCCGTCAATATTTCCAAGTCATACCGCACAAAGGCTGGTCAGAAGACAGTCTTCGAAAACTTAAATGTAACCATTAAAAGTGGTGAATCCATTGCTATCCTTGGAAGAAATGGAGCTGGTAAATCTACTCTATTGCGAATTCTTTCTGGGATTGAACAGCCTGACAGTGGCAGGGTTATATCTGATGAGAAAATATCTTGGCCAGTTGGTACGTCGAGTGGATTTCAAGGCAGTCTAACCGCAAGAGAGAATGTACGATTTGTCGCAAAGATATATGGCAAGTCACGTGATGTTAACAGCATTGTTCAGCAGGTTCAAGAGTTTGCAGACATTGGTGATAGCTTTGACGCTCCATTTAGAGGTTACTCAAGTGGGATGAAAGCCAGAGTTGCATTTGGATTGTCCATGGCTATTGATTTCAGTGTTTACATTATGGACGAGATAACAGCTTTTGGTGACGCAGATTTTAGAAATAAAGCTGCTGAGGCAATCTCGAAGCGACAGGAACGAGCTTCTTTCCTGATGGTATCTCATGATCTATGGGGCTTACGCTTACACTGTGATCATGCTTTTGTTTTGGAAAAGGGTGCTCTTACTCGCTTTGATAGTATTAAGGAGGCAATTAAATGTCACACCGATACCTTAGGCGTTGTCAACAAGCATGATGTCAACCAAGGCATGAGTAGAACTGAGGTTAGAGAGCAGAGGCGGCTGCTAAGCATTCGCAACAAGTCAATGACTAAATTGGAACCCGAAGTCAGGGAGGCATCAAATTGACTAGCATTGTTAGAAATGTCTTTAAAAAGGCTAAAGGCAGGGGAAGACTTCCCAGCGCAGTGCGGTTCAAAAGCTTGGTTGATCGCAAGGGCCTTGCCATATGTTTAATACTTACATCTGCTTACGCCGTATATTTCTTCGGAATCGCTCGTTCTCGCTATGTAAGCAGTATTGATTTATTTATTCGTGGACCCGAAAAAGCTGAATCCTCTACTGCTTTGAATGCAATTTCGGCGCTAGTAGGCAAACCCAATCAAGATTCATCTCAAGACGCAAGGTATTTGGTCAAGTACTTGCAATCACCTCAGCTGTTTCAAAAGCTTGATCAAAAGCTTAATCTTAGAAAGATTTATGCGATCAGGAGTCCTGATATATTTTCCGGAGTTCCTAATGGTATTGGAACTGATTCTCTTCTTAGTTTTTATAAAAATAATATTAACTTAAAGGTCGACGACTTGGATGGAACATTGAGTATAGCTACAACCGCATTCAGTCCAAAAGATGCCTATAATATTACTTTTTTCCTTAAACAGCAATCTGAGGATTTTGTTAATACAATTTCCCAAGGCATCAGCAAGAGTCAGTTGATTGAGGCCAAAAAGGAGATAGACTCAGTCCAATCACGTCTTGTTGATGCACGTTCAGATTTGTTGAAGTATCAGATTAGAAATAATAAACTTAGCGCCAAGGCCGAAGCCGACACACTCAGTTCACTTATTTCAGGATTAACTTCGGAATTAGTTAAACTTAAGGTTGAGCTTTCTACACTCAGGCGCCGATTCAATGATCCTAACGCGCCTGAAGTTAGAGATGTCCAGGATCAAATCCTATCGTTAGAGGATCAGATTTCTGCCGAACGAAGAAGAGCTCTAAGGAGTACATCTAGTAAGAACCTTACAAATCTCCTTTTTGAAGAGCAAGCATTGGAGTCCAAAATTCTTTTGACACAAGATTTGTACAAGCTAGCCCTTACGAGTGCTGAAACTTCTAGAATTCTTGCTCAATCTCAGGTCAAGTATCTTGTTGCCTTGTCAGACGTATACAAACCTATTGATCAAGACACTGCGTGGAGAGTAAGAAATTTTTTCCTCTTTACCCTAGCTACTTTTCTGATTTACATTGTATTTGCTTCAGTTAGATCAATCGTCTACGAGCATCGATATTAAGTTCTAGTAACTTCTATGTTGATCGCAGTATTTGCTTCAACTGATCGTTTGTCTTCATTTTTTAAGAGGCTTTACATTTATCTTAGGCCAGTCAGGATTAATCAAATACTTGTAAATAGACGATTTCTTGTTCATGGCTTGCTACCAGGTTTTTATGTTTTAACTATAAGTGCCCCTAGGATGTATGGCTATGCCACACTATCCTCTCTGAAAGGTAAACTAGCCATTGTCAAATCTGGCAGTCAAAAAAGACGAATTATCTTTGTACGTCCCAGGGATCTTCCCTTAGATCTTGTCATAGAATGTAGTTATCTAGATCATGAGGGTAAAGGGCATGGTCCGTCATATTCAGTTAAGTTCAGGACATACTGGCCCGTGTTTTTAAAAAATGATCTTGCTAGACGAATTCAACTTATTACAAAGACAGGAGGCACCTCATCTTCGTCTTCATCCATTAACATCTCGGTTTTATGGCGTTCTTATCTAAAAACTACACGCTTTGTTGATCACCGAGTTTCCTATGCACAATGGTGCAGGCTCGAAATCAAAGAATATAACCTCTTTCAGTCGCATCATAATCTGCATTCTTTAATTCAGTTTAGCTTTATTGTTAGGGATTTGTCGATAGATAAATCCACGCTGCTCCGGTTGTGTACTGAGTTTGAGTTCTTTTCAACAAGCTTGAAGAGTGGCCAGGACTACCTACGTCTTTCTTCTTCTGAACAGCTTATAATATATGAGCCGTCTAGTCGCTCATTTTTCATTGTTAATTCTTCTATTGATGCTGTCATTGATATTAATAGATTGGCTTTTTTACTTGAGATGCAGCTAGTCGATGATCGACACTGTATCTATTACTGGGATGAGGATCGGATTGACGAAGAAGGCGTAAGATCATTCCCATACTTCAAGACTGCTTGGGATTCATATCTGTTCAAAGCTGATGATGACTTTATACCTATTTACTCACTCAGGCTTGACTTAGTCTTGCTGAATGAGTCGGATCTATTGTGCTCTTTATTGAATTATTCGTCTGGTTTGTCGATGATTATAGAGTTGCTCCCGCATCCCTTTAGCATCGTCCATGTTCCACTTGTGATCAGCCATCGATTAACCCGCGAGGTCAACACCAACTTTTGCCAGACGTTACCATTTAGCCTCAGCCGCCCTGAGCCCAGGAAGGCTGATATCGCCAAGGTTGTTGCTGGACTGAATTGCTCTTTAACTGTGGTGATCCCAACAAAAAACTGCACAACCATCCTAAAGAAATGTATTAATGGCTTGCTCCACGATACAGATTTAGATTCAATTTCTCTTTCGGTAGTAGTTGTCAACAACGGCTCAACAGATCATGATTGCTTGGCTTATCTAGCTTTACTGCGGCGGGTTCCATTTATTCGAGTTATCGACTCCCCAGGGGCTTTTAATTATTCAAAATTGTGTAATATTGGCGCCGCAGGCTGTGGCTCTGATGTTTTATTGTTTTTAAACAATGATATTGAAGTGTTGTCTTCAGATTGGCTTCAGATTCTTTTGCGTACTGTAGTTCGTAGTGATGTGGGATGTGTTGGAGCCAAGCTTCTCTATCCAAACATGACGATTCAGCATGCCGGAATTGTTTTTGGGCTTGGTGGTGTTGCCGGTCATGTTCATTCTAGAATGTCTGGAATGTCAGACCACTATTATTGTGGACTGCACATGTTTACAAGAAATGTAACAGCTGTTACAGGCGCAGTTCTTGCCATTCGAACGAAGATCTTCGACTTCCTAGGCGGGTTCAATGAGGTTAGTTTGCCCATTAACTATAATGATGTTGACCTTTGCATTCGCGCTCGAGAGCTGGGGCTTTCCAATATTTATTGTGCAGATGCGATCCTTATCCATCATGAATCCTTGTCTAGAGGTAAAAGCTTAAAGGGACAGAAACTTTATAGATGGCGTGCTGAAGCAAAATATTTACTAGAGACATGGGAAGAAAAATACGGTCGAGACGCTTATTATAGCCCAAACTTGTCTCTTGCTAATTCACAACTGTTTTTCGCGGAGCCCTCTTTCCCTTTGCTTGTCCGTTCCGTTTTGATTCCTTAATAGTGGCAATTAAGTTTTTTTCGGTCAGATATCACCTTTGCTTGCTTCTCATACCCTTCCTTCATGATCTGCTAAGAGTACGTCCCGATCTTCGTTGTCATGTCGAATCTAAGTATTCATATCGGATTGACCGGCTTCAGGCTTGGCTTAGCGTTAGTGGCCTTACTGAGTATCCGAGTCTTTGTTCTATGCATCAGGTACAGATACTGATCTATGATTATAAATTAAAGCATTTTTTATCATCTCTGCCTCCACTTTATTATGTCTGTAGTTTGTTTATATTTGTTTTTCTTGCCATTCTTTGGCTATTTGACATTATAATGGTCGGTTTCAAATTTTTGTACAGGCTATACCGCCTTAAGGCAGCACTAGCCTCTAGGTCCGTTTGTGTTGTCGGCTATCAGTCCGCATCCTTCGGTCTTGGGATAACAGCTTCATATGTTCTTAAGGCTCTTCAATGTAGTGATTATAATGTTTATTCTGTGCCTCTTGATCCAAGAAATGATGTTCCTCTCAGTACGTTTGATCATATCAGCCATGACCGTCCTCCAGGCCCTGCTATTTACATTTTTTGTATGCCTGCAGTTGAGTCAATATCATATCTTCTGAGTTCAGGTATCGACATTCTTCGTCGTGATTACCTGATTGGCTATTGGCCTTGGGAGCTTCCAGTGTGGCCCCAGGAGCTGTGTTTTTCTCTTCATTATCTTGATCGGCTTTGGAGTTACTCACAGTTCGTAAAGTCATCTTTCTCATATATATGGTTTAGCCCGCCTTCAGATCTGGTTTCGCCTGGGTTTCTAGTGCAACCTTCACGCGAGGTTAGCTTGCCTTTGAGCTCTCGAAGGTTTCTTAATACCTATAGATTTATATTTTCTTGGCATACCAAGTCTGGTTATGCAAGGAAAAATCCTGAGGGTGTTATTCGAGCATTTCATATGGCCTTTCCTGAGGGTGCGGGCAGCAATGTGTGCCTTCTTCTCAAATGGCATGGTGAACTTGCGCCTGAACAACATCAAAAGCTAATCGACTTGCGCAATAATGACGAAAGAATCATCTTTCATAGCCAGTACTTTTCTCCAGATCAGCTTTTTGATTTGATTTCAAGTTGTCATTGCTATGTTTCGCTCCACCGTTCTGAAGGTTTTGGCAATAGTATCGCCGAGGCCATGTTGCTTGGATTGGACATAATAGCAACAAATTATTCTGGGAACGTAGACTTTTGTCTTCAGTCTTCTAAGTGTAGGCCAGTAAGCTACGAGCTTGTCTCGCTATCCGCAGCTGATTATCCTTTTTCCTCCGGTCAGTGTTGGGCGGAGCCATCATTGAATAGTGCTGCTCATGAGATGATTGAACTCTATCGTTCCTTCCATGAGGGACTCCGCAAGGAGCAGCACGACGTTCATGCTCTCTCTAATTTGTTATTCGCTTCGCATGTTGAAGCAATTAGAGACTCATTGAGTTCTGTTAGGTACCCCCGCATTGCCAAGCAGTTCTTGATGTGTTTTGGCTTGCTATAGCGTTTTTTATGTTATATAAAACCAGGCTTGTACTCCGATGTCAATTTATGGCATCAATTCCAAGGTAAATGGCTATTGGCAATGGCTGAATCGAATCCCTTCCCTCTGGTGGCTCGTTGTTCAACACTCGGTTGCTTTCAT
The DNA here is from genome assembly GCF_024345575.1 of Cyanobium sp. Morenito 9A2. Classification (GTDB taxonomy): domain Bacteria; phylum Cyanobacteriota; class Cyanobacteriia; order PCC-6307; family Cyanobiaceae; genus ATX-6F1. The sequence goes on from NZ_JAGQBJ010000022.1 coordinate 18,802, forward strand.
GAAGGTTGTCGCTCCTTGGCTGATCTTCAAGCCTTCTGAGCTAATGGTACTGCCAGAGTTCAGTGGCTCTTCTGGCGTCTTGTTGATCCACACCACCTCTGGCTGGCGCCAGCAGCGGCTGGATCGGCTCCAGCGCCGTGGATGCTTCTTTCGGGCTTTCTCGTAGATATGCGCGCGTTGCCGGCAGATTTCGACGGCATGGCCGCTTTGGCGCTGGTGTGGCGTCTCGAACTTGATACTGCTGTGACGGTGCTGGTGGTTGCAGCACTCCACGAACGTCGCCACCCACTCGCAGAGCTCGCCTTTGCTGGCGAACGGCCGGTTTGGGTAGTCGGGCCAGTACTTGATCGTACGGAACAAGGATTCGGACTACGGATTGTCGTTCGACACCCGCAGCCGGGAGAACGATCGCAACACTCCAAGCTCTTCCAACCGTGCCTCAAGCCTGGCGGCGCGGATGTTGTTGCCGTTGTCGGCGTGCAAGACCACCGGTTGGCGGCGGTCCTTGCTGATTCGTTCGCGGATGTAGGCACTGCTCAGCAGATCGGCGGCGATCTGAGCGACTTCCCGATTCGCCACATCCCAGGCCACCACCGTGCGGCTCCAGACGTCGATCACCGGGCAGAGGTAAGGCACACTCCTGAACAGTGGTGGGGAGATAGGTGATCTCCCAGCTCCAGAGCCGATCGGCCCTCAGGCCTCCAGCCGTGGCACCGGACGAGGCTACTGGGTCAGACGAGCCCGACCACGGCGATGAGCCTGGCCGTGGGCATGGAGCACGCGGTGTTAGCTGCGCTCCGAACCGATGTAGACCCCCCGAGTTGCTAGCGCCGCCATGATCTGTCCAGGCGGCAGAGCGGCGAATTCAGGCTGGTCACAGGTGGGCAGGATCCGATGCCGCTCCTCGTCAGTGGGGCGATGAGAAATCAAGCGGTGGCTGCCTTTACGGCGATACAGTCGGTCCCCATCACCCGCAAACTGACGGCGCCAACGCTGTAGGGCGCTCAGATCCAACCCCTGCAGCTTGGCCAGCTCGATGGCACGTGCGACTGCCGCCAGACCCTCATCGAGGATCTTCAGGGCTTGGCGGCGATCATCGGGAGATGTCAATCGCCCCCGTCCTCTCCCCAGTAGGCCTGGATCTTTTTTGAGGCCATCAGCAGAGCCGCCGCCTCGGTAGCTGCCAGCAACGTTGACGTTCCCGCGGCTGATCAAGCAGTCATGGCCAACGTACCCTTACGTTTTCAATTTCTGGAGGTGGTTGATTGATCCACACCACTTCTGGTTGATGCCAGAAGCGCGTTGAGTGGCTCCTGCGGCCGGGATGCAGTTGACGGGCCTGTTTGTAGACGTGGGCTCGGTGGCGGCAGATCTCTATGGCCTGAGCGCAAGGGCGCTGCTGGGGCGTCACGAATTTGATTCCGCTCTGGCGGTGCTGGTGGTTGTACCAATCCAAAAACGCCGAAACCCACAGGCATGCCTCTTCCCTCGACGCGAATAGCTTCCTGAGGCAGCCGGGACGACGTTTGGTCGTACGGAACAGCAATTCCGAGTAGGGGTTGTCGTTGGAGACCCTGGGCCTGGAGAAGGATCTGACCATGCCCAGTTTCTCCAGTCGACTTTCCAGTGTGGCAGCACGCATGGCGTTGCCGTTGTCAGCATGGACAATCAGCGGCTGCTGGCGGCCCTTGCTCTAGGCGAAGCCTTCTGACGTGGACCCCGGCAGCCGGAGCAGGGTGAATGAGAGTCCTCAGCCGGCCAGACTGGGCCGGGGACTACACCATGAAACGCACCAGACACACAGCGGAGCAGATCATCCGCAAGCTCAAAACTG
>NZ_JAGQBJ010000023.1 GCF_024345575.1 Cyanobium sp. Morenito 9A2
AGCCTTGATATGAACAAAGATATCCTTGCCACCCTGAGCTGGCTCGATGAACCCGAAGCCTCGCTCATCATTCCACGATTTTAGGTTACCTCGTAGTCGCATCGGTGTTTTGCGTCGGTCTAACGCTCAAGATCAGAAGCGGGCCGAAGCCTCAGCATAGAAAGCTCCCTATGATCCCGTCTTCTGGATCTTGATGTTAGGCTTCCCATAGTATGACAAGGCAGAGAGCTCTAGAGTCCTAGAGCAGCCTTAATACCAAGAACAATCGTTGAACTTGCTACCCCAACTCCAATCCTTTCGCAGAGGTCTACAAGCTTTGTGCGGACCAACGGAGAGTCCTTAATTGCGATACTTGCTGACTCACTGACCTCTTCAAGAGCGGCATTGGGATCTGACGCTGAATGTATCAGCTTATCTATGGCTTCAATGGCTACTTTGCTTACATTTTTAGCAGTATCCTCCTGAGCCAATTGTCTTCTTATCTCAGCCAGCTCGGAAGCCACTTCCTGCTGTTCTTCAAAACTGGCAGTGGATCCTGAAATCGAAGAGCCAGTAGTTGATATGTTGCTCCCCTGAATAGGCCCAGACACATTAATCGAGTTGTCATGGTAATGGAATACAGTCATGGCCTCTTTGGAGATTTCTTGGTCTTCGGCCGTATCCACGAGAATCTCGTTTAACCGATACTGAATCTCTCTAGTGAACTTTGCCACGAGCTCACTATTCAACACTCTAGCCATATCGTGATAGCCAGACGTCCCATACATGTTTTGACAGAATTGCGATAGATTTACTTTATTTTCGGCTACAAGAACGAAGAACTGGTAAAGCAAGGCCGTCCTTTCTTCATCGTCATATGGCAGTGTGTATCTTCCCGTGCCGACCATCGAACCAGTTGTCGACATGGCATCTTGGTACCACGCAACTGCATCGATACTCTTATTTCTTGCTAACGGCGCAAGCACGATCTGCATTACTTGATCGTTCTTGCAGTGTTCGATGAGGTGGTCAAAGGAGTTCCCCCATGTCTGATGACGTGCCTCCATCAAATCTGAAACTATGTCGGAGAACTTCCGAAAGGAACGCTCGACTTCTCTCCTTGAGTACATCTTTTCAGCCATCGAGATCATCGGTCGCTAATCAGGTAAGCCTAACGCTCAGCATCAGCGGCGGCGCGCAGCGCCTTCCGCTGCATGCTGTTGTTAGGTCGCCTCCATGCGCGTGATTGGAAAGTCCTTGATCCACCTCTGTAGAACTAGGTAGTCGTGAAGGTGCAGTTGATGTTGCACCTGTCGCTGAAACTCCTGGGCCCCGGCGGTGAAAAACGACGTCGTCACGATCGCACCCGCAGTCGCTCGTTGGGTTTGGATGACACCGTAGAGCGAGCGAACGATCTCGACACCTACCTTGTTCGGCGGCACATATCGCTTGCACTCAACCAAGTAGAGGAACTTTCCAAGGCCATCCTGCCGAGCCGCGTAGATGTCGAAGCCGCCGTCTCCGGATGCCGGGGTAAGTTCTATTTGGTAGCCCTGTCTATAGAGAATCTCAGCCACGATCTCTTCGAATTTGCGCGGTGGAAGTCGCCACGCCAGGCCTGGCTCCTTCTGGAGTAGCCGCAGAACCTCATCATTCGCTGCGGTGACGTCGATGACGACTTTCCGGTATTCCTCCGACTGGCTATCAATCGGTCGACCATCGGGTCCCAGAATGCCGGGCACTCGGAAGGTGCGTAGATGATCGAATAGCTCCGTCCAAGAGCCGACAACTCCCTGTCGAACAGCAGCCACGGCCAGATCCGCCAGGAGAGCGTTTCCCCCGGCCACGTGGAACAACTGTTCGACGAGTTGCTCGTCAAATCGTCCATGTGCGAACGCGTTCCGCAGTCGAAGAAGCTCCTCAAATTCTGTTCTGCTGAGTCCTCCGAGAGCCAGCTGCTTGAAGTCTGCGCTTAGAGGTAGAGGCCGGCGCGATGTCAGCAACAGGCGTAGCTGAGGATCTCGCTGCAACGCGACCTGAAGCTGGTGGATCCCGAGTTCGTCGAGCGCTTCCGCGTCGTCTACGACAAGCAGCCTTGGTCCTGGACCGACCACATCCGGGAGGACACGGCGGAACAGAGCATCAGGGCTCTCTGCCCAAGATGCGTTGGCGGCGCTAACACCGCCTGGAAACTGCTCTTTGGACTGGTCGGCAAACACTCGCGCCAACGACGTCTTTCCGGAACCGGCCGGCCCCACGACTTGTATTCCTCGTACTCCCGCGAGGAATGTGCTGCGAAGAGAATCGAGTTCCATGCCCCGCCCAACAAACCCTTGAAACAGGTCCGGTGGAAGGTAGTTCGTGAAGGGACTCACTCCTCGGTAGTCGGCGTTCATGTTTTCTCTGTCGACCTAACGCTCAAGATCAGCGGCGGGCATTTGCGCTTTGCCTTAATCAGGCATTCTGGACCCCGCCCGCTGCATGTTGATGTTAGGCACACGATCAGCCGAGGTTGATTCCTATGATTGGACTTTGAAATCCTTTCTTGAGATAGCCGGCAACTGACTTGCCAAGGTAGCGCGTCCTTAGAGAGTCTTCTGCTACGTGGCCCACGAACTCCCAACGCCTGCCTCTGGTATTCAAAAGTTCTTGCTGATCCCGTGTTTGATATTGTGTTGTGCCCGCTTCGTGCCAAGATTCGATGGAATAAACTTCGCGGACAATACCTGCAAAAACAGCCATAGCTAATTGTGCATAGCTGCGCCGTTCCTCGCCTATTACCCATACACCGCGCGTAGCCTCATACAGTGATTGGGGCGACATACCGTACTGAAACTGTTGGTTAACCCTAATTAGCAAGGCAGGTTCGATCACTTCTACTGGGTCAGCCCTTAGCTCTGCGATGAAAGCTTCGAGCGGCCTGCGCGGGAACTCGGTGGCTTTTAGACCTCGAACCTTGTTAGTAAGTGCGTGAATGCCGACAAGTTCGATGAGAGCGGCCTCAACCCTTGAAGCTTCGACGTCATCGCGAAGGCCATGGGCAATGATGTCAATTCTTGGCTTTAGGTTACACGCATGAATAGCACGGATGCGCTCGACTTTGTAACTTTCAGTCGTGTCATATAGATGATCGACTGCGCGCTGCCCAACTCCCTTGCCTATGTAAAAGACACTAGGTGGATCGTCGCGTGGATCTAGGTACGCATAAACGTAGTGTCCGAGAGCATGAGCAACGTCAGGCGTAATCTCAAGATTCATGTGATTATCCAGTTGTGCCTAACGCTTGCCATCACCTGGCCGCAGTGAGCTTTGCATCAATCAGATGGCCTTGCGGTGGCGGCTCAGGTGCATGACAATGTTAGACAGCAGCTTTCGCTTCATCTGCAGGACTTGCATGCAACTGAAGCCCTAGGGCAGAAATAACTTTCAAGATCGTACCGAACTCTGGATTTCCACCAGCTGACAAAGCCTTGTAGAGGCTCTCACGACCAAGGCCGGCGTCACGGGCGATCTGTGTCATTCCTTTGGCACGAGCAATATCTCCTAACGCGGCAGCGATGACCTTGGGGTCGCCATCTTCGAGTGCTGCTTCAAGATAGGCAGCCTGGTCTTCACTGCTTACAAGATGATCTGCAGGATCCCAGCGAGTAGTAACCGTCTTAGTCATGAGTCTCTCCTAAAGGTTTCGCGCAAGATTCTTGGCTTGCTTAACATCCTGTGCTTGAGAGGACTTGTCTCCACCTGCAAGAAGCAGGATGAACTCCTCACCGTTCTGGATGAAATAGATTCGGTAGCCTGGGCCAAATTGAATCCGAAGTTCGGAGACTCCTTCCCCAACTGAGCGTACATCCCCAGGATTACCAATAGATAGACGCCTCACTCGAATGTCGATTCGCGCCTTGGCTGCGCGATCACGCAGACCCCTAAACCAATTGGCATAGGCAGTAGTCTCCCGAATCTCCAGCATGGAAGCATCGTATCCCAAGAGATACGAAAGCGCAACCCGCTCTTTTCGTCTGTCTAACTCTATTTCGACGGTCCGCCCATACTGCATGCTCTCTCCATTCCATTCAATCTATCACCCCTCCCCAAAATGCACGACTTTTCAAATCCATTCCACTGCAGGCTCTTGGGTCGGTAAACGTAGCTGATTACACCTGGATATCACCGTCAACCTATCCACCTGATTTTTCAGGGCGGGTCCACGGGGCCCTGCTCACAATCTTCTTCGTGACTAAATATGTTCGTATGAATCAGTCTATACTCGTTGACCATGCATTTTTGGGTTTTCCTGGTTCCTTGGACAAGTTGTTGGGGGTTAGGCCGTGACCACCAGACTGACCATCAATTATGAACCTGACTATCAGCTCCACCCTTGAGGTGGGCAGGCCCCCTTCCCTCGCCCATGCTCCTGACCTCCATTCCAATGGAAATTCCCCAGGGGGGGGGCGTAGCGCCCGTCAGGCCTTCACCCCTCTCAGCGAAACGATGTGGCGTGGCACAAGGTTTTGCTTCGCTGGTGCCACATCTGTGCCACAGGGGTTTTTAAGGCTTTGGTATGACAGGGCTTTTCACCGGTTCGACCTTTATTGGGTGCCGCCGAATGAGGAGTTCTTGACTGATGGGTGTCAGTCGGGCCAGTGGGTGGCTATGCGTGGTTTGTGAGGTCTTGGGACGGCGATGACACTTCGACCCTGGAGAACTCACACACCCTTGTCTGCTGAACAACCTGAGGGGATTACACACCTAGATCAAGACGCCAGCATCATCTCCTCGCCAGCGTGCGGCCACTGGGAGTCCGATAGCCAGCATCAGCTCACGCAGCATTCCCTTGCTCGCCTCTATGGCACCGTTTCCTCTGCAAGGGGTGGACCAAGCACATGGCGATCTAACAGCACGTGCCTCAAGGGCCTGGCACCGTGCCCCGGACGGCATGGGCTCGCGCCGCGAGGGTGATCGGGCCGCTGCCAGCTGGCTGCAGGCGGGCTTGAAGCAAATCGCGGAAGCCGGAGCGTTCCACCTCGTTCATGGCCGCGAGGGCCTGACCAGCACTCGGGCCGCCGAGGAGGGTGTTCCAGAAGTCGTCGAAGTCGCCGAAAGTGCGTTCAACAGCGATCGCTCTCGTCTGAATATCCCTCAAGCCAGCGGTGGCCCAGAGATCCCGCAACACATCAAGGCGCGAGGCCTCCGGACTGGGGGGCATGGGTGTGGACCGGCCGACGGCGCTCAGTGCTTCCGTCACGTCTCGATAGGGGAAGCCCCCGCCCTCCATGTCCCAGGCATAGGCGGCCACGGTGCCACCCGGGGCAACGACACGTGCCATTTCAGCCACACCTTGCGCCGGCACGGGCACGAAGAAGATCACCAACGGCATGACAGCGAGATCGAACGTGGCGTCCTGGAACGGCAGGGCCATGGCGTCAGCGTTGACAAACTCAACGCTCTTCAGCAGAGGATGCTGCCGGGCGAAGACGAGTTGCGCTTCCGACGGGTCGATGCCTACGAGCGAGATCGGTGCGCTCTGTTCAACGATCAGTTGCGTGAAGGCGCCATTGCCACAGCCCACATCCAGCCAGCGCAGTCCGGGTTGCGGCGCGATCCAGGCCAGAAATTCCTTTCCGGCGAGGCGGCTCCAGACCCCCATGAAGCGGTCGTAACCGGCCCCATCGGTGAAGCGGATGGGTTCACTGGTCATGGCCATCAGATTCCAAGGGGTTCAAAGCTGCGTCTCTCTCACGATGCCAGCAGAGGCTCGTGTCTGGCTTGTGAGCGGTTCGCCCTTTATTGGGTAGTAGCTCCGGTTTGTCGGCGCGGGACAAGTCAGCGATCCGCCCTGAGTATTGGAGCTGGGTCCGAATCGTCAGATCGGGTTTTTCTCTTCACCCCGACGCATTGGTTCTACTGCTCCTCCTCAGATCCGTCGCACAACCACCACCCCGCGGCTGAGGCCAGAGCTGCTGTCGGTGCTGCGGATTGCCTGCCAAAGATCGGCCAGGGGCACCCATACAGACGGGTAGCGGTAACGGGCCACATCGAGAATCAGCACACGATCCGAGGCGGCGTGGTAGGCGGCCACCGGGGAGATGTGGCCGCCGCCGGCTTGTCCCAGAGACTTGCGGTCGTAGTTCACCAGCAGGCGATCACCGCTCTGGCTGAGGTTGCTGCGCAGTAGCAACCGGAACTGGGCCTGGCTGAGACGATCGCCATGGATGGCCCGCGCCTGCAGCCCACGGCTGGCCAGCAGCGCTCGCAGGTCCTGGAGGGTCATGCCCCTGCGGGCGACCTGCTCGGCACTGAGCACCGCCCGGGTGGCGGCTGATTCGAAGACGTTCTCCTGGGTCCAAAAGCGGTAGCGCCCATAGCCCGGCGCTGGCGGGGCCGGCACCGCCAGGCTGTTGAGCACCATCACCATGCTGGCCACGCCGCAGTAGGCGGGATTGGCCTGGGTGAGGAACTGCTCGGCCAGCGGTCCGTAGTCGGCGCGATCGACGCTCTGCATCAGCAGGGTCTGACCTTGCGGCTCCGGCAGGGGGATGGTGTCCCCCGGCTGGGCAAGGGCGGTGGGGCCCAGGGGCAGCATCGCCGTCAGAGCGACACCGAGCCCGATGCACAAGGCCACGGTTGCCTTTCGCCGTTGTGCTTTCTGGTGGGGATAGGACCCGGTGGATGACCGTCGAGGTGTCGGAAGCACGGACGGATGCGCGGGTTGTGCTGGATTCTCTCCAGCTCCATGTCGCTCATCATCGCGTCCTTCTTTTAGGCGCCCCCCCTGGCCTCGCGCTCATCAGGCATGGCTCCCTCCTGACGGTGCCTCTGCGCCCTTCAGGTTTTTGACCCTCTCAGAGTTGGGCAAGGCTCAGACGGCTTTGCTTGCCCTCAATGCAGCGGGCGCGAGTGATGGCGAAAAGGGATCGACACCAAGCGCCGACCTCAGAGCCTGTGGCCCGTCCATAGCAGCTGCAGCCTGTAGCTCAGCTGATCAAGCAGCAGTTGCAGGGCCGTGGCCCCTGAGGGCCTGCCATAGGGCACAACGCCTCCCGGCATGAGCCTGGCCACCTCCCGGGGGTCAAGCGCCGCCAAAGGTTGATGGCGAACCAGTGCAAGAGCGGTGGCGATGGCCAGGCCTTGGCCCACCGAGACGTTGAACTCGACGATGCGGCCAATCCCTTCACCGGGTCCGGCATAGCCAGCGGCTGGCCCCAGCACCGCGAGGTTGTCGATTTCCCGGGGCAAGGTGTGGCGGTAGCCAAAATTGAACGTGGGCCTGGCCTTTGGCAGCAGCCTGGACGCATCGCCGCGAAAGTCGAGGGGATAGGTGAAGGTTCCTAGGGCCTCTGAGCGATCTACCCCGCCGACGGCCATCTGTCCAACACCGAGGGATTGAACGGGAAACGCAATCTGGTCCGCGGAGCGCACGTACAACTCAGGCATCCAGACCACCTTTGTGGCACCAAGGCTGCGGAAGAACCTGGTCACATCAAGCGCTGGGGGCCACATCCACGGAAGCGGACGATTGCCGCCCGCCAACACCTGGCGGTTTTGTTCAGCGTCGTTGGGAAACAGCAGGGCGTTGAAGCTCAAACGACCCGGCAGCAGGGCGATGTTGGCCTGATCCAGCAGCACTTTCCCTCCCGCCGGTATGGGCCGCCAACCAGACAGACCATGGAAGGCCATGGTCAGGGCGGGGCTGCGCACGTCGGCGGAGTCGCTGGTGCTGGGGTAGGCGAGCGAGAAGCGCCCCCGTTCATCGAGTAGGTCGGCCAGCAGGCGCCGGGGATGCTGGGCGTAGTCGGGCCACCAGTGCAACCAGCCTTGGGCCTGGAGATCACTTGGATCGAGCAGACGGCGGCTCAGTCGCTCCTCCTGGCGCTGGAGGTCATTGAGGGAAAGACCTTCCACCTCGAAGATCCAGCCCAGGGCAAGGCTGTCGTCGCGCAGCGTTCGTGGCCCAAGGCCCTCGAGAAACGCCACACCACTGCGGTGAGCGACCTGCGCACCGAGGCTGGCGTCGATGAACAGATCCGCCCCAAGGCTGCCGTAGCGGCTCGTGCGCAGCGTGCACAGCCGACGTCCCTGCCGCTGGACCCCCCAGAACTTGGCCCGTGGCAGCACAGGTAGGCCGGCAGCAGCCAGGGCCCGGCGGAACGTTTGGGAGGCACGGCGGGGATCCACGGCCACCTCCCGTACGCCCATGAGCCTCACCAGGCGTCCGTAAAGCTCAGACGAGGCGGCGAACGGCCCCAGCAGTGCGCGCATGTCGCCGGGCACCTGGTTGCGATCCAGGTAGGCCAGGCCGGCCCGGGCGATCGTGCCCCCCAGTCCAGCGCTGATGTCGGCATCGCTCACGACCAGCACCTTCGGCATGGATTGACCCCCCAGGCGCAGAAGCTGACGCCGTACCTCCAGGGCCGTCATCAGCCCGGCAGGTTCATCGCCAAACACGATCACATCGGCGTGGCTCTGACCCTTGATCTGGCAGGGCGCCAACTTTCGCGGCGGGGTCGCTCGAGCGGCGTAAGGGAGCAGCGGCGTCCACTGGAGAGCCAGTGCCAGGGCTACCCCTAGGCTTCTGCTCCCAGGGCCCATGGCGATCGCTTGCAGAGGTCGAACGGGCGATGCCTGTTGGGTGCCGTGAGTCTAGGCAGGCGCACCGCTGGGCTCCTGAGCCCATGGCCGCTATTGGCCGCCTTGGCGTTCGTTTTCGGAGGCGCCGAAGCCATCGTCGGTTCCGCCGCTGCACAGCCCATCCCACCCCAGCCGCCCTTCGATCGCCGCAGAGAGGGACCTGCGGATTCACTTGGCGTCTGGCTCACGACCGTGGACAGCGCCGTGATGTTCGATCCGGAGGCCGCCGCTCGGGCTGTGGAGTTGTTCGCACGCCAAGGCGTGACTCGGGTCGCCGTGCCCATTTACACCGGGGGTTACGCCTATTGGCCGGTGACAACCACCAGCAATCCTCTCCAGCTCGCCGTCGATCCACGCCTGGGTGATCCCCTCGCTCCGACTCGGCTGCTGAGGGACCTGCGCCAAAAAGGCCTGCAGACCGTGGGCTGGATGGAATTCGGGCTGATGGCGCCGATCGACGCCCCCTGGCTGATTGGTCGCCAAGGGCTGCTGCTGCAAGACCTGAACGGCCAAGTGCGTTGGAGCGAGAGTCCAGGCCTTGATCGGGTCTGGTTGAACCCAGCCTTGCCGGAGGTGCGCCGGGCCCTTGTGGCCCTGGCGGTGGAGGCTTGCAGGCGGTTGCCGCTCGATGCCCTCCAGTTCGATGACCATCTGGGCTATCCGGCCCGTTTCGGCTACGACCCGGCCACCCTGGCCCTTTGGCGGGCCACCCCGGCGGGCCGCCTGAAACCCCAGCCCACTGCCGACGATCCGACCTGGTTGCGTTGGCGGGCGGGCTTGGTAACGGCGTTGCTGGCAGAGATTCGGCAGGGAATGGCCAAGGCCTGCCCGGGGGTGGCCCTCTCGGTGTCGCCCAACCCGATGCCGTTCTCGCTCGAGGCCTATCTGGCCGACTGGCCAAGCTGGGTGAGCGCAGGTCTGGTGGATGAGGTGGTGGTGCAGATCTACCGGCGGGATCTGGGGGCCTTGCAGGGGGAGTTGGAGCGGCCCAGCCTCCAGCAGGCCGCCCTGCGGGTGCCCTTGCGCATCGGTTTGCTGGCGGGTCTGAAAAGCGCGCCGAAGGATCCGCAACTGTTGCAGCAGGAGCTTGAGCTGGTGCGTCAGCGGGGCTGGAGCGGGATCGACCTGTTCTTCTATGAGACGGCCCTGCCCTACCTGCTCAGGCCCACCCCAGCGCCCACCCCTGGGGCCGAATCCCGCCCGTCGCCATGAGGGGCGCGGCATCTGGTTGGCAGCGATCGTCTGTTTGGATCGGCCTGGGCCTTGCCCTGGGACTCATGGTGAGGCCCGCTTGGGCAGAGGCGCAGGAGCAATGCCAACAGCGTCTGGATCAACGCGATGCGTTCCTGAGCCAGGCACTCCAGGCGGAGATCACTTTGGCCAAGCGGATCCGGGAACGACTCTGCCCGGCCCTGAGTCGGCAGGCGGAGGCGGCCAACGCCGCTGACAAGGCCTATGCGCCCCTGGACTACCAGGCATTGATGGATTGCCGCCACCGGGCCGAGGCCCAGCTGCATCGCCGCCAGTCGGTGCTCTACCGCGACAGGTTCGGACTGGTGTACTACACCCCCCAAGGGGCGGAGCTGGCGGCGCAGGCCGATGGCCTCACCCTGGCGCTTCGGCAACAGGGATGCCCCTATGGCAATCGCTGAGTCTCAGGGGGCAATTGGCTTTTGGGCGCACTGCGCCCGATCGCGCGAGCACTGGGAGCCCTTGCGGGAGGCTGGTGTGGCTTTGGGTGGTTTCTTCGTGTTGAGTGATGCAGCAGAATGACTGCGCTGCAGCCGATGAACCGCTTTCTTCGACTTCGCAGAAGAAATTAAAAGTTGGGGTAAATGCTGGGGTAATTCGTCTCCCTGGTCATCATTTGCGTTTGTGCTGGTCTAGTTAGGTCCCGAACCAAAGGACACCCTCTCCGTTCAAAGCCCAGCCAACCTATCCAAGGATCTGGATATCTTTCCCTCTGCTGCTCCATGGCTGGGTGGATCGATTGATGCGGGCGGCTGATGCCAGTGCGCGTTTAATCGCTTGGATTAATCAGTTGTAACCTGCAAAAAATTTGAGCGCTTCCTGCATATGGATTCCGGCCAGGAAATGGGCAGTGCGCCCAGTTCAATCAGCTTGAGATAGTGACAGGAACGTTGACAAGATCGTTCAAGTGACGCAGTAGTAATGGACATCGTAAGGTCGCTGTCCCGCTCTCTCGAGATCGATTCAAGTTTGTCGATGCTGTAGGCATGGTGATGGTTCAAGGTCCTTTCGTCAGTGCCGGGTGGTCGGCTCCCCACAACCCCAGATTGTCTCTGCTCCATCAAGGCGTTAGGGAGACTCTGGAAAGGTCTACGTACGCACGCGAAAACTGCCCTGTGATCGCAGGTAAGGGCTGGGATCGTGGGTGAAAAGCAGCTTGGGTTTAGTGATTACGAGCAGGCCACGGCCCCTGCCGAGCCCACAGGGCGACCGTGTCGGAGCCACTAGAAACGTACCAAACGTGAGAAGTTTCTCACTGAGATGGAAGCGGACGTGCCCTGGCAGGTACTCATCGACTTCCACTATCCCAGGACGAGATCCACGGGGACCCCCCGGCTTTTCCACTGGCCACGTAGCCGCAGGCTTGTGCGATGCAGATGCTGCGTGTTCATTGATGCAGCAGTGGTACTCGCTCAGCGATCCGGTCATGGAAAACGCTCTGATCGAGGTGCCCACAATGCGACGCTTTGCTGGTATTGACCTGATCAGCGAGGGAATCCCTGATGAGACCACGAACCTGGCGTTCCGGCACCTGTAGGAGAAGCACAACCTGGGCAAGAAGATTTTTGCGACTGTGAAGTCCCATCTAAAAGCCGATGGCATCGCCATGAAAGAGGGAACGATCATCAATGCCACCGTGACCGCAGCGCCTAGCTCCACCATGAACAAGATAGGCGAGAGAGATCCTGAGGTGCACCAGGCGAATAAGGGCAACCAGTGTGATCAACTCTCCGCGGAAGGCTACGCCTATGGGATGAAAGTCCACATTGGCGTGGACAAGGAAAAAGGCCTGATCCACTCGGAGGGAACCACGGCTGCCAATGTGCATGACCTCACCCCAGCCGCCGATCTCCTTCATGGTGAGGAGACACTGGTCTACGCTGATGCCAGCTACGAGGGCATCGAAAAACCCCCTGAAATGGATGCCAAAACCATTGGTTTCCGGGTTGCTATGCGTCCAGGAAAGCGGCGGGCGTTGCCCAATAGACCCGAGGGGCGTCTGGATGAGCTGGTCGAAACAGTCAAGGATCACATCCGAGCCAGAGGAGAGCATCCATTCCGTATGATCAAGCAGCGGTTTGGATTTCAGAAAACCTGTCTGTGGGGCATGCTCAAGAACCACGGCATGGTGAACGTACTCTGGCGACTCTATTCAGCTTATTCATGATGCGTCATCAGTTGGTATGCAGGTCATGAAGAGAGAATTGGTGGATTCGATGGAGAGGTATTGGCCTTCATCAAGAGGGAACGAAGCTGCAAAGGTAGTGGAAATCAGGCCTTCATCGCCAAACTGACTCGCGAAGGTTCAAACGAACAGCCCGCTACCCGAGGCGCAGTTCGCAGCCTTGTTGCCCAGAGATTCCTTGGAGCAGTTATGCCCCGTCAGGACTGGGGCGCTTTCGTGCCTTGTGAAGACGCGCACAAGGGGCATGAATGATTTAACTGCGCTGCACGTTGTTGGGTGGAGAGTGCTGTTTCAAGTTGCATGACCGCTGGGATCCCGAGCGCCTCGCCCGCCGCCTGGACCTTGAGCTTTCCGTTGAGGCCCCGAGATCCTGGCGCAGCGAGCCAGGATCTTCAAGAGGATCTATCAGTTAAATTGCTTGGAGCAGTTTGATGGGCAGATCCTGAGCCTGCAGGGAAATGCACGCCGCGCCCGTTGACGTTGCTGCGTTCCGGCGGTGGGGCTGACCCCAACGGACCAGCAGTGGGGCCCAAAAAGCAGTTCCAACCCATTGGGCCGATGCCCATAGAACTGATTCCTCTTTCGTATTGTAACGAAGCTTCTGGGGCAGCTTCGACCCCCCGTCCACTGAAACGCCCTTCTCCCACAGGGCCAAGGCGGGCAGGTTCCTGGTTGCCATGGTTCTGGCCCCCGGCCGACACCGATGGCCTTCGGTGCGCCGTTGAGACCTGGCCGGGGCGTTGCACCGAGCTCGCTTTTGGTCACACTTGCGTTTGAGCACAAATGCGCTAGCAGGCCTAGGGTGAAGGCCATCCGAAGTTGGACGGTGAAAGTTACCCACTACAACGACGAGCATTTGCTCCGGCTGTCCTCGGAAGAAGCGGCGCTGTTCGTTGATGTCTGTCATGCGGCGATCTTTTCTGATTTCATGCCCCAGGACCCGGAAACCCAGAACCGCCTGATGCTTCTGCTGGGTCAAGTTCAGATCGGTCTGTTGCCTACCGCCCAACAGCACTGGGAGCAGCAGCACCAATCGGCCACCTCCACTCCCGCCTCACTGACTTAATTGCTGACGGTCCCTTGGGGCTTTGCTGAAAGCCTGGGGTTGCCCCGATGTCGTGGACACCGCTCAGGGCTTCACAGGGGTGAGTTGAAGGGCAGTGATGAACTGTTGCCCATCATCAATCGGGCTGAGGTAACCGATTGTTGAATGGCGACGCTCCCAGTTGC
>NZ_JAGQBJ010000024.1 GCF_024345575.1 Cyanobium sp. Morenito 9A2
TCGCCTTGATGCGCTCCCGTGCCCCCAGCACCGTGCTGGCCGCCTTATCAGTGAGGGGAAGCTCCCGGTGCAGCAGGGCGGGAGCGACCAGGGGGCGGGTCTCCACCACGTGCAAATCGGAGGTGGGCAACATGGCGGACGGCAGGTCCCAGGGGTCCACGCTAGAAGCAGTCCGCGCGGCCCCCGGGTCCGCGGTCGGCAGCGCCGTGCCCCCTGGGGACGGCCGAGCGTCAGAGGGGACCACCAACCAGCGGCCACCAGCAGCTGGCCAGCACCTGCTCCCGATCAGAGAGAGCCTCGTTGCGTCGCACCTCCGCCGCCTGGCTGTCCAGTAGAGCGCCATGCAGGGCGTCCCCCATCCCCTGGCGCAGGACGCTGCTGGCTGCAAAGGCGGCGGAAGCCTGCGTCAGGTTGGTGGGCAGACGCGGAACCGTGCCTGGGGGCAGGCCGGCCGGATCGCCGATCAGCGGCGCAGGCAAGGCTGGAGCCGAAGTCAGAGCCTCCCGTGCCAGCAGTTGCACCGCGCCGAGCAGCAGATAGGGATTGGCACCGGCATCGGCCACCTTCAGCTCCAGATGGGCCGCAGCTCCGTCGGCCTCGGAGGGGATCAGCCGCAGGGCCGCCTCCCGGTTCTCCACCCCCCACACCTGGAAAGGGGCCGACCAGGTGCCAGGCGCCAGCCGCTGGTACGACACCGCCAGGGGGCAGGACAGGGCCATCAGCGCCGGCAGCTCCTGCAGCAACGTGGCCAGAACGGCCTGGCCCTCCCCTGTAAGGCCGGCGGGACCGTTCCCCCCCTGGAGCAGCGGCACTCCGGCGCGAGCCAGGCTGAGATGCAGGTGGCAGCCGTTGCCCACGCGCTCCAGGCTGGGCTTGGGGCTGAAGCTGCAGCGCCAGCCGAAACGGCGGCTGACCCGCTGGATCACCAGGCGAGCCCGCACCAGTCGGTCTGCGGCCTCCAGGGCGGTTCCGGGCGCCAGCGAAAGCTCGAACTGGGAGGCGCCGTACTCCGGATGGAACTGCAGCCAGTCCAGGTCCGCCGCCTCGATCGCCTCAAGTACGGCCGTGGCGTACTCGAGGCCCTCCACAAGGCGATCGGCGCCATAGGGGCCTCCGGCCACCGCCGCCCGGGGGGCCCCGTCCGGATCCGGCGCCTCCTCCGCCAGCAGCCACTCCAGTTCGAAGCCGACCCGCAGGTCGAGCCCATCCGCCCACAGCGCCTCCTGCTGACGGCGACAGAAATGGCGCTGATCTCCCCCATAGGCAACGCCGCTGCGCAGCCAGCGCTCGCCCGGAGCCCAGGCCCAGCCCAGGGCCGGATCCAGCGGCGTCAGGGCGCTGGCATCGGGCTTGAGCCGCAGGTCACCATCGGGGACCGCCAGACGGTGGGCAGGATCGATGCCGCCGGCCGCGCCGAAGGCGTCCGCCACCGGCGAGAAGCCCACGCCGGTCCGCTCGGCGGCCTCCAGTTGTGTCAGGGGCACCGTCTTGACCAGGGAGGCACCAGCATTGTTCACCCAGGTGATCGCCAGCCAGCGCAGCTCAGGCTCCGCCGCGGAGAGGCCGGGAGCGGGGGCTGAAAGGGTCATGGCAGGGCCGCTTGATGGCTTCATGATGAGCCGGGTGGCCCGTTTTCAGCATCCTCCGCATGGATCCCGAGCCTGACTGGCTGCAGCCCGGAGCTATGGCCCTGCTGCTGGTGGATCTGCAGCAGGGCACCTGCGGCGATGCGCAGCCACTGCCCCGACCCGCCTTCGACCAGCTGTTCCGCTCGCGCACCCTGCCGGCAGCCCAGCGGGCCCTGGCCCTAGCTCGGACTTCAGGTCTGGAGGTGCTGCACACGGTGATTGCCGACCTCACCACTGACGGCCGCGACCGCAGCCTCGATTACAAGCGCTGCGGCATGGGTTTCCCGCCCGGCAGCCGCGCCGCCACGGTGATCGAGGAGCTGGTTCCCCTGGGAGATGAACTGGTCCTGCCCAAGAGTTCCTCCTCGGCATTCACCTCCACAACGCTCGACTATCTGCTGCGCAACATCGGCATCCGCACGCTGGTGGTGATCGGCCTGCTCACCGATCAGTGCATCGACCACACCGTCAAGGATGCCGCCGACCGGGGCTACCGGGTGGTGTGCCTCACCGACGCCTGCCAGGCGGCGATCCCGGAGCGCCACAGGCAGGCCCTGGCCTGCTTCCAGGGCTATGCGCAGTTGCTCACTGTTGAGCAGTTCGCCGCAGCCCTGGGATCGGCCAGCCCGGCATCCTGAGCGGGTTCAGAGACGCGATGCCGCGCGGCGCTCAGGCCGCCGCCTCCCTCACCCGCCACGGTCCTCCTACCGGGGCGCTCTTGCCTGGAGTGAGCGCAGGGTGATGGGAGGTGGACGATGAGTGGCCCAGCCCAGGAGCGGAGCGAAGGCCGATCCTCCGGACGCAAGAGCACTACCAGGCTCCGTCCGGCAGTTCGCGGAACGGATCGCACACCACGGCGGCCTCCTCCTGCAGGATCTGCTGAGAAGCGAGGCGGCGTTCGGAATTGGACAGCTGAAGATCATCCCCGATGTTGGCGTCACCGAAGAGATCGGCATAATCCTGGGAATCGGCGGCGTGATAGATCTTCGAGATCCTGGCCCAGTAGGCAGTTACCTAACTGATTGGACAGCATTCGCAGCTCGTGTACTTCATCGCCCCGGTGAGATCCACCGTCTGGAGGAGCGCGCAGACCTGTCGGATGGCCTTCACTTCGTCATGGGCGAAGGGATCGTGATTCCGCATCACGCTGTTGGCGGCCGCGCCGATGACCTGGCCATCCATCACGATCACACAGCCGACGGGTCCACCCGTCATGTTCACCCCACCGGCCTCCCTCATCAGCTGAATGGCCTAATGCAAGAACGCGAGATTCTCAGGCGTGGACATCACAGCTCAGGCTCGGATACCGGCTCAATGGCAGCCTAAGATTAGGGAAAAGCGACACACACTCGATCCATAATCCATCTTCATCGCCGCAATCTGATCAGGCTGTCGCACCCCGTTCAGACTCGTGAAATCCGCTTAGGAGCTGAACGAATGGACATCCTCACCCAAGGCTTCGAACAGATCAAAGAACACGCGGTCGGGATCATGCACGGCGCGCAGATCCGCCAGGCGGCTCCAGCAGTGCGGAAGATAAGCCTCGACCGCCGACGTTGGCCTGCGCACGAAATCGGTTTCACCGATGTAGCTGCCCTTCGTGTGGACGTGGAGAGCCGCCGTACAGGCTTCATGCCACTCGATGTTCGTGGCATCGTAAGCCGGATCCAGCCACATCGTTGAGGGTCCTCCATAGACCTGTCCATTCATGGAATAGGAGGTGTTGATCGGATCATGCACAGCCGCAGGCCCTGTGAACACCGTGAAGAACACCAGGGTGGTCGGGGAGGGGGCTGCCGCCATGAACCCGGCCGCCGCTCGGATCTGATCACCGGCGGATGCCGAGGAGAAGCGGTTCTCGACACGACTGCGATGCCCTTCAGGCCAGAGCGACCCGGACAGATCGAACAAGGTTGGAAAGCTGAGGGACACAGCGACCTCACGGGAGAGCGGTGGCAGCTCGGAATGGTCCAGTGGTTCCAGCTGCCGCCTTCCCTCTGCGTCGGTATCGGCGAAGGCGACGGCGGAGACCATGAGAACGACGCCGCCATCTGGCGCGGCCGCCGCCTGCAACGGTGGCGGAGCCTGCAGCAGGAAGAGGGTCAGCTCCACCGATGGGCTCAGCGAGGGTGCGAGCGCCGAGATCCAATCGCCCACCGTCCCCGCCTGGGCAAGGGGGAAGCAGAAGGTGCTGCCGAGGATCGCCGCCGGCAGTGGGTAGACCTTGAGGTGATAGGCGATCACCACCCCGAAGAACCCCGGTCCGGCTCCCCGCGCCGCCCAGAAGAGGTCGGCATGCTGCTCACGGCTGGCCAGGACCTTCTCCCCGGCTGCGGTGATGATCTCCATCGCCTCAACGCTCTCGGTTCCCGCCCCCCACACCCCCTGGTTCCAGGCCATGCCGCCACCGAGGAGATAACCGCTCACCTTCACCTGGGGACAGTGGCCACTGGGAAAGGCCAGCCCGAGGGGTTGCAGAGCCGCCAGCAGCTCCCGGTTGCTCACGACCGGCTGCACGATGGCCGTTCGTGCCGCCGCATCGATGCTGAGCACCTGATTGAAGCAGGCCAGGTCGATCAGGATGCCGCCACGGCGGAGAGTGGGCTGACACCAGTGGTGGCCACCCCCACGCACCACAACCTTTCGGCCCTGCTCCCGGGCATAGCGGAGCACGGCGATCACATCATGCTCATCCTTTACCCGCACCACCAGCTCTGGCCACCGCTCCGGAAGGAGCTGATTCCAGAGGTTGGCCTGCACCATTGAGAGATAGGCAGGATCACCGGGTTGGGCCATGGCACCCCGGCAGTGCCGTTGAAGAGACGTGAGATCCATCAGGGGTAGGCAGGCAAGGAATAGGGGCTTGGGTCAGAAGGGCAGCAGTTTCCAGAGAACTGCCACCTCCAGCAGATACAGCAAGCAGACGATCTGCACCCCCCGGCGTGTGAGCGCCCGTGGCGAGGCGAGGCCGGGAAACAGCCACCAGTTGAACGTCTGCACAAACCAAGGCATCGTCAGAAAGCTGGTGAGCGCCACACTGATGGAGTTACCGATAAACGTGGCCAGGGCCCCGTGGATCCCCAGGCCAGAGAGGATCGGACTCAGCAGCCGCAGCTCCAGCATCACGATCGGATAGAGCCCGAGCAGCACGAGCATCGCCGTTTTCCAGTTCGGCGGCGCCTGTCCGGATACGGGATCCACAGGAACCCAGCCGGGGAAGGAGCTGGTGATGCGGACCAGTTCCTCGCGTTCCATGAACTGCCGCGATTCCGCCAGCAGATCGGCGCGCTGGCGGGAGTTCATCCAGGCCTCGAGATGGGAGGCGGAGTCGTACCGGAGAATCGTGACCCAGTGCCCCTCGCCGCCCCCCTGAGGGGGCTGGAGGTACATGCCGAGATAGCCGGGGTAACTGGCCTGGGCCGCCTGGATCCGTTGGGCCCAGCTGCGGAACTGCTCGGACATGCCGGCCCTGACCTTGGAGAAGATCACCTCCGTGACATCGGACCGGCTTCCGGGGTAGGCATCCGCCTGTTCACGTCGTTCCTCGAAGACCCCCCCCACCAGCAGCGGTGCCGCTGCCGCCAGCAGATCGTGGCAGGCGGTGGAGGACTGCCAGGCCTCGAGCTCCTCAGGGGAAGCGAACGAGATCCGGATCGTCCAGGTCTCACCCTTGGCGGCGGAGCGGGGCGGAAGCAGATCGGTGCTGAGGAAGCCGCTCTGTCGCGAGAGGGCATCCGCCTGCCGGGCGTGCCAACCCGCCAAGGCTTTGCCCATGCCGGCATGGACGCGGCCGGAGGCGATCAGAGTCACAGGGTCCGCCATGGCGCTGGCCCAGTTCTTCAATAGGGATGGCGGTCCGGTTTGTCCATCCAGGCCTGACAGGCCTGAAGGGCGAAGTCACGTTCGAAATCCGGAAAGCACTGAATCGCCTTGCGCTGCTCCCAGGGAAGACGAAAGTCGATGTACTGGAACTCATCATCGAAACCGATCTTGCTCGTATCCTCCAGCCTTGTGCCGAAGTACACCCGATCGATCCGCGCCCAGTAGATGGCACTCATGCACATCGGGCAAGGAGCTCCGTTGACATAGAGATCGCAGCCCTTCAGCATCTGAGCCCTCTCCGGCACCGGATCAGGCGATCCCTCGGGGCGCGGGATCATCTTGAGATTGCCCTCATGCACCTCCGACCCAAGCAGAGCCTTGGTGTTGATCCTGGAGCAGGCGTCGATGATGGCAGTCACCTCAGCGTGATACACGGGGATACCCGTGAGCAGCACACGGTTCTGACCGCGACCGATGATCTGGCCATCCCTGACGATCACCGCCCCGAAGGGTCCGCCCCATCCCTTCTCCACGGACTCGATCGCCAGGCGGGTGGCTTCATGGAGAAACTGCTTCTTGTACTCGACGCTCTCGATATCCGTTGCTGGCATGTCTGTTGTTGCCATGATTTCCGATCAGCGAGGAAAAGTGAGGGGACAGACTCCGGCGGCACCTTGCGCCAGCGCTCGGGAGTCCTGAAGCCTGCGACCCATCAAGACGCCGCAGGATGTTGTGGAGAGGGATGCCACTGCAAGGTGGGCCCATCGGGAGACGGTGTCCTCCGAAAGTTGCAGACCAGCACGCCCTGCGGCGCACTCTCTCGCTGCAGGAATCAAGTTGAGTCCAAAAATATTTCCATGAACAACGCTAGGCAAAATGCAGTGCCGCGATCCTGGGATTCATGAAACGTAACAGGCACAGATTGCAGCCACTGAACGGCAACAATCCCCGGTAAAGATCAAATCACGGCACAAACCTGGTATCACGTTCATCCCCGAAATTGCAGTGGCCCTGGCCTCGATTCCCTCGGCGTGGGCTTCGCCGTTCAGCGCCCGGGAGCCCCGTGTCCGGTAGCAAGTGCGGGCCAGTGGGAGGCTCCGACCACATCCGGTCCTCTTGGAGCCAGGGCTCCTCAGAACAGGGTGATCAGTTGCAGGAGCACGCTGGTGGACCCGCCGGCGGCTGCGGCGAGTCCTGGCCGGGGCAGGGTGGTGAGAGCCGGCAGCACGTAGGTGGCGCCGCCGAGATGAAACTGCCCGTACACCTGCAGCATCAGCTCGGAGGGGCGGAACACCTGCTCCAGGAACCCGGTGTCGTTCACCCTTGCCCACGACAGACCGAGGCCGAAGCTGTCCCGGGGACGTTGTGCCATCGGCGCGAAGGCCGTCAGACCGGCGGTGAGTGAGCGGGTCATCAGGTTGGTGATGGAAGGGGTCCAGCCGGCGCTCACGAAACCCACCAGCCCGCTGGAATCGTGCCCGTACCGGAAATTGAGCAGCCGCTGGGCCACGGTGCCGTAGAAGCCGTGGGCTCCGTTCTCCTGCAGGCATATCTCCTCCGGGCCGGTGCCGCTGCAGCGGCTCGACGTGCCGCCCTGGAACCAGGTCCCGAAGCTGGCGGAGCCGGGGCGGTTGCTCGCGCCCAGCGACCAGCCGCCCCCCAGTTCGGCCACAGAGAAGAGTGGCCCGCCCAGGCTCGGGACGGCCGTGCCCGTGCGGATCGATCCATCCCCCACCCCGCCGCGACCGTCGAACACGCCGGCATTGAAATACACCTTGCGATCCAGGGCCTTCGGCTGCCAGCTCAGCGAGGCCCCCAAGGCCGGATCGGGATAGCCGGGCATGCGCCCCAGCAAGGTGGGCATCGCATAGAGGGGCGTGAACGGCAGAGCGCTGAGCGCCGATACGGCATAGGTGGGATTGCGGGTGACGTCCGGACGGGTGACGTTGGCGAACTCAATGCTGGCCGCCTGCTTGCCCACCAGGATCTTCAGCTGGCGATCCCAGAGGTCCTGGCGCAGCACGTAGCTGTAGAGCGCGGTGCGATCCAGCGGCGGCGGAGCCACCAGGCTGTTGCTGCCCTGCACGCTGCCGGAGGGCAGGGCGGCCCCCGGCCCGGCGTTCAGCTGCAGGCCCTGGACCCACGCCGTACCGCCGCGCCAGCCCACGGCCTGCTCCAGATCAAGGGTGGCGTCGATCAGGAGCTGCTGGGCCAGGCCGTTGGCAGGCACTGACTGGACACCGCCCACGATCTGCGACGTGCCATTCCCCACCCAGGCGCCACCGAGGCGGAGGGCTGAATCGGCTGGCAGGCCCAGCCAGCGGCCCAGCTGGCCGGTACCCGGTGCTGCGCTGGAGGCCGCCGGGTTGGTGGAGGGCAGCCGCATTTCCGGCCCCAGATCGGCGGCGATGGACGGCGGGGAGGCGGCCGGCTCGGCGGCGGCCGCGGTGCCGAAGGGCTGCAGCAGGAGCGCTGCGAGCAGCTGACTCCTGGAGAGCAGGGATCGCGCAGCTTCTCGGAGCATCAGCTCAGCGGCATGGCGATCGGTGCTCTGCAGCTTGCCTGATCACTATGGAAAAAGCCGCATCTGGGCCCACCCGCAGACGAGCCAGGACCAGTTCGGGGCTGCGCTGCCCGCCAGCTCCGCGCAGAAGGACGTGATCCGAGGTCTGCAGTGGATCCCTGGGGCCAGGAACCCAGGAAGGCAGTTCCATTGTCCCCCATCTCCGGGGAGCCGACGTGAACCCGCTCGAGAACGAGCTCTGTCCTACCCGAGGCGATCCTGGCGGGCTCCTGGTTCCTCACTCGACAATGAGCGAGGCCCGCTCCGCACTTCCGTGCGCTCAGATCGCCACCAGCCGCCGCTCGCCCACCTCGGCCACGGCTCCAGCGAGGTGATCGAGAACGGAACGTGTGGCCTCCAGATCGATGCAGGCATCGGTGATGCTCTGGCCGTAGGTGAGCTCGCTCAGATCGGCGGGAATCTTCTGGCTGCCGGCCACCAGATGGCTCTCGATCATCACCCCCATCACGTGGCGCG
>NZ_JAGQBJ010000025.1 GCF_024345575.1 Cyanobium sp. Morenito 9A2
CGCGCCGGGTGGACGCCTTCCGCGGACCGAAGGCGCTGCTCGTCGCCGACACCCACCACCTGCGCTCCCCGATCCTCGGCATGCTGCGCTACATGGCGGAGGAGCGCTACGACCGGCACGTCCTGCTCTACGACCGGCACCATGCGGCGCTCATCGCCTCGGCCGGCATCGGCGCGCTCTTCTGGCAGCCGGGCCTGACCTTCCCGCACGACGACGCGGTGGTGCGCGCGGCGCGCCAGGCGCGGCGCGCGACGCGCCTCGCCTTCGTCGGCCAGGCCGGCCGGTTCCACCCGCGGCGCCTGCGCCTGCTCGAGGCGCTGGAGGCGCGCGGCGTGCCGGTGGAGTCGCGGGCCGTCGGGCAGCGCGAGGGGCTGGCCTTCTACGGCGCCTCGCTGCTCGGCTTCAACGCGAGCCTCAACGGCGACCTCAACCTCCGCGCGCTCGAGATCCTCGCCGGCGGCGCGGCGCTCGTCACCGACCGCCTCGCGCCCGAGGCGGGCCTGGACCTGCTCGGGACGGACGGCCGCGGGCTGATCGCCTACGGCGACGCGGCCGAGCTGGCGGAGCGGGCGGCGCGGGCGCTCGCCGACCCGGCCGGCACCGCGGCGATCGGCGCCGCGGGGGCGGCGTGGTTCGACGAGCACTGGTCCGCGGCGCGCCGCCGCGGGCGGTTCGAGGCGATGCTGCGCGACGGCCGGGCCGAGCCCGCGTTCGCGCTGCCGGCGCCGGGCACCACCGTCTTCTTCCCCGGCGACACCGACCGGCTGCTCGGGGCGGCGATGGTCTACGAGGGCCTGCAGGAGCTGCACCGCACGCAGGAGACCGTGCGGGTCGCGCTCGGCGCGGGCGTGCCGGAGGACTTCGCGGCGCTCTGCCGCACCCTGCCGCGCGTCGCGGTGGCGCCGGCCGACGCGGTCGCGGCGCCCGACCTGCTGGCGTTCAGCCGCGCGGCGGCGGACGTGGCGACGACCACCTCCGCGGACCGCCTCTGGTGCTGCGACGCGCTGCCCGGCGACTTCCCCATCCTGGCGGAGGCGCTGGCCCCCGCGGGCTACCGGCTGGTGAGCGAGGCCGTGGCCGTGCTCTGCCGCGAGGCGGCGCCGGCCGCCCCGCCCGCGGCCGCGTCCGGCCCGCGCGTGCTGCTCTTCACCGACGACCCCGACTCGGGCGGCGTGGCGCAGTACAACCACAGCCTGCTGCTCGGCCTCGCGGCCGACGGGCTGGAGGTCGCCTGCGCGCAGACGCGGGCCGAGAACCCGCTGGTCGCGGCCCAGCGCGCCGCCGGCGTGGCGCACCACTGGATCCCCTACGACACGCGCGGCGGCTTCGCGCGCACGCTCACCGACCGGGAGACGGCGGAGCGGATCTTCGCGGCGGCGCGGCCCGACCTCGTGGTCTTCAGCGACTGCTGCCCCGTCTCGAACCTCGCCGCGCGTCAGGTCGCGCTCGAGCGCGGCCTGCCCTACGTCGTCGTGGTCGGCTTCGTCGGCGCCTACCTCGCCGACCGCTTCCGCGCCGTCCTGCCCGCGCTCGCCGCCCAGTACGCGGCCGCCCGCGCGGTCGTGGCGGTCTCGGCGGAGAACCTCGCGCTCCTGCGCGCGCGCTTCGGCCTCGGGGCCGGGGCCGGCGAGGTCGTCCACTACGGCCGGCCGGAGCGGTTCTTCGCCCCGTGCGACGTCGCCGCGCGGGAACGGCTGCGGGCCGGGCTCGGGTTGCCGGCCGACGCGGTGGTCGCGTTCACCGCCGCCCGGCTCTCGCCCGTCAAGGGCTACGCCTACCAGCTCGAGGCCGCGCGCCGGCTCGCGGCCGAGCCCGCGGCGGCGCGCCTGCACTTCGTCTGGGCGGGCGAGGGCGAGCAGCGCGGCGAGCTCGAGGCGGCGATCGCCGCCGCCGGGCTCGGCGGCCGCGTCCACCTGCTCGGGCACCGCTGGGACGTCGAGGCCTGGTACGACGCGGCGGACCTCTTCGTCCTCCCTTCCGACCTCGAGGGCATGCCGCTCGCGATCATGGAGGCCATGGCCAAGGGCCTGCCCGTGGCCGCGACCGCGGTCAGCGGCATCCCCGAGGAGCTCGGCCCGACCGGCCGGCTGCTGCCGCCCGCGGCGGCCGGACGCGACGCGCTCGTCCGCGCGCTCGCCGCCGTCCTGCTCGAATGGACCCGCGACCCCGCCGCGCGCGCCGCCGCCGGCGAGGCCGGCCGGGTCCGCGCGCGCGAGCTCTTCCGCGAGGAGCGGATGGTCGCGCGCACCGTCGCCCTCGTCCGCTCCCACGCCGCCGCGCCCGCCGCGCCGCTGCGCGCCACCGCCTGACCCCCGCCCCCATGAAGGTCGACTTCCTCATCGTCGGCGCCGGCTTCACCGGCCTGACCCTCGCCGAGCGCCTCTCCAACGAGCTCGACGCCTCCTGCCTCGTCGTCGAGCGCCGCGGCCACCTCGGCGGCAACGCCTACGACGAGTACGACGCCCACGGGGTGCTCGTGCACGCCTACGGCCCGCACTACTTCCGCAGCGACCAGCCGGCGGTGGTGGATTACCTCAGCCGCTTCACCGGCTGGCGCCCGGCGAACTACCAGGTGCTCTCCTGGACGCGGAGCCGCTACTGGAGGTTCCCGATCAACCTCAACACCTTCGAGCAGCTGGTCGGGCGGACCGCGACGGAGGAGGAGTTCCAGGCCTACCTCGCGCGGGTGCGCGAGCCGGTGGACGCGCCGCGCAACTCCGAGGACGTCATCGTCTCGCAGGTCGGCCGCGAGCTCTACGAACTCTTCTTCAAGGGCTACACCGAGAAGCAGTGGCGGCGCTCGCCGGCGGAGCTCGACGCCTCGGTCTGCGGCCGCATCCCGGTGCGCACCAACCGCGACGACCGCTACCTGCGCGAGCGCTTCCAGGCGATGCCGGACCAGGGCTACACCGCGCTCTTCCGCCGGATGCTCGCCGGCTGCCGGCGCACGATGGTGCTGCTCAACGCCGACTACCGCGAGGTCCGCGCCGGGGTCGAGTGCGGGCAGGTGATCTACAGCGGGGCGATCGACGAGTACTTCGGATACCGGGCCGGCGTCCTCCCGTACCGCTCGCTGCGGTTCGAGGCCGAGCACTTCACCGCCGAGCAGCTCGCCGGCCGGGAGTCCGTCTCCGGCCGGCCGGGCTTCTGGCAGCCGGTGGTGCAGGTCAACTACCCGAACGACTTCGACTTCACCCGCATCGTCGAGGCCAAGCACGTCACCGGCCAGCGCTGCTCCGGCACGACCATCGTGCGCGAGTTCCCGCAGGATTACGCGCCCGGGGGCGAGGCCTACTACCCCGTGCCCAACGCCGCGGCCCGGCGCCAGTACGAGGCTTACGCCGAGCTCGCGGCCCGCGAGCCGGACACGCTCTTCGCCGGGCGGCTCGCGACCTACCGCTACCTCAACATGGACGAGGTCGTCGCCCAGGCCCTCGCCCTCGCCGCCCGGATCAAGGCGGGATGGGCCGACCGTCGCCGCCGCGTCGCCTGAACCGGAGCCTCCCGCCATGGACCTGCCTCCCGTCGCCGTCGTCATCCCCCTGCACAACGACGCCGCCACCATCGGCGCCTGCGTCCGCGCGGTCCTCGCCCGCACCGAGCATCCCGACTGGCGGGTGATCGTGGTGGACGACGGCTCGACCGACGGCGGCGCCGACCTCGTGCGCGGCCTGCCGCGCGTCGCGGTCCTCCGCCAGCCGCGCCGCGGCGCCGCCGCCGCGGTCAACGCCGGCGCCGCCGCCGCCCCCGGCTGCGATGTCGTGCGGCTGCACGCGGACGTCGTGGTCGAGACCGACGGCTGGCTCCGCCGCCTCGCCGAGGCCGCGCTCGCGCGGCCGGCCGCGGCGGTGGTCGGCGCGCGCCTGGTCTATCCCGACGGCCGCATCCAGGCCGAGGGCCGGCACTTCGTCTCCGGCCTCGGGCACCACCCGCAGCACACCCCGCGGCGCGCCTTCCAGCCCGACGGCGCGCCGACCGGCGTGCAGGAGGTGGACGCGGCGCCGGGCGCGCTCGCCTATTACCGGCGCGCGGTCTTCGACGCGGTCGGGGGCTTCGACGAGCGCTACGGGCCGGCGTGGATGGACGACGACGACTTCTGCATCGCGGCCCGCCACCGCGGCCACGCCGCCTACGTCCACGGCGGCGTCAAGGGCGTGCACTTCACCCGCGCGATGTCGCCGTCGCACCGCATCCTCATCCCCGAGACCGAGGTCGAGGTGAACAAGTTCGCCGGCCACCTCAAGGTCGCCTGCCAGCGCCGGCAGGCCGACTACTGGGAGGCGAAGTGGGGCTGGCATCCGGGCTACCCCGACCTCGGCGAGGTCCGCCGCCTCCACGGCCACACCGCGGTCTGCTGGCAGGTCGGCGAGGCCCTGCGCTGGCGGCCCGCGGAGGAGTTCCCGACCGTCGACTGCTGCCTCGTCACCTGCAACACGCGCGGCCTGCTCGAGCGCTGCCTCGCCAGCCTCGCGCGCACCGACTACCCGGCCGACCGGCTGCGCGTCTACGTCGTGGACAACGCCAGCACCGACGGCACGCCCGAGTACCTCGCCGAGCTGGCCCGCACCTACCCGTTCCCGCTCCACCCCGTCCGCCTCGAGGTCAACACCGGCTGCCCGATCGGCCTCAACTTCGCGGTCGCCGCGGGCGACGGCGAGCTGGTGGCGCGGCTGGACGACGACATCGTGCTGCCGCCGGACTGGCTGCGGCCGCTGGTGCGGGACCTCGCGCTCCGGCCGTTCGCCGGCTGCGTCGGGCCGAAGATCGTCAACGACGACGAGCGCCAGGCGATCCAGTGCGGGCCCTACCGGCATTACCCGTCGATCTACGGCCACGACGACGAGCCCGACACCGGGCAGGCGGACTACTTCGCGCGGACGACGCACGTGCGCGGCTGCTGCAACCTCTACCGCCGCGACGCGCTGCGCCGGAGCGGGCCGTTCGACGGGCGCTTCAGCCCGACGCAGTTCGACGACCCCGACCACCACCTCGCCGTCCTGCAGGCCGGCTACGAGATCCTCTACGACGGGCGCGTCCGCGTCCTGCACAAGCTCAACAACGGCCTCGGCCGCACCGCCGCGGCGGTCGCGAACCAGAAGGCGAACCAGGCCAAGCTCCAGGGCAAGTGGGGCGTGGACGCGTGGGAGGTGGTCGAGCGCAGCCTCGAGCTCTCGCGCGAGGGGCGCTACCTGCCGGACGACGGCGACACCTCGGCCTGGCTGGCGCTCGGACCGCGTCCCGAGGAGTTCCCCCGGCGCGTGGGCGGCCCGCTGGCGAAGGCGGGGGCCGCGCTCTTCGCGCCCTACGACGAGCTGGTGCGCGCCGACACGCGGCCCGACGTCGCGCGGTGGATCGACGAGCACGTCCTGCTCGCCGGCTACGCCGACCGCAACCACGCCCCGCGCATCGGACTCGACCTCCTCCACCTCGCGGTGAACCTCGCCCCCACCCACGCCGGGGCCCTCGCCCGCCTCGCGGCCGGCTACGCCGCGCTCGGCCAGGGCGCGCTCGGCCGGCTGGTCGCGGCGCGGGGCCTCGCGCTGCATCCCGACGACCCCGCGCTCCGCGCCGCCGCCGCCCCGGCGGAGCCCGCGGACGGAGCCTCCTCCTCCCCGCTGCGGCGGGTGGACGAGATCGGCGAGGACGCGGTGCGCCTCGGCGCGGCCGTGACGCGGCGCGTCCCGCGGTCCGGCGGCCTGCGCGTGCTGATGGTCAACACCTACGAGCCGCGGCTCGCCGGCGGCGACCTGCACCAGATGAAGAAGACGCGGCAGCACCTCGAGGCGCTCGGCCACGTCGTCGACGTCTGCTGCGCGCCGCGGCCCGACCCGCGCGGCTACGACGTCGTCCATGTCTGGAACACCTGGTTCCCGGCCCAGACCCTCGGCCAGGTCAAGGCGGTGCGCGCCTGGCGGCCGGAGGTGCCGGTCGTGCTCTCGCCCATCTTCTGGGACATGCGGGAGAAGTGCTGGGCGGACGCGGCGATCCCGGCGGTCTTCGCCGCCGGCGGGACGCCGGCGCAGCTCGAGGCGCGGCTGGCCGACGTCGCCTCCGGGAGGTTCGTGCACAACGGCCGCACCCGGCTCCAGCCCCGCGAGGCCAACTGGCGGGGCTACGACGCCTACCAGCGGGCGCTGCTCGGACTCGTGGACCACCTCCTGCCGCAGAGCCGGGCCGAGGTGGAGAACCTGCGCAAGGTGCACGGCGTCGACCTGCCGTTCACGCTCGTGCGCAACGGGGCGGAGCCGGACGTGTTCGCGACGGCGACGCCGGACGCCTTCGTCGCCGAGCACGGCCCGGGCGACTTCGTGCTCTGCGTCGGGCTGGTCGAGCCGCGCAAGAACCAGCTGATGCTGCTCCACGCCCTGCGCGACACCGGGCTGCGGGTCGTCGTGATCGGCCGCCACTACGACCGCCGGTACCACGGGCTCTGCCGCCGCCACGCGCCGCCGGGCACGCTCTTCCTCGACCACCTGCCGCACGAGCGGCTCGCCTCCGCCTACAAGGCCGCGCGGGTGCACGCGCTGCCGAGCTGGATGGAGTGCGCGTCGTTCGCGCACGTCGAGGCCGCGCTGGCGGGCTGCTCGCTGGTGGCGAGCGACCGCACCTCGGAGCAGGAGTACTTCGGCCCGCAGGCGCGCTACTGCGACCCGGCGGACGCCGGCGCGATCCGCCGCGCGGTGCTCGCCGCCTGGGAGGGCCACGCCGCGGGCGCGGCCGGCCGGGCGCGGCTGGTCGAGCGCTTCCGCACCGACTTCACCTGGCCGCGCGCGGCCGCCGCCACGGTCGCCGGCTACGAGGCGGCGCTGGCCCGCCGCCGCGCCCGCGCCGCCTGAGGCCCGCCGCCGTGCGCCGCATCCGCCACTGCTTCCTCGACCAGTGGGCCGGCGCACGGGAGGACGCGGTCGCCAACGCCGCGCGCGCCGCGGCGCGCGACCTGCGCCCGCTGGTCGCC
>NZ_JAGQBJ010000026.1 GCF_024345575.1 Cyanobium sp. Morenito 9A2
ACGCTCGAGGGCTTCACGCGCGGTGCCTTCCTGGTGCTGCTGGGTCTGTTCAAGAAGATCGTCATCGCCGATGGGCTGTCCGAGACCATCGACCCGGTGTTCAGCGGCCAGGGCGGCTTCAGCGGCGCCGACATGGCGGCCGCTTCCTACCTCTACGTGCTGCAGATCTACTGCGACTTCTCCGGCTACACGGATGTCGCCCGCGGCGTCGCACGGATGCTGGGCTTCGACGTCATCAAGAACTTCATGACGCCGTTCTATGCCAAGTCGCCGTCCGAGTACTGGACGCGCTGGCACATCAGCCTGTCGAGCTGGGTCAAGGACTACATCTACCTGCCGCTCGCGTTGCACTACCTGCGCAAGGGCGACAGCAAGCTCAACGAGGCCCGCCCGCACCTCTACGCGATGCTGCTGATGGGCCTGTGGCACGGCGCGGCCTGGACCTACATCCTGTGGGGCCTGTACCACGGGCTGATGCTCATCCTGTGGTCGCTGGTCAAGTGGCCCAAGGCGCTGAAGCCGCTGCGCAAGCGCATCCCGGGCGCGTTCTGGATCGTGCTCTACTTCCACGTGACGCTGGTGAGCCTGCTGATCTTCCGCGCCACCTCGGTCGAGCAGATCGGCGACTTCCTCGGCGCGATCGCGCACATCGGCGCGCTCGACTTCCACCTCAAGCGCCCGACCTTCGCGACGCTGCTGGCGATCCCGCTGTTCCTCGTGCTGGACCACCTGGCCTACCGCCACGAAAGCGAGCGCTTCTACCTCCGCTGGCCGCCGATGGTCCGTGGCGCCTTGTACGCCACGCTGTTCACGCTCCTGCTGATGGGGCTGTCGAATGCATCCACCCAGTTCATCTACTTCCAGTTCTGAGGCCGCACTGGCCGCGTCGGCCGCGTCGCGCTGGCGCGCCGCCGGCGTGACCGCCGCCGGCTTCGTCGCGACGCTGCTGCTCTTCGAGCTGCTGTGCTGGGCCGCCTTCAACCACACGCCGCTGCGCAACGCGTCGATGCGGTCCTACTTCTGGTACGGCTCGTCCTACGAGAGCAAGCTGCGCCAGCTGGTCGCGACGCCGAACCCGGCGCCCAACTCGATCCTGTTCGCCGGCTGGATCAACGAGGCCGCGCTGGCGGACAAGCCGGCCGATGTCGACGTCACGGTCTACGGCAGTTCCTTCGCCGGCAACCTGGGCAAGGCGATGCGCGAACTGCGGCCGGAGCTGAAGCTGCGCTTCATCGGCGGCCCGGGGGCGCCGCTCAACCACGCCTACGGCTTCTACGAGCTGGACCGCGCGAAGCGCAAGACGCGCACGGCGGTCATCGGCGTCGCGTCCGAGGACGTCGCGCAGGTGCTGACGATGAACATCGGCAGCGTCAACGCCGATGCGCCGATGCCGTACTTCTTCCCGCGCTACGAGCTGGTCGACGGCCGTGTCGAGCGCACCGGCACGCCGCTGATCAACTCGCCGGACGAGTTGACCCGCGCCTTCCGGGACGACCCGGCGCTGTGGGCTCGCCAGCTCGACGTGATGGCGCAGCACGACGACGCCTTCCAGCGCCCGCTGTTCGCGGCCAGCGCCCTCGACCACAGCCTGATCGCCCGCTTCGTGCGCCGCGGCCTCGCGAAGCGGCACGCCGACAACTACGTGGCCCAGGCCTACGGCAGCCGCGGCTTCAAGAAGGACTCGCACATCATCCAGGTGTTCGAGGCCTTGCTGCAGCGGATGGTCGACGACCTGCGCGCCGAGGGCGTGAAGCCCATCGTCGTGCTGTTCTCGACGCGCGACTACGCGAACCACCTGGACGTGCTGCTGCGTCGTACGCTCGAAGCGAAGGGCGTGGCGGTCGTCAGCAGCTTCGACCTGTGTCCGTCGACCGACCGCACCAACTACATCCCCGACGGCCACTTCACGCCGCAATGCGACCTGAAGGCCGCGCAGGCGACGCTCGCGGTGCTCGACCAGGACGGCGGACCGACCCGATGAAGAGTGCACTGAAGACCCACCTGCGCGCCGGCGCCCACGACGAGGCGCTGTCGCTGCTGCTGCGCGCCGCACCGTCCGATCCGATCGACGACCTGCAGTACGCCGGCACGGCGCTGGACAAGATCCCGCGCGAGCTGCTCGACGCGCGGGTGCCGCTGCGCAAGCGGGTGGCGGTGCTGGGGGGCGCGACGACGCAGTTCTTCGTGCCGCTGCTGCGGCTGTTCGCGCTGCGACGCGGCCTCAACCTCGAGATCTACGAGAGCGACTTCGGCCTGTTCGAGCAGGAGATCTGGTCCGACTCCGAGACGCTGCGGGCGTTCAAGCCGGACGTGATCCACTTCCACGTCTGCAGCCAGAACCTGCCGTTCGCCTATCTTGAGGACGATGCCGCGGCCCGCGCCGAGGCCGAGTCCGCCCGGTTCCGTACGCTCTATGCGACGGCCGCCGAGCGCTTTGCCTGCCAGGTGCTGGCCGACAACTTCGCGACCGAGGTGGATCGACCCTACGGCAGCCTCGACGCCGTGCTCGGCGGCACCCGCAACAGCCTGCTGCGCGCCGTGAACCTGGAGCTCGCCCGCCATCTGCCGCCGCAGGTCTTCCTGCACGATGTGGACATGCTGTCGGCCGCCCACGGCAAGGCGCGCTGGTCGGACGCCCGGCTGTATCACTCGGCCAAGTGCGCCATCAGCTTCGACTGCCAGCCCCACTACGCCGACCACCTGGCGGCCGCGCTCGCGGCCATGTTCGGCAAGTCGAAGAAGTGCCTGGTGCTCGACCTCGACAACACGCTGTGGGGCGGCGTGATCGGCGACGACGGGCTAGGCGGCATCCAGCTCGGCGCTGGCGTGCCTGCCGGCGAGGCCTTCGTCGCCTTCCAGCGCTACGCGAAGGCACTGAAGGACCGCGGCGTGCTGCTCGCGGTGGCCAGCAAGAACCACCACGAGAACGCGGTCCAGCCGTTCCGCGAGCATCCCGACATGGTGCTGAAGGAGTCCGACATCAGCTGCTTCGTCGCCAACTGGGAGCCGAAGGACGGCAACATCAAGGCGATCGCGCGGCAGCTCAACATCGGGACCGACGCGCTGGTGTTCTTCGACGACAACCCCGCCGAGCGTGAACTCGTCCGGACCCGCCTGCCCGAGGTGACGGTGCCGGAGGTGCCGGTCGATCCGTCCTACTACGTGCAGTGCCTGGTCGACGGCCACTGGTTCGACACGCTGGGCGTCACCGCCGAGGACCGGCAGCGCAGCGACTTCTTCCAGGGCAATGTCGCGCGCGAGAGTCTCGAGAAATCGGCCGCCAACTACGACGACTACCTGCGCCAGCTCGACATGACGGCGATCGTCGAGCCGGTGACCGAGCAGAACCTCGCGCGCACCACGCAGCTGATCAACAAGACGAACCAGTTCAACCTGACGACGCGGCGCATGACCGAGGCCGAGGTCCGCGCCCATGCGGCCGACCCGCTGCGCTACACTTCGACCACGCGGCTCACCGACAAGTTCGGCGACAACGGCCTGATCAGCGTCGTGCTGGGCAGCGTGCCGGCCGATTCACCGGACCTGCTCGACATCGAGGTGTGGCTGATGAGCTGCCGCGTGCTCAAGCGCGGCGTCGAGGTGCTGGACCTGGAGCAGCTGCTGGCGTTCTGCCGGCGCCAGGGCCTGAAGCGCCTGCGCGGCCGCTACCTGCCGACGGCCAAGAACCAGCTCGTCGAGGGACACTACGCAACGCTCGGCTTCCGGCAGATCGAGTCCGGCGGCGAAGGGTCGACCTGGATCTACGACGTCGACGAGCCGTTCGGCCTGTCGCACAGCATCCAGATTCGCAATTGATCGGAGACCATGACCATGCGGGACTTTCGCGGCGAACTGCAGGAGATCTTCCGCGACCTGTTCGATGACGACGACATCGAGATCCACGCCGGCACCACCGCGGCCGACATCAAGGGCTGGGACTCGCTCAACAACGTGCGGCTGGTCGTGATGATCGAGAAGCACTTCGGCATCCGCTTCAGCACCGGCGAGGTGGTGAGCCTGAAGGACGTCGGCGAGCTCCTCAGGCTGATCGAGGCGCGCGCCGCCGGCTAGCCCTGGGCGATCAGCGGCACCGGCACCGCGTCGCCGTGGATGCGCGTGTGGCGGCCGTGGCCGGTGTTGACGATGTGGAAGAGCTTCAGGTGGTCCGAGGTCGTCACGACGGTCGGCGGCTTGGGCGTGTGAATGCCGAACAGCCCCGGATAGTCGCCCCGGTACACCGTCTTGACGCGGCTCCCGCCCTCGCTGCGGGCATTGGCCCAGACGTGGCGCAGCTCCCGGAAGGCGAGGTTGGGTGTCGCGACGCGGGTGGCGAAGCGGCGTCGCACGGCCTCCCACAGGCGGGCCCGGGCCGCCAGCATCACGCGCACGCCGCGTTTGCGCCATAGCGCACCCGGCAGCCACGACAGCGATCGGACCTCGGCCCAGTGGCAGGGGGCCGTCAGTGCCGGCAGGTCGATGCGCTCGACATGGTCGCGCACCGTCTCGCCCGGGACGCCGAGGAACTCGTCCAGGTCGATCAGCGCCAGGTAGGAGCAGTCGTCCAGGTAGCGGTGCCGGACCATGCTCAGGAAGGCGGTCTGCGCGTGGTGCTTGTTGCGCGCCGCCTGCGGGTCGACCAGCCCCGACTTGAAGGCCTCGGACTCGGGATCGAGCCAGTACGGGAAGTCCCACTCGCCATAGACGATGTCGTCGGCGTCCGGCAGCAAGCGGCGCACCTCGGAGAGGTCGCCGTTGTAGTAGAGATAGAAGCGGTCGACGCCCTGCAGCTTGTAGTAGCGATAGAAGGTCGGGATGTCCGCGAAGTCGCCCTTGAACAGCGTCGCGATCGCGAACTCGCGCGTCGGCCGTCCGGCGTCTGGCTCGATCGACGCCGTCAGCTCCTGGCCCTGGTAGCTGACCTGCAGTTCCAGCCGCGAGCCGCAGCACGAGTCGGCCAGCGGGTAGACGATGGCCCGCGAGGGCTCGTACTCGTTGGCGCCGATCTCCTCGAAGCGGCCCAGGCGTTGTCCGTCGAGTCGCACCTCGACCTGCGCGAAGTCGAAGACGACGTCCGGGTAATAGGTCGAGACGAGCACCAGTCGCTGGTCGCGGACGAAGGCGTCGAAGAACAGGAAGCGGCCGGGTCTCGAGGCGATGGCGAACGCGAGGGGAGTGAGGTCGGG
>NZ_JAGQBJ010000003.1 GCF_024345575.1 Cyanobium sp. Morenito 9A2
CCAGGCTGTTGAGCACCATCACCATGCTGGCCACGCCGCAGTAGGCGGGATTGGCCTGGGTGAGGAACTGCTCGGCCAGCGGTCCGTAGTCGGCGCGATCGACGCTCTGCATCAGCAGGGTCTGGCCCTGGGGCTCCGGCAGGGGGATGGAGATCCCCGGCTGGGCAAGGGCGGTGGGGCCCAAGGGCAGCATCGCCATCAGAGCGACACCGAGCCAGCTGCAGAAGGCCACGGTTGCCCGCCGCTGTCCTTTCTGGTGGAGACAGGACCTAGTGGAATGACTTAGTGATCGCGCCATTGAAATAGCGGTTGATCGCCTTCGAGGGCTCGGAAGCGAGGGTGCACGGGGCGGTGCGCTGGATTCTCACCAGCCTTGGCTGCAGATCATTGCTTCTTTTTCCTACGCCCACTGCACACTGCGCTGTACAGAGTCATATCAGACCTTGAGCCCACTGCGCCTGCCTAAAAGGGGCGTGGCGTTCAGCATTGAAATTGCTGATGTGAGCCGGCCTGTTTTGTTGCTGCTCATGTCCCTTCTGCTCCGGAGCCCACTCCGGGACGTTTGTGACCTTGCGGATGCAGCGCTTGTACCGGAGAGCTACTAGAAGTGATCTGAGTGGGCGACTAGAACTGACAGTCACAATCAAAGCCCTTCTTGATGGCACCAAAGGGCTAACAGGTGCTAGCCTTAGTCTTATTGGATGAAATCGACATGCCTTTGTCTGGAGCCGAACTGTTGAACAAGGTGAAGGAGCTAGGTGATGTGAGCAAATCCAAGCTAGTCAAGGCGGCCGGCTATGTCAGTATCAAGAAAGACGGCAGCGAGCGCCTCAACTTCACCGCCTTTTACGAGGCGCTGCTAGAGGCTAAAGGCGTCAGCTTGGGCTCAGCCACGGCCGCGGTGGGCAAGGGCGGCCGCAAGCTGAGCTATGTGGCCACGGTGCAGGGAAACGGAAACCTGCTTATCGGAAAGGCCTACACCGCTTTTCTGGATCTGCAGCCCGGCGATGATTTTGAGATCAAGCTGGGTAAGAAGCAGATCCGGCTGGTCCCGGTTGGCGCAGACGATGAGGAGTGAGGGAGGACTTCGCCTTTGACAAGGGCGGTGTTAAAACTTTTGGTCCTGTTGGGTTGGCGTGATGCACAACTTTTACTATCGTTCATTCCGATGACTTAGGGCAAATTGCAAGAAAACCTGCTTGTCAAGGACTGCCTGCGGCATCACGGCGGTGCCTTACTGTTCATGGCACCGGAGTGGAGCGAGGCCCAGCGAGGGGTGCCCTGCCAGATCGTGGATGTCTTTGCGCTGAAGGTGGTGACGGGTTATACCCGTGATCCACAAGGGAAGTTGCTGCTTGAGGCACATCCATCTGTGGCGGCTGGCCGTAGCTGGTCGCTGGCCAAGGCCTGTCAGTTGGCGCGTCTTGACGCCAGACCCGAACGGTGGGTGGTGCTGCAACGCAACAACAGAGCGTGGGGGCTGTTCTGGGCAGGCGGAGGACTGCACCGTTGCCGGCAGCAACTGCTTGAGACCTCGGAGTCGCCAGCACTGAGCTCCGCGCTCGTTCCAGTGACGCCAGAAGCGGTGCTGCGGTTGGTCCTCAATTTAGAAGTGGAGGACACACTCACTGAGAAAACCTTCCAAGCCGTTGTTCCTCCTGCCGCGGTGGGTGGTTCCGAAGTTCTTAAGGCCGTTCTATGGACGTCCCTGGCCTGGCTTGTTCTGCTGGGTCTGACAGCTGCCGGCTTCCTGGGAGTGCTGCGCGAGCAAGACCGCAAGCTGGAACTACTGCTGGAGCGGACACCAGCACCGGCTGCCAATCGCTAGTGACTACCTGGCCCGATGTCCACAGCTCGCTCCACATCAACGCCCTGTGCTGGGCAGCCCAACTGCACCGCCGCAAGGGTAACTGGTGTGAGTATTTCCAAGCTGAACGCCGTAAGCGGTCTGGTGTGGAAAGACGGTGGAGATGAGGGGCATGCGATCGGCGGCTAGCTGCACGATTCGATTTAGGACGCCGACCAGGACGAGGTAACGATTGCTGTGTGCTATGGCCAGAGGCTGGTAGTTGGTGCCTTGTTGAGTGGGGTGGTGGATCAGCTCCCGACTCACCAGGTGCTCACCTGCCAGCTGCATCAGGGCCTGTTAGCCTATGACGAGCACTTCATCCACCCCTGTCAGAGCTGGGACAGATGACATAGCTTTGCAGCAGTACCAAGTCCACCCGAAGAGGTCTGCCAACCGTCACGTGAGGCTCTCCAACGAGTGAGTGAACGGGACTGACGGGATTCGAACCCGCAACTTCCGCCGTGACAGGGCGGTGCTCTAACCGGTTGAACTACAGCCCCAGTCCGGCTTTTGGCCGATCTGCGTTGCGCATGCAACTCCTAAATTATCCGTGATCTCGGGCCCCGACGTCAACTGCGAGCAGGGGATTCAAGTCGGTATAGCTAGCTGCATATGGTGTTGGTGGTTTGGGGTTTGGGATTTGGGGTTTGGGGTTTGGGGTTTGCCGCATCAAAAGCTTGAGAAAACTTTAACTTGCCGGCCGAGCCTTCCCCGTAACAGAGCTGATTTCCGGCTGATATCGCTTCGCAAAGCTGCTCAGGCAGCCTGATTACGCGCTTTTGGTACGTTGTCAGCGCTATTGACAGCCTTCTTGGCTACACCTCTTGGAAACCTACTATGCATGCCTCTATCGCAGGTTTGAGGAGGTTCCCAAGCGGATTAACTTTTAGGTGACCACATGCAGCCCAAAGACGGCACTGACGTTTCAGTGCCTCTCAGCTTGTTCTGACTCAGGTCTCCCCATTGTTTGATCCAGCCAAACACTTTCTTGATCTCCCGGCGGGCATTGATCGACTTGGGATACTCCTCGTGGCGCGTAGCGGCGTCCCATGGAGCGGTGTTTCTGATTCAGGCCCCAGAACAGTTTCGGGTCCACAGGTATCGGGGGTGACGGAGATGCTGCTCAAGCAGTTCCTAGGTGCCTTGTCCGTGATGGAGGCCGCATGGGACGAGGTGCTGGCGTTTCTGGACTTCCCTGAGGAGCACTGGTGCAACGTCTGGAGCACCAATCCGCTTGAGCGCCTTAACAAGGAGATCAAACGCCGCACCAACAAGGGCACCTTCCCCAACTCTGCAGGGCTGATGCAAGTGGAGCGATACTTAAGAGGAATAGATCTGACTTGGCTCATTATGTTGTAAT
Organism: Cyanobium sp. Morenito 9A2; assembly: GCF_024345575.1. Classification (GTDB taxonomy): domain Bacteria; phylum Cyanobacteriota; class Cyanobacteriia; order PCC-6307; family Cyanobiaceae; genus ATX-6F1. The sequence goes on from NZ_JAGQBJ010000003.1 coordinate 3,210, forward strand.
AAAATAAAAAGAATCTTGGAGCTAGTGGCGCGAACAATTCTCGAATTTATAGCACTTCACTTCATTCCAGACGAGCAAGAAGTTGCGTACTGTCTATATATTTATTAACATACTTTTAGGTTTTCTAATATAAATCCAATAGCTGTCAAAGGGATCTGTCAATTTAGCATAACGCTAATCAAACGTTACTACAGAGGGTGGCCACATCAAGACCTTGACCAGCGGGAGGTCAGCCTGCTAGTAGACTGAGCTTACCAAGAAATGAACATTATGCACGTTAGAGCTGCCTCTGTCGACACTACGGCAGGTCTGGGTGGGCGATTTGAAATATCAAAAACAAGTGTGAATTATTCGGCACTTGTTGAAAGTATTAGCCTTTCAAGCAGGTTTGGAGTTGAGGCAATCAGGTTACTGACTTTTCAAAGTGTCAAGAACTGGCAGTCGATTTGCCCATGGTTCATGCTTTGGAAGGAGCATTGCATGCGCTTCTTTGACCTTGAATTAGCCGATGAACTGCTAAAAGACTACATGCCCGATACTGAGGAACATCGACTCTTTCTGGCTCAGTCATATTGCGCAGTTTTGCTTGACCTGATTCTTGATAAGGCAAATTGTAAAAGTCAAGCAGGAAAACCCATATATTCAGGATCTTTGTTTGGATGGATTGCGATTGAGGACATTTCTTGTATAAATGAAATTTCGAAGAATCTCCCTCCTCACATATCAACATTTTTCGAAGGATCTGGCGCCACCATCAAGCAGTGCTCGGACATTCTGGCGAGTATTTATCAGGAGATAATGCCTCCTGCACTACGTCACCTACTTGGAGAGTACTATACACCTCCGTGGCTTGTTGATTATTGCATTGCACATGCCGAACACGCCAGAAAGTCAGCTACAGAGATAGTCTCTATTCTCGATCCATCCGTAGGCTCGGGGGGATTTCTTGCACATTATATAGCTGAGCTGCAGAATCAGGGGGTGGAGCTTCAGGTTGAATTGACTGGCTTTGACATTAATCCTTTGTCAATTCTATTTTGCAAGGCAAATCTGCTTATTGCAACATCGAGATCGCAGGGCAGAGCATTATCAATAGTATCTCATATGTATCTTAGTGATGCAGTGGTTGATCCAATACTTGATGGCGAAGGTCCTCTCTTTTGCTCTGTCAAGCGGCATCAAGCCAATATTCTCGGTCATTTAGTTACAGACGATCTCACTCTAAATGCATCTGTTGAGCTTATTGTTGGACAGTTTGATCTGCTGCCAAGGGTTAAGTGCTTATATGAGTTATCTGTTCATCATTATGTAAGTGAGATATTTTCAGCGACACGTGCAACAGTCTCAGATGTAATTATTGGAAATCCACCGTGGATATCATGGGATGGCCTTAGCTTTCACTATCGAGAGCGTGTAGCTCCACAGTGGGCAATGTCATCGTTATTTACCAGCAAAGGATGGAACGCAAAAGTTGCTGCAGGCAAGACAGATTTTTCATCATTATTTGTATATCGCGCGGCAGAGAGACATGCATCGACAAATGCCATAATGGTATTTGTGCTACCACTTTCTCTTTTTCAAAGTAGATTGTCTGGTGAGGGATTCCGTTCATTTGAAACTGCAGGTGGTCGTCGGTATCCAATCGTTTCATTGGATGACTTTGCCTCTGTCAAGATATTTCGAGATGCAGTCAATAGGACAGCTGTTGGAGTTTTTGCTGTTGACCGGGAATGTTCTTTCCCAATATTATATAATTATTGGTCGTCGGGAAAGGCGGATAATATTTCTTGTGTTCAAACTTTTGGCGGACCTCTCAATCCGGCCATTCATGATTCTCCTATTGTAAGGTTTGAAGAAGGCTGCTCAGACTTACAAGTACTTATTGGAAAGAGTGACTACCGCGCAAGAGGAGGCGTGAATACTGGTGGTGCAAACACAATTCTTCAAGTTCATGTATTGGCAGACAAAGGCTCAACGGTCACAATTCAGAATACTGGTAAATCCAGGAGAAGTTTCAGCAAAGTCATCACTTCCGAGGTCGAATCAGATGTGGTCTTCCCTCTTCTTTGTGGAACTGACATGAAGCGCTGGAAGTCAACACCTAGCAAAAGTATTTTATTGCTATACTCTGTCGAACAACCCAAAAAGGCTATTTCTGAGGCTCTAGTTCGAGACCATTATCCCAAAGCCTACGGTTTTGTCTCTGAGTTTCGAGACCTACTTACAGAAAGAAAAGAGTATCATCGGTGGGGATGCTCGGGGCCTTTTTTCGAGGTTTATCGGATTGGACCATATACATTTAGTCCAATTAAAGTCGTTTGGCAGCATACGGGATATTGTAAGTCGTTGAACATTTCAGTTATTGACGATAGGGGTAAAAAAGTAACTATACCAGATCAAAAAGCAATCATAATTTCTTGCAGCTGTCTCGACGAGGCTCATTATATATGTGCTTATTTGGGGTCGTCTGTTACGGCTGATGTATTAAACAAATATCTTGGGACAGATGCCTCCACGCATATTCTGGACTATGTATCACTGCGACATTATGATGCAAAATCAGACGATCATAGAGAGCTTGCTGAGTTATCATTAGAGGCGCATCGCCTTGCTGCCATAGATGCTTCCACCTTGGAAATAGAGCTCAAAATAAATAAAATCGTAAAAAGTCTAATGCAAATTTCTGTACTTTTTAATGAAGAGACCGACTAATCTCGTCCGTGAAGTCAACTTAGGCCTCTTAATGTCACTTCCCACTCTGAAAGTACTTCTCTTCCGAAAAAAATCTGGTCAACGTGCCGTGTGTGCAGCATATCAATCATGCGACATAAGTATGAGCGACCACAGTCCCACCACGTAAACCTATCGTCGATAAAAAGAAAATGTTTAATCCTCACTCCAAGATTCTTTTCTGCAAGCTCAATCTCGTAACCATCTAGCAAGGTTTCGTATACTCCATCTGCAACTCTGCTTCCAAATGTTGTGGTTCCATAATATTCTTTAATTTCCCAGACTGCTTTCGGATCTCTAGTGTCAGGTATGGCTCCATCAAATCTTCGAGAAAAGATTCCCTCAAGCCCATCCTTAGATGTCAACACAGAAAGCCTCCTTGCATCGTCGATAAATCCATTTGGCCCTAGTATACTCTCTGCAATCATCGCAACTAAGCAGGCAAGATATGCATGATGCCTTTTTATACCCTTTTGCTTGTTCATCGGAAGAGCTTTGGTTGGCTTGGTATTTTCTCTAACTTCCTGAAATGCAAGCTCAGCTTCTGCTCTATTCATAAAAAGAGGTGCAATAGTTGTATTTAATGTGTGCGCGCGCCAATTAATGTACATCAGCACCTCTTCAAGAAGATGATCCTGTGGAAGAGTAATAGCCTCTCTTCGGTACACATCTTCCAGATCAGTTTTTGTATATGTACGAAGTGACCCACTTCCGCGCTTGCTATACCCTGCTTGTTCTGACGAGAATTTTACGTTCGACCAGAACCGTGGGCATTTGTCAAGAAAGCGACTATCAGGCTTCATCTTAGAGTTTTTTGAAGAGTTCTGATGGGTGAACCCTGAGTGAGTGAGATATCTTCAGGAGGTTGTCCAGGCCAACGTTGCGCTGGCCTCGCTCAATGCCGCCTATGTATGAGGGGTGCAGACCTGTAGCGGCTGCTAAATCTTCTTGAGTCCAATTCATGGAGAGTCTGATCTCTCGGATTCTTAACCCGACTCTTTTCCTTTCATCCAACTCACACATCTCATTGGCCTTGGCAATTTAGTCAAGTCTTGACTATGGGTCCAGAGACTATGAGTACAGATGCTGGCCGGATAGCTTTTGTTCAATTTTTCGTTTTTACCGCAAAGCAAGATTGCCTGCTGCCTTTTGTCCAAATCGTCGAGTACGCGTAATATTATGTTGTCGAGTTATCTTGATTATTTCTTTGTGAACTGGATGACCGACTAATAAGCTTTTAATGTGCTAATAATGGTCGTTGCAATTCTTCCCGCCTTCAACTTTTAGGTCGCGAATGTGGTGACCCATCGCGAAAGCCAACCAGCAATATTTACCAATGACTGTGAATGCGCCCTTTGTATTAAGCTAGAGCAGCTTAATACTGGTAGTTGCAGACCCTCATTGAATCCCGGCAATACTCAGTGAGGTATTGCGGTCTTCATGATCCCGGCACCCTGCAACATCTTCGTGCGCGAAGCGTCTGAGGACATCCCAAGCGCAGGCGGATGGGATTTTGGCAAGTCGGTTGAACAGATTCAGCGATGACAGCTTTCCGCAACTTTTTAGCACCGTGAGGCGATCCTCAGCAGGGTGCGCGGCCTACTTGACTTGCTCACCACCGATCGGCGATATCTGCTGTAGAACGGGTAGATCGCTGGCCAGCTCGAAAGGCTGACTCCCTAGAGCCCCCGCAACCGTTACGTGCGCGGTGCGCTTGAATCGATAGCTGGTAATCATTCCTCATAAGCACTTGCCCACCGCTGCTGCCGATCAACATAATTTTGCGTCGCTTGGGCGTAATGGGTAAGCGCCCATGTGAGCTCAGATTGCCGAGGAATGCTTCGGGCGTCTTGAATGGGCCACTTTCAGATTCTTTCAGCCACTCGGCTTGCGATGGGACTGTCACTGCCCACAGAGGAAGCGGACTCCTATGTCGTTCTGAGTCCTGATCGAACTGACCGCTGGGTCTGGAACCTGTTCGAGAAGGCCATTGGCTGGTGCTTCCGATTGCACTTGGATCCCCAGTTCTGGCGGGTGTGCACTGGAAAGAAGCTGAGCTTGCCGATCAGCGCACAGACGGAAGCATTTACCCACATCTTCCACTCGATGCCAACCGACATTGTCTTCGATCAGCCCAGCTAGGCACGATGACTCGAGTTCGACAGCAAGTATAATTCGATACTTTGAAATGTTGGTATCGTGGCCAGTCCTTCAAGTTGGGTTTAGTGTGCCAGATGCAAGCTTATCTCCAATCGCAGGTGAATCAGGTAGAGGAATCTTCTTATTAAGCAGCCTACAGCTTCACCCTGACTTCGACTGGCCGCTGGATGATACCGTCACGATCCAGGGCTATGTGATTAGCTTCGCGACGGTTGATCTCAGCTGCTCGCATCAGCACATCCAAAGGCGGCTACTCACGCCGATCGAGGGTTGAACAAGTGCTTTCATCAACTGCTTCCAGGATTAATCGCAACAATCTCCGGACAGATCAGATCCGCCGCCTGCCGCGCCTCGCTGAGCACCTAGAACAACACCTTCGGCGATTCCTTGAGCAGCTCGATCCAGTGGTTGAGATAGGCGGCATGGCTCTCGATCTCGCTGCCGATCTCCAGCCGATCACCCAGCAGCACCGCCCCCAGCTCAGCCACCAGCTCCTCGCGGGCACAGCGCGCCTTCCCAAAGGCACCGCCGAGATCCCGCTTGAGGCGTGATTCATGGCCGGTGGAGTGGATCTGCTCATGGGCCCAGGTGGCGCAGAACGCCGCTGGTGAGTGGAAGCTGGCGCGATCGGGCAGCTGGATGCGATCGATCGCCGGCAGGTAGCAGGCGCGATCACCCCCAAAGCTGACCGGCACCGGCCAGGCACCCAGCACGGCCTCGGCGGCCTCCAGGCGCTCGGGCTCCGGCTTGGGCTCCACCCCTTCTGCGACCTTGCGGGCTTCGATCAGGGAGGGAAGTGCCTCGCCCTCGAGATCGGCAGCATTGAAGACCGCCACCGGCCGGTAGGTGGCCCAGCTGCGCAGGGTGACTTCCCCGGCCTCGCCTGGCTCCTCGCGACTATGGAGCTGGGGCCGCAGGATGTGAACCGCCTTGCTGCCCTTGCGGGGGAAGATCCCGAGCCTTTTGGCTTCGGCAAAGCCGCACCAGAACGGCAGTGCCGAACCTCGGATGTGCATTCCGAGCGTGAGCAGGATCGGATTGGCGCCGCGGTAGCGATGACCCGAGATCAAGTTGACGTGGTGGCCACCGCCGCTGCCATCCCAGGGCCGCCGCCAGGGGGCTGAACCGGCCTCCATCAGCTCGATCAAGGAGGCGACGATCTTTTCCTCCGCCGTGGGGCCAGTGAAGGATTTGCGTGAGCGGGATATGGACGCGGCCATGAAAGGCAAAGCGCGGGACGCCCGAGTGGTGCCCCGCGCAGGCAAGGGCGGCGACGGCGCCCAGCGCCGAGCCGCTTGCGTCAGCCCTTGCCCGTGGGGCGACCATGAGGAAGCCCGCGCGACCCCACCCCCAGCGCTCAGGTGATCCGCAGCAGATCACCGCTGCTCCACCCGCCTGTGCGCCGCACCCGTGACGGCACAGGCGGTGTGGTCTTCGTCATCTGCCGATCGAAGCTGCCCCGCGAGGGGGCCATGGCGACGGAGAAGGCGACGCCCGCTGCTCCAACGACCTGCTGGGGCCAGATGCCGGTGCGAGGTTTGGCGTGAACCCGGGCGACCTGAGCCGGGGCCTTCATCGACCTGGAGCTGATCATGGTGGCGGGCATGGTTGCTCTGCATTTGTTCAGGCTCCATTGCCACGGCCGCTGCTGGCTGCCCGGTGCTGGCAAGGGGTGTTGACGTCCTGCGGAACTGCTGATGCCTCCGGCCATTCGTGGCTCTGCCAGCCATGGATCTGCCAACCATGAACCGCCGCCACAGGGACCACCTGGCCACTGGCGTGTGACGGCCAGGATCAGTGGCGGCCTGGTGCAGATCAGCAACAACCAAGAGTCGCGGGTGATCCGCAAGGCGGAGGTGGAGGCCTACCTGCGCAAGGACAAGGCCTGGTGACAGGCGGGGCCTGAGGGGGCCAAGCCCAGAGGGGCAGAGCCCCAAAGGGGCCAGTGCTGACCGGCCCCTGGCGCCCTCAGGCCGCAGCCAGTGACTCTGTTGCCATGGCGGCCTGGACCCGCTCGATCTCCGCTTCATGGGCGGCCTCCAGTGCAACATCGATCTCTTGGATGCGGGCCAGGAACTGCTCCATCGCGGGGATCAGCTCTTCCTCCAGCAGGGTGATCTCTTCCTCGCCATAGGGGTGATCGATCCAGAGGCGGCGGATTGGCTTGCCCCGGTGGGTGCGCAGCAGCCGGGTGAGCGCCAGGTGGCAGCAGTGGACGAGGGCGACGGGATCCTCGCGGGAGAGGGAATCGAGCCAGAGGGACATGGGACCTGGCGCCGGAGCGCAGCGATGGGACGCCAGCAGCACCGCCGGATCTGGCAAGGGGCGCGAAGCGCCTCGCGCAGCCCTTGCCCCGGCGAATGATGCGCGATCCCACCGCCAGCCCCAAGGGGCAAGCCCTTAAAGGGGCGGGCCCCACGGGCGTGAGCTCCCCGAACTGCTCCCCGAATTTGGCCTGGTGCTCCCTGAATTTGGGCCGCGACTCCCCGAATTTGACCCCGCTCGGGGGCTTTGGGGCCGGCCTGAACCGGCCCGCTGGCACTGGCGCTCTGGGGCGCTCAGGACAGCTCGGCCCTGAGGGCGGCGAGGCCCGCCTGCCGGCGCCGCTGGACGGCCATGGCGCTCATGCCCAACTGCTGGCCGATCTGGCGGAGGGACTGGCCTTCCAGCACCGACAGCCGGATGATCGCCGCCTGGCCTGCCGAAAGCCGATCGAGCAGGGCCTCGATACCCACGCCATCGGGCTGGCCCGACTGCTCGGGCGCCTCCAGCTGATCGATCCAGAGATCACCGCTGGGCATCGGGGTGTGCAAGCTCTGGTGGCTCCAGGGATGGCCGCCTTTCTCGTGCTGACGCCGCGGGACCCGGACCAGGCGGCCGTGATCTCGGAGGTGGTGGAGCAGGGCGCCTTTGATGCACCGCCTGAGATAGCCGGCGGCAGAGGCCGGCTCGCTGACCTGCCGGCAGGAGAGCCAGAGCTGCATCCGGGCCACCTGGCGGGCATCCTCCAGCTCGATCACCCGGCTGCCAGCAGCGATGCCGCGGGCGATGGAATCGGCGAGGGGCAGGAACTGCTGAAAGAGGGCATCGGCCTGGGATGGGCTGCGGGCCATGACCTGATCGCGTAGGACGCGCGACCCCAGGCCTCAACGCAGGAAGAGGCCAAGCTGAGCAAGGCCAAGCAGCAGGCCAACCCACCAAGCCCCACCGATCTCTCCTGGCACCCCAGACCCTGCCGCCATCGCTGGCTGAACGTCTCCAGCCGATCGAGTGATGCCTTGGTGGGGCCTAAGGCCCTGGCGGCCTGTTGCTGTCGCTCAAGGCCTTGCCGCCGAGCAACGCCAGCAAGGTGTTGAGGGCAACGCCGAATGCGGTGTGGACCGCGTTGTCGAAGCGAGTGCAGAGCCCCCCCTGGGGCACCAGTTGTTGAGCGCTGCGCCAGGCGCAGACACCCGCGCCAAAGGCGTAGAGCGAGACCTCAGCGATCAGCACCACAGCGACCAGCCGCAGCAGGAACCGCTCGCGGTTGAACGGCCGCTCCTCCACCGGCTCAGGGCTCCTGGAAGACACCGACATAGACGGTGCCCTTCTTGTAGAGGGGCAAGACCTTGTCGCGCAGGTCGATGTTGTGGAGCCGCACGCAGCCGAGTGTCGGCAATAGTGGCTGGTTGGCGGCCCAGGCACCGGGCCAGCCGCAACCGGAGCCGCCGCCGTGGAGCATGATCCCGGCCCGGCCGACCGTCACCTCCTGGTTCTCCAGCTCCACCAGATCGAAGCTGTACCAGCCGTAGGACATGGCGGTATCGCTGCAGGTCGGGCTGGGGTTTTGCTCGTAGTCGGGATAGAGCTGGCCGAGCCGATACAGCCCCGGTGGGGTGTCGGTGCTGGTGTGTTTCCAGTCGTTGTCGGCACCCTGGCCCCGGGCCAGACACGGCACCTTCCACAGGAAGGCACCGGAGTGGTCGTAGGCCTTCATGTCCTGGTCCCGGTCGTTGACGAGCAGATAGGAATCGCCTGGTTTGACCGGTGCGGCGATCTTGGGACCCACCAGGCCGGCTTCTTCATCACCACGGGGATCGAGGCCTCCGCTGGGAGTTGGGGGAGCCGGTGGAGCCGGTGGCTTCTCGCTGAACTTGAGGGCCCAGACGGCTTGCTCGTCGAGCACGACCTCGCTGCCTGGGAGATCTGCAATGGCGGAGTGGAGGAGCCAGACACCGGACACCTGTTGGTGTTCCCCCTTGAAGGCTTCCCAGCGGTCCTGGAACCGCTCGGGGGTCATGGTGCTGGACATGGCGGCAAGGGGCTCTCAGGTCCAACCCATTGCCATGTGCGATAGCGGTACGCTTTGACGTACGTGCCTGACGCTCTGCTCTGGTGGCCAGCATTTCCGCGACAGAAGCTCGCAAGCGGTTGTATGCCCTGATCGACGAGGTCGGCGACTCCCATGAGCCGGTGCAGATCACCGGCAAGCGCGGCAATGCCGTGCTGCTCTCGGAGGCCGACTGGAATGCCATCCAGGAAACCCTGCACCTGGTTTCGATCCCGGGGATGCGCGAGTCGATCCTCGCTGGGTTGGCCACACCGGCAGAAGAGCTCAGCGAGCAGCCCGGCTGGTGAGCTGGAGCGTTCGCTTCACCAGGCAGGCGCAGAAGGACGCCCGCAAGCTCGCTGCCGCCTCACCTGCCTTGAAGGCCAAGGCCGAGCAGCTGCTGCAACTCCTGGCAGAGGATCCCTTCCGGCAGCCACCGCCCTATGAGGCGCTGGTGGGTGATCTGCGCGGAGCCTTCTCCCGTCGGCTCAACATCCAGCACCGGCTCGTCTACGAGGTGCTGCGCGAGGAGAGGATCGTGAAGGTGCTGAGGCTGTGGACGCACTACGAATAAGCCCGGCCGCAGCCGGGCCGGAGCTGCGCTCAATAGGGCAGCTGCTCCAGCTCCATCCAGGCCGGGAAGCTGGCGGGCGTGAGCAGCTGGCGCTCAAAGAGGATCTGCTCGGCGAGATCCGCGAGCCGGGGCAGTGGCACCAGGGCCGTGCGGCAGCAGAAGCTCAGGCGATCCAGCGAATCGGAGCTGTGGCGCTCCAGAGCGGAGCGGCGGAAGGAAGAAGCCATCGGGGCGTTGAGAAGGACGCCATGGGAGCGCGGGGTGGGGTCAAGGGCGGCGTAGCCGCTTGCGTCAGCCCTTGAGGCCACCCCGCACCATGAAGCGGCCTGCGCAACGCCAACCCACCAGGAGTCATCGCGTCAGGGATTGGACCGGCCAGGGGCCGGCCCGCCGCATCAGTGGCGCGAGAGCTGTTGCATGCGGGCTTTGTGCTCGGCCAGCCAGGCACCGACCGGATACTTGATTTGATCGGCAGCCATCTGGGCCTCGATCTTTGGCCTGAGGGCTTTCATCGCTGCCTTGCGCTGGGCCAACACCTGCAGGCGGATGGCGAGCTTGCCGGCCTGATCGGCCGCTCGATACTTCACAAGCTGCGGGTAGCAGAGGCTGCCGGTGAAGGCTTCATCCACCGGGCAGTGGAGCCGGCCGAGCGGCTCGGCTTTGCCCTCCAGCCACCCAAGGGCACTGCGGCCTTCCCATTCGGTGAGGGGCCGCATGGCCAAGGGCTCCTGGCAGGCGCACTCTCCGGGCCAGCGCGCTCCCATGCGCAGGCCGATGGCGGGGCCATGAATGACCGGCCGATCGAGGAACGGCCAGCGCAGGGAATCGAGCTGGCGTTTCTTGGCCCACTGGCCGCCATGGGCAACTTCAACCGGGCCGACCCGTGTGAATTCCAGCTCCTCTGGCGGGCAGCCGACCAGGCAACTCAGCAGGGTGTGATCGAGATCTGGCGTGGGGCAGACGACAAGCCGGATGCGCGAGAAGGCGTGGCTCGGGCGCTCCTCGCGGGAGATCAACAGCAGATGGATGGACACGGCCGGATAGGGCGATGGACCCGCAGCGCCACCACGGCGAGGGCAAGGGCGGCGTAGCCGCTTGCGTAGCCCTTGCGCCGCCGTGGACACTGCGGATCCCCTGAGCCCCAACCCTTTTGGGCCAGGGGTTTCACGTCCTGGCCTGTGACGGTGACATTGGGGTACCGCCGATCACTGGAAAAGCCCCCCTGGTCTCATCCGGGCCTGCTGGAGCGCCGGGTTCAGATGGCCGCCTGTGGCAGCTCCCCATCCACCAGAAACAACTCCCTGGCAAAGCGATGGATCCGCCCATCGTCATGACTCAGGAAGGAGGCGTGATCAGCGCAGATCTCGCAGGTGATCTCCACCTGATCAAAGGGTGTGGAGCCGAGGGCCGCCGGGGTGAACACCCCCACCTGGACCAGCGGCTCTCTTGAGCGAGCGCTGAGGTATTCAAACGCCTCGATAGCGGCCTCGCGCATCCAGTTCCCCAGCCGTTGGCTGGCTCCGTAGTGACGCGGGTCGCGTAGTGCCGCCTGGGCGCCTGCGATGGCAAGGTTTTGCAGCTGCAGTCCGCGGCAGGTGTCGATCTCCACCGAGAACAGGGCCTGGCGGCGGCGAATCGGTGCAGTGGGGGCGGTCACCTGGCCCTCCCAGAACAACAGGGCGTAGTACGCGCCTTCCACCAGCGATCCGGAGCGGCTGCGTGAGCCATAAAACATCCCCCTGTGCTCCCGCCCCCCAAAGCGCGAACCATGGAGCAGGGGCGGATAGCGGAACGGGGTGGTGAGCAGCGGATGGCTGGGCGTGGGCGGTGAGAAGGAGGGCAACGGGGGCTTGCTGGATTCCACCAGGCCCTCCAGACGCGCCAGCTGCTCGAGGTCATCCACCAGGGGGCCAAGCGTGTCGATGCCCTGCTGCTGCACCAGTCGCAGCACCGTTCCCTTCAAGGGCACAACCGCGGCGGCCTGGGCGATGGCGAGCAGATCCATCGCGCTCAGATCCGGGCGCGCATGGCATCGAGGTACTGCACGATCTCGACGAGCGCCTCGGTGCGCTGCACCTGCTCGGCCGGCACGCCGCCGGTGTGGCGATTGGCGGTATGAAACCAGTGGCGCATCTGAGCAGGGTCGTTGCCCACCAGCACCGCCAGGCTGCGGTAGAGGCGCACCACCAACAGTGCCAGCTCGCCGGTCTTGGAGAGCGGCTCAATGCCTTTGCCACGGACAAAGAGCGAACGGTCGCGACCCAGCACCCGCGCCAGGGCGGAGCGGCTCAGATCCAGTTCTTCCGCAGCCCGCACCACCGCCTGGAGCAGAAGCTGGGCGTCAGTGAGCGGATCCGCTGAGGCGGCGACTGGTGGCGAGCGATCAACAAGGGGCATGGATCTGATGCATTTGCATCAAACCTAACCCTCTTGAGTCAAAATCGACAGGCTTTCTGCTTCTGCTTCGCCGCCCAAGGCCACCCAGATCAGCCCGAAACGGCAAGAAGCTGAGCGCTGCTTCTGGTCACTGGCAGAGCCAGGCGAAGCGGACGATCGAGGTGCCTGCCATGGCGACTGAGTCACCAACCCCCGTGCTCGCCCATGGCAATAGGTGGTGACGTTGCTGGGGTCAGGCCCCGGGAGTGACCATGGGCCTCACGTTGATCGAGGCGATGAAGCACGAAACCCGAGTCGATCGGCTCGCGGTGACCAAGACCTTCACGGAAGGTCAGCTGCTTCGTCGTTTGCCGTTCCGCAACCTCTCAGGCGGCGCCCTGCAGTTCGCCAAGGAAAAGAAACTGCCCCGCGTCGGCTTTCGTGCTGTGAATGAGGGCTACCGCCGTGATTACGGGGCGGTGGCGCAGGAGAGCGAGTTCGTTCACCTCTTCGGTGGTGATCTCGATGTGGACCGCTCGATCGTTGATCTCAACGGCCCTGAGGCCCGTGCTTCTCAGACGGAGCAGAAGGTGCGCTCGATGCGGCTCACCCTGGAGGCGGCGATCATCAACGGTGACGCCACCTTTGATCCACGGGCGTTCAACGGCCTGAGCAAGCGGCTGGTCCCTGGCGGGGCTCAGACCGTCGACAACATCAGCGGCACCGTCAAGCTCACCAAGCTGGAAGCGGTGGTTGATTCGGTCAACGCCCTCGGCGGTGAGAAGGTGCTGCTGACCAGCAAGGCGGGCCGGCGCCAGATCAGCTCAGCCTGCCGCGTTGCTGGCGGCGATCTGTATCAGGTGATCGACGGCCGCCACTGGTTCGAGGACACCGAGATCCTGGTGGTCGATCAGGACGCCCAGGGCCACGAGGTGCTGGGCTTCGGGGAGGCGGCCAACACCACGTCGATCTACTGCGTGGCGCTCGGTGATGAGCTGATGACCGGCATCCAGGGCCCGTTCGAGGGTCGCTACGGCATCTCGGTGCGGGACTTCGGCGAAGTACAGGATGCTCCGGTGTTCCGCACCCGCGTCGATTGGTACGTCGGTTATGCGGTGGTCAATGACAAGGCGATCGCTCGCCTCTACAACATCGGCCCAGCTGTGGCCTGATCCCCCTCCCCATTCACCTTCTGAGAGGACACGACCATGGCCCTGCAGGGCAACAAACTGATCGACGCCGCCACGACGCTGGTTGGCTGGGTCAACTACAACGCCACTGACCCCTTTGAGCGCACCCGCGTCAGCGCTGAGGTGGTGCGGCTGACCACGCCGCTTGATGCGGCTGGAGCCTTCACGCTGCTGGCGAGCCACCCCGGTGCCGTTGCGGCGGTGACGGTGGTGCTGCAACTGGCGCCGCTGCTCAAGGACGGCACCGTCGGCACCTGGGTGACGGCGGCCACCGTGGCGATCCCCGCCGCTGGTGGTCAGGTGGAGGCCCCGATCGCGGGCGGCAGTTTGGCGGTGGCACCTGCTGATGCCGCCAACGTCGAGCTGCCGGCCTTCTTCTATGCCAAGGCCACGTTGACGCCGTCGACCCCGAACGGCGCCCACGTCAGCCTCACCTACTGAGGCGGCCATGAGCGACCTTGAAAAAGGCAAGCCGGACCCGCCGTCGCCGCCGGCGCCCAAGCCCCCCAAGAGGAGGTACAAACCGACCAAGCCAGGGCGGCCCTGGGCCCCGCCGCAGCCGGAGGTGGAGGGCACGGATCCAACGGTTCCGACCGCACCGACACCGGATCTACCCCCCGAGCAGCCCACTGATCCACTGACCCCCAGCGATCCGACCGTGGAAGTTGAACTGATGGACTCTGATCCTGTGCTGGAACTGCCGCCTGAGGGGATGCTGCGCATCTCCAAATCGGGTCGACACGATCAGTTCGTGTACCCGGTTCATTCCGAGCGCTGGGCGGCGGACGGCTGGAAGGTGCATCCGCCGGTGAACGTCGATCCGAGCACGGGTGCGGAGGATCGTGCTGAGCCTGAGGTGCCCGAGGCGCCTGTGGATCCTGTTGTGCCTGTGCCGCCCGAGGCGCTTGAGGTGCCCGCAGTGGAGCCACTTCCGGGAGCCATCCCGGATGCACTCGAACCTGTAGTGCCTGAGGTGGCGCCTGCCGATGCGACTGATTTCGCGTCGATGACGAAGGCTCAGATCGTTGCGGAGGTCGAGGCCACCTACGGCGTCGCCCTCGACCCCTCTCAGACCAAGAGCGAGCTGGTAGAGCAAGCCGAGACGCTGGCGACTGAGCCGACGCCCCAGCCGGTGCCTGGCCTTGATGTTCCGGCCACAGAGCCCGAGCCGATGGTTCCGAGCGATTTGCTGGGCTGAGCCCTGCGGCACCGCTCTGCGGCCTGGCAAAGGGAGATAGCGCCACCCTCGTGCGAGGAATCGCCTGTTCATGCCTTACCCCTTGCCTCCAGTCGATGAGAGCGGCCGGGTGCGGCTGCTCCCCCCGTATGGCTGTCCGGGTCAGGAGGAGTGGGTCTTGCACCATGAGGCCGACCGCTGGCTGCAGCTGGGCTTTCGGGTGGGGACGGTGCCAGCCCAGGCGCTGGAGTTGTTCTGGATGCCCTCAGATCGGCTCTGGAGTGATCCGATCGGTTGTGCGCCGATTGCGCTCACGATCGACCCGCTGATCAAGGCGCCCCAGCCGATCCAGGTGAACTGGGGCGATGGAAGCATCGAGACGATCGGCTGGGATGCCCTCTCGCGGGAGGTGCCGATGCCGCGGCATGTGTACCTCGATCGTGTGGATCTGACGGTGATCGTGTCGATCGGCCTGACGGTGGCCAGCTTGCCTGTGGCGCTGCTGGGTTGCCCGGTTCCGCCGAGCGTGGTGCAGCAGGGGCTCTCGGGCGGCGGCGATGGGAGCGGCGGCCTGGCCGGTGTGGAGCCCCTGGTGCCGGGCGACGGCCTCGACGGGCGTGCCTACAACGGTTCGCAGACCGAGCTGTGGCGTCTGCGCTTGCATCCGGACGGCGGGCTGGCGCTGCTGCCGAGCCCTGTTGACGGCAAGCCGGCGCTGGCGGTGATGTACGGCAGCGGCGCCGCCAGTCGCGGCACCCGCTGGTATTCCGGTGATGGGCCGCCGCTGAGCGCGGCGCTGAATCCGCCGCCGGCTCCGGGCGATCTCTACCTCGACCGTCTCACCGGCACGGTCTATGAGCTGATGAGTGGAGGCGGCCTCTGATTGTTGGACTGACGCAAAGACACCGCTCCAGAACGGGACGGGTCAGGCAATAGATGGGTCAGGCCCGTGTTGGTGGGGTCCCGGAATCATCAGTGGCAATAGAGCTCGTAGAGCCAGGAGCACATGGGCTGGGATTCCACCGGTGATTCGATCAAGGGCCCCTCTGGCGCAGCTGGAGCTACTGGCCCTGCTGGCCCTGCTGCTGCGTGGGGTGCGATCACAGGCACCCTCAGCGATCAGAGCGACCTGCAGCAGGCCCTGGCGCAAAAGCTCGATGCCGCTCGGCTGACGGTGGGGCCCACCCCGCCGCCTGCTCCCTCCAGCGGTGACCTCTGGATCGACACGAACTGACCATGGCGATCACCACCCGCGACCAGCTGATCGCCGCGCTGGCGAACTCCCGCCACGCGCTGTTCGATAAGGCTTCTGTGGCGAACGCCGTTGCCGGTCGCTTCTACTCGCTCTGGCGGGCCACTGGCCAGCCCGGGCAGGGTGCGATCCCGGCGGCGCAGGTGGCCTGCACCAAGGCCTTGCTCGGTGCCCTGCCCTTCGACAACCAGGTGTTGCCGGTGGCGAACTACCTGGCCTTGGTGGATGTGGCCACGAGCTTGGCGACGGCCACGCTGGAGATCCACGATCGCCTCTGCCATCAGGGCGGCCTGGTGGGCAACGTGGCGACGTCTCAGACCACCAACCTGCCGCTGACCCTTGCTGGAGTGTCTGCTGAGCGCATCGGCCCGGCGGATCACAGTCAGATGCAATGGTGGCTCGAGTGGTACACAGACACGGGCGGAACGGGGGTGAACGCGACCGTGGCCGTGACCTACAGCGATGACACCACAGGCAACATCGTGGTGGCGCTAGCAGCCACCAGCCGCGCCAGCGGCCTCTATCAGATCCTCCCCGAGGCCGGTAAGACCGGCATCAAGGCGGTGAACAGCGTCATCCTCAGCCTCACGACCGGCACCGCCGGGAGCTTCGGGGTGACCTGCACCCGTTACCGCGCCGGGTTCTTCACGGTGGTGGCGAACAAGGCGGAAGTCTTCGACTGGGCGGGCCTGGGGCTGCCTCAGATCGCCAATGATGCTTGCCTGGCCTTGATCACGCTCTGCACGACCACGACCACTGGAGTGGCCAAGGGTGTGGTGCGCTTCTCGGCTGGCTGAGCTGTGAGCCGTGAAGTTCGAGATCGTGCTTTGCCCTTCACGGGTGGCTCCGATCGCTGGGACCGGGGCCCGGCGGGGCAGATCATCACCGATGAATTCTTCTGGGCGGTTGAGCCGCCGCCGGGGGGCGATGGCTTGCTCTCTTTGTGGAGCAGCGGCGCCTGGCTGCGTCGGCCGGCGAAGGTGTGGAGCGGTGGCGCATGGGTGGAGAAGCCGGCGAAATGCTGGAGCGGCAGCGATTGGTTGCTGACCTGAGCCTCAATAGCCCCCTGCAGCACACCACCCCGTGGCCTCGGCCTTCCGCGATGCCGCCTCGGCTGACTTGCAGCCCTGGCTGGAATACCCCACCCTCGCCTTGATCAATGCCGGCTCGTCGATACCGCCCAGACCTTGGTTCCAGCCTTCGTGACTATGCGCATCTAAGCGAATGGAGAGATCAGCCAATTCCTGAGTTACCACGTCCTCCTGCTCAAGCTGCCGCCGTCCTGGCGGGAGCTTCATGCCCGGAGGCAGAAGCTGCTGCAGCATGTAGCTTCTGCTCAAGAGGGGCCGCCCCGGCTGGTGATCACCACATCCCATTGGGAACAGATTGTCCAAGCATGTTCAGTGATGGTCGTAGCGTTCTCTTCTGATGATATTCACTGACACGCACCTTCGCCAAGCCGCAAGATGACAAGGCTGTAGATGCACGCATAAGGCGGCGGCTTTGGCGCATGGCGGTGTTAGTCAACATTCTCTTCATTATTGATATATTCCTCAAGGCGGTTCCATTTGAAGATTACAATATTAGAGGGTATCGGAGATCGACTGCCTTTGTGAATCATCCTTCGGACTGTCATAATCCAGCGCGATGTTTCTGGAGTGTCGGGGACCACCAACAGTCCCCAGCGCCCAGTGCATGATGCTGCAAGTAGACTGCCTAGGAAGTATTTCGATTTTGCATTCTCGACTTCAATTGCAAGACCGACCATTGGATTGGGGTTGGCTTCCTTGCGCCACCCTTTATCAAAGTCAACGGTCGCAGGAAATTCGCAAACGCCTAGCAAGTCGTTTAAGGCACTGTCAAGATCACTTTCGTGCTGACGAAATCTACAAATATCGGAGCAGGCAACTTCGTGACTCCTGTTGCCCTTTGATGCTATCGGCTCGATTGTTAAATCTACAATGAATGTGCGCTCCTCTGCATCGTCTAGGTGGTCAAACACGTTGAGCTTCCCAATTGGTCTCAATCCCTTCGAGAGGAAGTGCCGCCTGAGTCGAGACGTTATCGCGCGTTCGTTTAGCGTCATTTCAATAGCCTAACGTCCCCGATGACCTATCCCTACTTGCTTCTGGCATCCGAGCCTGCTCCGCAGGCGAAATACTAGAAGTGCCGCAGGCATAGGGATTAGGTCCATCGGTCTGTTCGCTTCTGTTAATTCACTTGAAAATAGTCTCTGGCTCTAACCCCGATGTACCATGTCAAAGTCTTGTTGACGGAGAATCCGATGATGACACCCACGCCAAATGGAATAGCTTTCTCCAAACCCTATCGTGTAAAAGTAATTCCGACTCTTTTAAAAATCTCTTTGACCGCAACTAAGGTGGAGCCCTGTAGATATTTCTGAACCATCTTGGTAAATGCTTTTGACCCAACCTCCTTGGTACCCTTTTGCGTAGCTTGATTGATAGCCCCGAGGCCTGCGATAATGTAACAAAGCCGTCTCTCCTCTTCCGAGAGGATATCGTGATTGTAGATATGAGCGAGGGACATCACCATCTCGACCTGAAACTTCATGCAAAGGGCGATATCGGCAGTTGCACCGCCGGCGACAGCGGCAACTGTTCCGATACCGGGGACAACTCCAGCAAGGGCAGTTGTGCCTCCAGTGAATGCCGCCATGTAGCTGTAGTTCTTGATGACCTTGTTGGCTACCATTTCCTTGACGTCCTCCTCATCACGTTCACCCTGATACCGTCTGCGGTATTTTCTCAGTATCGCGTCTGTCTCCTTTTTTATGTCTTCAGGTTTAGCCAGGACAAACTCTACTGCTTTTAACAGAGTCCATTCCTTTTTTGGGTTATTGCCATTGGGCTCTCCGCCCTCTGGTGCCGTTGGTGCTGTTGGTGTGCTCATATTGTTAGCGAACTTGTTATTGGATGGTTTCCGTGAACCGCCGCTGAGTGTTCACCCCTTTCCGTGAACCACGGCTCAAGGACATTGGGCGCATGGCAAGAACCTAGCCGCATCATAGGCTTTCAGATTCACCTATACAAGCTTTACCGTGGTTCTCGGACCCGAGAACCACTTGATCCTGGAGCTACACAATGTCTGCGGGCTTATGACCCCAAGCGGTCCATGATCGAGAACAGGCATAGATCTTGTTCGTGCTCACGGCATGAGGGCACATCAGATGCTGGATACTGCGGATGTCCTGCTCGATCTACGCAGGTGCTGGGCAGCTTTTCATTTGTCCCTCAGTGGCCCAGATCCTATGAGTGTTCGTGCCTTCTGGTTGATGGAAAGAACGAGCTATCAACTCTGCTGATCAGCAGAGAGAGATTCGGGTAGCGGAATCATCAATGGCAATAGCTGGTGACGTGACGCGGGACCTCGCCCTCAATGCCCTGGAGCAACACCGGCTCGCTGCTTGGCCCGCAGGGCAGCCCAGGTCCAGCTGGAGCGGCCGGAGCGGCGGGTGCCGCTGGTCCCCAAGGTCCGTCAGGCCCGCAGGGAACGCCCGGCACAGCCGGTGCAGCCGGGGCAACCGGCCCAGCCGGCCCAGCCGGAACGGCTGGAGCTCCTGGAGCAACCGGTCCGGCCGGCCCGCAAGGCGCGGCGGGCACCGGCATCAACCTCAAGGGTTCGGTGGCCACCTACTCGGCGCTGCCGACCACCAACCGGCAGCAGGGTGATGCCTACCTCGTCGCGGACGAGGGCGACACGCTCTACTCCTGGGACGCTACCGGCAACGTCTGGGTCAATGCAGGCGCAATCCAAGGCCCGGCCGGGCCGACGGGCCCCGCTGGAACGGCTGGTGCTCAAGGTCCGGCTGGCGCCGCTGGAGCTCAGGGCCCGGCTGGTACGGCTGGAGCAGCGGGCATCCAGGGCCCGGCTGGCGCGGCTGGCACCACCGGTGCGGCGGGCTCCCGCGGCACCGGTGGTTTGTGGGCTCCGGGCCGCCACCGGCCAACATTCCCGGCCAGATCGACGGGGACATGTACCTCGATACGGTCTCGGGGACCGTCTACAAGCTGACGGTGAGTGCTGGCACTCCGGTTGGCAGCCTGCCGGCGATCGGCGGCGCACTCGAGGGCGGCTACTACGGCGGGTTGATCTCGACTACGGCGAATGGTGTGGCGACCCATGCGCTGATCATTTCGCCCAAGTCCACCGGTCAGGCCCTGAAGGTGCTCAAGACCGCCAACACGGCCACCGCCGGGGCCACGAGCACCTTTGACGGCCTGGCCAACAGCAACGCCGCCAATGATGCGGGCCATCCCGCTGCCCAGTGGGCGCGGGCGCTCACGATCGGCGGCTACACGGACTGGTATGTGCCGGCGCTCTACGAGCTGGAGATCCTGTTCCGCAAGTTCAAGCCCGACAACACCGACGGCAACACTGGAGGGTTCGGCGCCAATGCTTACGCGGTGCCGGTGACGACGGCCAACTACAGCATGTCGATCCCGCCGCAGACCGTGGTGGCGGGCTTCTCCATTGGTGGTGCTCAGGCGTTCTTCGAGGGGAACATGTGGACCTCAACTGAGGATCAGGCCACCACTGCGATCTGCCAGGACTGGTATTACGGCTCCTGGGGGCCGATCAGCAAGAGCTTCAGCCAGACGACACGCGCCATCCGCAAGATCCCTGTGGTGCCCTGATGGGTTGGGTGGCGAGGATCGACACGCCTCGGCGCGTGGAGGAGCAGCGGGTCACGGCGACCGTTTCGGCGCCGTCGGTTCTGGATCTGACTTTTGTGGAGCTGGGCACTGATGGCCGCTTCCTGGCGGTCGGTTGTGACATCGCAGCCTGGATCACCTTTTATGCGAGCGCGCAGGCGCGGAACGCTGATACGGCGCGGCCGATCGTGGAGGATCCGCCGCTCTCAGCCGGGGTGCTCCTGGATCTGAGCTTCGATGGCGTGAATCCGTTGCTGCTGCCCGCACCGGGCTCGACCTACTCCAACGGTGAGACGCCGCTGCAGGCGCGGCTTTTTGCTCGGGTGAGGACCGCGCTGAATGTGGCCCATGCGGCGACGGTGACGGTGCGGGCCCTGGTCGAGCACGACACGGCGGGCAGCTGATGGCGGCAACGATCCGCGATCTCAGCCGGCGTGGTGACGAGCCAAACGCCCTGGGTGTGCTGAGCGCCATGGCGGCGTTGGTGGACACGGAGCTGGCCACCTGGATCAGTGCGGCCAATTCTCAGAACCTGGGCCAGTTGCTGAGCCTGCTCACCAACAGCGCGGGGGCGCCGGGCTTCCTCGGTTGGACGATCAAGGCACGGCTGGCTGCGCTGAGCGGTGGCTCGCCGGTGGAGCTGATGAGCCAGTGGGTGTTGAACACGACCACGGCGGCGGTGACCGCCCAGGTGGGCCTGGCTGCGGGCCATGCACCGGCTGGCGGCCTGGGTAATCACGGGTTGCTTTCCGGTGGCCGGGGCACGACGAACACAGCGGGCACGGTGACGCTGCCCATGCCGATTGGTGCGGCGACGGCCTGGAGCCTGAAACCGGGCCAGGAGTTCTTCGCCTTCTCGTTCTCTCAGCACAGCTTCACGAACCGACAGGCCCTGGCGCTGCTGATCGCCAAGGACGTCACCACCGGTGACTGGCACCTCTCGAACACCGACATGGCCGCTGTGATCAACACGGTGGCCTGGAGCCGCAACCTGCCGCAGCTGCTGCTGTCTGGGAGCTTCCGCCAGGAATGGTTCAGCAGTGGACCGCCGTTTGTGCTCAGTCGTCCGGCGCAGTGGATCCCGATCACGCCTGGTGTGGGCTACGTGGTGCCACTGCCGCCGGTGCAGTGGTGGGATCCGGTGGTGTTGCCGGAAGACCTGGCGATCTACAACCGCACCTTCTCCAACCTTGGCTACTTCAAGGCGGCTGATGGCAGCGAATGGCTGCAGCTCGGTCCCGCCCGCCTGGCGGTGCGGGTTGTTAATCCCACCTGACCTGAGACGCCATGGGCCTCGCCACCTCAGCCCAGCAATGGGCCTCCTGGAACTGGACCAGCAAGGCAGTCGATAGCCCTGGGCTGCGGCTGAGTGAGGCCTTCTCGGCGTTTGCGGCAGTGGTGAATGCAACGCCCGGAAATGCCGGTGTTCCGTTGTCGATCGTCAAGGATCACAATTCCGCGACGGGTGCAACGAACTTCGGGTATGTGTGGCGCCTGGGCCATCCGGTCAATCCGGTGCTCTTGAGCTTCTACAACACCAGCAAAGTGCAGGGCTACAACGCAGTGTCGAGCTCAGCCCTGTTGAGGCTGGGCCTGGAGAGCGTCTACACCAACGACAGCAGCAACGGCGGCTATGGCACGTTCGCGACGACCTTGTTCAGCGTCAACGCGGGCCTGTCCCATTACGCGCCGGATGGATCGCCCGCGATTGATTACGGCGCGATGTTGCTGGTGCTGCAGGACACGGCGCCAGGCCGTGAGTTCTTCTGCTACTCGATTGCACCGATCGGCGCGGACACCTACACGCAGAACCACACGATGGTTCTGTTCAGGTCACCGGCAACATCAGGCTGGAATGTGTTCTTTAACCGCTCAAACGCCTATGTCGGCATGTTCTATTCGCAGAACAGCTACATCTGGAACAACAACACGATGGTGGCGTCGTCTGTGATTCCGCCTCCGCCCACGGGCAGCGAACAGCAACTCATTCGCGGTTGCGGGTTGTATGCGACCACCACCAGCGGTGTGTTCGCTCCTGGCACCATCCAGCCACGGGTTGCGCTGCCGGATTGTCTCTGGCTGGGCAGCAACCAGATCAGTGATCCGCGCCGCCTGGGCCGGGCCGCCTCTCCGGCCGGCGGCGGCACCTTCTACCAGCTGGCAGCGGCGTACAGCGGTGCCACCGATCTCTGGTTCCTGCAGCCAACCGGGACGCCTGCGGCGTTAGCGGGCTGGAGCACGGTGGGCTCGTTGCCGTGGACCACGGTCCCCGATCGGTTGAGCTTCTGCCCGCTGGCACCGTTGCAGCCCCTGGCGATGGGGCCCGCTGCTGCTCCTGACTTCCTCACGGACTGGAGCACGGTGGCGGTCGGTGCCGCTGGTGTACGCCAGCACCCGTTCTATGCCAAGCAACTGCAGGGCAGCGACGGGGGTGGTGGCGGCGGCAGGCCCAGCAGTGGGGTGCTGTGGCCCCGTGGCAACGGTTGAGAGCTGCGGCCCTGCGGTGACATGCGGACTGATTCGGATTCGCTGTGAGCGCCGTTACCTGAAAGCGGGTGGCAAGGCGCACGAGCTGCCGAGTCCTGATCACCGGGTGTTCGATGTGCCGCCTGGGATGGCGAACCAGATCGCGCGTTGGTACCGGCAGCAGGGCTGGGAGGTAATCGAAGAGCCGATCTGAGACCCGGCAGATGAGGTGGATGTGCACGGGATGTGCACAACGGGCCTAAAATGGTCAAAAAGAAGGGCTCCCGGAATCTCCGAGAGCCTTTGGTATAACTGCAGTCGGGGCGACAGGATTCGAACCTGCGACCTAGTGCTCCCAAAGCACCCGCGCTACCAAGCTGCGCCACGCCCCGATTTACCCATCATAGGACTCCCCTGCTGCTGCCCCCCCCCCCGTGACACCGCAGCGCCTGCCTTGCGGATCATGAGGGCTGCATCACGGCCCTGTTGGCTGTGCTGATGGCCGCCATGGCGGCATGCAGGCCAGCCAGCTCGTCTGCCTCAAGTTCGAGTTGCTCCACGGCTTCCCAGCCACCGGCGCTCAGGATCACCGGGGCAGCGACCACACCATGGAGATCCAGCCATTCACCGGCCAGCAACACCTGGGCGGGAAGAATGCGCTGCTCGCCCGTAACCATCGCGGCGATGATTTCGGCAACCGCATGGGCGGTGGCAATTTCGGTGGTTCGGCCTGCCGTGAAGTGGATGAAGAAAGGCTTCACGACAGCGCGCAGGTCTGCGGAGAGCGTCTCTACGAGGTCATAGGCCTTCTGCACCTGCCCGCTGCGGATCAAGCCGAACATCTCCATCCTGTGAGCGCGCAGCTCCTGGGGAAAATCGGCCAGGGTTCGCCCGGCGCGGATGCGATGCACCAGGGCTGCCACCGCCTCGGTGGCCACACCCTGGACCCGCAGCTGGCTCCACAGAGGCAGCGCATGATCACCGTGCTGGCCAAGCATCAGCGCCTGCACCTGGGGCCGCCGCACCCCCAGATCAACGGCCAGCTCGGCACGCACGCGCAGGCTGTCAGACAATGCTCCTGCGCCGATCACGTGGCGGCGTCCGAGCCGTTCGGCGAACACCTGCACCCCGAGTTCCACCGGGTTGGACTGGACAATCACTGTGGGTGGGGGGCCGTTGCGGGCGGCCATGGCCTCGGCATAGAGCTGATAGATCGGCAGATTCGCCTTCCCCAGGGCGGCACGGTCGACGGCTGCGCCCAGATCGCTGGACACCGTGACACCAGCCAGCATCACCACCAGATCAGCGGACAGATCGGCAGGGTCGACCACCACCTCAAGGGCTGGGGCCCCATCGACGAACGCATCATCCAGATCAGCGCGCAGGCCCCACAGCTCATCCGCGCTGCGCCCGCCTTGATGACCCACCAGCTGCAGCCGCCCCGTGGCAGGCAGAAGTCGGCGATCAAGCAGCTGGCTGGCGAGTTGGCGGCCACAACTTCCAGCGGCGCCAACAATCGCGACATCCATGCCTGGATCATCTCCTTGTTCCCCTCCAAACTACTTGCAGCCCCAGGCAATTACAGAAACGGCACGGTGGGGTGCAACCGGCTCGTCAGCGGCGAGGAGCAATTCCCCAGGCTTCCTGCAGCTCCTTCAGAGGTTGATCGGCCACGGTGAAATAGTCGATGGCCAGGAGATCCCGGGAGCATTGCCTGCCCCGCTTGAGGGCGGCCACAACCCGCTCAGGAACCCCAGGCGCCGACACACAGTTCTGCTGCCCACCGGCCACCACACTGTCGAACAAGCCGCCTTCGTACATGGCCATCACGCCGAGAAACCAGAGATTGGCTCCCGGCACTGAGCTGCTGGCGGCACCAAAGGCGGCATTCTCCACCTCACCCACCACATCCACCTGGTAATCACCCAGCACATGCAGCCAGTCGTGATGGGCGAGGGCCGCGTTGGCGCCACCCAGTTCGCCGGGGGTGGTGAACCTGTTGTTCTGGTAATGCCGCCAGACGGCAGCACCAAGGCTCCCCGGCGGGGCTGACGCCAGGGCACGCCAGCGGGCCGCCAGGGCCGCATCCGGCTCGAACGTGAAGGTCCAGGCTTTGGGGCCATGCAGCTCCAGCAGCTGCTCAAAGCCCGCCGCCTGGCGGTCTTCCTCCCCCATCCAGAAGAGCCTGTAGAAATCACTCTGGGCCTGCGACCGGCTGTTGAACGCCACATCGCGGGCCATGACCAGGCTGCGGTCATCGACACCCAACCGTGCCGCCCAGCGTTCGATCGACCGTTCAAGCTCTGGCGGCACTGGATTCACCAGCATCTCGGCGAGCACCAGCAGCTCGACCAGCTCCCGTCGTTGCTGTGGCTGCGGAAACAGATCAACCGCCGCCTCCACATCAATTGCTTCCAGCTGTTCGAAATCCAGGGTTTCTCCCAGCAGCTCCTGGAAGATCGGGGCGAGAAAGCGGGGCTGGAAGGCTGTGGACCAGCGATGGCCGATCCGACAGGCACCGGCGATGGCTGCGGCCAGGAGCGGAGCCTCTGCCGGGCGGGTATGGACGAGAAACATGGCGTCAGGGTCGAGAGATGTGATCTGAGCCAGAAGAAGGCATCAGGTGGTCACCGAATGGCTCAATGCAAGCTGGCGCAGATCCGATAACAATGGCGGCTGAATCGGACTTTTGGCGAGATGGCAACACGGTTCTAAGCGGCGTCATCCGAGATGGACTGAAGGATCGTGCCCACGTTGGTAGACGTGGCTGAAGTTATGGCGGGCCGGAAGGCAAGCAGGCTGCGGAAAGGGAGGCTGCCGAAGCGTCATGGACAGGCATCGGTTGACATGATCACAGCAGCAGATTCTCTCGCTTCATCAAAGATGTCCACCTCCTATTCGTACAGCCTCGGGCTGGATGGAGCAGTTCAATGGGCGGCCTCAGCGAGTCTGAGGAGCCGCGGACTTTTGCATTGGTTAACCCAGCTCGAAGTGATGCCATGGGCTGATGGATGACGCTGGATGATCCAGACGAACCGGTGGAGCGTGGCTCGGATTTCAGACGAACTGGGCACCCAGGTCGACGCCCTCCACCAATGGTTGTGGGCCTGGTGGTTGCAAGCCGAGATGGTGGAGGCGTTCTCACCGGGACTGGAGGGCTTGAATGCTGCCGACCAGATCTTCGTGGTGCTGGAGACCGCTGGCCCCAACGTCATTGAGCCCCCCGCCTGCGGCAGCAGGGGGGCCTTCCCTGAGCAGCTGAACCGTTGGCGGCAGGCGTTCCTGGATGCCAACACCAAGCCTGGGCTGAGGTGGCCGAGTAGCAGGAGCACGAAAGGCTCCGAGCCCAGGGCCTGCGGGAGATCAAAACGTGCTAGTCGCTGCATTCTCCGCAGGAGTAAGAGGCACTGCAGCGCAGGGATTAAGCCCTGGCCAAGGAGACAGAACGGGGGGTCTGACGGACAGGCGGGAGGCCTACACCATCGGAGAGGCCTGCGGCACCTGTCCGGAGGACGCGGATGGCTGACCAGCGCTGCGTGCCGGTGGAGCGCGATCGAGTTGACCGGCGGAGCGAATCCCACTGGTGCCAGCCGGCTGAACGCCTATGGCGAACAGGGCCTGTCGCTGCGCACCCGTCCGCCGTAGGCCTTGCAGCAGCAGCAACAGATCGTGGCGGTACTGGCTGATCAGGCCACGTCTGCTCCATCGAAGAAGACTGCTTCCACGGCCCAGAGAGCAACCCCCAGCGGTTGTTGCGCCTGGCAAGGCAGCGCCATTGCCGCGGGTGTGCGCGGCTACCGAAGATGCCACGATCGGCGTTTCGCCCCAGGGCCAAACCCTCCCTGTGGTGTGGTCGTGGGGCAGCCTCCAATGCCCCGGTACGGTGCGGACTATGGGGCTGCATCCCTACCTGGCGGTCGACGTCTCGCAGCACTTGACGAAGCCATAGGCTAAGCGCGGGGGGGCACTTGGTGGCCGGGGAAGATGAGGGGGACTTGGTTGACATCGCCATCGATCAGATGCGGCACCGTGGCTGAAACAGCGTCATGGTCGCTCCCGGCGTCGGGGCTGGGCTGACACTGGCCTGAACAGCCAGCGCTGATCCTCCACGCCCCCCCCTGGCAAGGCCTGGACCCACGCGTTTCGCTGTGCTGCGGGGGGCCACCCTGGAAACACGGCTGGAGGTGATGGTGGTGCTCAGATCCTTCACCAGATCTGGGGGGATCGAACGACCACCTCACTTCGAGCCCCTGATCCGAACGCTCAGGAGCCGACCTGTCTGTTCCTGCCGGCCCATTGCCAGCACACAGGAGGCTGATGGGTCGGTGGCACGGTTCTGGCTTGGTGTCAACACCGCCCCGTTGGTATCACGTTCGTGACGCTCCCCCCTAGGGCCAGAGCGGTGCTGCCATGGCGATCGGCCAGCAGCGAGCCGAGAGCCGCGGGAACGCCCGTCAGCTCCATCCAGGCTGCTGGAGCCGAAGCCCCCCTGCTCGCTCAACCCGAAGACGTCTGTCTCAACAGGCCACCGGAAGGTTCCAGGCCGAAGCTGGCGTTGCCCGTGATTCAGGCGGCTTGAGGGCAGCCGAGACGTAACAGCCCCCCTGGACGTCACCCAACGAAGCGGTGGCCGGGAGGAGACCACTCCCATGCCGTCACGGGTGCCAGGCGCAGCTCAACCAGAGGCCCATGGGCGTCGGCCCGCTGCCCCATGCAGCCGCACAGCCCCATCGTCCTCAGTCTCGATCCCCAGCCTGGAGTCCTCAGCTGGCATCAGCCGTTACCGCTTCGCGGGCCTGCAGCTACTGGCCCCAAGGGATCAGGCTGATCAGCTCCAGGTCGCTCCATCTGCCCGCTGGCCCTCCGGTCGCCAGGTCCCCAGCACCGCCAGGAATCGCTGCTGATCCACCCCCTTGAGCAGCCGCAGAGCCTGTTGGCGGGATTTACCCTCCCGCCAACCTCAAGTGACAGACGCAGGCCCTGACCATGCCCCCCAACCTCGAGCAGCTGGGCCGCGTTCTGTTACGTGGACTCCGCATCGGTGCCAGCACGATTTCGATTCTGGAGCTGCTGCGCAGCGACTGGACCGGCGGCATCAGCGCTGGGGTGGCCTGGCTGGTGTTTCTGCAGGTGGAGCGCCGGCTGTCGCCCGAACCGACGGACACCCAGCGTTGAGAGCGGCCTTGAGCGCTTCGCCGCCAGCCGTCGCCGGTGTCAGGCCGCTGTCTTCCCGCCAGAGATCCGTTTTCTCCCGCTGCAGCCACTCCTCGGCTCCCCTGGAGCTGCGCTGCCCGTTGAACAGCGCCCTGCTGAAACCCAGCGAACCGCCATGCCGGCGCCCATCGGATATGGAGCGAACTTGGTCCCCAGCGCCAGCTACTGCCCTTGGTGGCTTCGGCCGACAGGATGAAGGCATGGGGATCAGTGGAGCTGGTGGGATCACCGCCCTGGAGGTCTTGGTGGTGCCCCCGGTCCTCCTTCGCGCCAGCTCCGCTCCGCTGGCTCGCGGGTGGCCTGCATCGGGGGCTCCACGGTCGGCTGAGCCAGGGGAGTGGCCCGTTGATGGAATCAGCCTGACGGGGCCCTGCACCTGAGCGGCCTCCCGATCGTTCCTGTTCAACTGTTGTCGAGGCACTTACTCAGCTGATCGAGCACGTGCCACCCCACGTTCCACCACCGGGTCGAGCTCTTCAGGTGCCGGGGTCACCGGCCCCAGGCTGTCGCCGGCAGTCAGCGGATCGACTTGGGTTGGCAGGATGGCTGAATTCACCGCGAAGGCCCGTGCGCTCCGCCCCAGCAAGCCTGTCTGTGGCGGCTGCGCTCGCCCTGAAGTGGCCAACGGCTGGCAACTGCGCTCCCTGGCGGGAGGAGCCGAGCGTGGCGGCTCTGTTCCAGCAGGCGAAAGCGAACGGCACGTTCGTACGGCTTGATGAGCGCACCGGTCAGCAGCGTGGGCACAACCAGCTCCGCGCTGAGCAGCGCTTTTCGCCGGCCTCCACGTTCAAGATCCCCAACTCCTTGATCGGCCTGTCGCTGGGGCCGTGAGGAACGTCGACGAACTGATCCCCTCCACCGGCGACGCCAACCCGTTCCTGGGCGAGTGGCTGGAGCCGATGGGGCTGCGCGGGGCGATCAAAGTGTCCAACGTGCCGATCGATCAGGAGCTGCCCGCCTCATTGGCCTGTCGCGCATGCACGCTGCGATCCAGTGGCTTGGCTACGGCAACCGGCAGATCGGAGGTGACGTCACCAGCTTCTGGCTGCGGCTTCCCCTGGCGATCAGTGCGGTGGAGCAGACCCTTTTCCTCTCCAGGCTGGCCCACCAGAAGCTTCCCTTCCCCAGGGGTGCCCAACAACAGGTCACCGAAATCACCCGGGTCGACCCGGCCCGGGCTGGAGCCTTCACGCCAAAACCGGTTGGCAGAACGACCCTGGTGCCGGTTTGGGCTGGTGGGTGGGCTGGGTGCAACGGGGCGATCAGATCACGCCCTTTGCCCTCAACATCGCCATGATCGGAGCAGCCGATGGTCCCAGGCGGGAGCGACTGGGCCGCGCCAGTCTGCAGGCCCTGGGAGTGTTGCCAGGCCCGCCGAGGGGGCCAAGTTCCGGAGCCATGAAGCCCTCTTCATGAAGCCCCGTTGCCCCCGACGAAGACCGTTGTCGACCCGCCGGAGCCTTTGCCATCGATGGTTGGTCGGCCGCTGGTGAGTGCATCGACAACCGGGAGGCTCCAGAGCGTGGATGACCTCCACCTGAGCTGCAGCCAGGGGCGCGCTGACGATCCGTTCCTGCAAACACCTGAGGATCACCCAGTCAGAACCTGGTCGGCTTGATCGGTGTGGTCGTTGCACCCCCGCGCGGTGCCACCTCGGCAGGGGGAATCGGGCGACGATCAGTTCTCGGGCTCTCCTGGCTGTGCCGTGGGCTCCATGGTGATGCCCAGGTCACGGCAGGTCTGGAGAGGATCCACGCCAGGGGCCAGGCCCAATGCCTTGCGCAGCGCATCAAGCTGCCCCACCGACTGCAGATCGATCGAGCTGGCGACCTGCTTGCAGGCCAGCTTCTGCAGGGCCTGGGTATCGGGACGGCCACACCCGGTCAGCAGCGCCACAACGGTGAAAGCACCAACAGTCATCCCCCTGATCATGGCCAGCGATGCGGAACCGACGCCAACGTAGAAACAACGACCCGCCGCTGCACCAGGACGGCCTCGAACCGGTCTTCCCTGTCATCAGCATGGAAACCCAGGGCCCTTTGGGAGCCCCGATGCCATCACTTCTCCGCCCGTGCCCCCCGAGGAGATCCTTAGGATCCGTCCTCCGCCGCTGCCAGCACAGTTGTATGGCCCGACGTCTGCTTGCCCTGGCCATCGCAGCGCTGGTGCCAGCCCCGATGCCCTCGGCCGCGGCAGAACCTCCCCAGGCTGACTCGCCCTCCCAGGTGCCGGCAGCAGCGCCCAGCCCAGCCGAGAGCGCGGCGCAAACCGAGGGCCTGGCGGCTGAGGCCCAGAATCCGATCGCCAACCTGGTCAGCGTTCCCTTTCTGTACAACTACACACCTGGGATTGGGCCCAACGGCGAGCAAAGCCTCAATGTGCTCAACATCCAGCCAGTGGTGCCCTTTGCGCTCAGCAAGGACCTCACCCTGGTGACCCGCTCGATCCTGCCGGTGCTGAGCCAGCCCACCGCAGCGGGCACCCGGAGCGGCATCGGCGATCTCAATCCCAGCTTCTTCTTCGTGCCCAAGGGCAAGGGCCCCTGAACCCTCGGCTTCGGCCCCACGCTGGTGTTGCCCACGGCCAGCGACAGCAGCCTGGGCAGCGGCAAGTGGTCGGCGGGGCCGGCGGCGCTGGCGGTCTACAGCCAGGGCCCCTGGGTGGCGGGAGCGCTGCTGAACAACGTGTGGTCGTTTGCGGGTGCCAGCGACCGGGGCCCGGTGAGTGCCTTTCTGCTGCAGCCGTTCATCAACTACAACCGGCCCAACGGCTGGTATCTGGTGACCTCGCCGATCATCACCGCCAACTGGCAGGCCGCCGCTGGTCAGCAGTGGATCGTGCCGGTGGGGGGCGGTGTGGAGCGGTTGTTCCGCGTGGGTGGCCGGCCGATCAATGCCTCCCTGCAGGCCTACGCCAATGTGCTCAAGCCCACCAACGACGGCGACGTGACGATCCGGGCCCAGGTCCAGTTCCTCTTCCCCCAGCGCGAGGGCGGACCTTGGGTTGGGGAGCACCGTCCTCGCATCCGTGGCGCTCGGGTTTGTCAGCGCTGGCGGGTGGGTCAGAGCCCCCATGACCGGCCCAGACAGATCTCTGGCGCCGCTCCCCAGGCTGCAGCCGACGCCCCAGGCTCGGAGAACCCCAGCAACGGTTGGGCTCAGGTGTGGCTCAGGCCCCATTGCCGGCCCCTTCCCGCCCTGGGCATCGAACTGGTGCACCACCGCCGTCTGGCCCTGTTCCGCCAGCTGCCGTCCAACGGGTTGGCTTGCTCCGGTTCGAACCGTTGCGCGGCGCGGGCCTCCGCACCGAGACGCAGCGGATCCTGGCGCTGCCGACGGCGAGCCATGGAGGAAACCCTTCAGCGCCTGTCCAGCATGGAACGTTTCGAAGGCTCACTGGCAAGAGCCTCTTCCTGCAAGCCAGGCCTCAGCCGCTGAGCCACTGGCGCAGGAAGGTATCGCTCCACGCCGCTGCCGTGGCCCAGTTCTCCGCCTCGCTGCGGCCGGAGCTGAGGGTGGGCTTGAAGCTGTCGTCACCGCTGGGAATTCAGCGCAGCCAGAGTGGTCGGCCGGGCGGGTGGAAGGGGTAGCCCAGGCAGAGGCAGCCGCGCACTGCGGCGCTGGTGGCCAGTTCATCGGTCAGCAGGCAGGCCACCCGCCCACCCATCGACTTGCCACCGATGAACAGCGGCCGCTCAGGCCCCTCCGCCTTCTCCAGCTGCACCTGCTGGCGGAAGGACTCCTGCAGCACTGGCATCCGGTCGGGACCCTGCCGTGGGTTCAGGATCCGCTGCCGGGCCATGGACGGAAACTCGAAGCGCACCACCCGCCAGCCCTGTGAAGCCAGGCCGTCGGGGATGGCGGCCATGAATGTACGGACTGTCCATCGGCGCGCCGTCCCCATGGGCCAGCAGCACGGTGGCCGGCGCAGCGGCGGGACCGTTGATCAGGCGGGGCGCGGAGGTTGGGACGACACCCGTCATGGCCAGAGGCTGCTTGCCCCCGCCTAAACCGCCGGGGCCAGGCCTACGGGCGCCAGACGTCGGGCGTCGAGCCTCCGGTCGCGGCCGTTGTGCGCCTTGTCGACCGCCGTGACCCGCAGGGAACCCTCACGCTTGTGCCCCACAGAGGCCAAGGAGCGGGTCTTGGGCCACCGCCGGGGTGCTTCGCCGGCGCCGGAGAGGCCCTCGATGGTGTCTACACTGCCGCGCACGACGGCGGCCGCCTCTGGCCCGAAGCGCTCGGCGATCAGCGGGGCGAGGCAGGCCAACGGCTTGCCCTTGCGGGCCTGACGGCGGAGCAGCTGGGCAGTCCTGTGCAGAGCCCCGTGATGGCGCTCGCTGAGCGTGGGGGATTGGGTCTTCATCGTCTTCATCATCTGCGGCGAGTCATGGTTTGGCTTTGGCCTCCGCCTTGCGCGTCGCGAACCTGATCGGCCTCCCAAAGGAGATCCATTTCGGCTTCTGGGAGGGGCATCGGCTGGGTTCACCGCCTGCTCGCACAAAGGGCCCGCCCGCCAACCCAGGAACGGGCGGCGCTGGCCCGCTGGCCTGACCACGTCTGCGCTTTCCTGGTGTTCTGCACGCCGGCCCCCCCGCGCCAGGTCGCTCCAGCTCGAACAGCTCAGCCTGCCGCTGGTCGTCATTCAAGGCCAACAGGCCTGTGGGGCGGCCCCAGGCACCCTGGCAGGAGTCCCACCCCCGCGGAGCCTCAAGCGCCCTGTGGTGCATTCCAGCTCTTCACCGCCGGGAGGCCCCGGTAGTGCGACAGCACAGAGAGCGTGGAGGTATCGAGCAGGAAATGCTGGCCCTGGCCGGCAGAGAGGCCGATCCAGCGGGCAACGAACACCCGCAGGACATGTCCATGGGCGAACAGCGCCACGGGCCCGCGGGCGGCCCGCACCCTGGCGATCACCCGATCCACGCGTGCAGCGACCTGGGCGGGGCTTTCACCGCCGGCAGCGCCGTCACGGAACAGCAACCAGCCGGGCTGCTGGAGCTCGATCTCCGCGGCCGTGAGGCCTTCGTAATCGCCGTAACTCCATTCGGCCAGATCGTCGTCGACCTGAACCCGCGCGCCCAAGCCAGCCAGCCGACAGGTCTGCAGCGCCCGCTGACGGGGGCTGGAGAGCACCATGGCCAGCTCCATCCCAGCCAGCACCGGGACCAGGCGCCGGGCGGCCTCTTCGCCGTGGGCGGTCAGGGGGAGGTCCGTGGTGCTCGTGTGCCGGCCCGAACGACTCCAGGCGGTTTCACCGTGGCGGATCAACACAGCGTCAGCGGGCGAAGGCTCCTGGGCAGCAGCCATGGTGTCTCTCGGGAATGGCCATTCTCCCGTGGGTGTAAGTCGACAGGGCCTTCGCGGCCTTCGAGCTCCTGGAAGCGATCCGGTTGGGCCGCTCGCCTGCGCAGGCGGCCGGGAAGGACAACCCCAGCAGGAACGGCCAGGCGGTTGCGTCTTCCCAACACCCTTCCAATCGGGTGAAGGGTGGTCAGCGCTGGCCTGGTTGGGCCCCCGCGTCGGACGCAACTGGTCTTGAATCCCTTTCAGGTCCGTGCATCAGCCCTGCGGATCCGGGCATCTGCGCCCATGGATCAGGCGGCTACGGATCTGGCGCCCACCGACCGGCCACCGCTGCGGAGGGGGCCCGCTGGCCAGGCGGGCCCGAGGCCCCCAGGCCGTGACGTGCTCCCCATGGGTTGACCAGGGCTTTCTTGCCTGCCTGGCAAAAGCTCATGGGCCCAGGCCCCGTCGGGCTGTTGCCTGCGGCAGGGAGAGGCCTTCCCACCTGCTGGTCCGCAGCCAGGGGCCTGGCCGGCGGGCCGTTGATTGATTGGGGTCCCCAACGACACGGCCAAGGCGGCACCAACCAGCTCTGTGCCTGGTGCCGCGCTGATCGAGCAGGGTGAAGGGCTGATCACCGACCCGCCCATTGAGGCCGCTGTGCCCGAAGGCCTGGGTGCCCCGTTCGCGCTGACGCCAGGGGACCCAACCCAGCCGGGGCCGACCCCCAGGACGTGGCTCTGGGTTCCTGGATGCGCTGCCGCAGCTAAGAAACGGCGACCGTTTGTTCGTCCTGCCAGCCGCTGATCGCTCGAACCTTCCCCGTCCAGCTGCCGGACGGCATTCTCCCGTTTGCTCAGCACGCTGGGCTGGCGGAGGATGCAAGGGCCGATCAGGCAGAGCCGAGAGCCGAAACGGAACGGGGGCCTCAAAGGCAGCCCACCCCGGATTCTCAGCGGATGGGGACAGGATGGTGAAACGTTGAGGCTTGTCGTTGGATGCCGATACGTGCCAAACCCCTGCGCGTGTCGGCACCCCGCAGGTTGGGGCTTCCCCTGGCTGCAGGGCTGCTGCTCATGGCCCCCGGCTGTTCCGCCCCACCGGGACCGCCACCGGGCGGTCTGCTGCCGGTGCGGACAGAGCCCGTCAGCCTGGGGGACTTCAACAACCAGCATCGACACGGTCAGCAGCCTCGAGGCCCTCGATCTGGTCCAGCTCTCCGCCCAGGCGAGCGGCAGGATCGAGCGGGTTCTGGTGGGCCAAGGCAGCCAGGTCCGCCAGGGTGACCTGCTGCTGGTGCTGGATCAGGAGCAACAGAGGGCCGATGCGATCAGTCTGCGGGCCAAGGCCGCCAGTGACCAGCTCAACTACCAGCGCTACGAGTCACTGGCGCGCCAAGGGGCCGTCAGCCCCATCCAACGCGACCAGTTTCGCCAGGAGTCGAACGCCTCCAGGGAGGCCCTGATCGCCAGGGAGGCCGACCGCCGCTTCCGCAACCTGTGTGCCCCGATCAGCGGCACCATCGCTGATCTGCGGGTGAAGCAGGGTGATGTGATCGCGAGCGGTGACCCCTTCACCAAGTTGGTCCGCAACGACCGGCTGATGGTCAGGGTGGAGGTGCCCACGGTCTACGCCGAGCGGGTGCGGCCAGGCCAGACCGTGCTGATCAGCGATCCCGCAACCGACCGCCCCCTGGCCCGAGGCCAGGGGGCGGTCGCTCGATCCGATCGTGAGCGAGGGGAGTCAATCGCTTCTGGCCAAGGCTGAATTCGACAACCAAGGCGGACGGTTGCCCAGTGGCGTCAAGGTGCGCACCCAGCTGGTGTTGGAGCGGAGCCAGCCGCTGTCGGTGCCCTTCAAGGCCTTGCTGCAACTCGCCGGCCAGAGTTTCGTGTCCATCCCAGGAAGCCTCACCGAGCTGCGCGCCAACCCCGACAGGGCCGACCTGGCCTCCCTGGCCAGGCGGCCGCCCTCCACCCAGGTGGCCCTGCAGCGTCCTGTGTTCTTGGGTCCGCTGCAGAACAACCGCTATCCGGTGCTGAGCGGCCTCAGAGACGGAGTGAGCGTGATCACCTCGAACCTGATCAACCTCCGCCACGGTCTGCCGATCAAGCCCAGGTCCTAGACCGCCGCCTGCCCCATGGCGCTCTCGAACCAATTCATCCGTCGGCCCGTGCTCACGGCGGTGTGCAGTCTGCTGATCGTGATCGCCGGCTTGCTCTCGATCCCCCAGCTGCCGGTGGAGAACCTGCCGGACATCGCCCCCCCCCCACCGTGCTTGTCTCGGCCAACTACACCGGTGCCAATGCGCTCAGCGTTGAGCAGGGCGTCACCTCGGTGCTGGAGCAGCAGATCAATGGTGTCGAGGGGATGGAGTACATCACCTCCAGCAGCGCATCGGATGGCAGCGGCGCTATCACCGTGGCTTTCGCCAACGGCACCGACAGGAACAGTAACCAGGTGAACGTGCAGAACCGGGTGGGCCTGGTGGAACCCCAGCTGCCGGAAGCTGTGCGCCAGTCGGGGGTCTCGGTGAACAAGGCCTCCACCTCGATCCTGCTCGTCTACATCTTCGGCAGCACCGATGCCGGAAAGCCCTACAGCGTCGAGACGATCAGCGGCCTGCTGGACCAGGGCCTCACCGACGAAATCAAACGGGTGAGCGGGGTGGGGGATGTGACCTACTTCGGAAACCGCCAGCTGGCCGTCCGCCTCTGGCTCAACCCCAGCAGTCTCACCGTCAATGGCCTCACCGCTTCCGATGTGGTCGACGCGCTGACCAGCCAGAACAGGCTGGTGCCGGCGGGCCAGATGGGCGGCTCGCCGGCTGCAGCCCAGCAGGAATTCACCTTCAGCGTCGAACTGCAGGGCCGGCTCACGTCGGTCTCGGACTTTGAGAACCTGATCGTGCGCAGGACCCCCAGTGGAGCGCTGGTGCGCCTCAAGGATGTGGGCCGGGTCGCGCTGGGCGGCGAGAGCTATGCCGTCAGCAGCACCGACATCAACGGCGTTCCATCGGTGGGCATGGCCGTGTATCAGCTCAGCGGCAGCAATGCCCTCGAGGACTCCACCGGCGTCAAGAACGTTCTGGAGAGCTTCGCCCGTGGCCTGCCGGTGGGAGTGAAGATGGAGAAGGTCTACGACAACAGCGATTTCATCGACGCGTCGATCGACGGTGTGGTTGCGGCGCTGCGGGAAGCGATCGTGCTCGTGGTGCTGATTCTGTTCCTGTTCCTCCAGGACTGGAAAGCGACGTTGGTGCCCATGATCGCGATTCCTGTCACGTGATCGGCACCTTCGCCGTGGCCAAGCTCGTCGGCGTGTCGCTCAACCAGCTCACCCTGTTCGGCCTTGTGCTGGCGACCGGCCTGGTGGTGGATGACGCCATCGTCGTGATCGAGGACACCGTGAGCAAGAAGTGCGAGGGCCTCAGCGCCCAGGACGCGGCGCGGGCGACCATGGACGAGCTGTTCGGCGCGATCCTCGCCACCTCGCTGGTGCTGATCGCGGTGTTCGTGCCCGTGCTGTTTTTCCCCGGGGCCACCGGAACGATCTACAAGCAGTTCGGCGTCACGATCATGGTGGCGATCGCCATCTCCACCTTCAACGCCCTGACCTTTTCGCCGATGCTCGCAGCCCTTCTCCTGGACCGCGAGGACACCGCACCCGACCGCACCGACTACGCCATCGGTGGCACCACCTTGGCCTTCATCTTCGCGGTGCTGCTCAGCGGCGGCGGCGTGGTCGTGACCCTGGTTGCCCTTGTGCTCGGAACCCTGCTGGGCTACGGCCTGGGCAAGGTCACCGGCAGGCCATTGCTGGTGCCGCTGGCCACGGCCGGTGGCGTGATCGGTATGCTGATCGGCGGGGTGGACCATCCGCTCACGGTCGGGCTCTGCACCGCCCTGGGACTGCTGGTGAGCTGGTTCACGCCAGAGATCTTCAACCGCTTCAACCTGATCTATGCCGCGATGGAGCGTCAGTACCACAGCGGTCTGGACTGGGTGCTCAGCCACCGGCGCCGGGTGATGGCCCTGTTGCTGAGGGGAGTTGTTCTCACCGGGGTAGCCTTCACGGCCATTCCCACGGGCTTCGTGCCGGTGGAGGACCAGGGCTATGCCCTTGGCATCCTTCAGCCTCCCGAAGGCGGGTCGCTTGAGACCACCGAGCGGATCAACCAACGGGTGGCCGAGATCCGGCGCAGTGAGCCGGAGATCGCCACGGCGGCGATTTTCAGTGGGGCTGGCTTCGAGGGCAACACCCCCAACCGAGGCTTCTTCTTCTTTGGACTGAAGCCATGGGAGGAGCGCCGCAGAGCCGATCAGAGTGCCGCGGCGAGCGTGGACCGCCTCAATGGAACGCTGGCGGTTATCGAGGATGCCCGCATGATCGTCGTGGAGCCTCCACCGATTCGCGGCTATGGATATTCGGGAGGGTTTGAGTTCCAGTGGCTCGATCAGAGCGGCGGCACCCTGGACCTGGCCAGATTTACAGGGGCCGCGGACGAGCTGATCGGAAAGGCCAATGGCGATGAAGCTTTCGGCGTGGCCTTCACCCAGTTTTCGGCGGCCTCCCCGAAGGTCCGGGTTCAGGTGGATCGCGATCGCCTGGCGGCCCTGGGTGTGGATTTCGGCGACGCCATGGAGGCCTTCAGCGTGACCATGGGCAGCAGCTACGTGAATGACACGATCCAGTCAGGCAAGGTGCGTCGTGTCGACGTTCAGGCAGACCTGGGCTTCCGCACCAGCCCCGAACGGCCTTCCTCGCTCTACGTCAACAACCGAGCCGGCAAGCCGATCGTGTTCTCGGAAGTCTTCCGGGTGGAGCCCAGCACCGGCCCTGCCGTCATCCCCAACTTCAACCTCTACCGCTCGATCAAAGTCGAAGGAAAGGCGGCGTCTGGGCGCAGTTCCGGTGAGGCGATCAAGGGCATGCAGACCCTGTTCCGTGGCCTGCGGATCAACGGCCTTGGTTACGACTGGACGGGGATTTCCCGTGAGGAGCTCAAGGCCGGCTCCCTGGCACTGGCGATCTTCGCCCTGGGAATCCTGGTGGTGTACCTGGTGCTGGCGGCCCAATACGAGAGCCTCAGCGATCCGCTGATCGTGCTGATGACCGTGCCCACCGCGATGCTGGGTGGCCTGCTGTTCCTGACCCTGCGCGGTGAGGTGCTGAACGTCTATGCCCAGGTGGGTCTGGTGATGCCGATCGGCCTCGCGGCCAAGAATGGAATTCTAATCGTGGATTTGGCCAATCAGCGCCTGGCGGGGGGGCTGGCTGTCCTGGAGTCGGCGCGGGAGTCGGCACGCTCCAGGCTGCGTCCGATCCTGATGACCGCGATCGCGTCGCTGCTGGGATTCCTGCCCCTGGTGTTCTCCACCGGAGCGGGTGCCCGCAGCCAGATTTCCCTGGGCACGGTGGTGTTCGGTGGTCTCGCCGTGGCCACCGTTCTGTAACTGTTCGTGGTGCCGGTGTTCTATGTGGAGCTCAAGGGCTGGCTGGGGCGCCCGGCTGAATCGAGCACTGCTGGGGAGATTTGAGGCCCCGGTGGCTTCGGGAGTGAGCCCGCTCCTCGCCGCTGCCCATCCACGGCTCGGCCTTCAGTGCTGTCCGGACTGACCACGGGGAGTGCGCCCACGGTTCGCTCTTCGGGCCGGCTGGCGGGCTCCCTTTCCCCATCCCCGGGGTGCACTCGGATGGCCCGGTTCAGCCAGGCCCTCTCCATCCTTCAGCACCTGTTGAACGCTGGGCCATCGGGGGCGCTCCCTCCCCCTGGTCTGCGCAGCGTGGCGGGCCCTGGCGGGTGCTGAATCCGGTGCTCCGGGGCCCCGGCACGCAGCTGCGGTTGCCATTGAGGGAACGACGTCGGATTCACTCCAGAGGACGCACAACCTCGCGTATCTGGAGACAAAGGAGCGCTAACGGCTACCCCCAGAGCGGTTCAGTGCTCGTAGCCGTTCCCCCCAACCGTCCGGCCGGAGTGCTGCCACCCAGGGGCGAGGGAGCGGGGGTAAGACCGGATGTCAGGACTGGGATGTGACGGTGCCGGCAGGCCCCATACCGGCCCAGAGCATCGGTGTGGGCGAAGGGCCTAGCCTCCGCCAGTGGGTCGGGGTGGGGCTGTGTTCCGTGAGCGCTGCCGCCAGATCGACTCGGCGGGCTCTGCGTCCCCACCGGCTGACCGCTGCCGGGCCCCCCCGATCGGTGCGCCGATGCGCTCCGGTGTCGACGACCCCCCTGCTCACTCCCCAGCCTCCCGCGCCATGACTGACGCTGCCACCATCGGGCCAGCCTTCCCAGCGGCGTCCCCAGGGGGCCGCATTGCCGAGGAATCGTGGCGCTGCGGTGACGGGAATGTGCGATCCAGCGCTGGGGCAGGGGTTGGTCGCTCCGCCTTCAGGCCAGGGCCGTTGACCGGCACCGTCCTGCACTGGTCCTTCGGCCGCTTCGTGGCCTAGGCCCATGACCCCTGTCTGGCCTTGGCGCTCGATTCACCTGGTCCTGGCCCTGCTGGGGTTGACGGCCATCGGCGGCTGTGCGGGTCTCCGGCTGCCCTGGCCCGGAGTGTCCGGTGCTCCCAAACCGGACTGGTCGGTGCAGACGCTGCTGCCCACTGGGCTGGCCCGCCAACCGGAACCCGTGCTGCAGCGCTGCGCCACTCGGCTTGGACTCAAGCCCGAACGGGCTGCCCTGGCCCACCCCACCAACTTCGGAGATCGCCAGGCGGCCGATGGGTTCGCGCGTGCGGTTCCGCACCAGCCGCAGCTGATTGTGCTGCACGAAACTGTGTTCGACGGGCCGCGCACGGTGGCCTTCTTCCAGACGCCCCACCCCAACGACGCCGACCAGGCCAGCTACCACCTGGTCATCGAGCGCGATGGGCGGCGCCTGAGGATCGTGCCTGATGGCAAGCGGGCCTACGGGGCCGGTCGATCGGCGTTCGGGGATTTCAGCGTGCGGATCAAGCCCACCTCGCTGGGGTCGATCAACAATGTGGCGCTGCATCTCAGCCTGGTGTCACCCGCCGATGGCCTTGGCGATGGCGCGGCCCACTCCGGTTACACACCGGCCCAGTACAACGTTGCCGCTGCCCAGGTGCTGCTCTGGCAGGCCCGGTTCGGCCTTCCCCTCAGCCGCCTGACCACCCATGCGGCGGTGGACCGCAGCCGCAGCCGCTACGACCCCCGGAGCTTCCGCTGGGATCGATTCATGGCCGCCTATGTCGCTGCCGCCCGTCGTTGTGCGCTGGAGAGCTACGACAACGGCCGAGCCAGCCCTTGAGCGTGCTCGCGCTTCAGTGAAGCCCAGCCAGCGGGTTGGGGGTGCGGTTGAGATGAATCCCCAGGTAGGTGGCCTCCTGGCTGAGGGCCTGTTTCAGGGTGATGTTGCCGGCGGCGGCGGCGGCGGCGTAACGGACGAGCAGCGAGTCCCTAAGAGCTTGGTCGCGGGCGGGGCTGGAGGTGGATTGGGCCATGGGTGGGTGGGCGGAAGCGCGGATGATGGAGCCGCTGATCAAGCGTGGGTCACTTTCGAAAATACTAGCCCTTGATCTGTCTGTAGCAGATGACACCAGTTTTGGCGCGTGTCAGCGACTGGGCACCTCTGGCGGGGCGCTGGTGCGAGTCGGCGCTGGTGGGGGTGCCCCATCCAATCCGCTCAGATCCCAACTCCGATCAGGAAGGTTCGGGGATCCCCTCGGAGCGCCGGCGGACCAGGGGCCTCCGCCTGAGCAGCCCGTGGTTGCGGTGGCCATGGTGCAAGGGTGGAGTTCCAAGCGAAGCAACCCCATGGCGGACGCGCCTTATCTCGTTTGCCTTGCACTCGCCGAGCAAGCTGGCAAGAGGCTTCTGCCTCTGGCCGGTCAATCCCAGCCAGGGGCCACCGCAACGGCAGGCACGCCGGGGGCCCTGGCCAAGGGCCTTGCCCTGGAACTCCTGATCAGGTTGTGGCAGCGTACCGATCAGGGAGCGATCGCCCGGGTCTGCGGGATGGAAAGCCTGTTGCTGCTGGAACTTCCGCTGGAGTGGATGAGTGCGGAACTGCCCTCGCTCAAAGCGGCCTGGATCAATGGTGGACCCACGGAGGACCTGCTGAGTGGCCTGCAGGAGCACATGGTTCAGGGATGGTGTCTTTCGATGGCGAAGTATGAGGAACCGCGCTTTACCCCATGGCCTGCGAAGATCTGACGCCGCAGGTTGATCACAGCCGGAAACTCACCGAGCGCTGAGGTGGTTGGTCTTTGGGGATCGCTACCATGGGATCTGTCTATTCGTCGCTCCAGCAGCTCCTGATTGTGGCTGGCCGCTCGGCAACGAAGCCGCAACGATTCAGACAGCAGCGAATCCAGTCCTGAGGACCTGGGGGTCCTTTTCTGAAAGCCGTACGGCTTGCGTGGCAACACCATTCCACGGGGATGAATCAATGTAAGCCTGGGAAAGAATCTGTTCTCCACGTTCCCAGGCACATCTTCGCGAGAGAAGCTCCAGGTCGTCAAACCATTTGGTTCTGGTCATCTGCCCACCATGCAAGCGAATGTGATAAACATAGGCATTAATGATGATTCCGGGTGCCATGCAGGTGACGGCCATCATCATGCCAATGTCTTCGCCTTGAGGGAGCCCCATCCAGCCACCGGCCCTCTTCATGAGATTCGCTTCGACAAGCAAAGTGGTGGGCCCCAGCGGAATGCTGGCCTTTGGTGTTGGCCAGGCGCGCCACACATCCCCAGGGGAACTGGGACCTGCGGGAACGATGCCTGGATCAATCTTGCTGTCATCTGTGCAATATCCAGCCGACCAGAGGGCACCCTGTTGACCCTTGAGGGCAGCGAGTCGTTGATCAATGGAGTGGGGATAGAGCCAGTCGTCGTCATCGGCACTGGTGATCCATTGTCCCCGTGCCATGGCCAGGCCTAGATTGCGCGCTGAGGCCTGGCCGATCGGTCGCTCCGTGGCGATGATGGTGGCGCCGTCGCACAGGCCGGCAGGGAGATCGACGCGTAGGGCTCCATCAACAACAATGACATGCTCGACGGCGCAATCGTTGTTTTTCAGGCTTTGATTCAACTCCCCCAGCATGCTGAGCCGATCGGGCAGCAGCCTGGTTGGAGTGATTACACTGACAGTCATCTAATTGTCTAAAACTTGCTCTTTTCTTCGACTCGATGAAGGCTTCACGTGTGCCATCGCCTGGGTTTGGTGATGGCGTAAACAACGATTATGGGAAAGATTCCAGTTGCGTTATGCCAGGGCCAGCTTGCCACTCTCTAGGGGTGAACCAATAGGATACCAGTAGGGAGCTGGACAAGAAAATCCTTGGGAATTTTCACTGTCCATGCGATTAGTTGCCCCCTGGGATCGTTGCTTCCACGGCGGCGCGAGCACGTCGAGGCTGAATGTTCATGGTTTCAGCGCGGCCCGGACGTTTCCTCACTCGATCCATGGGGTGGGGTAGGGCTGATCGGGATGATTCAGCTGTATTCGCCAGGAATGTCCTGTTTGGTGATCGTCACCCGCCCGATTGTCTGGCCTGAAGCGCGCAGCAGTTCATCGCCGGAGAAGGGGTAGCCCAAGGCGGCTGCAATCTGAGCCACGTCGTCGGCGGTTGAAGCCGCCAACACCTGCTGGCGCAGGGCTGGATCGTCCTGTACGCGCCCAAGAAAGTCCTTCAGCTGCTGGTGGGCCATGGCCGCGGGCCGCCTCGGTTGGTTCAAGCATCGCGCAAACCCAGGGGCGGTGCCGCCCTGCCCCGCCTGGAGGGGGCCTGGCGTTCCGGTTCAGGAGAACGGCGACCGGCTCCGGGGCGCCGTCGGCAGCGAGATCCTGGCGCAGGCTGACCTCCGCGCAGGCGTTCGTAGGCCACCCCATCGCCGTCGCCATCGGGGTGGTTGTGCCCTTGGCGCAGCAGTTCCTGGGCCAGGGCGAACGAGCCGATCTGTTGGCAGCGGTGGCCAGCGCCCGGGGCCATCGGACGCGCCGGGAGGGCTGCCGCCCCACCTCCAAGGTCGACGCTCGGGCGGCCCCTGGAGGTGGGGCGCCCCTGGCGGAAGTCCCAGGGCCGGGTGATGCCGTTCGTTATCTGCCAGACCCCGTGGCGGTGGCGGCTGGCCCGAAACTCCGCATCGAGGAACGATCTGGCGTTGCAGGCGCCCAGGTACCGGCGATAGGCAAACGCCTGGCCGTCCTCCACCATCGCCAGATTCAGATTCACTGATCCGATCACCTCAGCCACGGTGCGGCCTAGCGGTCAATGGCCTTGGGGATCAAGCGCACCGGGCGGCCAATGGGGAGCCGGGCCAGCAAGGATTGGCGTGCCTGCTGGCCGTAGGGCCCCTGGGCCAACTCAGGGGCATCGATGCAGGCCAGGCGCACGGTGATCGGCTTGCCACCCCTGCCCACGCGGATGGTGTCGCCGTCACCGACTGAAAGCACCACCGCCTGAAACGCCAGCTCAGCTGAGGCCGGTCCCGGGAGGAACAGTCCGAAGGCCGTCAAGGCTCCCAGCAGCGGTGAGCCCTGCGCCATCCCACCACTCTGCCGAGACGGCCCGGCCATCAAAGGCCGATCGTGCGCCCCCCCCTCCCTGCCACTCAGCTCAGCATCGGCAACCACAGGAGGGTTGGTCCAGCACCCTCCCCAGGACGAGCCCATCCACCGCCCTGGGGATCAGCTGCCACAATTCCATCGCCCGCTGGCCCGATCGTGAACCGCTGACGGTTCCACCGGAGCGCTGGGCCAGGCGGGAGATGCCGTGCCCCACCCCACCGGTGGCAAGGTGACCAGGAGGGTATCCGCAGGGGCTGGACGAGGCCGGATCCAGGTTCCCTGTGGGTCTGGCCAGTCGTCTCAGGTCGCCTTCTGGGCACCGGTGCTGGGTGGGTCGGCATCGAGACGCGACAGGGGTTGTGCCCGGGCCTGTCAGCGATGGGCGGACCCCATCGATGGCGCCTGACCCGTTACGCGTTGGCGGGGTCGACTTGCCGCCTGCGCTGGCTGGAGGCTTTCCAGGGGCACCAGGTCGGCTGACCATCGGCAGCACGGAAGGTCCGGGCCTCGGACCACTCCGATCAGCACGTCCGCTTCAACCCCCGCAACACCATCAGAGCTCCTGAAACCAGTAGCTCCCGGCCTTGATCGCTAAGGTTTGCCCATCGTTTTCAGGGCCTGATGGCGATCCCGGTGGGCGAATCCCGGATGCACGTCATCCGTTGGATTCTCACGACGGCCTGGCTGCTGATCATCGCCTCGCTGTTCTTCGACCCCTGGAGCCCCGCGCTCACCGAGCCGGGCCACCCCTGGAGCCCGCTGCGCCTGAGCGAGGCCTGCGTGCCTGTGCAGGACCGTTGCCTGGTGGAGCAGCCCTATCCGCTGGGCACCACGTTGTTCTGGGGCGCGGTGGTGCCATCGGGGATCTTCATCCTGCTGGTGTTCGGCCATGAGCTGTGGCGCCGCATCTGCCCGCTCTCCTTCCTCTCCCAGATCCCCCGCGCCCTCGGACTGCAGCGCCAGATCGCCAAGCTCAACCCC
The DNA here is from genome assembly GCF_024345575.1 of Cyanobium sp. Morenito 9A2. Classification (GTDB taxonomy): domain Bacteria; phylum Cyanobacteriota; class Cyanobacteriia; order PCC-6307; family Cyanobiaceae; genus ATX-6F1. Next base: position 48,141 of record NZ_JAGQBJ010000003.1, read on the forward strand.
CGTACCGGCGAGCGGCGCCCCCAGCTGGCCAAGGTGCCCGCCGATTCCTGGCTGGCCCGCCACTACTCCGGCGTGCAGTTCGGCTGGCTGTTTGTGGGCCTCTGCGGCCGCCTGCTGTTCTTCAACGCCGACAGGCTGGTGCTGGCCGCCTGGCTGCTGGGCACGATTGCGGTGGCGATGGCTGTGGGCTGGTTGTATGGCGGCAAGGCCTGGTGCCAGTACTTCTGCCCGATGGCACCGGTGCAGAGCGTGTTCTCCGCCCCCTCCGGTCTGCTGGGCAGCAAGGCCCACCTGAGCGAGCAGCCGATCACCCAGTCGATGTGCCGCACCACCCTGCCCGATGGCAGCGAGCAGAGCGCCTGTGTGGCCTGCCAGCAGCCCTGCATCGACATCGACGCCGAGCGCATGTACTGGGCGCGGATCACCACGCCGGCCTTTGCCTTCGAGCGCTACGGCTACGTGGGGCTGGTGCTGGGCTATTTCTTCTACTACTACCTCTACGCCGGCAACTGGGACTACTACTTCTCGGGGATCTGGGTCCGCCAGAGCGATCAGCTCGCCACCCTGTTCAGCCCCGGCCTGTTCCTGTTCGGCCAGGCCATCGCCATCCCCCGTCTGGTGGCGGTGCCCCTGGTGCTGGGGCTGTTCACCTGGCTGGGGGTGGTGGGGGGGCGCTGGATCGAAGCCGGGGCACGCGCCCGGGAACGGCGTCGGGCCGCCCGTTCCGGCTCCGCGCCGCTGCCGCCGGAACAGCTTCGCCACCGCCTCTTCGTGGTGGCCACCTTCCTGGTGTTCAATTTCTTTTTTCTGTTCGCGGGCCGGCCCCTGCTCCGGCTGTTGCCCTCCTGGGTGCAGTGGCTGTTCGATGCGGTTCTGGTGGCCGTCAGCACCTTGTGGCTGGTGCAGGCCTGGCGCCGCAACCCCGAGCTCTACAGCCGCGAGAACCTGGCGAGCCGCTTCCGCAAGCAGCTGGAACGGCTCCAGCTCGATGTGGGCCGCTTCCTCGATGGCCGCACGCTCGGCGATCTCAACGCCCAAGAGGTGTATGTGCTGGCCAAGGTGCTGCCGGGCTTCAGCAGTGAGAAGCGGCATGAGGCCTACAAGGGCGTGGTGCGCGAAGCCCTCGAGGAGGGTTACGTGAGCGTGGCCACCAGCCTGGAGGTATTGCAGCAGATGCGCCGCGAGCTCGGCATCTCCGACGACGAGCACGAGCAGCTTTTGGAGGAGCTGGGGGTTGAAGATCCCTCGCTCCTGGATCCCGACAGGCGCCGCAGCCTGGAGGATCAGGTGCGGTTGAGCGGCTACCGGAAAGCGTTGGAGCGGCTGATGCGGCTCCAAAGCCGTGCGAGCACTCCGCAGGGGAGGAGCGATCGGAGCGATCCCGGGGCCATCGGCTCCCTCCGGCGCACCTTCGCGATCACCGCTGCCGAAGAGGAGAGTGTGATCGGGGGGTTGTCGCCCCAGGCCAGCGCCGCACAGAAGGCTGAGGTGCTGCTCCAGCGCCTGCCGGAGCTGATTGAGGCCTATCGCGCCCTTCAGCAGCCCTCCAGGGCGGACCAGTCAGTGTTGCGCAGCCTGCTGAGTGAGCACATCCGCCACCGGCAGGAGCTGAGCCTTCGGGCCATCCTCACAGCACTGGCCACCCTGCAGCAGGATCCCGCCGTGCCGGCCCTGGTGGCCCAGTTGCAGCGGATGGCGCCGCTGAGCCTGCTCCAGCTGCTGGAGCGGGAGCCCTGGCGGGAGCGGCTGCCGGCGGAGGTGCTGGAGGCGCTCACCCAGCCGGGCGCGGCGGCTCCGTCCTGCTCCTTGGAGATTTCTTTGCCTGTCTCTCTCCATCACCTGGAAACCCTGGTGCAGGACCGCAACCCGCTGATCCAGGCGGCCGCCCTGGTCCTGATGGCGCAGTTGGACCGGGTACGCGGCCAGGCCTTGGCCCTTGCGCAGCGTGAGGGGGGGGTGCCCGCCCTGCTGCAGCGGACCGCTGAGCGGTTGCAGGCCTTGGGGGTGGGGGGCGATCCGCCCCGTCTGGACACCTTCGAGGAGCTGGAAAAGCGGGTGTACCTGGCCACCAGCGCGGCCTTCCGCGGCCTGCATCTCGACACCCTCGATGCCCTGGCGGACGCCTCTGAGCTGCGCCACTACGGCGCTGGAGCCATGATCACCGAAACCGGCGACACCTGCCGCGAGCTCCTGCTGCTGATCGAGGGCGAAGCCCTCGTGCACTTCCGCGACGAAGCGGGGACACGGCCCGAGCGACTGCAGCCGGGTCAGATGCTCGATGAGCTCGAGGTGCTCACCCACAGCGCCAGCGAGAACACAATCACGGCGGCATCGGCGGGGACGCGCCTGCTGGCGGTGCCGGTCGATTCGTTCGATGCTATTCTGGAGCGCGACCAGGACTTCGCCCGGAGGGTGCTGGAACTGGAGACCCGCCAACTCCAGCGCCTGATGGGTTCGGTGCCCACCGGCTTCAACCCAAGCCACTCTCGAAGCGTTGAATGATCATGGACGTGCGCTGGCGACCGATGGCGCAGGAGTTCAGGCGCTCCATGGGGAGAGCTGTCTTGCTGAGCGGCGGGGCCCGCAGGTCAGAAGGCGAAGGCCGGAGTCAGCAGGAGGCGTGGGATAGCTGAGCGAAACCCTGCTCTGGCGTCAGCCCCAGCTGCTGGGCGCTGAGCGACCAGAGCTGCCGGGCCAGGGTGCCTGAGCAGGCCTCGGCACTGGGCGTGCTGGCCTCAAAACGCAGCCGGCCCGGGCCCAGCACCCGGTTGCTCCAGTAGTGGAAGCCCGTGGCCTCCGGCGGTGAGGCGGTGGCCAGGCCCGCCAGCAGGGCGCCAGCCCGCGAGGGCGTTTCGGTGAGGCGCAGCAGGTCGCGGGCGACCAGGGCGAACAGGGTCTGCGCCACGGGATTCCGGCGGCGGCTGTAGCGGAAGAATCCGCCCTTGCTGCGCGGGATCACGAGCCCCGGGCTCCAGGCGAACACCTGCAGGGGGGTGCCCTGCTCCCGCAGGCGCCGCCCCACCTCCCGGGCCATCAGCAAGTTGCAGAGTTTGCTGTCCTTGTAGGCCTTCTCGGCATTGAAGATGCCGCTGCCATCCAGCATCGGCGCCCCAGGGCCCTGACGGAGCCCAGCAAGATCGCCCACCCCGGCCGGCGGGCCCACCGCTCCGCCACCGTTGCTGGGGTCATGCACCTGCGAGGCAGTGACCACCAGCCGTGGTGCCGAGCCCCGCAGCAGCAGAGGCAACAGCCTCTGCAGCAGGGCCTGGTGGGCCAGGTGGTTCACCGCGATGGTGAGCTCGAACCCCTGGGCTGACCAGAGGGGTTCAGCTGCGCCGCTGTACTGCAGGCCGGCATTGAGCACGAGTGTGTCGATCGGTGCGTCTTCCACTAGCAGGAATTCAGCGCAGCGCTCGACGTTGCTCAGATCGGCCAGATCGCAGATGGGGGGTTTGGAGTTGGCCGCCCAGGCGCTGGCGCAGGGCCGCGGCGGTGGCGCCATCCCGGCAGGGCAGGGTCAGGCGGTGACCGGCCTGGAGCAGCAGGGCCGCTGCCCCAAAGCCGATGCCAGAGCTGGCGCCGGTGAGCAGGATGTGCCGGGTTGCCCCGGCCTCGCGTGCCTCAGCTCCCATGGCACCTGTCTTTGGAAGCGGCAATTCTGTCGAGCTCTCGCCGGCGGCCGATGGGGTGCTTCCCGGCCGCTCGATGGCCACCCTTGCCGTCAGAGCGGCCGTCCCTGCCGTTGAAGCCCTTCGGTACGCTGATTCCGGGGAGTTAAGTGGTAGCCATCGTTCGGGATCTGCTGCTGGCCGTCGGTCTACCCATGGCCTTGCTGGTGATCGGCACCCAGCTGCTGGAGCGCAGGGGAGAGCGCCTACCGTCCAGGCTTGGGCGGTTGTCCGAGCACTCCTCGCTGCTCTGGACCATCGGCACCGGGCTGATCCTGGCGCTGTCTCTGCTGCGCTGGTTGCTGCAGCGCTGAGGACGGCCAGGTCCTGGTGACGTTCGAATCAGGCGGATTCAGCGTCGCTCTGGATACCAGGTGCGATACCACTGCCGCATCTGCCCAATCTCTGCGCTTTGCACCTGCACCATCGTTTGCTGCAATTGGCGCAGCTCGGGGTGCCGGGTGTTCGTCTGAGCCATCGACGCCATCATCACGCCCATCTGATGGTGGGGAATCATCTGCTCGATGAAAGCTCGATCGAAATCCGCGGCCCTGAGCAGCGCGACCAGGTTCGTACCCCCGTGGCCCATGGGGCCACCTCCCATCCCCATCCCCATCCCCATCCCCATCCCCATCCCCATCCCCATCCCCATCTCCATGGGGCCCTTGCCGCCCTGCCAGCCCCATCCCGAAGCGGGCCCCCAGGCCGGCACGGCCTGGCCAAACCACTGCCGGTACCAGGCGCGCATCTGGGCATTTTCCTTCGTCTGACTGGCGTTGATGCTCTTGGCGAGGGCCTTGATCTCGGGCCTGTGCGCGCGGGTGAGGGCGAGATCGGCCATGGCGATCGCCCCGTCGTGATGGGGAATCATCATCACGATGAAGGGCCGGTCCGAGGAAGCCATTCCCATCGGACCGGCAGCACCCATGCCTCCACCAGCGTCAGGTAGCCCTGAATCCCCCCTCCAGCCCTGGGACAGCGAGGGGAAGCCCGAGACCAGCCCCGCGCTGAACGCCCCTGCGGCGGCCAGGGCCACGACCGTCGCCCTCCAGGTTCTTCTCCGTCTGTGAGTGTGATCCACCTGAGCCTCACCTGCGGGTTGCACATCCGCTTCCAGGCTGGCCAGGTTTGGAGGATGTGGGTGGCCCATGAGAGGAGATTCAACCTTCCATGAACGGGGTCCGCTGAGCCGTGGATCGGAGCTGATCCCCCCCAGGGAGTGATCCGCACCGTTGACCGACGTTGCCAGGGCCGGTTGCTTGACCTCGCCTGGGAGCTTGGGGCAGGAGAAAGGGCCCGTGCTGCCGCCGCTGGTGCTGGAGAGGCGGTCGGCCATGACAGATGCTCACGGCGCTCAGCCCCCAGCACTGGTGCGTTGGGGGCTGGTCAGTTGTGGACAGCTGCTTGCACTGCAGGTGTGGCTCAGCCCATCGGTCGTCGCGCAGGGAGGCGGGAGTGAGGCTTGAGCGATCGTCGAGCCGCGACAACGGGCCGAGATCCCTTCGGGCGTGGGGCTCCGGTGATGGCCTGATGGTTCATGGTCAGGGGGACGGCCGCGGGAGTCAGGGCTTGTGCCAGAGGCAGTCTTTCCTGGCGGTGGCGACGGAATCCTCGGCGAAATCGATGGCGACCCCATCCGCTCTGCGGAGGTAGGAGAAGGCGACGATGAGCGCCCCCTGGCTGGTGATGGTGTAAGTGGTGTGGGATCCAGCGGGCGACAGTTCCTCCCAGATACTCCTGATTGCGGAAGGGGGCCCATGGGGTCTCTGCCCGGTGTCCTGCAACCAGAATCGCCAGACGGCGATGGAACCGCTGCCGGATCGGGTTGTGGAGCCCAACGGAGACGAAGCAGCGGACATCTGTCGCCGCTGCTCAGGCGGCGGGGCCCAGCCCACCAGCCGGCTCAGGCAGGTGGGCTGGGTTGATCAGGGCGCTCACCAGCGGGCAACGGCAGGCTTCATCGCGGAACTCCGAAGGATCGGGTCACGGTGCTCCCGTGCAAGACCAGCGGAACCGGCATGATCCGCTCCAGGGCGAGAAGCATCACACTCCGATCCTGATGGCGAGGAGATCATGGAAGTCGATCTGCGCCATGCCTTTGGGCACAGCCATCAGAACACCCCATCCCCATGGATCCGCGCTGACCTTGAGGCGTGATCTTCATCAGCGGCTCCGGCATCAGCATCACCCTTGGGCGGGACAGGCTTTTTCAGATCTGAAGATTGGGGCAGATCACGTCGTCATCCTGAAGCGGATCGCTCTGCCAGTTCCCCAGCAGCGTTTGCAGCTCGACCCGCAGCAGGCCCAGCTCCTCGATGCGTTCGTCGATGCGCCCGATCTGGCGGCTGAGTTGCTGCCGGATGTCGTGGCAAGGCAGTAGCCCGGCGTCGTGGGGAGCGAGGCACGCCTGAATCTCCTCCAGGCTCAGGCCCAGGGCCTTGAGGCGGCGGATGAAGGCCAGGCGCCTCAGGCTTTCCTCACTGAAGAGCCGGTAACCACCTGAGCTTCGGCCCACGGCAGGCAGCAGGCCGAGCTCTTCGTAGTAGCGAAGCGTCTTGACGGGCAGGCCACTGCGGGCCGCCAGCGCACCGATCTTGAGGGCCTGGGGCGGGGACGGGACGATCACGGGAGTTGACTCTCCACCTGAGAGGAGACTCTAAGGTGGTCAAAATCCGCTGGTGTTGCTCCCGATGCTGTCGCCCAAGCTGCCTCGTTTCTGGAACCTCTCGGTAGCGGCTCTGGTGCTGCTGGGTGCCAACGGCGCTCGGGCCCAGGCCAATGACATGTTCCCCACAAAGATCGGCGCTGAGACGCGCGCCAAGGAGCTCAAGTGCAGCGGCACCTTCGCCATGGGCCGTGAGTGGATGCCCTGCGCCAGCTTCGAGGCCTACCAGAAGGCCGTCTCGAAGGAAAAGTGAGCCGTTGGCTCCCCCCATGCCTCTCGATCCGAGCGCTTCGGCATACCAAGACCACGCCATCCCCATGAACACCCTTCCCTTGAGGCCGCACCGTGGTGGTCATGCTGCCCTGATCCTGGTCCTGTCCGGCGCCCTGGCGGTCTTGATGCCGCCAGGCGCAGGGGCCCACATGCAGGGCATGTTCAAGACCAAAGCCGAGGCCGAGAAGCGGGCCGCTGAGCTCAAGTGCAAGGGCGCGTTCGCCATGGGTTCCCTGTGGATGCCTTGCGCCAATGAACGGTCCCTGCATGAGGCCCTGCAGAAGAACTGATGAACGCTCCAAGCAGCACCTTGCGCCAGCGACACCTACGGAGGCGCCTTCATCGCGCCCTGGTGCCGATCGCCGCGCTGCCGCTGATCATCACCGCCCTTTCAGGCTCGATCTACGGCCTGCTGCTGGCCCACAACATCGAGGCCTTCTGGCTCATGAAAATCCATACCGGCAACTTCGGGATCATCAATCTGCAGCCCTATTACTCCGCCATCATGGGGATTCTGACGTTGATCGTTGCCATCACCGGTGTCGGCCTGTGGCTCGACGGCCGCCGCAGGACAACCCCAGCCGTGAGCTGAATGCCAGCAGCCCTCAAATGCCGCTGCGAGCCCCATCGGTTGAAGTCATCTCCTCGGGTGATGGTCCGGCCCCTGATGTCAGTCCCCCCATGAGCGCCCCAGTCCCAGCCCCGACCTGTTGCCATGGGGACAGCAGCGGCACCTCGACCCCGGACATGGAGCGGGAGCTGGCCCATGAACTCACGCTTCTGCGCCGCAAAGTCACCGTGGCGGCTGTGCTGACGGGCCTGGTGGTGCTCTCCAGCCTGCCCCACATGCTCGGAGGCCGTCATCTGCCCTTCCTGCCGATCTGGTTCACCAGCCCCTGGACCCAGCTGCTGCTCTCCACACCGGTGCTGTTCTGGTGCGGGCGGGAGTTCTTCAGCGGCGCCGCCTCAGCCTTCCGGCAGCACAGCGCCGACATGAACACCCTGGTGGCCGCCGGCACCGGCATCGCCTGGCTCACCTCGCTGGTTGCCACCCTCGCTCCGCAGCTGCTCACGGCGGAGGGGTTGCCAGCGGACGTCTACTACGAAACCGCCGCGGTGATCATCACCCTGGTACTGCTGGGCCGCCTGCTGGAGGCCCGGGCCCGTGGGCAAACGTCGGAGGCGATCCGGCGGTTGCTGAAGCTGCAGCCCCCCACGGCCCGTGTGCTCCGTGACGGTGTGCCGCAGGAGATCCCGGTGGCCCTGGTGGTGGTGGGAGATCGGGTGCAGGTGCGCCCCGGCGAGAAGCTGCCCGTGGACGGGGTGGTGGTGGAGGGCAGCTCCTGGGTGGAGGAATCAATGCTCACCGGTGAACCCACCGCAGTCGAAAAGGGCCCCGGCGACACGGTGATCGGCGCCTCGATGAACCGCAGCGGCAGCTTCAGCTTCCGTGTCAGCCGCGTGGGGGCCGACACCGTGCTCGCCCAGATCGTGGAGCTGGTACGCCAGGCCCAGAGCTCGCGCACCCGGGTGCAGAAGCTGGCTGATCAGGTGGTGGGCTGGTTCGTGCCGGTGGTGATCGCCATCGCCATTGCCGCCTTCGTGGGCTGGTTCCTGATGAGCGGCAACCCGGTGCTGGCGATGCTGTTCCTGGTGAGTGTGCTGGTGATCGCCTGCCCCTGTGCCCTGGGCCTGGCCACGCCTACCTCGATCATGGTGGCCTCCGGCAAGGGGGCCGAGAGCGGGCTGATCTTCCGCAGCGCCGAGGCCCTGGAAACCGCCGGCGGCTTGCGCACGATCGTGCTCGACAAGACCGGCACCCTCACCCTGGGCCACCCGGACGTGACCGATTTCGAGCGCTTGCCCCTGGCTCAGAGCAGCGGCCAGCTGCCGGTCCAGACCCTGCTGGCCGCCGTGGCAGCGCTGGAGGAGCGCTCGGAGCATCCGCTCGCCGAGGCGATCGTGGGCTACATCCGCCCCCAGCTCAGCGAGCCGCGACTGCCTGCCGTGGAGGGCTTCGAGGCGGTACCGGGCCGGGGCGTGCAGGGCACGGTGGCCGGGCGGAAGGTGCTGGTGGGCACACCCCGCTGGTTGAGCGAACTCGGCCTCAATAGCACCGGCCTCACCCCCCTGGTGACACGAATGGAGGCAGCGGCCTGCAGTGTGGCGGCGGTGGCGGTGGACGGGCGGATCGAGGCCTGCTTCGGCATCGCCGATCCGCTCAAGCCCAGCGCCGCCGCCGCCGTGGCCGCCCTGCGGCGCCTGGGCCTGCAGGTGGTGCTGCTCAGCGGCGATGCCCGCCGCACCGCCGAGGTGGTGGCGGCCCGGGTGGGGATCGAGCGGGTGATCGCCGAGGTGCGTCCCGCCGATAAGGCCGCGGTGATCCGCCGGTTGCAGGAGCAGGGGGAAGGCCCGGTGGCGATGGTGGGCGATGGCATCAACGACGCCCCCGCCCTGGCCCAGGCCGACGTGGGCCTGGCGATGGGCACCGGCACCGATGTGGCGATCGCCGCCAGCGACATCACCCTGATCTCCGGCCACCTGGTCGGGGTGCCCGCAGCGATCGAGCTCAGCCGCCACACGATGGCGAACATTCGCCAGAACCTCGTCTTCGCCTTCGCCTACAACGTGGCTGGCCTCCCGATCGCCGCCGGGCTGCTGTTCCCCTTCACCGGCTGGCTGCTGAGCCCGATGATCGCCGGTGCGGCGATGGCGTTCAGTTCGGTGTCGGTGGTGAGCAATGCGCTGCGGTTGCGCCGTTTCCGGCCCACTCCTCTCCCCGTGGCGGTGCCCTGATGGTGCTTCCTCTGCTGATGGCGGGGGGGCCTGCCGCCCGCGCTGCGGCCGAGCCCCTCTGGCGCACGGTCGAGCAGCCCCTGGGCCTCAAGCTGCTGGTGGTCGTGGTCGGCCTGGTTTTGATCGCCTGGGAACTGTGGTGGTTTCTGGGGCGCCATGGAGGCGGCGTGGCGGCTCGGGTGGGGGAGCAGGGCCTCCAGGGGATCACGATCACGGTGGATGGCGGCTATGCCCCCGCTCGGATCAAGGCGATGGCCGGCCGCCCGCTGCGGCTCTCTTTTCACCGCATCGATCCCAGCGGCTGTGTGGCCCAGGTGATCTTTCCTGACTTCCACAAAACTCTCGATCTGCCCATGAATGCCACCACCAGCCTGGAGCTGCCGCCCACCGAGCCGGGGATCTATCCCTTTCACTGCGGCATGAACATGGTGCGCGGTGTGCTGGAGCTGGAGTGACGTTCCGCCGCAACTTCAGAGCGCAAACAGAGTGTCGTACTTGTGGTACTCGGGTTTACGCAAGCCTTCCACCGCCAGCATCCGGCGCAGTTCGATGATCTCCGCCCGCTGGGCCACGATCACACCGCGCGCAAAACGATGGATCGTTGGGTTGGTGCTCTTGGCCAGGGCGTCGTGGGCCATGATCAGGGCCCCGCCGTGGTGATCGAGCATCCCCTCGAGGAACCACACCACCCGGTTCTCTTTGGTGGGGAGCTCACCCATCATTCGCATGCCGTCGATCTGGGCCTGGCCCATGCGCGTGAGCCCCGAGAGGCTGTTGGGATCGCCGCCGTTCGCCAGCGCCACCGGATAGACCGGCGCCTGGGGGTACCAGGCCTTGCGCCAGAGGCCCATGGCGCGGATCTCGCTCGCCTGATCCCGCCAGATCGTCTTTCCCAGGGCCCCGACACCGGGCGCTCCGATGCCAAAGACGAACTCGCTCATGCGCAGAGCCCCGGAGTGGTGCTGCACCATGCCGTCGATGAAGCGCAGGTCGTAGGTGGAGCCGGCTGGTCCTAGGTCATGGGCGTGGCCGGCATGGGCAGGATTGACCCCCGTCGGGGCGGCCATGCCAGGCCTGCCGTCCATGCCGCGATGGCCCGCGTGGGGATCCATCTGGGCCAGGGTCGGGGAGGAGAGCAGCGCCGCAAGGGTGAGTGCGGAGACTCCGAACCGCAACACGGGTCCAGCCATGGGAGAGCGGAGGAAAAAGAAAGCAACACCACCGTATGGTCTCCCCTCAGATGGAGAGTCAAGGCCCTGGGCTTGCTTTCGGTCGATCCCAGGGGTTGATCCCCAGGCCTGCGGGATCAGCCCATCGCCTTCCGCAGCGTCCCCACTCCATTCGGCTGATCGCTGGACCTGGAGCGCCTTCCCCTGCCCTCCAGCCCCGTTCCTTGGGCCGTCGCCGGCCCCTTGGCGGGCCTGATCACCAAGGCGACCAGCGATCCTGCCTCGGCCCAGCAGACGTCCCATCGCCCCACCCCTGGCACGACACCGCAGCCGGCCGATGGGTGGGCCTACCCCCTCCAACCGGTCGTTGGAGGGGGTCGTCGCGTGGTTCCTCCCACCTCCGGGGGGGGCTGGACAAGCCGGGCGACGGCCCAGCCATGGTCGACCCCACGCCTCCCGGACCAGCGATCGATTGAGCCCTCAAGGATTTCATCGGCCGGTTCGCTCCAGCCACCTCGATGGCTTCGCCACCGTTGACCCCGGGCACCTGGGCGTTGATTGAGCAGCCGTGACGTCAGCTGGTTCCGATCTCAGTGTCACGCGCCCACGGATCTCTGGAGAGAGCGGATCGTCGTTCACACCATCGGAGGTGGGCCAACCCCGACCTACCCAACGCCACCCCAACGCGGTAAGACCGGCCCATCAGACCTACGCTCGGGCTCAGCGCCTGAGCTCTTCGATGGTCTGGTTCCTGTCTGAGCGCTCCCGATCCACCCTCCCCTCGGGCAGGGTTTCGATCACCAGGGCCTGGGGGCCCCGCTGCCTTGGCCCTGGGGTTCGTCGGCGCCGCTGGGCTGCGGTGGTGGGGCTTGTGCTCCTGGGAGCGGCGAACCCCGCTCACTCCGAGCTGGCCCTCGGTCCTGAGCCTGCGGTCGGCTTCAGCCTCGAGCAGACGGGCCGTCGGCTGCTGCCCACGGGTGATCCGGTCTGGGAGTTGCGCCTCAGCCTCCCCGGCGAACCAGTCCGACGCTTTGACGCGTTGGTGGGTCGCGCCTCCGCCCAAGGCGCCGATCGCCAACGGCTGGGCAGCCACGCCCCCCTGCCACCAGGCCGTTACCGCGTCGGCCCGATCGTGCCCGTGCCGGCCGGCCTGAACCCGGAGTTGGGCCGCTCCCTCTGGATCGACCTGCAGCCGTTGTTCTCCACCGCCCGACGCGCCTTGGGAATTCACCTCGATCCCAGCGCTGGGCTGGGTGCCGAGAGTGGCACGGAGGGTTGCATCGGCCTGATCCACGCCGCTGATCTCGAGCACTTGGGGGAGCTCCTGCGTCGCCATCGGGTGCGTCTGTTGCAGGTGGTGTCGTGAGTGTGGGCCAGTCCGCTCCCGCCGCCTGAGCCGTCCGTCGGCTCCCCAGCCCCCACCTGCGGGTGGCCAGACTCCAGCCACTGGTGAACCCCCGTGGACCCGCAGCCCGTCTCCGTTTCCAGCCGACCGCTGCTGCATGCAGGCCTGGGCCGCCACTCTGGGCGCCAGGGTGCCTGGTGGGGAGCCCCGGCTCAGGCTCTGGGGGCGGCCCTGGGCTGTGCGTTGGCCCTGGCCGGATGCGGGGAACCCCAGCCCCCCAGCGAACTGCGCCAGGTGCAGGCGGTCAGCGACCAGTTGCTGCGTGCCAATGGCATTCGCACCACCCCGATTCGCTTTGCCCTCGAGGCGGGTGAGACGGCTCCCTACTGGGCCCAGAAGGCGGGCCTGTGCAAGGCCAGTAAGCAGGAAACGGATGCCGGGGATGCTTGCGAGCACTGGGCCCACCTTTCACCGGCCGATGCCGAGACCCCGGCCCACCGCCAGGTCAACCGCCTCTCCTACCTGTTAGGCACCGCCAGCGCGCGCACCTACGCCCACGGGCTGATCACCTTCGATCGCTCCTTCTTCCTCGTCCACGGCGACGACCAGGGTGCCTTGCGCTGCGTGGTGGCCCACGAACTCACCCACTTCCTGCGTCGCCATGGCTTCTTGAGCTCCCGGGCGGTCAACGGCGCCTGGAAGGATCTTCCGGAGCAGCAGCGCCAGAGGGCCCTGGCCACCCTCTCCCAGACGCAGGAGCTGGCCGCCGATCGCAACGCGATGCTGATGACCGCCATCGCTGGCCACGACCCGGTGCTCTGTGTGCAGCAACTCCAGAACGGCGCCCAGCTCGATGCGGACTACGCCCCGGAGGCCCCCCTGGAAAGCCACCCCGGCTACGTCCGCCGCCTCGCCTCTGCCCGGGCTTATCTCAAAGGCCCCCTGCAGCGGGACCTGGCCGCCTGGCGACAGGCGGAGGGCAAGCGGGGTGGCCTCCAGGAGGGGTCCGCCCCTCGCTGGAGCTGGGATCCAAACGATCAGCTGCTCACCGTGCGCACCCTGCCGGAGCGCAGGGTTTCGCCGTAGTTCCACCCGCTTTTTCAAGCACGGTTACCGCTTGTCCGTCTACTCCCGCGTAGATCACAACGATCGTGGCGGGCACCGAACCAGGATTCTCGCCGTAGTGGGCGGTGTTGACCATTTCCACGATCGGATCGCCCGCATGCAGTTCCAACACCGCGCCGCTGGTGGCCACCACGCGCAGGCGCCCCTCCAACAGCACCCCTGCGTTGATCACCGGATGGTGGTGCAGGGGCAGGCGCATCCCCGCGGGGATCGTGATCCGCAGGATCGTCACCTGGGGCTGACCCGTTCCATAGGCGGGCAGGGTCGCCCCGTTCCAGGAGCGACTGGTGCGCACCAGGGTCTCGACCTTCACCCCCGCGCTGGTCTGGGGGGCGGGCTCACCATCGGCCTGCACCGGGCCCCAGCCCAGGCAGCAGAACGTTGCGGCGCCAATCCCAAGCCCCAGCAGCCGCTGCCCCAGGCTGCCCATCAACCCAGAACCGCAATGGCGTCAATCTCCACCCGTGCCCCCCTGGGCAGGGCGGCCACCTGGACGCAGGCCCGGGCCGGGGACACTCCGCTGCCGAAGGTGCCGGCGTACAGGGCATTCACCCTGGCGAAGTCGGCCAGATCGGTGAGGAACACCGTGGTGCGCACCACCTGCTGGGGCGTGGCTCCCGCCTCGGCCAGCACCGCTTCGAGGTTGGCCAGCACCTGGCGCGTTTCCGCCTCCACATCGCCTTCGCCCACCAGCACGCCGCTGGTTGGATCAAGGGCGATCTGGCCCGAGCAGAACAGCAGTCCCGCGGCCTTCACAGCCTGGTTGTAGGGCCCCACAGGGGCGGGTGCCTGGGTCGTGGTGATCGCTTCGAGGGCGGGGGCGGCAACCATGGCGGGTGAAGATGGGGCGCTGAGCTTATGGCCCGACGCCCATCGCCGGCACCGTTTCCCCCCCCACCAGTTCTTCAGACGCTGCGGCTTCCCCCCAGGTGGAGCTGCGGAATCTCTGGCACCGCTACCCGAGAGCCGTCTCGCATGTCGCCACGGGCGCTGAATGGACCCTCTCGGCCGTCGATTTCCAGCTCAATCCCGGGGAACTGGTCGGGTTGCTGGGTCCCTCGGGCTGCGGTAAATCCACCCTGTTGCGTCTGATTGCTGGCTTTGAACGGCCGTCCCGGGGCAGCGTCTGGATCGATGGGCGGGAGGTGGCGGGCCCCCGGCGCTGGATCGAACCGGAGCGCCGTGGGGTGGGCATGGTCTTCCAGGACTACGCCCTGTTCCCCCACCTCGATGCCTGGCGCAACACCTGCTTCGGCCTGCGTCCCCACCAGGAGCGCGGCCGCGCCGCCTGGCTTCTCGAACTGCTGGGTCTGAAGGGCTTGGAGCAGCGCTACCCCCATGAGCTTTCCGGTGGCCAGCGCCAGCGCCTGGCCCTGGCCCGGGCCCTGGCACCTGGGCCAGCCCTGGTGCTGCTGGATGAACCGTTCTCGAACCTGGATGTGGAGGTGCGCACGCGCCTGAGGGGGGAGTTGCCCGGGGTGCTTGGCCAATGCGGCGCCAGTGGCCTGATCGTCACCCACGATCCGGAGGAGGCCCTGGCGATCTGCGATCGGGTGGCCGTGCTTCGAGCCGGGGTGTTGCATCAGTGCGCCAGCCCCCGGGAGCTGGTGGAGCACCCCGCCAGTGCCTTCGTCGGCCGCTTTGCGCTCCAGGGGAATCTGTTGCCGGCTTGGCGTGAGCGTGATCGGATCCATACGGCCGTTGGTGTCTTCGCGCCCCAGGGGGAAGTGCCCCGGCCCCAGGACGCTCGCCCGGACACAGGCCGTGGTGAACCCCTGGCCCTGGAGGTGCTGATTCGACCGAGCGGCTTTGACCTGGCCGCTGACCCCGCCGGGGAGGTCCAGGTGGTGGGCCGGGAATTCCTCGGGCGTGAGTGGTTTTATCAGGTGGAGGCGGGCCCGCTCCGCCTGCGCCTTCGTTTGCCCCTGGAGCAGGAACTGGAGCGCGGCCAGCGCTGTCGGTTGAGCCTCAAACCCGATCAGTGGGCCCTGCTGTTTCCCGAGGGCGTCTCCTTGCTCCCCATCCCCGGTTCTGTGCCGATGCTGTGAGCGGGTGGCGATTGGTGCTGCCCGCAGGGTGGTCTGGGCTTTTACATCCTGGAGAGGGCCGTGATCTTCGCCAACTTCTTGATATTGAGGCCCTCAAGATCACTGATCTGTAGCAGACCGTCTTTCACCATGCCAGCGAAGGTGAAGAGAAGAGCTGAAGTGTTGAAGTCATACTTGCCGTCAAACTCGTATCTCCTGGTGCTGAGATAGTCGTGGAGGCCCCAGATCTGATCGAGAGTCACGATGGAATTGCTCAACTCCTGGACACTTCTGGTGAGATCGGCCAGATCCCGCTCATAGGCCAATGTAAAGGCCGCCCGGGCGGCTTCCTCCTCTTCATGGCTCCAGTCTTCCTCCATGCTTAACTTTTCATCATTGTCAATCCACCACCTTAGCGCTGGGCGTGGTGCTGACGCGTGGATCGTTCCATTGCATGGACCCTTGGCAGCAGGTGCCAGGGAACATGGGGGTAGTGATGGTGCTCCCAGTGATAGCCGAAGTGATAACAGCTCACCAGCGACAGCAGCGGCGGAAGGGCCCAGCTGCGAACGTGATGGGGCTCGTCCGTTGCGGCTCCCAGGCTTCCCCGGTGGGGCAAGTACGTTCCAAACAGAAAGAGCTGAAGGGAGCTGAGCAAGAGCGGCACAGTCCAATACAAAAGGATTGAGGCGATTGACCCGGCCCCCGCCCAGCGCAGGGTCATGCCCAGGCCTGCCCAGGTTCCGACCAGAAGGATCAACTGCTGGGGATGGAGATATCCAGCCATGAAGCGGATGTACCAGCTGAATGGGTTGGTGCTATGACCATCGTGGTAGTCAGGATCATCAACGCTGGCCGGAGAGCTGTGATGGCGTCGATGATTGGTGAGGCAGCGGTCATAGTCCAGGCAGCCGTAGAGCCAGAGCGAGAAGCGGCCGATGCCATGGTTGAAGCGTGGGTGGTCCGGCAAGAGGCTGCCGTGCATCGCATCATGGGCAACGATGAACAGACCTGTTTGCAGGAAGGTGCGGCAAAGCAGAGCAATCACCTTTCCTGAGGTTGAAAGGTGTTCGGCTTCGATCAGGCATCCAGCAAGACTGAGAATCCAGCCGCCGATGATCAAGGCCGCTAGGGCCACACCAATCAGTTCAGTGCGGTTGAGGTCCGTGAGGTTCAGGTCCGTGAGGTTCCGGCCAGTGTCGTTCAAGGCACTGCCGGGGAAACGGCCGGTGGAGACCAGGGTTATCCCTTGGGTCGCTTCTAGGTGTTGGGCCCCCGTTCGATCGCTTCGGCTGGGCTGCGCACTCGAACGGGGCAGGTTCACCGTCAACGAATCAGATTCAGCAACTCCTTAGGGGAGGCAAGCAGGTCGATGGCCACGAAGAAGATTTTGTTGTCAGGATTGAGCAGGAATCTCCAGGCGACATCCATGCCCACTCCGGCACCGAACCAAGGGGTCTGGACCTTCCCGGTGACTTTGATTTGAGTGAAGCCGCCATCGGCTGGCTCGCTGACACCTTTGGAAGGAACCAGCACCAGATTCTGGCAATCCTGCTTGAAGAACTTGAGCACCGCCTCCCTGCCGATGATCGGCTTCTGGAATGGCGGCTGAAGGGCTCCATCGGGAAGAAACAACTCAATCAGGCTGTCGAAGTCATTGGCATTAAGAAGATTCATGTATTCGATCACTGTGGGATTGTCCACATTTTCAATCGAAACCTGAGTGCGCTCGGAAGCAGCGGTTGGGCTGACAAGTGGCTCGCTGATCGTTTCCTCGCCTTCCAGTTTCTTGGGGTCATAACCCATGTCCACGACCATGTTCCGAAGAACTGTGATCTGCTGACCGGGCTCCATTCCCTTGATGGTGCTGAGAACGGCGGCGGCGTTGGCCGAGAGTTGGTAGCCCACGGGAATGGGGGCAACGATGCCCTGCTCCATCCACACGCCTAGCTCATACCAGAAGCCCAGTTTGATGTTGTTGGACCAGAGGGCGTAGGTCCGGTTGATGGGTGTGTTGACGTGATTGGCAAGATCGAACATCACCTTCGTCTGTTCAGCAAAGCTCATCCCGCGGATCTCGCTGAGCGTCCGTTCGGCGAACTGCATCCTTGCGGCACCTAGGGCGGCCACGGTGATTGTCTTGCCCATTTCTTTGTAGGCAAACCAGATCAGAGCCAGTTGATCTTCGACCGTGAGCTGGTTGAATCGGGCCAGGGTACTTGGAACGATGTCGGCCGTGCGGGTCTGTGGAAAAATGCTGCGGGCGGCATCGATGGTGAAAGACATGGCTCCCAGTTGGCGGATGAAAGATGTACCTACTCTAACAGAGTAGCTTCGATGTAATTGAAGGTGATTCGATGTCTGAAAACTTATGGTTTCATCCATTGTCCCCCCTTATTCTGATCATAAACCTGCGGCCATCCGTTCACCCATCCGCCTGAGGCCTGCCGGGTCGGTCCCGTCCTAGCCCCGCCAGTTGTTCTTGCTCTCCCGCAGGGCCCCCAGTTCAGCGGCATCGGCGGCGCGCAGGAAGAGGTTGGTGACGAGCTCCGCTCCAATGCTGCTGGGCACCGTGCAGCGCCCGGCGGCCCTCAGCTCGCGCACCTGCCTCAAGCGCTCGCCCACCGCCGGATCGTGGGGCCGTTCAGCGGCGGCCCAGGCGTAGTTGCCTTCGGTGTACTCGTGGGCGCACCAGATTCGGGTGTCCGCCGGCAGGGCCGCCAGGGATTGCAACGACTGCTGCATCTGGGCCGGACTGCCCTCGAACAGGCGGCCGCAGCCCCCCACGAACAGGGTGTCACCGCAGAACAGCTCCCCCCGGGTGGCCGTTCCGGGCACCGGAGGCAGGTGGTAGGCGATGTGGGCGCGGGTGTGACCGGGCACATCCAGCACCCGCACCGGTCGGCCCAGCAGCGCAAAATGTTCGCCCCCCTTCACGGAGCGGGTCTGGAGCGGGATGCGCGCGATGTCGGCGCCAGAGGCGTAGACCTCGGCGCCGGGCCAGCGGGCCAGCAGCCCTGGGGTGCCGCCGATGTGATCATCGTGGTGGTGGGTCTGGAGTACGGCCACCAGCTCCAGCTGCCGTTGCTCGAGCCAGCTGATCACGGGTTCGGCCACCGCCGGATCCACCACCACCGCCTGAGTGCCGGGGCCTCCGTGCCACACGAACACGTAGTTGTCCTCGAGCACCGGGATCAATTCCACCGTTGCTGCGGCTGTTGCGGCGGCCGTTGGCAGGGTCTCGCGGGGGGGCGGGGTCGCGGCCATCGTTAAAGTCCACGTTGCGGTGCAACACCATGATCACCGTCGCCCTGGCCAAAGGCGCCCTGCTCAAGCATTCGGTGCGGCGTTTCGCCGCCGCCGGCCTCGACTTCAGCGCCCTGCTCGATGCCGACAACCGCCAGCTGCGGGTGCCCAGCGCCTGTGGCCGCGCCAGCGGCCTGCTGGTACGCAACGCCGATGTCCCCGTTTATGTGGCCTATGGCCAAGCCCAGCTGGGCGTGGTCGGCTACGACGTTCTGCAGGAGCACCAGTTGCCTGTGGCCCAGCTGGTGGATCTCGGGTTCGGCGGCTGCCGCATGGCCGTGGCCGTCAAGGCCAGCAGCGGCTACCGCCAGGCGGCGGATCTGCCCCCCCACTGCCGCGTGGCCAGCAAGTTCACCCGCTGCGCCGAAGCCTTCTTCGCCGATCTCGACCTGCCGGTGGAGCTCATCCATCTCACCGGGTCGGTGGAGCTGGGCCCGATGACGGGGATGTCCGAGGCCATCGTCGATCTGGTGGCCACCGGCCGCACGTTGAAAGAGAACGGACTGGTGGCGATTGACGACCTCTTCAACAGCACCGCGCGGCTGATCGGCCACCCCCTGGCCCTCCGCCTGGATGAGGGAGCGCTCCAGGCCCTGGTGGACCGTGTCGCCGCCGCAGGTTCCCCTCCTGCGGCACCGTTGCCCTGATGGCCTCACGCGATCGCCAGCGGCTGCGTCTGCTGCTCCCCTACATCGGCCGTGAGCGCCGCCGGCTCACCCTCTCCCTGGTGCTGTTGATTCCGGTGGCCCTGGCGGCCGCCGTCCAGCCCCTGCTGGTGGGCCAGGCGATTTCGGCCCTGCGCCATGAACCCACCATGGCCTGGCTGGCGGGCCAGAGCGTGCCCCAGGCCCTGCGCACCCTGGTGGGGCTGCTGCTGCTCGCGGTTCTGGTGCGCCTCGCCCTTCAGGGGGTGCAGACCTACAACATCCAGGTGGTGGGCCAACGGCTCACGGCTCGCATCCGCGACGACCTGTTCGCCCATGCCCTGGCCCTCTCGCTGCGCTTCCACGACCGCACCCCGGTGGGCAAGCTGCTCACCCGGCTCACCAGCGATGTGGACGCCCTGGCCGAGGTGTTCGGCAGCGGGGCGATCGGCGTGCTTGCCGACCTGGTCACCCTGCTGGTGATCGCCTTCACGATGATCTCGATCGAACATCGGCTGGGGGCCTTGCTGCTGGCGATCCAGGTGCCGGTCACCTTTGCGATCGTCTGGCTTCAGGGGCGCTACCGCAAGGCCAACTACCGGGTGCGGGAGGAGCTCGGCCAGCTCAACGCCGATTTTCAGGAGAACCTCCAGGGGCTTGAGGTGGTGCAGATGTTCCGCCGTGAGGCCACCAACAGCGCCCGCTTTGCCAGCACCGCCCAGGCCTATCGCCAGGCCGTGGATGGCACGATTTTCTATGACAGCGCCATCTCGGCCCTGATCGAATGGGTGGCCCTGGCGGCAATCGCCGTGGTGCTTGCCCTTGGAGGGCTACTGGTGGATCGCGGAGCCATGGGCCTGGGCACGCTCACCACCTTCATCCTCTTCTCCCAGCGCTTGTTCGATCCCCTGCGTCAGTTGGCGGAACGCTTCACCCAGATCCAGGGGGGGCTCACGGCGATCCAGCGCATCGACGAGCTGATGGAGCAGCCGATCGAGATCGCCGAGCTCCCGATGGCCCAGCGCACGGTCGCCGCCCAGCGCGCCGGTGAGCAGCGCACCAGTGCCGGTGAGGTGGTGTTCGAGAACGTGTCGTTCGCTTATCGCAGCGACGACCCTATCCTCACCGACCTCAGCTTCCGCATTGCCCCCGGGGAGCACGTGGCCCTGGTGGGCCCGACGGGTTCCGGCAAGACCACGGTGATCCGGCTGCTCTGCCGCCTGTACGAGCCCCAGCAGGGTCGGATCCTGCTCGATGGCATCGACATCCGCCAGTTGCCGATGGCCACCCTGCGGCAGCGGCTCGGGGTGGTGCTGCAGGACACCTTCCTTTTCAGCGGCAATGTCGCCGACAACCTGCGCCTCGATGCACCGATCGACGAGGCCCAGCTGCTTCGGCTCTGCCATGAGTTGGGCCTCGATGGCCTCCTGGCCCGACTGCCCGATGGCCTGGCCACTGAGTTGCGGGAGCGGGGCGGCAACCTCTCCTCCGGGGAGCGTCAACTGCTCTCCGTGGTGCGGGTCGCCATTCGCAATCCCACGGTGCTGATCATGGATGAGGCGACGGCCTTTCTGGATCCCTCCACCGAGGCCACCTTGCAACGGGACCTCGACACCCTGCTTTCGGAGCGCACCGCAATCGTGATCGCCCACCGCCTGGCGACGGTGGAAGCGGCCGATCGCATCCTGGTCCTGCGCCGGGGTCGCCTGATTGAGCAGGGCACCCACCGGCAGCTGCGTGCCGCCGGTGGCCTCTACGCCCAGCTGGCCGACCTCCAGGAACGGGGGCTGGCCAGGCTCTGAGGGCGCTCGGCCACCAGCGGCTCCAGCCAGCGGTCGATCAGGGAGGCCAGCTGGCCGGGGTCCTGACGCATGGGCAGGTGGCCCATGCCCTCCAGCAACTCCACCTCGTGCAGGGGGGCATAGCCCGCCAGATGGCGCACGTAGCGCGGTTCCATCACCCCATCGCGGCTGCCACTGATCCACAGGCTGGGCACGCTCAACCGGGCGGTGAGCGTGGGCAATTGATGGACGGCTCGCCGGTTGGTGCTGCAGGCCAGGAGCCCCCGGGCGGCCCGCTGATCGGCCACCAAGGGACTGCGGAAGGCTCCGACGCCGGGCAGGTCCGCCAGCCAACGGGGGCGTAAGCGCACGACGGCCGAACCAGCCCAGCGCAGGCGCGCGAACGGCCGAGGCTGGTAGACCCCGCCCCCGGTGGAGATCTGGACCAGGGCCAGCAGCTGATCCCCCAGGGCGGCGGCGGCATGGAGGGCGACGCTGCCGCCAAGCGAATGGCCCACCAGCACGATCGGGCGACCATGGGCCTCCCTGACGCTGGCCTGGGCCACCCAGCGGCCGTAGCTGGCGAGGGTGGGCTGGAGCGAACGGGGCCGGGGCCGCTGGCCAAAGCCAGGCAAATCGGGGGCCCACACAGGCCAGCGGGGGGCCAGAGCTTCCTGGAGGGGATCCCAGAGTCGCCCGGAGAGCAGCCAGCCGTGCAGGCAGACCAGCAGCGGGACCTCAGGACCGGCAACCGGCCGGGCAATCGGGGGCTGGGCAGGGCGGGCAGGCGGCGGGCTCAGGGGGCCTGGGGCGTGGGTCTCCAGATTGCAGCAAAACCGGCTCGATCGGGCAGGATCGTCTCCTTGCTTGGTTGCGCCACTGACTCCCGACCGCCTGGACTCCCATCCCGCCTTGATCCCTCACTACGGCGAGGGACACCGTCTCTGCCCTGTGGCCAACACCCAACTGACGCTGGTGCTCAGCCAGGAGCGGGCCATCGATCTGGTGGAACTCGAGCAACTCTGCGATGCGGTGGGCTGGAGCCGCCGTCCCCTGCGCCGGGTGCGCAAGGCACTGGAGCACAGCCTGTTGCGGGTGGGTCTCTGGCGCCACGATGCCCGCCTTCCGCGGCTGGTGGGTTTTGCCCGCTGCACGGGCGATGGGGTGAGTGAAGCCACGGTCTGGGATGTGGCGGTCCATCCGCGTTACCAAGGTGCGGGCCTGGGCAAGCAGCTGATGTCCTATGTGCTCGATCAGCTGCGGGCGATGGAGGTGGAACAGGTGAGCCTGTTCGCCGATCCCGGTGTGGTGGGCTTCTACTCCGATCAGGGCTGGGAGCTTGAGCCGAACCAGCGCCGCTGCGCCTTCTGGTATTCCCCTTGATGGCCTGGGGCTGGTTCCTGGGCCTTGGGGGGGTAATAGGCCCCTGCCAGCCGCTCTGGACTCGCCCCGGCGCGCCAGGCCCGCCGCAGGCCCCAGTTGGCCCAGGTGGTGCGCAAGACCCCGAGCCGCCGCCAGCGTTCCCCGTCCACCTGCAGCTCCGCCTTGAGGCAGCGCACGGGGCTGGGGCCCTTGAGTCGCTCCACCAGATCGAGGTCTTCCATCAGTGCCAGGGGCCGGTAGCCGCCCACCTGCCGGTAGAGACCAGCTGGGATCAAGAGGCCCTGATCCCCGTAGGGACGATGCAGCAGCCGCGTGCGCACGGCCACCGCCACCTCCACCGCCCGCAGACCCAGGCCTTCCCCCTCGACGCGCAGCCGGAAGCACCAGGGAGCAGGGGGGCGCAGCAGGGCCTGCTGCAGCGCTTGCAGCCCGAACGGGCCCAGCCGCCCGTCGGCATGAAGGAAGAGAAGCCAGCCAGCGCCTGCCTCGGTGCCGCCACCCCATTCAGCCTGTGCCTGGGAGGCGAGCTCCAGCTCCGCCAAGGCCAAAGTGGCCCCACGCGCCAGCTGCAGCCCGCGACCGGGTGCGCTCTGGATCACCCGGGCCCCGGCCAGGCGAGCCAGCGCCGGGGTGCCATCGCCACTACCGCCATCCACCACTAGGGGCCGGCCCAGCGCTGGTCTGGCGGCCGCCAGATCTGCCAGCAGAAGCGGCAGTCGACCGGCCTCGTTGAGGGCTGGGATCACCACCTGGATCAGGGGCGCCAGGGACCCGATCACCGCAGCCATGGGGCCAGATCCTCCAGCCGATCCAGGTCCTGCTGGCTTCCGAGCGCCAGGGGCGTCAGCCCCAGGGCCGCCGCTGCCACGCAGGTGAGTGCCCACACCTGCTCCGTGCCCCAGGGAATCCCGACCAGCAGGGGCGCACTCGGCTGGCCTGCCCCCAGCCCCAGGAGCCAGTAGCCCCCATCGATCGCCGGTCCGAGCACCAGGGGGTGCTCGGTGAGGGCTACCAGGGCCGTCGCCAGGGCGGTGCGATCGAGGCGCGGTAGGTCGGTGCCGATCAGGGCCACCGCCTGGGCTCCCTCCAAGAAGCTGTGGCGCAGCTGGCGTTGCAGGCGCAAGCCCAGGCCGCCGGGGCCCTGAAGGCGCACCCGATCGGCCCCCAGCTCCCGGCCCCAGCGGGCGGCAGCCCGGGGGCCAAGCCCCTCCACCGCCAGCACCAACTCGGCGTTGACCGGCCGGGTCACCTCCTGGGCCACCGCGAGGGTGTGCTGGGTGAGGCGTGCCTGGATGCGCGCCGCGGCCACCGCGCCGATTCCGGCCGCCAGGCGCCGCTTGCAGCGGCCCGGCGCCGGCCAGCGACTCATCACCACGAGCTGGAGGGCATGACCGCCAGTGCTTGATTGCCGGTCGGCGCGCAATTCAGCGTTCGCGAGGTAGTTCAGCCGGTTGCAACTGCAGTTCCAGCCGTTGCTCGCCCCGACGCACCTTCAGGGGGAGAGCGGCGCCCACCTTGCCCTGGTCCACGGCCACCTGCACCTCAGAGGGGTTCTTGACCCGTT
Organism: Cyanobium sp. Morenito 9A2; assembly: GCF_024345575.1. Classification (GTDB taxonomy): domain Bacteria; phylum Cyanobacteriota; class Cyanobacteriia; order PCC-6307; family Cyanobiaceae; genus ATX-6F1. Next base: position 71,887 of record NZ_JAGQBJ010000003.1, read on the forward strand.
CGCCACCCACCTGCTCAATCAGATCGCAGGGCTTGAGACCACCTTTGGCGGCGGGGCTGCCCCCCATGACCTCCACCACCACCACGCCGTTGGACTCGGGCAGCTTGCATTCCGCCGAGGTGGCGTTGATCTCCCGTGCCAGCTGGGGGGTAAGCGCCTGTAGGCGCACACCGATGTAGGGATGGGAGGCCCGACCCCGATCAAGGATCTGGGCGGCGATCTGCCGCGCCAGGCGGATCGGGATCGCGAAGCTCAGGCCCGCGCCGGGGGCCTGGCGGATGGCGGTGTTGATGCCGATCACCTGGCCGCGGTCGTTGATCAAGGGGCCGCCGCTGTTGCCCGGATTGACGGCCGCATCCGTTTGCAGGTAGGGCACTCGCTGGCCTTCACCCACGGCATTGGAGCGGCCGATGGCGCTGATGATCCCGGCGGTCACCGTGTTGTCGAGGCCCAGGGGGTTACCGATGGCGATCGCCCATTCCCCCGGCCGCACCTTGTCGGAGTCACCCAGGGGGGCCACGGGCAGCTTCGAAGCCACCACTTTCACAACCGCCACGTCGGTGACCGGATCGCTGCCCAGCACCTTGCCGTGGAAGCTGCGGCCATCGGGCAGGGTCACGGTCACATCACTGGCTCCTTCCACCACGTGGGCATTGGTGAGCAACACCCCATCGGAGCGGGTGATGAAGCCCGAACCCTGGCCCTGCTGCTGCTGGATCGAGGGGCCGCCGCCGAACAGGCCCCCGAGCGGGTTGAGCACGCGCTTGACGGTGTCGATGCGCACCACCGCCGGTCCCACCTTGTCGACGGCATTGACGATGAAGTTGTTGCCCGCCTGCAGCGGGGCGGGTGGGGGCGCGTCGCTCACCTGGGCCGGGTCGCTTCCCCGGCGCGCGCCCGGCAGGCCAGGGATCTGGGGCAAGCCAGGAAACCCCGTGGCGCAGCTCCCCAGCAGCAGACCGCCGAGCGCGCTCGTGGCCAGGCCGCTGATCACAACGGCGGATCGCCGATGGCGCTGGGTGGGACGGGATTCGGGGGTCATGCGGGTGGGCCGGGGCCAGGTCGTCAGGCGCCTCATTCAAGGCGGCCTTGGCCTCTCACTCTGCCTATATTCGGGCGCTCGGTGAAGGGCGATCGGTGCAGCAGGGTCAGGAGCTGTGGCACCGGGTTCAGCAGGCTCTCCAGGCCAATCTCAGCAAGCCCACCTTCGAAACCTGGATTCGTCCGGCCCGCTGCTCGTCCTACGGCGACGGCCGCCTGCAGCTGATCGCTCCCAACAGTTTTGCCAGCGGTTGGCTGCGTAAGAACTACCTGGCGATGATCGCAGAGGTGGCCTCCGAGCTGGCTGGAGAGCCGCTGCTCGTCGAGGTGGAGACTGAGCCTGCCGTCGAGGCCGTCCCGGTGGCTGCGGCAGCGCGGGCCGGGGCCGGTGGGATGCAGGGGGCCCAGGGCAGTGGCGGCCCCGGGGCCATCGGGCCCAGTCCTGAGGGGACGCCCCAGGGGACCCCGGGGGAGGCGGCGCGGCGGGTTGCCCCGGGTCTCAACCAGCGTTACGTGTTCAATCGCTTCGTGGTGGGCCCCAACAGCCGCATGGCCCATGCGGCGGCCCTGGCGGTGGCCGAGGCCCCGGGGCGGGAGTTCAATCCCCTGTTCATCTGCGGAGGCGTCGGGCTGGGCAAGACTCACCTCATGCAGGCGATCGGCCACTACCGCCTGGAGATCGATCCAGGCGCCAAGGTTTTTTACGTTTCCACCGAAGCCTTCACCAACGATCTGATCCAGGCGATCCGCAAGGACGCCATGCAGAAGTTCCGTGACCGCTACCGGGCCGCTGATCTGATTCTTGTGGATGACATTCAGTTCATCGAGGGCAAGGAGTACACCCAGGAGGAGTTTTTCCACACCTTCAACGCCCTTCACGAAGCCGGCCGCCAGATCGTGATTGCCTCCGATCGGCCGCCCAGCCAGATTCCGCGGCTGCAGGAGCGACTGATCTCACGGTTCTCCATGGGCCTGATCGCCGACATCCAGGCGCCGGATCTGGAGACCCGCATGGCGATCCTGCACAAGAAGGCCGAGCAGGAGCGCATGGCCCTGCCGAGGGATCTGATCCAGTACATCGCCGGTCGCTTCACCTCCAATATCCGCGAGCTGGAGGGGGCCCTCACCCGTGCCGTGGCCTTTGCTTCAATCACCGGCTTGCCGATGACCGTGGAGTCGGTGGCTCCGATGCTCGATCCGGCTGGCAACGAGGTGGAGGTCACCCCCCAGCAGGTGCTCAACAAGGTGGCCGAGGTCTATGGGGTCAAGGTCGATGAAATGCTGAGCAGCAGCCGTAAGCGGGCCGTCAGCCAGGCAAGGCAGGTGGGCATGTACCTGATGCGCCAGGGCACGAATTTGAGTCTGCCGCGCATCGGTGAGGCCTTTGGCGGCAAGGACCACAGCACGGTCATGTACGCGGTCGAGCAAGTGGAGAAAAAGCTGGCCATCGACCCGGCGGTGGCCCGTCAGGTGCAGCAGGTGCGCGACCTGTTGCAGATCGATTCGCGTAAGCGCAGATAAGGCTTGCCCTGCGAGTTTGTGGGGCTGGAGCCGGCTACTCCGTGATTGGCAGACTGGGGTCGAGGCCCTCCACTTCACCGGCAAACACCCGGCTGGAGGTGATGTCCGGGGCCTCAATCGTGATCAGGTCACCCTTGGTGATACCACCGCCCCTGTTGTTGAACAGGCGGTTGGCCTGGCGCATGCGGGCGCGATCAATGGCGTTGCGAATGGAGCGGGCATTGGCGAAAAAGGGGAGCTGCATGCGACGCTGGATGTAGTCGGAGAAGGCGAAGGTGGCCTCCTCGCTGAAGCGGTAGTTCTCCGTGGCCAGAATAAGCTTGGCGATCGCCAGCAATTCCGAGGCTGTGTAGTCGGGGAAGTCGATGTGGTTTGCCACGCGTGAAGAGAGCCCTGGATTAGACTGATAGAACACATCCATACGGTCCTTGTAACCGGCGAAGATCACCACCAGATCGTCGCGGTTGTTCTCCATCACCTGCAGCAGGATCTCGATCGCCTCGGCGCCGTAGTCCCGTTCGTTCTCGGGTCGGTAGAGGTAGTAGGCCTCGTCGATGAACAGCACGCCGCCCATCGCCTTCTTGAGCATCTCCCGGGTCTTGGGGGCCGTGTGGCCGATGTACTGGCCCACCAGATCATCGCGGGTGGCCGTCACCACATGGCCTTTGCGCACATAGCCGAGGCGATGCAGGATCTGGCTCATGCGCTCGGCCACGGTGGTTTTGCCCGTGCCCGGTCGTCCGGTGAACGACATGTGCAGACTGGGGGCTCCCGTGGCCAGTCCAACCTGCTTGCGGGCCCGCTCCACCACCAGCAGGGCGGCGATCTCGCGGATGCGGGTCTTGACGGGCCTGAGGCCGATCAGTTCCTTGTCGAGTTGCTCCAGGACCTCATGCACCTGGGAGCCCTCGTAGGCCGCCATGAGGTTGACCGGTGTGGTGTCATCCAGCTCACCATGGGCTGTCGTGGGAGGGGGGGACTCCGATCCGGGGTCAGCTGAGGAGACCATCGATGGCGGCGGCGAAGGTATGGTCGGCGTCGCTGAGCGCTTCGCCCTCCCCCTCCGCCCGCAGGGTGATGTTGACGTAGGTGCGGCCGAAGCTGATGTCCGGGTAGCGGCCCTGCTGCTCGCAGAAGTCGTTGAGCCGATCGAGAAAGGCGCGATTGCTGGCGTAATCGGCGAATTCCACGCGCCGCTCCAGGCGCACGGGCTGCTCGGGTTTGGGGCGCGGCGTCCAGGGCTGGTCCATGGCGTACAAACTAAGTGAGGGGCTGATCAGTCCGGAATCGGGGCCAGCGCTCACGCCAGGCAATCGGTGCGGGCCACCGCCAGGCGGGCGGCCCAGGCGGCGGCGTAGGCCCGGTTGGCAGCCTGCTCGGCCGGATCCTTGCTGCTGAGCGGACCGGGGAAGGTGCCCTGAATGGCGGCGTTGGTCACGCAGAACATCGCCTTCTGGAAGCTCATGCAGATCTTGACGCGCACATCGCCATCCCCTCGGGTCCGCTCCAGGTACCAGGCGTGCAACCGTTCCGGCAGGTGGCGGTACATGTCCTGCATCAGCAGGCTGGGCGGGATGCCGGCCCCCATCGTGGGAAGTGGATCGGCGTAGAGGGCGCCGTAGGCGAACTGGGCCTGATCCGGGGAGATCTGCTGGGCCTGGGCGTTGAAACTCACGGTGCCCAGGAACGGGAGGCCCCGCAGGAACACCGCCTCCACGTAGGGCACAGCCACATCCCCCAGGAAGGTGAGACCAGCTTCGGGCGGCAGCACCCACAGGTGTTCCCCGGCCACCTCCACCCCGTAGCTGATCGGGTTGGCGGCGGCAGCCACCAGGCCGTCCTTGATGAACTCCACCACTGCCTCGATCGAGGTCACGTGGCGGCTGGTTTCGGCGCGGGCCAGATCGAGGAAGAGATCGCTCATCACCCGCCAGAATTGGCCCAGGGCGTGGGTGGTGGCAGCGGTGCGGATCAGCTCGATCAGAAAACCCGGAAACAGCGGATGCAGCAGCGCCAGCAGCGGATCACGGCGGGTCTTGCGGCGGATGATCGCGGCGCAGCCTGCGGCGAAGGCCTCCGAATCGAGGTAGGCATCCAGACCGCCGGTGCCGTGCCAGAGCATCGCCTTCATGCAGTATTCGGCGTACTCGAAATTGATCCGGTCGTGGTTGAGGTGGCGCCAGATCTTTGCCGGACTCCTCTCGCCATCGAGGTATTTGAACAAAGGAAACGGCAGCAGGAACTGCTGCTCGGCCTGGAAGATCAGGTTGGTGCTGTAGGCATCCAGCACCTCGCCGTAGCTCTTGAGTACATCCACCACTTCGATCAGATGGTCGGCGGTCTCCGCCAGCAGCGTGGCGCCGGCCAGCAGTTTCGATTGCAGCTCCCCGGCGCTGGGCATGCCGCCGGCGTGGACCAGATCGGCCGAGATGATCGGCATCAGCCCAAGCCTCCGCTCGGCAGGGCGACACCATGGAGGGCCGCCGTCAGGGCCGGCAGTTGAACCATGGCCGTGGCCGCGGTCTCACTGAGCCGTCCAAGACCAGCCGGCAGCAGACCGATGACGACCACCCCGATCGCCAGGGCCATGGCGGGGATCGTTTCACGGGGGGCCACCGCGGCGAGATTCACATCCAGCCGGCCATGGACCACCGGATCGGTGATGGCGGTCACCGCCAGACGGCCGAAAAACGCCCGGTTGACCAGCAACAGGAAATACACGGCCGTGAGACCCGATCCCACCATGGAGAGCAGGGTGGCCAGGGGAAAGGCGCTGATGCTGCCGCGGAACACCAGGAACTCGGAGATGAATCCAGCCATCCCCGGCATCCCGGCGCTGGCCATCACCCCCAGAATCATCAAGCTGCCGGTGAAGGGCAAACCCCGCTCTGGGTTGAGCAGCCCATGGAGCACCGCCAGATCCCGGGTGCCGGTCTTGCGGTACACGATCCCCACCAGCAGGAACAGCAGCGCCGAGATCAGGCCGTGGCTCACCATCTGGAACACCGCCCCGAGCATGGCGACGGGTGTCGCCGCGGCGGAGGCCAGCAGGATGTAGCCCATGTGGCCCACGGAGCTGTAGGCCACCATCCGTTTCATGTCCTTCTGGGCGATGGCCGCGAGCGAACCGAACAGCACCGAGATGGCCGCCCAGATGGCCAGAGCCGGGGCCAGTTGCACCCAGGCCTCGGGGAACAGCCCCAGGCAGAAGCGCAGCAGGCCATAGGTGCCCAGCTTCAGCAGCACGCCGGCGAGCAGCACCGACACCGGCGTTGAAGCCTGGGTGTGGGCATCGGGCAACCAGTTGTGGAACGGAAACAGCGGAATCTTGATGCCGAAGCCGATCAGCAGTGCCCCCAGCAACAGCAGCTGGCTGCCCATCGACAGCTGTTCACTGGTGATCGGCGCCAGGCTGAAATCCGCGTTGCCGGTGAACAGGGCCAGACCGAGGAAGGCCCCCAGGATCAGCATCCCCGAAACCGCCGTGAAGATCAGAAACTTTGTGGCGGCATAGGCCCGGTTGGTGCCGCCCCAGATGCTGATCAGGGCCCAGAGCGGAATCAGCTCCAGCTCATAGAAAAGGAAGAAGAGCAGCAGGTTCTCGGCCAGAAAGGCACCGTTGACCGCCCCACTGATCACCATCAGGAGGGCGAAATAGAAACGCGGCCGCTTGTCGATGTCGCGGGTGCAGATCGCCGAGACCAGCGTGAGGGCGCCGTTGATCAGCACCAACGGCAGGGACAGGCCATCGATGCCGAGCCTGTAGTCAAGCCCCAGGCTGCCCACCCACCCGAGCGACTCCTGCAGCTGCATGGCGCTGTTGCCGGGGTCGAACCGGGCCAGCACCACCAGGCTCCAGGCCAGCTGCAGGCCCAGCACCACCAGGGTGATCGTGCGCATGCGCCCCTGGGCAGGGTTGCCTGGCCAGAGGGCCAGCAGCAGGGCCCCGCCGAAGGGAATCAGCAGCAGGAGGCTCAGCATCGGGTGCGCCTCATCCCTGCCACCACTGGAGGGAGGTGAGCAGCAGCACGATCGCCACCATCACCGTGAGCACATAGGTTTGCGGCTGGCCGCTCACGCCCAGCTTGAGCCCCTCGGCGCTGGCCAGGGTGAGGCGGCCGATGCCGTTCACCAGGCCGTTGACCATGCTGCGGTCGAGCCAGTCGGTGAGCCTGGCCAGGCCGGCCACCGCCGCCACGATTGTGGCCCGGTAGAGGCGATCGGTGTAGAAGTCGGAGGCGAGCAGGTCCTGCAGGACCCGCAGCGGCTGGATCATCGAGCTCGACCAGAACTTGCTCAGGGGCGCCACCGCGCCGCCGGCCATCCCCACCAGGCCGCTGGCGGCCACCGCGGCGGCCACCGTCCAGGGGAAGGCGCCGATGCCGGGCAGCGGATCGAAGCGGGCCATCAGCGCTGGAATCAGTGCCACCAGCACCGTGAGGCTCACCATCGGCAGCGCCATCAGCCAGTTCACCTCCGGGGCGCGCTTCGTTTTGGGCATCGGAGGGCCAAGGAACACGTGCCGGTAGACGCGGGTGAGGTTGAAGGCGGTGAGGCCGTTGGTGAGCAGGCACACCGCTGCGAAGAAGGGCTGCTGGTGGGCGAAGCTTTCCACCAGCAGCCCAAAGCACCAGAAGCAGCCCAGGGGCAGCAGGCCCACCAGACCGGCGCCGCCCACCAGGTAGGCGGTGGTGGTGGCGGGCATGCGGGAGCCGAGGCCGCCCAGCTCAGTGAGGTCCTGGCAGTTGGTGGTGGCGATGATGCTGCCCACGCTCATGAAGATCAGCGCCTTGGCCAGGCCGTGGGCGAACAGCAGCAGCAGCGCGATCGCCGGCTGTTGCAGGGCGATGGCAATGAACACCAGCCCCAGATAGGAGGAGGTCGAATAGGAAAAGGCCCGTTTGATGTCCACCTGGGCGATCGCCACCAGGGCGCCGGCCACGGCGCTGATCGTGCCCACCACCAGCAGCACGCTGGTGGCCAGCGGGGAGAAGCGCAGGAGGGGCATCACCTTCATCAGCACCAGGGCGCCGGCCGTGACGACCACCGAGTTGCGCAGGATCGAGGCCGGGTTCGGCCCCTCCATCGCTTCATCCAGCCAGAGGTGCATCGGGAACTGGGCGCACTTGCCCATTGGTCCGGCGATCAACCCCAGGCCCAGCAGCGTGCCGGCCAGGGGCGTGAGCGCACCACTGCCTTCAGCCTCGGCGGCCCAGACGTAGAGATCCTGGAACTCTGTCGAGCCTGCCCAGGCCGAAAGCGCCACCATCGCCATCAGCAGGAGCACATCACCCACCCGTTTGGTGAGGAAGGCGTCGCGGGCGGCCGTCACCACCAGCGGTTGGGCATACCAGAAGCCCACCAGCAGGTAGGTGGAGAGGGTGAGCATCTCCAGCAGGAAATAGCTCATGAACAGGCTGCTGCTCAGCACCACCCCCGCCAGGGCTCCCTCAAAGAAACCCACCAGCGCGTAGAAGCGAGCCAGCGACCACTCCTTGTCGAGGTAGCCGAGGGCATACACCTGGCCCAACAGGCTGATGCCCGTCACCAGCTCGAGCGCCGCCAGGTTGGTGAGCGAGAGGTCGAAGCCGATGCGCAGGTTGAGGTCGGCGGCCTGGAACCAGGTGAACTCCAGGTGCTGGGGTCCGTACTGCCACACCTGCCAAAGGATCCAGCTGCCGTGCACCACCGCGAGGAGCGTCACCAGCAGATTCAGATAAGCCGCAGGGCGTGGGCCGTTGCGCTTGAACCAGCCCGCCGCCCACGGCACCGATAGCGCCATGCCGCTGAATCCGTAGAGGGGAATCAGCCAGACCAGCTGGGTGGGCAGAGGAATGGACGTGGACAAGGGCGGGGTCGGTGGTAGGCGTCCCGACGGCCGCCAGAACTGAAATCTAGGGACCGGTCAGAAGGTCGCCCGCTCCTCCGCAGGCCACTGAAGGGTGCTGAGTTGGCTGAGCCAGGCCTCCAGCTCAACACCATGCTGGAACTCCTCCTGGTGCAGTTGACGGAAGAAGTCCGTGTTGTCACGGTCGCTGATCAGAAGACAGAAGCGCACCGCCTCGGTGTAGTGCTCCACCAGGGAGGACTCAAGGGCTGCGTTCTGACGGAGCAGTCCCACCAGATCGCCCGCCGTGGTGACCGGCCGCAGCTGGGAGGCAGCGGGGGCCACCCCAAAGGAGAGCATGCGTTGCACCAGACGCTCGGCATGCTGCATCTCCTCGACGGCTTCGTGGCGAAACCGGCCGGAGGACTCTCTGTCACCCCAGCGGTCAGCCAGGGCGGAATGGGTGACGTACTGCTGAACGGCCGAAAGCTCGAGGCTCAGGGCCCTCCCGAGGAAGGCCAGCACACGGGGATGAACGGCCATCATTGCTTTCAGAGCCGGCGCAGGGCGTCGCTGGCGACAAGCACGGGCTCCACTTCGCTATGGGGGCGGGCAATGATGTGGGCCGCCACCAGACCATCGCCGACCCGCTCACAGGCATCAGCGCCGGCACGAACCGCGGCATTCACGGCGCCGGTTTCACCACGCACCATCACGGTGACGTAACCACCGCCCACGAATTCCCGCGCCACCAGGGTGACTTCCGCGGCCTTGGTCATGGCGTCGGCGGCCTCGATGGCGGGCACCAGACCACGGGTTTCGATCAGGCCGAGGGCGATGCCTTGATGGGTGGGAGCCATGGGAAAGGGGGTGGGGGTGGAGGAAGGACGGATGGGGGTGGAGCTGCCACCTGTGCTCGCGCCGCTGGCTGAGCGGGCGGTGGAGGCCCGGGCTGGAGTGCTCCGGGTGGGGGGGGCGGACTTGGCGCTGGTGGTGCGAGCCGCTGGGCGAGCCGAGGCCGCCGCCGCCGCCGTTGTCGCCACGGGGACGGCTGTGGCCTCGACAACGTTGGGCCCAGCGGCCTTGGCCTCGGGAGGCGTTTTGGGCGGGGCCGGGTCGGGCGCCGCCGGCAGGGCCTTGGGGCCGGCAGGCGGAGTAACGGCTTTTCGGGAGCTGACGGGACGGGAGCGTGGGGTGGCCATGACGGTGAAGGGGTAAGGGGATCAGGTCGATTGCATTCAGCCGTCTGGCGTCCAGTGGTCGATGATGCCGGCGATGGTGAGGTCGGTGAAGATCTCAGGGTTTTCGCAAGCAAAGCGGGCAGCGGAGCCACTGGCTGTGAACACCCAGTTGCCCGGAGAGGCGCCCACCGGATCCACGGCCACGCTTGTTTTCCCCTTGCTGCTGCGCAGCACGCGCAGGTTCATGTGACCAAGGCCGTCCACCCGTTGGGTGCAGGTGATCGAACCTGTGACCTGCATGATTTCCATCAGCGGGTTCCCCCGCTGGCGGGCGCATGGTTGCTGTCAGCTGTTGGCCCTTCGGCCATTGGCGTATCGATTGTTGCGGTGGTGGTCGTCGCTGGGGCCTTTGGCGTTGACGTAGGTGCTGGTTTGTCGGCGTTGGGATCCCAGTAATCGATGATCCCGACGATGGTCAGATCACTGGGGTATGACTTGCTGCCGGCCGCCTCCCGGGCCGCGGAGCTGCCCACGCAGATCACCCAGTCACCGGGGATGCAACCCACGGCATCGACGGCCACTTTCTGGGTGCTGCCATCGAGAACCACTTGCAGGTGTTTGTGCTCGAAACCTGGGATGCGGTTGGTGGAGACCAGCGGCTTAAGGACCTGGCAGATCAGCATGTCAGTGCACCTCCACAGGCTTGGAAGAGATCGAGGACCCCACGGTCTCGGCGGGCACGTGGTGATCGCGGTCTCGCACCGTCAGCAGGGTGTGGAGGAGGCCATCGCGGCAGAGATCGGCGTAGCGGTTTTCGATGGCGGAGCGCACCCGTTGACAGTGGCCAATGGCCCGCTCCCGGGCCCCCGGCACGCTCCCGTGGTAGTCGAAGCGGATGACCACCGGAATCGGCAACCCCCTGGAGACGTTAAGTCCACGGAAGATGTTGACGCCCACATCCAGATCCGGGGCACCCTCCTCCACGGTGTCCATGTAGGCGAAGTAGGTGAGGTTGCGCAGGTGGATTTCCTTGAAACCGATGCCCACGCCGATGAAACGTTCGGCATGGCCCGCCTGGCCGTAGCTACCGCCGTGGTAGTGGCGCACGTAGTCAATCTGGGAAAGGTTGTTCTCGATCAGCCGGGCAATCAGATGCACCATGCCGGGGTCGGCAGGTTCCACAGCAGCCTGTTCCACCAGCTCGAGGATGAGTCGCCGCCCTTCGGCTTCGCCCAGATTCCGGGTGGCCTCATAAACGTCAGCGGCGGCCAGCCAACGGTTGAGATCGGTGCCTCCGTCGCGGCTGGGCACGTGCACCCGGATGGCATCAGTGTCAGTGTCGAGGCCGATCAGCAACAGATCGACGGAGGCCCCGCAGCAGAAGCTGTTCTCCACCGCCTCGCGGAAGTCCTGCAGGCGGCGCAGGCCTGAGGCCGCGGCAGCGGCGTCATCGCTGCCATGGGCAGCGCAGCCCCCATGGTGTGGGTCGCGGGAACTGAAGTGGTAAACCACCGACTTGAGGTAGTGGGTGGGCTCGTGGGCCCCGTTGGGCTTGGCCTCTCGGAACCGCAGATGTTCGGTCTTGACCCAGCGGTCAACGGTGTTCTCCACATCGAACAGGGCGCCCGCATGGGAGCGGCGGCGCACGGAGCTGAACGGAATCCGCAGGGCGTAGGCGATGGCGTGGGCAAGCCGACCGTCTGAACAGGGCGTGATGTCGAGCAGATGAAAGCCATCGGCGATCAGTTCGGCGTTGAAGCTCTCCCCATCAAGGCCCCCCAGCGGATCGCCGTTGAAGAAGCCATCGCTCACGGATCGGTAGGTCTCGAAGACGCACCAGGCGAACAGGGAACGCATGTCCAGCTGGGTGACCCAGGCTTGCTCGAGGATGGGTAAGGGCAGCTCAAAGCCAAGGCTGGCCCGGGCGCAGTCCTGGGCCAAGGCAACGAAGTCGCTTTCGTGTTGCAGGGCGGAAATGTCCTTGAGCACCGGCACGATGCGCTCGAAGGAGGTCTGTACGCTGGCTTCGTAGGCCTCCAGCAAGGCGTTGGCCCGGCCGTTGGTGAGCGGGTGGAGGTTGCCGCGCCTGGGCTCGAAGGCGTGGCTGGTGGTGGGGGTTTCGGTTGCTTTTCCCTCCAGCTTGCCTGGTGCTTTCTCCGTGGGGCGCCGCCGGGGCGCCGTGGGAGCCATGGGCCGGGGCGCTGTCGCAGGGCGACGGACCATCAACCTCGAGCGCCCCCTGAGACGGTGATCAGCGAGCCTTGGTTGGTGTTACCGCTGGAGCCGGTGACAGGGCTGCTGGGGCGGGGCAGATCTTCGTTGCGTTTGCGCTGGTGAATCACCTGGCCGGGCAGGGAGCCGTTGCGGGTTGGGTTGCGACGGCGGGCGGAGACGCCCTCCGTACCGGTCACGCGTTCACCGCGATCCCAGTCGTCGCCTGTGATTTTCAATCCTGCTGAGATGCCTTCACCGGTGACCCGCGACACCGGGCGAGCATCCTCATCAACGCTCACGGGGGCGTGAGCCGTGGCCGCAGCAAGGGTGCTGGGACGACGATCGAAGCGGAATTGTTCCGTGCCGGTGACGGTGTCACCGGCCAGGTCAAAAGGGCCGGTGATCTTGGCGCTGGTTTCGTAGCGGGTGCCGGTGACGGCACCACTGCGCTTCTGGGTCTGTTGGGCCACTTGGGCCGGGGACTGCACGCTGAAACGTTGCCAAGAAGACTCAGCTTCGAGAGGTTGGGGGAAATCGGCTTCGTGGACGCCGAGGGTTGCTGCGGCTGTGCCGCAAGCGGAGGCGAATTGGTCACCACCGATGTAAGGGGTGCCGGTGATGGATTCACAGGCTCCCTTGGCCGCGCCGGTCATCACCCCGCCGATACCAGGCTGGATCCCGCTCAAGCGGGCGCCGGGGGTGCCGGCACGAGCCGGGGTGCGCTGGCGGATGCTGCGCAGATCGTCACTGCTGCACCAGTCGCTCGCCTGCTCAAGGCCGGCATAGGGGGTGCCGGTGACCGACTTGCAGGTGCCGGCTTCATCGCCGGTCACGCTGGCGGAACGACCGGTGCGGGTGCCTGAAACCACCTGGGCCCTGTTCGTGATGCTGAAGCCCACCTTGGCGGCCTCTGGCCCCGGCCGGGCGCCGCAGAAGCGGTCGTACTGCTGGGGGCCGATGTACTCGTCGCCGGTGATGATCTTGCAGGTGCCGGGCTCGTTCCCTGTGACCTTGTCGGAGCGGCCGACCAGGGTGCCGGTGACACCGGTTCCTCTGAGGGTCAAGACCTCGCCCACCTTTGCCGGGGCCTGGCCCGGTGTAGCCAGGGAATCGTTGCCGAGGTACTGGGTGCCCGTGGGGTTGATCCCGGATCCGTGCTCATCGCCTGTGACCCGTTCCGATCGGCCGACCAGAACTCCTGAGACCTTGCGCCCTCCCTGAGTTTGGGCCACTCCCACCTTGCGTGGTGAGGGGGTGGAGCCCCCGCACCAGGTGGAGGCCTGGTTGGCGGAGATGTATTCGGTGCCGGTCACGTTTTTGCAGGTGCCAGGTTCATCGCCGGTGACTTTTTCGGAACGGCCCACCTCGTTGCCGGTGACCCGATTGCCGTGGCTGGTGGCGCTGACACGAACCTTTGCGGGTTGACTGGGACCTGGATCGCTTTGGCAGAAGGACCGGAAGATTTCAGCGCCGAGGTACTCGGTACCCGTGATCGTGCGGCAGGTGCTGGCTTCGTTGCCGGTGGTCTTCAAGGAGCGGTTGGCCTGGGTGCCGGTCACCACTTGACCACGGGAAGTTTCACTGGCGCCCACCTTCCAGGGGGCGTCCTGGGCACCGGCGGCAGCATGGGCCTGAAGGTTCTTGCCACGGCGGGGCCCGCTGGGACGGGCGGAGCCCGAACCGCTGGAGCCGCCGGCACTGCGAGCCACGGCGGCGGCACCGGTTTTGCTTCTTAGATCACGGATGCGGTGGGCGAGATCGCGGCTGCTGAGTTCGGGGTTCGCCTGGCGTACTGCAGCCGCACCACTTGGGGTGGAGGTGGTGGCTGATTTGCCGCGCTTGGAGAGGGCGTCTCGGCGCGCCAGCACGAGGGCCCGGCTGGGATTGTGTTGGGCGCTGACGCGCTTGCTGCTCTTGCTGCTGTGGCGAGAACCCTGCTCAGGGGCGGACAAGCTCAAGCCAGGGCGAGCATCGGAACGGGAGGTGGAGCCTTCACCCCGATCCTTGGCTTTGGAGGTGGTCTCAGGCGTAGCGATGGGAGAACTCGATGCCGCCTTGACCGGCAGGCTGCGGGTTCGATCGCGGCTGGTGTCGGCCCGTTTGCCCTTCTTGCTGAGGGCTTCGCGACGGGCCAGCACGAGCTCACGGCTGGGGTTGGAGAGGGCCGCCCGGTTGATGGTGCGGGGCGTTGAGTGGCTCAGGCTGATGGGGATGCGGGTGGCCAGTTCGGGGCGGGCGGCGGGAGTTGCAGAGAGGCTGGTCGACGCCGCAGCGATGTCAGTGCGGCTCGGCCTGGCTTCACTGGCACTGCGCACGCGGTTGGCCCCATTGGAGTAGCGCTTCTCGGCACTCTTGCCGGAGGTGGAGAGAGCGAGGCGCCGCGCCAAGGCAGCTTCACGACTGGTTTGAGTTGCCATATCCGCCCGTTGATTGAGATGTCTTGATGGAAACCATGGGCGAAACAATGAATCCGAAGCCTGCATCGGAATCTTGTTCAGCCGCAGCTACTGCGTCGATGGATGAAAAGGGGATCTGATCGAGTCAGGCCCCCCGAAACCCAGCGTGGATTCAGCGTGCTTCGAAGACGACGAAGCAGGCACCCTGGCTCTGGGCATAGGCGTCGTAGCCCACCAGACGCACGTGATGGTCGGGGTAGGCGCGATGGCAGGCCTCCAGCTCGCTGACGATCACACCCAGATCCTTCTCGCCGAAGAAGGGCAGCTTCCAGTACGACCAGTAGGTCGCCATGGAACGGCTGGGGTGGACGTGCTCCACCACAGGGCTCCAGCCCTGGGCAATGATGTAGGCGATCTGGTCGTAGATCTCGTCCTGGGTGAACGGTGGCAAGAAGCCGAAGGTCTCCAGGGTGGCGACTGTTTGGTAGTCACCCACGGTGCTCTTGAAGGGCATGGGGATGGTGAGAATGAAGGTGGGTGGGGACTCTCCCCGGGCCTTGGCCTCAAGGTCAAGGAGCCAGCAATCCTGGCCCCTCTCTTGCTGCGTAGGCGATCAGAGGACGATCAGACGTTGACGTCGAGTTTGTCGACGGTGTCGAACTCGAACTTGATCTCCTTCCAGGTTTCGAGGGCGATTGCCAACTCGGGACTGTGCTTCGCGGCCTCCAGGAGGATGTCGCGGCTTTCCTTCTCGATCTCGCGACCGGCGTTGCGAGCCTTGACACAGGCTTCCAGGGCCACGCGGTTGGCAGCGGCACCGGCAGCCGAACCCCAGGGGTGGCCGTGGGTACCACCGCCGAACTGCAGAACGGAGTCGTCGCCGAAGATCGCCACCAGGGCAGGCATGTGCCACACGTGGATGCCGCCGGAGGCCACAGCGAACACGCCGGGCATGGAGCCCCAGTCTTGGTCGAAGAAATTGCCGCGGCTGCGGTCTTCGGGAACGAAGGATTCCCGTAGTTGGTCGATGAAGCCCAGGGTGGTCTGGCGATCACCTTCAAGCTTGCCGACCACGGTGCCGGTGTGCAGCTGGTCACCACCGGAGAGGCGCAGGCACTTGGCCAGCACACGGAAGTGGATGCCGTGCTTGGGATGGCGGTCGATCACCGCGTGCATCGCACGGTGAATGTGGAGCAGCATGCCGTTCTTGCGGCACCAGCGCGCCAGACCGGTGTTGGCTGTGAAGCCACCGGTGATGTAGTCATGCATGATGATGGGCTGGTTGAGTTCCTTGGCGAACTCAGCGCGCTCATACATCTCTTCAGGAGTGTTGGCGGTGCAATTGAGGTAGTGACCCTTTCGCTCGCCGGTTTCCTCCTCAGCCGATTTAACGGCTTCAGCCACGAACTCGAAACGGTTCTGCCAGCGCTGGAAGGGCTGGGAGTTGATGTTTTCGTCGTCCTTGGTGAAGTCGAGACCACCGCGGAGGCATTCGTAAACCACCCGGCCGTAGTTCTTGCCGGAGAGACCGAGCTTGGGCTTGATGGTGCAACCCAGCAGAGGACGGCCGTATTTGTTCATCCGGTCGCGCTCGACCTGGATGCCGTTGGGCGGGCCACCGCAGGTCTTGATGAACGCCATCGGGAAGCGGATGTCTTCAAGGCGCAGGTGGCGCAGGGCCTTGAAGCCGAAGACGTTGCCAACCAGGGAGGTCAGCACGTTGGTGATCGAACCTTCCTCGAACAGGTCAAGGGGGTAGGCGATGAAGGCGTAAAACGACTCTTTGTCACCGGGCACATCTTCGATGCGGTAGCAACGGCCCTTGTAATAATCAAGGTCGGTAAGGAGCTCGGACCACACGGTCGACCATGTGCCTGTCGAGGATTCAGCGGCCACGGCGGCAGCCACTTCTTCCTTGGGAACGCCCTCTTGACCGGTGACCTTGAAGCAGGCCAGCAGGTCAGTGTCGAGGGGAACGTAGTCGGGAGTCCAGTAGGTGTCGCGGTACTCCTTGACCCCTGCGTCGTACTTCTTGCTCATAGGGAGATCTCTAGTTGGTTCGGTAGGAATTCAGAGGATTTGGCGTCCCTTCAGGGGCGCATCAGGCCTCAGTCCTTGCCGCCGAGGAAGTTGCTGCTGCTACCCAGGGCAGGCTCCACTTCGCGGTGGGGGCGGGCAATGATGTGGGCGGCCACGAGGCCATCACCAACGCGCTCACAGGCATCGGCACCGGCGCGGACGGCGGCGTTGACGGCGCCGGTCTCACCGCGCACGAGAACGGTGACGTAACCGCCACCGACGAATTCACGACCGATCAGGCGCACTTCGGCGGCCTTGGTCATGGCGTCGGCCGCCTCGATTGCAGGGACGAGGCCCCGGGTTTCGATCATGCCGAGGGCGATGCCCATGGTTTCGTTAGCCATTGCCTGCTCCTGGAAGGGGGGGGTGGAAGGTTCGTTCGTCACCATGGTCCTGCGCTTACCCCCCCGTCAAGGACTTTTGACGGATGGGGCCATCACGGTCCGTGCATGTATCTATAAGAGCGTCTGATCAGTGCGAAACAAAACGTTGGTTTTGCTGTTCTCCCGCCCGGTTCCGGCGCCCGGAGTGCCTGGAGGCAATGGTTCTGGGCCGCTGGATCAGAAGCTCTCCGCTTCGGCCACGAAGGCCACACCGCCGTAGTACTTCAGGATCGGGCGCACGCTGGAGCGCAGTTTGGCGAGCACGTCGGCTCCACAGAAGACGATCACATGGGCATTGGCTCCCAGGCCACTGAAGTCCATGCCCTCAGACACCTCTCCATTGGGCCCACGGCCCGTGACGTGCCGCATCACCGAGTAGCCGGGGGCTCCCGCCTTGTCGATCGCGGTGCAGATCTTGTCGAGTTCCCGTTCGCTGAAAATCAGATCGACGCGTTTCATGGCTCTCAGGTGGCAGGAATCAGGCGCTGGACAATCGCCATGTAGGCGGGAATGCCTACGACGATGTTGAAGGGGAACGTGAGCCCCAAGGAGGTGGAGATGTAGAGGCTCGGGTTGGCCTCCGGCACGGTCATGCGCATCGCGGCCGGTACGGCGATGTAAGAGGCGCTGGCGCAGAGCACCATGAACAGCAGTGCGTTGCCCTGGGCCAGCCCGAGCAGCAGGGCGATGCCCAGTCCCAGCAGGGCATTGACCGGTGGACAGAGCAGGGCGAAGGCAATCAAGAAGGCGCCTGCCTTCTGGAGTTCGGCCAGCCGCTGGGCGGCAACGATGCCCATGTCCAGCAGAAAGAAACTGAGGGCGCCGTAGAAGAGCTTGTCCGTGAACGGTTCCATCTTGGTGACCCCGCTCGGGCTGTACTGGGCAACGAGAAAGCCGATCACCAGGCTTCCCACCAGCAGAAACACCGAACTGTTGAGGAAGGCTTCCCGCAGGACGGAGCTCCAGGACATCTCGCCGCCCCCCGGACGCTCCTGGGGCGCGGCCAGCTTAACCAGCAGCAGACCAATGATGATCGCCGGCGATTCCATTAGGGCCAGGGCAGCCACCATGAAGCCGTCGAAGCTCACCCCCAACACCCCGAGGAAGCTCTGGGCCGTAATGAAGGTCACGGCGCTGATGGAGCCGTAGGTGGCGGCAATGGCGGCGGCGTTGAAGGCGTCGAGCCGCGTGCGTAACACCAGAAAGGTGATGAGGGGCACCGCCAAGGACATCAACACCGCCGCACTGATCGTTGGCAGCACCTGGCCGGCCAGGCCGCTGTGCTGCAGTTCGAGTCCCCCCTTGAAGCCGATCGCCAGCAACAGATAGAGGGAAAACAGCTTCGGCAGCGGCGAGGGAATGTCCAGGTCGGAGCCCAGCAGCACCGCCAGGACCCCGAGAAAGAAAAACAGAACGGGGGGCGAAAGCAGATTCTGCAGAACCAGGCTGGTATCCATCGCGGCCCGATCGAGGGATTCAGCGGGGAGTCAGCCTACGGGCTGCATCGAAACCCCAGCCAGGGCGGTCGCCAAAAGCAAGGGGTAGATCAACCCTGTCGCACGGGGTGGCGAACGGCGCGCCCCGTGCTGGCCAGGAGGCGGAGCAGCCTTCAACCAACCTGCATGGCCCGTCATCCTCTGCGAGGCAGAAGGCTTCCATGCTCTGGGACGTGAAGGAAGCAGCCTCTTGCAGCTTGCCCCTTTGTAATGGCAAGGCGATGGCGCCTGGGTTCGGCAGGCGCGTCGGAGTCGACCTGGGGTTGAGCCTTCCCTGGAGGTGAGTCGGCTTGGGGGCTATGGCGGAGAATGGGGCTGCTGTTGCCCCTGCCAAGCTTGTCCGTGGGTTTGTTCGCTGATCGCCCGCTGACCCGACCGGTCCTGGTGATCGCCAGCGGCAATCCCCGCAAGGTGGAGGAGATTGCTGGCATGCTCGAAGGCCTCCACCTTGATGTGCGCCCCCAGCCCGAGGGTCTGGAGATCGAGGAGACGGGTACCACCTACGCCGAGAACGCCCGCCTGAAGGCCGAAACGGTGGCTCGGCTTACGGGCCAGTGGGCCTTGGCCGATGACTCCGGCCTGGAGGTGCATGGCCTGGGGGGCGCTCCAGGGCTCTATTCCGCCCGCTATGCCGCCAGCGATCCGGAACGCCTGGCGCGATTGTTGCGGGACATGGGGGAGACCCCCTATCGCAGCGCCAGCTTCAACAGCGCCATGGCCTTGGCTGATCCCCGCGGCTCCACTGTGCTTGAAGCTGAAGGTGTTTGCCGCGGCGAAATTCTCACAGCGCCCCGGGGGGAAGGCGGGGGCTATGACCCGCTCTTCTGGGTGCGAGAAGCGGGCCTCACCTTCGCTCAGATGCCTCAGCACCAGAAGGTCCGGCTCGGCAGTCGCGGCAAGGCCGCTCGCGCCCTGGCTCCCGATCTGCTGACCCTCCTGCAGGTGCCGCTCAGGCGTTGATCAGGGCCACGGCGCGCATGGCGGCGGCGGCGGCCTCCTCCACGTCCCCTTCGCGACCAGCGATGGTGAGACGGCCGAAGGCACCAACGGCCTTGATGTCAACCACCGTGATGTTGGATGCCTTCTCGGCGTCATTGGCGGCGATCAGCACGTAGCCGGCAGGCTCTGTTTCGAGAATGAACATGCTCATCCCCGCCTGAATCATCGACCCCCGGCGGTTCTGGCGGTTGATGAGCACCGCATGGTCAGGGGTGATCGCCCGGATGATCTCCGTCCAGCTCACGTGGCAGTTGCTGCGGCGATCGACGCTGCTGCCGATCGCCTCCAGCACCACCTGGCCGGAATGGCGCACGTTGCTTTGATCGCGGTGGTAGAGCGCCAGGGAGCCGAAGGCACGCTCCACAACCATTTGTCCCAAACGCACCGTGCTGGCCTTGAGGGCGATGTCGGTGACGCGGTGCACGGCCATGCCGGGGGACACCTCCAGCCAAAGGCAGGCATCACCGGGGATCGGCAGAAACCCTTGGGACACGGTGCCCATGTAGGCGGCGAGCTGGGGTTGCAGGGAGTCGATGAAGACGTACGTGCGCAACTGGATGGACTGCACGGCACCACTGCTGTTGGCGAGCCGATGGCCTTCGCTGTCGGTGGTCACGGTGACGCAGCTGGGTCCACTGCGCTCGATGTCGATCTGGGTGCCAGTGATCGGGGTTGTCGATCCTCCCAGGCCCTGGCGGCGGCGTCGTGTCCGCAAGTCGTCGACGCTCGTGAGACGCTCCATGGCTCAGGGGGCTGGGATGGCCGCTCGTCAGGCCATGGGCGAGGAGCTGGGGGTGATCTTATCCTGCGCCCCGATGGGGACCCGCTGACGCCCGGCGGCAACGGTGCCCATCGACACGACGGCCTCGCAGGCCCCCGCTATCAAGGGAGGATCCCTGGGGAGCGCCCCATGCTCACGTCCACCACTCGCCTGCGCCTCCAGGCGATCATTGAGCGCATCGGCAACGATCAACCGGTCTCGCTCGGGGAGCGCATCTACCTGCAGAAATTCGCCGACCGCGATCAAGCAGTTGCCGGTTGGTTGTGGCGCGCAAGGAACCATCAGATGGTGGGGTAACCCCAGGCTGGTTTCGGCCGGCTGCTGGTGGTTGTCACTCGGGGGAAGTTGAAGCCCGTCACCCCGCGCAGGGACGATCCCGGTGGCATGGGGACTGAAGTCAACTGATCTTCCGGTTGGCTGTCCATCAGCGCAGGGACGCCCCTTGCGCCAACGGCAGAAGCGGGTACCTTCCGCCCAGGCACCCTGTGGAACCTGCCGTGGCCACGAACAGCACCACTCCGACCCAGCCCCTCCGCTCCGAGCCGGAGAGCGTCACCTTTTCCGACTGGATTGCCCAGGCCGTGGACCAGGGCGTCAAACCTGAGCAGGCCCTTGCTTTCATCGGTTTGGGGTTGATGCAGCGCTTGGGGGGCCATGCCAGCGAGGCACCCTTGATCTGGAACGACGGCGGTGAGGGGGGCCAGCTCGATGCAGGCGCCCTGCGCCAACGGCTTGAACTCACCGACCTGGCCATTCGCACCGGCGCTCCCTTGAGCACGTTCGAGGTGAGCCTGCTGCTGGGGGCAAGGCCCGGATCGGGCTTTGTGGAGCGGGCCGGCCTGGTGGCCCGCCGCCTCAGCCGCAATGTCTGGAAGCTGAGCCGCAGCAGCGCTGATGCCGAGCGCACTTCCTACGGCGACGCCTTCCGCCGCAGGCTCTGAACGCGGCGGTTCAGAAGCAGCAGTCCCAGGACCGTGGTGGTGGTCACCATGATCACCAGGGCTGAAAAAGCCGTGTCGTCAATGAGGCCAGCCTTGAGGGCGCCGCCGGCAAACACCAGGCCGGGAAGACCGCGGGGGATCAGGCCAAACACCACCGTCCAGGCGTCAACGCCCTGGGTGCGGGCCCCTTTGCCGATCCCGTACCAGCAGACAAGCTTGCTGATCAGGGCCATGACGGTCAACAGTCCCGCCAGTTTCCAGGCCGCAGGGGTGAGCAGAGAGTCCAGCTTCACGCGCATCCCCACGGTCACGAAGTAGAGCGGCACGAACACATCGGAGAACACCACCAGGTTGTCCTCCACGGCGGCATCGGGCGGGCTGAGCCGGGCCAGCAGCATCCCTCCGACCAGGGCTCCGAAGAGGCCCGTGAGTCCGAACGCTTCCCCGGCAGCGGCACTGGAGATCATCATCAGCACCAGGGCAAGCGGGCCCAGCTTCCGCGGGCCGCAGCGCTGCACCCAGGCCTTTACCAGGCCATAGCTCAGGACCGCCAGGGCCAGGCCGATGGCGATCCAGCCCAATCCTCCCGAAGCGAAAGGGCCACCTGCCTCGAGCGCGCCTGCTCCGTTGCCGCCAACGTCCGATCCCCTGGCCAGAAACGTGGCCAGGGCCAGCAGGCCCACGGCAGGAAGATCGTCGAGCACTGAAACACCTACCAGCAGCCTCGCGGAGGGGGTCGCCATCGCCCCAAGGCTGCGCAGGGTGCGCAGGGTCACCCCGGTGCCGGTGGCGGCCACCACCGCCAGGAACAGCAGCGCCTGGGCTGTGCTGGCGCCGGTGAGGGCCTTGAGCGGTACAAAGAACAGCAGCGGCGCCAGGCTGCTGATCAGCACCGTTCGCACAATCGTGCTGCGGTGCTTGGCCAGCAGATCGCCTCTGGTTTCCAGGCCGACCAGAAAGAACAGGCTGATCACCCCCAGCTCCGCGATGCCCGCCACGCCGTTGAGGCGCTCGTGGGAGAGCACTGTGTTGCCGAGCAGGAAGCCGACCGTGAGTTCCAGCAAGATCGCCGGCAGTGCGGCGCTGCCCACCAGACCCTGCAGGCGCCTGGCCGCCACGACCGCCAGCAGCAGGACGAGAAGGCTCATCAGCACCGTGGGGGGGGCCATGGGCTGATGGCAGTTCGCAAAGGTCGCAGTGGACCCTAACCAGCGAGGGCGATAATCAGAACTTGGTTGACCGATAGGCAACGCCGTTGCCCCGTCCCACCCAACCACTCGACGCCGTTTTTAGTATTCGCACCACCGAATGCGGTGACCTTCGCTGGCTCCCTTGATGACCGTCTTTTTCACTGAGACGGCCTGGCTGATTCCCCTCTACCCGTTGCTGGCCGCCGTGGCCTCTTCGGCTTGGTCGCCTGGCCTCATCTGGCGCACGGGGCCACGCCCCTGCGGCTATCTCAACCTGCTGATGGTGAGCCTCGCCTTCGCCCACAGCGTGCTGGCCCTTATGGGTTTGCTCTCGAATGCGGCAGCGGGGCCGAGCGCCCTCTACAAACCACTCACTTTCGGCTGGACCTGGCTTTCGACTGCCGGCCTTTCAATCGGGTTCGAGGGCATCATCACGGAGCCCGCCCTGATCGCGATGACGGTGATCACCGGGCTGCATGTGCTCACCCAGATCTTTGCGATCGGCTACATGGAGATGGATTGGGGCTGGCCGCGTTTCTTCGGCAGCCTCAGCTTCTTCGAGGCCGGTCTCTGCGCCCTGGTGCTCACCGATTCCCTGTTCTTCAGCTATGTGATTCTCGAGCTGCTCACGCTCGGCACCTATCTGATCGTGGGTACCTGGTACAACCAGCCTTTGGTGGTGAAAGGAGCCCGCGATGCCTTCCTCACCAAGCGGATCGGTGACCTCATCTTGCTGGCCGGCCTGATCGCCATCCTGCCGGTGACTGGCACCTGGAATTTCCATGGCCTGGCCACCTGGGCGGCTGGGCAGAACCCCGACGAGTTGCCTGCCGGCGTCACCCTGATCCTGCTGGCTCTGATCGCCGGGCCGATGGGCAAATGTGCCCAGATCCCCCTGCATCTTTGGCTCGATGAGGCGATGGAGAGCCCCCTGCCCTCCACCGTGCTGCGCAATTCCGTGGTGGTGGTCGGCGGCGCCTGGGTGCTGCTGCGTCTCCAGCCCCTGATCGCCCTGAGCCCGCTGGTGCAGACGGTGCTCGTGGTGGTGGGCGGCACCAGTGCGGTGGTGGGGGCTTTGATCGCCCTGGCCCAGATCGACGTCAAGCGTGCCCTTTCCTTCCTCGTCACCAGCTGGATGGGGCTGCTGTTCATGGCGGTGGGCCTGGGCGGCATCGCCACGGCCGATCACCTGTTGCTGGTGTATCCCCTGCCGATGGCCCTGATGCTGCTCTCGATCGGCACGATCGTGATCACCAACGTGACCCAGGACCTCACCAAGCTCGGTGGCCTCTGGAGCCGCCGGCCCCTGATCGGCCTCGCCTTCCTCACCGGCGCCGCCGGCCTGATCGCCCTGCCCCCCTTCGGAGGGTTCGCGGCTCTTAGGGAACTGATGGCCCTCACCAGTGCCAGCGACCGCCCGATTCTCCTGGGCAGCCTGGTGTTGCTCACCAATGCCCTCATCAGCGCGGGCCTGATCCGGGTGTTCGGGTTGATCTGGGCCGGCCGCCCATCGCCGTTCACCACACGTTCGCCCGAGGCCCTCTGGCTGATGGTGCTGCCCACCGTCGTGCTGATGGGGGTGACCCTGCACCTGCCCCAGCTGCTGGTGCGCAACGGCCTCTATGCCCTCACGCCCCTGCCTGGCTGGGGTCCGATGGCCTGGCCCCTGCTGCTATCCACCCTGGTAGGTGGCGGACTATCAGCGATCTTCTATCTACGTCCCCATCCCCTGGCCCACCTGCCGGCAACCCTCGGGGGATTGCAGGACTGGCTCGCCCACGACATGCAGACCGAGCGCTTTTACCAACGCACCGTGGTGGGCGCCGTGGTGGCCCTTTCCCGCCTCAGCGCCTGGACGGACGAGCGGCTGGTGGATGGATTCAGCGGCGCCACCGGTGGCGCCGCCATGGAGGGCGCCCGCCGACTCAGTTTCACCACCTCTGGCCGCACCCAGGCCTATGCCCTCACCCTGCTGCTGGGCGTGCTGCTGATGGCCGCCTGGCTGCTGGTCTCCCAGCCCTCCGTGCCCTTCCTTCCACTCCGCTGATGGCACCCCTGGTTCTCCCCCTGCTCGTCGCCTTGCCCTTGCTGGCGGGAGTGCTGCTGCCGCTGCTGCCGGAGAATCGTCCGGTGCTGGTGCGCAGCCTTGCCGCCCTGGCCCCGGGCCTTCAGTTGGTGCTGGCCCTGCTCTGCTGGTGGTACCCCCCGGCGGATCTGCACCTGGCCTGGCTGCCGAAGCTGGGGCTCTCCTTTGATCTTGGTCTGGATGGCCTTTCCCTGCCTCTGGTGGTGCTGAGCGGCCTGCTCACCGCCCTGGCGATCCTGGCTTCCCCCGCCGACCAGCTCCGTCCGCGGCTCTACTTCCCGCTGATGCTGGCCACCAACCTCGGAGTGGTGGGCGCCTTCCTGGCCCGCAACGCCCTGCTGTTCGTGCTGGCCTTCGAACTCGTGCTGATCCCCACCACACTGCTGGTGGCGATCTGGGGAGGCGAACGGAGGGCCGGTGCGGCGATCCGCTACCTCATCTATGGCGCGGTCTCGGGCCTGAGTCTGCTGGCCGGTGTGCTGGCCCTGGGCTGGTTCAACGCCAACGGCTTCAGCTTCGCCTACGACGACCTGATGCGAGCGGAGATCACCCCCCGGGCCTCCGCCGTGATCCTCGGACTGTTGCTGCTCGGCTTCGGCCTGAAGCTGCCGGTGGTGCCACTGCATGGCTGGCAGCCCCTCACCTACGCCGAGGCTCCCACGCCGGTGGTGATGCTGCTGGGCGGTGCGGTGGCCAAGCTCGGTGCCTACGGTCTGCTGCGCTTTGGGGTGGGCTTCCTGCCCGATACCTGGATGGCCTGGTCCCCCTGGATCGCTGCCGCCGGAGCAGTGAGTGCCGTCTATGGCGCCCTCAACGCCATCGCCCAGAGCGACATGCGGCGGCTGATGGCCTACAGCTCACTGGGTCATATGGGCCTGCTGGTGCTGGCCCTGGCGGCCGCCACCCCGATGAGTCTGCAGGGGGCCGTGGCCCAGGTGCTGGCCCACGGCCTGATCGTGGCCCTGCTGTTCGCCACGGTGGGGCTGATCGAGCGCCGCACGGGCACCACCGCCATCCCGGAGCTCTCCGGCCTGCTCAATCCCTACCGGGGCCTGCCCTTCACCCTGGGCATGCTGCTACTCGCCCTGATGGCCGCCGCCGGCATCCCCGGCCTGGCAGGTTTCCCGGCGGAGTTGCTGGTGTTCGAGGGAAGCTGGACGGCCTTCCCCAGAGCCACCCTGATCTGCCTGGTGGCCTCTGGCTTCACGGCCGTCTATGCCGTGCGCCTGTTCAATCGGGTGGGCTTCGGTCGACTCGACAACGAACGGGCCGACTGGCAGAGCACCACCTGGCAGGAACGGCTTCCAGCCATGGTGCTCACCGTGCTCGTGGTGGTGGGCGGGCTCTGGCCCACCTCCTTGGTGGGCTGGAGTGAAAGCAGTACGGCAGCCCTGGCCCTGCGGGCCCAGCAGATTCCTCCCTCCCCCGCCCAGACCTTCCTGGCTTCGGCCACCCTCACCTTCCCCCTGGAGGTCCCCGTCTCATGACTCCGCCTTCCGCCGCGGCCGAAACCACCACCCGTCCGCCCCTGATCCCTCCTTCGCAGCATCCCTACGCCGAGGTGATCCATCGGCTGGAGGCCGGCGGTTCGATGTTGCCGGACACGCCGGAAAACCTGATGCAGATCATCGGCATCTACAAGGCCTATGCCGTGCCGATGGACTTTTACTGGCGCGACCTGCTCTACATCGCCGAGCGGGTGTTCCTTGATCCCCTGCCGGCCTTTAAGTACTTCCCCACCCAGGAGTATCTGGACCTGCCCAACTCCTACGCCGGCGACGATTCCAAGCTGCGCATCTGGCGTGGACAGGCCACGGCCCACCCCGAGCTATTGGAGTTCATGGCCAAGGGCGAGACCCGCCCGATGTCCAAACTTCTCCATCATTTGTGGCACGACCGCATCAACATGGAGTTCGCTGAGGCCTGCATGGAGGCCATGCTGTGGCACCAGGGCATGGGTGGCCGCTTCTACGACTACCTCGAAACCGACGTCTACAAGGCCAACGCCGACCGGGCGATCAAGGCCTATTTCAAGGGCAACCCCCTGATGCTCGGGCTGCATGCCCTGTTCCCGGAGATGTTCCTGGAGCAGGTTCGCAAGATGAGTTACTACGCCAACCTGGGCCTGTTCTGGGAGGTGATGGCCCCGGTCTTCTTCGAGATGAGCGACATCTATGACGAAGGTGGATTCAAAGGGGTGCCCGACGCCATGGACTTCCTCGTCAATGGCATCTTCGCCGTGGCCGGCCGGCCGATTTACCACCATGTGTACATCGGCGAGGAGATGTTCGAGATCATCCCCAAATCCGAAGGTTTCACCTGGCTGTATGAGGCGGCCCTTCCCTATGTGGAGGCTGTCTTCTACCGCACGGCGCCGTTCCGGGGCACCAAGAGCTACAACGCCCAGGCCGGCCAGGTGCCCGAAGTGCAGGCCGACTTCCACTACGGCATCCTCTATGCCGATGTCTTCCCCGTGGGCTCGGCGGGCATCCCACCCACGCTGCTGATGCAGGACATGCTCCATTTCCTGCCGCCTTACCTCACGGAGCTCTACGACCAGCACAAGCGCGGGGAGGCTGACATCCTCATCCAGCTTGGCGTCACCTTCCAGCGTTCCATGTACAACGTCACCTCAGCGGTGATCCAGGCCCTGCGCTGCGCGCTCCTCTACCCCCTCGACGACACAGATCCGGAGCACCTGATGGCGAACCGGAAGTTTTTCGAGGCTCAGATGGACCGTTTTATCCGGCCCGAGGCACGCTTGCCTCAGATCCAGACCCAGGACTACCGCTAGGAGATCTCCCATGGCCAACATCATTGAAACCGCCAAGGGAGCCGGCTGCTTCGGCACCCTGCTCACCGCCGTTGAAGTGGCGGGTCTCACCGGTGCCCTTGAGAGCCCCGGCCCCTTCACGGTGTTCGCCCCCGTCGACGACGCCTTCGCCGCCCTCCCTCCAGGCACGGTGCAGACGCTGGTGGATAACGTGCCGCAACTGGCTCGGATCCTGAAGTTTCACGTTCTCTCTGGGGCGCACACACGCGCGGAGTTGATCGATCAGCCCGAGTGGGAGAGCCTTGAGGGCGCACCTGTGCCCATTCGCCGCGCTGAACCCTTCGAGGTCAAGAACGCCACGGTGGTGTCCGCCGACATCGTCTGCGACAACGGCATCGTGCATGTGATCGATCGGGTGATCCTGCCCGGATGAGATTGCGCAGCCGGTTCCGGCTCTGGCGGCACCGGGCGACGTTGTGGTTTTTGGAGGGCGCGGCGGCTGGTTCCCTTCCTTCGCGTTCCAAACCGCGCTCGAAACCGCTTGGCCCGGCGCTTGGCAAGGAGACCGGTCTCAGGTGGCGGCGGCCCCTCGATCAGCATCCTGTCCCCTTGGTGGCCGATTGACCGGCTCCGTTCTCAGCTCAGCAGCCCGCGCTTCGGGGCTTGTCCGGCCAGGAGCGTTGCGAGCTAGACCCGCTCTCCCTGGATGAGCCTTCAGCAGCCCCTCAGGTCCGGCTCCGGTTGGCTGGCGTTGGGGCAGCCCTCATCTGCAGAGGATTGGTCTGGCATGGCGGCGTCCCACGGAACGGCACCATGCCTTCGCCGCATTACATTCCTGCAGCTCAATCCCTAAGACAACGGGAACCTTCAACCGAATGGACCCGTGCTCACTTAGTTGTGGACGCTCTCTCCCCCATGGAAGGTCACGCCGATGAGCGTGTCTCCGGCCCCGCTGCCGCCACCCGAGCTTCTCAAGGAGAGCGGCCAGCGGGAGGTGTTCTGCGGTCTCACCTCCATTGTCTGGCTGCACCGCCGCATGCCGGACGCCTTTTTCCTGGTGGTGGGCTCCCGCACCTGCGCCCACCTGGTCCAGTCGGCCGCCGGCGTGATGATCTTTGCGGAACCCCGTTTCGGCACGGCGATCCTCGGTGAGCGCGATCTGGCCGGCCTGGCCGATGCCAACGAGGAACTCGACCGTCTGGTGAAGGATCTGCTGGAACGCCGACCCGAGATCCGCACCCTCTTCCTGGTGGGCTCCTGTCCCAGTGAGGTGATCAAGCTCGATCTGGCCAAGGCGGCTGAACGCCTCTCCGCCCAGTTGCTGGGCCGGGTGCGAGTGCTCAATTACTCCGGCAGCGGCATCGAGACCACCTTCACCCAGGGGGAAGACAACGCCCTGCTGGCGATGATGCCCCTGATGGCCAACAGCGACGAGGAGCAGCTGCTGATCGTCGGCACCCTGGCCGATGCGGTGGAGGATCGCTTCCGGCTCATCTTCGAGCGGATGGGCATCCCAACGGTCCGCTGCCTGCCGCCGCGCCGTTCCACCGAGCTTCCGCCCGTGGGCAAGGGGACCAGGGTGCTGCTGGCCCAGCCCTTCCTGAGCGCCACGGCCCGGGCCCTCCAGCACCGGGGAGCCACCCTGTTACAGGCGCCTTACCCCTTCGGCGTGGAGGGCAGCCGCGACTGGATGGCGGCGGCCGCTGGGGCCTTCGGGGTGCCTGACGCCCGGATTGCTGAGGTGCTCGATCCCCTGGTGGAGCGGGGCCGCCGGGCTCTTGAGCCCCACCGGCAGGTGCTCGTCGGCAAGCGGCTGTTCCTGCTTCCCGATTCCCAGATGGAGATTCCCCTGGCCCGCTTTCTGGCCCGTGAATGCGGCATGGAGCTGGTGGAGGTGGGCACTCCGTACCTCGATCGCCTGCTGATGGCGGCCGATCTGGCCCTGCTGCCCGCCGGCACCCAACTCAGCGAGGGGCAGGATGTCGACCGGCAACTGGAGCGGGTCCGGGCTGAGCGTCCCGACCTGGTGCTCTGCGGTCTGGGGCTGGCCAATCCACTCGAGGCCGAAGGCATCGCCACCAAGTGGTCGATCGAGCTGGTGTTCAGCCCGATCCATGGATGCGACCAGGCCGGCGACCTGGCCGAACTCTTCGCCCGGCCCCTGCGGCGCCGTGCTCTGCTGCAGCTCTCCTGACGTCCCCATGGAACTGACCCTCTGGACCTACGAAGGCCCTCCCCACGTGGGCGCGATGCGCATCGCCACTTCGATGGAGGGGGTGCATTACGTGCTCCATGCCCCCCAGGGCGACACCTATGCCGATCTGTTGTTCACGATGATCGAGCGGCGGGGAAAGCGGCCTCCCGTCACCTACACCACCTTTCAGGCCCGCGACCTCGGTGGTGACACCGCCGAGCTGGTGCAGCGCTCGATTCGGGAGGCGGTGGCCCGTTTCCGCCCGGAGGCGCTGCTGGTGGGCGAGAGCTGCACCGCTGAGCTGATCCAGGACCAGCCAGGCGCCCTGGCCGCCGGCATGAACCTGGGCGTGCCGATGGTGAGTCTGGAATTGCCGGCCTACTCCAAGAAGGAGAACTGGGGGGCGGCCGAGACCTTCTACCAGCTGGTGCGCACCCTGCTGAAAGACCAGATGCCCCCGCCGGGCACGCCCAAACCCTCCCCCTCCCGCTGGCGCGCGGAGGGCCGCCGGCCCCGGGTCAACCTGCTGGGCCCCAGCCTGCTGGGCTTCCGCTGCCGCGACGATGTGATCGAGATCACCCGTCTGCTGGGGGAGCACGGCATTGATGTGGCCGTGGTGGCGCCGTTGGGGGCCCGGCCCGCGGATCTGATTCGCCTGCCCAGCGCCGATGCCAACGTCTGCCTCTATCCGGAGGTGGCGGGGCCGGCCTGCAGCTGGCTGGAGCGCAGCTTCGGCCTGCCGGTGGTGCGCACGGTGCCGATCGGCATCGGTGCCACCGCCGATTTCCTGCGGGAGCTGCATGCTGTTCTCGACCTTGAACTTCCGGCCGAGCTTCAGGCCACCGATGGCCGGCCGAGTGAGGCCGAACGAAGGTCCAGGCTGCCCTGGTACTCCCGCTCCGTCGACTCCACCTACCTCACCGGCAAGCGGGTGTTCATCTTTGCTGATGCCACCCATGCCATCGCCGCCGCCCGGATCGCTTCGAGGGAACTCGGCTTCCAGGTGGTGGGGCTGGGCAGCTACAGCCGCGAGCAGGCCCGGGAGGTGCGGGCCGCCGCGGCCGAACTGGGCCTGGAGGCCCTGATCACCGACGACTACCTGGCGGTGGAGAAGGCCATGGGTGAGGCGGCCGCTGAGCTGGTGCTCGGCACCCAGATGGAGCGCCACAGTGCCAAGCGGCTCGGCCTGCCCTGCGCGGTGATCAGCTCTCCGCTGCACGTGCAGGACGTGCCGGCCCGCTACGCCCCCCAGATGGGCTGGGAGGGGGCCAACGTGATTTTCGATTCCTGGGTGCACCCGCTGATGATGGGGCTGGAGGAGCATCTGATCGGGATGTTCCGCCACGACTTCGAGTTCGTGGACGGCCACCGCAGCCACCTGGGGGATGGGGCACCCTCGATGGCCCCCGCGGTGGATCAGCCCCCCCCTGGGGATGCCGCCGCGCCAGGCCTTGAGCGGGAGGCGACCACGGCCACGGCGGTGGCGATCCAGGCGCCGCCAACGGTGGCCGGAGAGCCCAGCTGGATGCCGGACGGCGAGGCGGAGCTGGCGAAGATTCCCTTCTTCGTGCGGGGCAAAGTTCGTAAGAACACCGAAGCTTTCGCCAGAGAGCGGGGTCTGGCGTCGATCGATGCCGAAACCCTCTACGACGCCAAGGCCCACTTCAGCCGCTGATCCCTGCAACGCCGCCGATGTGTCGGTTTGCGTGTTCCCCCGACAACCGCGATCTGCCTTGATCAGGCTGTTCCCTTACGAGTGATCCGCCGGGTTGTCGGCCTTCCTTCCCCATTCGTTACCCCATGACCTCCACACTCATTCCGCCTGCGACCACCGGCCCCAGCAACCCCCGGGAAGACGGGGAAGGCAGCCTGCAGGTGCATCAGGAGCCCGGCATGGCCATCGAGGAAGGTGCCCTGGTGATCGCCGTTTACGGCAAGGGCGGCATCGGCAAATCCACCACCTCGTCGAACCTTTCTGCGGCTTTCTCGAAGCTGGGCAAGCGGGTGCTGCAGATCGGTTGTGATCCCAAGCACGATTCCACTTTCACCCTCACCAAGAAGATGGTGCCCACGGTGATCGACATCCTCGAAACCGTGGACTTTCACACCGAGGAACTGCGCCCTGAAGACTTCGTGTTTGAGGGCTACAACGGGGTGATGTGCGTCGAGTCGGGCGGTCCGCCGGCCGGCACCGGCTGTGGCGGCTACGTCACCGGGCAGACCGTGAAGCTGCTCAAGGAGCACCATCTGTTGGAAGACACCGATGTGGTGATCTTTGATGTGCTGGGCGATGTGGTGTGCGGTGGCTTCGCCGCTCCTCTCCAACACGCCAACTACTGCCTGATCGTGACCGCCAATGATTTCGATTCGATCTTCGCCATGAATCGGATCATGCAGGCCATCAATGCCAAAGCCAAGAACTACAAGGTGCGCCTCGGCGGCGTGATCGCCAACCGCTCCGAAGAGACCGATCAGATCGACAAGTTCAACGAGCGCACCGGCCTGCGCACCATGGCCCACTTCAAGACCGTGGACGCTATCCGCCGTTCGCGACTGAAGAAGTGCACCATCTTCGAAATGGAAAGCAGCCCGGAGGTGGAGGCGGTGCAGCAGGAGTATCTGAGTCTGGCCAGCAAGATGCTCAACGACGTTGAGCCTCTGGAGGCTGAATCACTGAAGGACCGCGACATCTTTGACCTGCTGGGATTCGACTGAATCCCCCAGAGGCAAAAGTTGCACAGGGGATGGCTCAGGCCAGCCCACCAGCTTCATCGAAAGAGCCCAGGTGCGCTGGGCGGTGCTGGGATCGCTGGCTTTTTCGGAGAGCTCCTGGAGGAATTGCTTGCCCCCTTTCTTCTGGCGGTTGCCCCAGCTCCAGTGGGCCCCAGAAACAGCAAACTCGGGATCGGCCACCACCTGGGCCACCCGCTCTCCGGCCAGGGCCTGGGTGATGTAGCCGCCGGTGATGTTCTTCTGGAACCAGGGAAAGATCTTCTGGAACAGCCGCGGGGTGTTGCGGAACAGAGGTGTGTCGGCAACACAGCCTGGGTAGAGCGAGCTGAACACGATTCCCGTGGACTCGTGCAGCCGGCGGTGCAGCTCCTGGGTGGTGATCATGTTGCAGAGCTTGCTGTCCTTGTAGGCTTTGCCGGGCTTGAAGGGTTGGCCGTTGGCCATCGCGATCGGCGCCTTGAAGCCCTTCTCAAAGCCGGAGAGATCGCCGAGATCGGCAGGGGCGGGGATCGGGATCTTGCCCCCGAGCTCCTTGGAGTTGGCCGTCACCGTTCCCAGAATCACCACGCGCCGGGAGGGGTGGCTTGAGCGCTCAAGCTCTTCGAGCAGCATCTGGATGAGCAGGAAATGGCCGAAGTGATTGGTGGCCATCGAGATCTCATAGCCCTGGGGCGAGCGCTCCGCCTCCTTGAGTTGGGGCTTGTAGACCGCCGCGTTGATCACCAGGGCGTCGAGGGGAAACCCCAGGGAGTCCACCAGGGCTTCGACACCGATCCGCACGCTGTTGAGATCGCCGAGGTCGATACGCAGGTGATGCAGGTGCTCTGGCGAGATCCCCAGGGCGTCGGCTGCGACCGCTGCACGGACCGGGTCGCGGTTGGCGGTGATCACTGTCCAACCCCGATCCACCAGGGCCTTCACGGCGTTGAGGCCCACCCCTGAGGTGGTGCCCGTGATCAGAACGTTGCCGGCATCGCCCCCGCCGCTGCCTGCGGCCGTGGAGGGGCTGGTCGATGGCTCGGCGGGCATGGCAACCGTGACAGTGACGGAAGCCTCAACCTAAGGACGGAGTGTGGGTTTCCCTGGCTGGGCGGGGGGGCGCTCAACAGATGGAAATGGGCTGGGCTGTGGCTGCTGCCAGACCACCCTCAGACGGTTTGGAGCGATCCACTGGTTTTGTTGACGGATCAACCGTTGCTCACCGTCGGTGGCGAACAGGTTGTCGAATCGTTCCTGGGCCTTGTTGAGCTTGGTGGTCTGAATGTCGAGGATGGCCGAGAGTTCGCCGTTGCGATCGAGGCGTTCCTGGTAGGCGCTGGCAATGCGGGAAAGGCTGACAACGACCAGACAGGTCAGACCGATTTTCACCGTCAGGCCGATGGCACTGCAGAGCAACTCACGCCGCTCGTTGGAGAGGCCAAGGGCCCTTACCTGGCTGGCGGCTGTCTGATTGCTGAAAACAATCCCATCCCCGAGGCCTGAGAGCGAGTGCAACGGCACCAGGGGTTGTGGGCTCCGCCGGTGTGAGTTACGGCGTTCCTGGGAGCGCTCGGACCCGCGGCTGGCGGAGCGAACAGGTTGGGTGCTCAACGTTGGGGCTCCGATCGCCTCTGCTTGTAGCAGAGGTTGGTGGACCTGCCAAGGGATTGATCAGGATCCGGCCGCCAGTTGTGGGGATCAGGCCTTGTAAAGGCTCACGGCCAGGCGGACGGCCAGCACACCAGCGTGGGCGGCCACCACAAGAGCGATCAGAACTTCGGCCTGGCTGAGAGAAGAAACCATGACCCGCGGCGGTTCGAATTTGTCTTGGCCATTGTCCAGGTTTAGGGCTGCGGCTCCGCGGGCTGAGCGTTGGCTGTCACAGCTCTTGATGGCGTGGACGTCACCTCCGCACGCCGCCCCTTAGGGTCCGGCCGGTGATCTCGATCCCCGCACCTTGATGGTTACTCCCCCCAGCATCATTCAGGTTGATCCCGCAGCGATCCGGGGTCTTGATCTCACGCCGTTGGTCCCATGGACGAGTCTAGGGGCGGCGGAACTGTTGGCCCTCGGGCCGGTGCTCGACCTTCAGTTCGACTGGCCCCTGCAGGAGGGCGACCCGCGGGAGCGTTCTGAGATCCCTGAACTGCGCCTCTGGAGCCTGCGGGCCGATGCGCTCCATCCCTGGCTTCCATTGGTTCTCGAGCGCAGTGGAGGTCAGCTGGCCCGCCACGTGGCGATGCTGCTCCCCCATGGTTTCAGTGCCAGCGAGGGCTTAGGTTTTGCCCCCGGGAGCCTGGAGCTCTGGATCACGCACCGGCTCTTTCAGCTCGAGGCCTGGGGCGCCCGTGAGGGTGTCCTTTGCCGAGCGAATCTGGACCAGATGGCCGCCGTGCTCGGCTACGCGCTCGAGCCGGCCTTCTGGACGGTTCTTGATGGCAAGCCGTGAGCGAGGCTCCGCTGGCCTCAGCCGGACAGCACCAGGTTGAGGGCCCGTCGGCCGCTGTCCAGGGCCAGGCTGATGGCCACCAGACGCAGCAACCACACCAGTCGCGCCTCACTCACCCGGTTGAGCCGTGCTGCCGACCAATGGGCGCCGAAAGCGGCTGTGCCCCCCAGCAGCAGGGCGGGGAGCCACTGACCACGGCCGTCGCCCAGAAAGGCAGGCGCAGCGCCGCTGGCCGAACAGAACACCGCCAGGGTGCTGAAACGAATCGCCAGGTGGATCGGCACGTTCAGCAGACGCACCATCAGCGGCACCATCACCAGGCCACCACCGACCCCCAGCAACCCCCCGGCAAACCCCGCCACCAGTCCCACCGCCGCCAGGCCCCCGAGGGGCAGGGGCCGCTTGGGGTTCTGCGCCGGCAGTGCTTCCTTCGCCTGAATCGTGAACGCCAGCACGAGGTACACCAGCGCTTGCAAGCCCAACAGCTGCCAACCATTGAGCAGGCTGCCCACATGGCTGAAGAGCCAGCCTGTCATGAGGGCACCGGCGCCGATCGCCATCCCTGGTACCGGGGGGAGACTGCCGCTGCGCAGATGGGCCGAGGTGCCCGCCAGGGTGGTGGGCAGGATCGCCAGGGTGCTGGTCGCCATGGCCTGATGGGGGTCGAGGCCCATCACCAGAAGCAGGGGCGAAAACACCAGACCGCCGCCGATGCCCAGCACCCCTGAGAGCAGACCCGCCAGGATGCCCAGGGGTAAGAGCGGCAACAAGTCCCAAGGCATGGTCCCGCAGGCCCCGATCTTGAATGTCGTCCCAGCATCCCCCCTGAACCTCAGCGCCGGAGCCTGGCGTTGGATTCCACCGCTGAGCCTCCCGGGCGATTGGCAGATGGCCATTGACGACTGGCTCCTCGATGAACTGGTGGCGGGCCGCAGCGGCCCGGTGGTGCGCCTCTACCGCTGGTCGCGCCCCACGCTGTCGCTGGGGTGGCACCAGCGCCGGCTGGAGCCCCACTGGTTTGACCTGCCAGCCCAGGCGGGCATTGCCCTGGTGCGTCGCCCTTCCGGGGGCCGTGCCGTGCTTCATGCCGGCTGTTTGACCTACGCGCTGCATTGGCCCGATCCCCCCGCTGACCGGCCGCTCGCCTACCGGCAGGCCTGCGCCTGGCTGCGCAGGGCTTTTGCCGCCCTCGGCCAGCCGCTCCAGCCGGGCGCAGCGGCCGCGAGCGCCCGCCGCAGCAGCTGCTTTGCCACCAGCACCAACGCCGATCTGGTCCATGGCGGTGGGGCCAAGCGCGTGGGCAGTGCCCAGCTCTGGCGTCGGGGTCGCCTGCTGCAGCACGGAAGCCTGCTGATCGATCCGCCAGAGCCCATCTGGCGGCTGGTGTTTGACCAGCCGCCACCATCGTTCGATCCCCTGCCGCTGCAGGGCCAAGCGCTGGAGGCCTTGCTGCGGCAATCGGCGGCCCAGCACCTCTGTGGCGGTGACCTCATCAGCCGGCCCCTGGGGATCGAGGAGTTGGCCGAAATTGAGGTGCGGCGCAGGCGCTACCGCTGGGAGGGCGCTGGGGGAGCCTGAAGGCTGCTGGCGTTGTCGGTGTCGGTTTCTCCACTGGCCAGCATCGAGCGGGCCACCTGGCCAAGGGCCAGGCCCAGGGGGTAGCCCCCCTGGCGCTGGGCGGCCTCCACCAAGCCCTTGGGCAGGTTCAACCCGAGCCGCGCCAACACCGCTTCCGAGAGGTCGGAGCGCTCCAGGGTGCCACTGGGGAGCCCGGCGGCGCTGAGCACCAGCAGCCGGCGACAGTCGGGGTCATCGAGCTGAAGGGCGGCCTGCCAGAGGGGGGCATCCTCGCGGATGCTCGAGAGGCTGCTGAGGGGCCGGAGGTGATTGCCCAGGCGTTCCCCATCCCAGCGCTGCACAGGCATGGTCTTGAGCGGTTCATCGTCGATCACCCCTTGCCAGCGGCCCTGGTCACAGACCAGAAACCAGTCACCGTTGCCGTCTTCGTCAGCGATGCGCACCTGGCTCAGCTCCCGGAGGCTGGTGCTGGACTCCAGCACCCGGAAGCGGCGCTTGGCTGCATCCCGCACCTTCAGGTCCCGCAGAGCCTTCTGCAGCGCCAACCCCTGCAACTGGTTGCGGGCGGCCCCAAGACCGAACCAGCCAAGGAGGATCAACCACAGTCCGCTGATGCCCCCGCCCCGCAGCACCAGCACCGTGCCCAGCCCGACCGCCAGCAGGGAGAGGAAACGGCCGCAGCCGACGGCCACCTTCACCCCTTGGCGCTGGCTGCCGGTGGCCTGCCAGACCAGCGCCTTGACGATCAGTCCGCCGTCAAGCGGCAGGCCGGGCAGCAGGTTGAAGAGTCCCAGCACAAGGTTCAAGGCCCCCAGTTCCCCGGCCATCGCCCCCAGCAGCGGCGAGATGTGGGCCAGAGGGTGGGTGATCGTGAGCAGGCCCGCCGCGAGCAGCAGGCTCACCATGGGCCCAGCAGCCGCCACCAGCAGAGCGCCCCAGGGGGTGGTCGATTCCCGTTCGACGCTGGCGACACCCCCGAGCAAGAACAGCGTGATGCTGCGCACCTTCACCCCCTGGGCCATCGCCACCAGGGAGTGGCCCAGTTCATGGAGGAGCACCGAGACGAACAGCAGCAGCGCCGTCAGGAAGGCCAGGAGCCAGAGGCTGGCGGCGTTGGTGGCCCCCGCCAGTAACTGGCCATAGCGCTCCTGGAAGGCCAGGGTGGCCAGGGCCAGGATCACGAACCAACTGGGATGGATCCGCAGGGGGATCCCCCGGATCGTCAGCAGTTGCCAGCCGTCACCCACGCGGTTTGCCCTCGGCGATGCCCCGCTTGGCCGGGACGTCTGTTGGGGTGATCCTAGAAAGGTGGGATGCGCTGATCGAGCCCCGTGCCGAGGCCCCGACTGAAGATCTGTGGCCTTCGCCAGCCGGAGCAAGCGGCGGCGGTGGCGCGCCTGGGGGTCGACGCGATCGGTGTGATCGGCGTTGCCGGTACCCCACGCTTTCTGGAGCCGGCCGAGCGTCCGGCGTTGTTCAAAGCGGTGGCAGCGGTGAATCCAACGGTGCTCGGGGTCCTGGTGGTGGCCGATCCCGGAGCCGACGCCCTCGAAGAGCTGAACTTGAATCAGGGGCATCAGGTGGTCCAGCTGCACGGCCAGGAAAGTCCGGGCTTCTGCGCTGCCCTGCGTGAGCGCCTGGGCTGCTCGCTATGGAAGGCCCTGCGCGTGCGCTCCAAGTCCGATCTGGACCAGGCCCTGACCTACGTCGGCGCCGTTGATGCCTTGGTGCTCGATGCCTGGGCGCCGGATCAGCTGGGGGGCACGGGCCAGGCGATTCCGTTGGCCTGGCTGCGGGACTTCGCCCCGCCGTTGCCCTGGTGGTTGGCGGGGGGGGTTTCACCGGAGCGGCTGCCTGGGCTCCTGCGGGAGCTGCGACCCGACGGCTTCGATGCCTCCAGCGGCGTGGAGCGCTCCCCTGGGGACAAAGATCTATCCAGAGTGAAACTGTTGGTCAGCGGCCTGAGAGATGATGGAGGGTCAGGTTCGGGCGAAGATCAGCCCGGTTGACCCTCAAGCGATGATTGCCTTCCGCTTCCTGTCCGCTGGCGCCGTCGCTGGCTTCATGCTGCTGGCGTGCTCAGGCCATGCAGTTAGTGCCCAGACCATGCTTCCTGGCTGTCAATTGGTGGACGGAACGCTCCAG
This sequence comes from Cyanobium sp. Morenito 9A2, assembly GCF_024345575.1. Classification (GTDB taxonomy): domain Bacteria; phylum Cyanobacteriota; class Cyanobacteriia; order PCC-6307; family Cyanobiaceae; genus ATX-6F1. Next base: position 109,873 of record NZ_JAGQBJ010000003.1, read on the forward strand.
TGTGTGCCCGGTCTCACCGCTGATCCCCAACAGCAGATCAATGTGCTGCGCAAGACGATTGCCAGCGATCAGAAGCTGGAAGGAGCGATCCAACAGACGGTCACCGGGCTTGATGGGCTGGTGCTGACCGGTCAAGCGGTTGAGGGGAATTTGATCTGGGCGAGCCTGCGGGCCAGCTCGCTCGCGGGCCTTCCCCCCAGCGCCTACCACTGGTATCGGATCGCCCCAGGTGAGAGCCGTTGGAGCCTGATCCCTGGGGCCACCGGGACCGCCTACACCCCCGGCTCCGCCGATGTGGGACGTCAACTGATGGTGGTGGTCGTCGTTCCTCAGGACGGCGGCGTCAGACGGGTCTCCGCGGCTCCGATTGGGCCGGTGCTCAAGACCAACTGAGGGGAGCAGGCCGCCATCTCAATGGCGGAGTCTTCATGTTGCAGCGCCTTCGCCGCTATCTGAGTTAATCGAGGCGGGTGAGTCTCAGGTGGTGAGCAGGGCTTCCTGCTGGCGTACGAGCTCGAAAAACTCCTGCTTGAGGCTGGGGTCGTGGCGGAAATCGCCGCGCATCACCGAATTCACCATGCTCGTCTGGGGTTCTTTCACCCCTCGCCACTTCATACAGTAGTGCTGAGCCTTCACCAGGATCGCCAGACCCTGGGGCTGGCACAGGCGCTCGATCTCATCGGCCAGAATCATCACGGCCTCTTCCTGGATGTGGGGGCGGGAGAACACCCAGTCGGCCACCCGGGCAAACTTGGAGAGGCCAATCACCCGATCACCGGGCTTGATGCCGATCCAGCAATTTCCCAAGATCGGGACCAGGTGGTGCGAGCAGGCGGAGCGGACGCTGATGGGGCCAACGGTATAGATCTCATCGAGCTGTTTGACGTTGGGGAAACTGGCGATCTTGGGCTGCTTGTGGTAGCGGCCCTTGAACACCTCATGGAGGTACATGCGGGCCACCCGCTCCGCTGTCTCCTCGGTGTTGTGGTCGTTGTCAATGTCAATCACAAGGCTGCGCAGGAGCTCGCGCACCTTGCCGGCCACCTCGATTTCCAACTGATCGAGTTCACCGTCTTGGAGGTAATCGGCGACGTTGTCGTTGGCGAGATAGGGAACGCCTGCCCCATCAAGCCGTTGGCGGATGCGCAGGCTGATCGGAGCAGCTACTGAGCCCGGGGAACTGACCGGCTGGGGCGCGGCAGTTTTGAGACTCCTGCTGGAGGGAAGGGTGGACGTCATGGAGATCAAAGAGTTCCGGTGGCGGGCATGAGGGTGATGTCTTCCACCACCTGGGACGGAGGCTGTTGGGCCAGAAACAACAGGGCTTCTGCCGCTTGATCTACTGAAAGCATGGCATGGCGATCGAAGTCAGCTTGGACGGTTTCCGTCCCCCAAAGAGGGGTGTCGACCGCCCCCAAGGTGAGCGTGCTGACGCGGATGCCGTGGCTGCGTTCCTCTTCGGCCAGACAACGGCTGAACGATTCAAGGGCGGCTTTGCTGGCGCAGTAGGCCCCCCATTCAGGGAAGGCCTTACGGGAGGCGTGACTGTTCACATTGATGATCAGCCCATTGACCGTCCGCAAGCGGGGGAGGAGCGCCTGGGTGACCTGGAACACACTGGTGACATTGAGCTGAAAGAGCCATTGCCAGTGGCTCAGCGTCATGTCGGCAAGAGTTCCATTGTAAGCAGCGCCGGCATTGTTGATGAGCACCGAGGGCAGTAGACCCCTGCCGAGCAGATCATCGAGAGCGGGTTGCACCGTCTCTGGATGGCTGAGGTCAACGGTGATCGTTTCCACCCTGCGACCTAGGGCGGAACTGGCTTGGGCCACCGCTTCGAGGTCAGAAGAGGTGCGGGCAAGGAGCATGAGATCGAAACCGGCTTGGGCGAAGCGGTGGGCGGCTGCGGCTCCGATTCCCCTTGATGCGCCTGTGATGAGTACGGCAGGCAAAGGTCACTGTGACTGTCTTGAAAGACTAGGCAGGGAACGGGATTTCCGTGGCGTCGGCATCGTTGACCCAAGCCTGGGAGCTGCTTGGTCGCGCCGCTGGCTCCAACGTTGACGATCGACTCAAGACCCAGCGTCGCTGGCGCCGAGTGAGATGTCCCCCAGGGCAGGATCAGCCCCCGAGGGCTGTGCGTCGGAGGCGTCAGCGGCCGACTCCGGCACGGACGATCCCGCTGATTCCAGGAAACGGCCCATTCGCCTGAACTTCGTGTAGCGCTCCTCAAGGAGCTGGCTCTGGCTGCGCGCCTTGAGCTCGTCCAGGTTCTGGAGCAAGGCCTGCTGAAGGGCGCCTGCGGCCTCCAGGGGTGCCCAGTGGTTGCCGCCGGAGGGTTCACGGATCACCGCATCGATCACCCCGAGCTTGAGCAGGTCGGGGGCCGTGATCTTGAGGGCGGCGGCGGCAGCAGGGGCCTTGGCGGCGTCGCGCCAGAGGATTGAGGCGCAGGCTTCTGGACTGGCCACGGTGTAGACGCTGTGCTCGAACATCAATAGTCGGTCGGCCACACCGATGCCCAGGGCGCCGCCGGAGCCCCCCTCGCCAATGACCGTGGCGATGATCGGCACGCGAAGCCGGAACATCTCACGCAGGTTCACGGCGATGGCTTCCCCTTGCCCCTGCTCCTCTGCCAGCACCCCGGCGTAGGCGCCGGGGGTGTCGATGAAGCTCAGGATGGGCAAGCGAAAGCGGTCGGCGTGTTCCATCAGGCGGAGGGCCTTGCGGTAGCCCCCTGGTGAGGCCATGCCGAAATTGCGCGCCACATTTTCCTTGGTGTCGCGTCCCTTCTGGTGGCCGATCAGCACCACGGCCTGATCGCCGAGGCGCCCCACGCCACCGATCAGGGCTTGGTCGTCGGAGCCCCGCCGGTCGCCATGGAGCTCGTACCACTCCTCGGTGATCAGCTGGATGTAGTCGAGGGTGCTGGGCCGCTGAGGATGGCGCGCGACCTGGATCTTCTGGGCTGGGGTCAGGGCACTGAAGATGTCCTCGCGGCGGCGGGCCGCCAGGGTTTCCAGCTGCACCAGTTGCTGGCTCACATCCACTTCAGAATCCTTCGCCAGTTGTCGGATCTGCTCGATCTGCTCCTCGAGCTCCACCAGGGGTTTCTCGAACGCGAGCAGGGGGCGGCGGGCCATGGGTCGGGGGAGAGAGAACGGCGCTGGGCGAGACGGTTGGCGAAACGGAATCAGACGGTCGCCAGGGAACCAAGTTGGGCGGGAGTGAGTCCCAGGGCCTGGAAGCCGTGGCGCACCGAGGCCTTGCCGATCTTCTCCATGTTGGCCAGGGTGATGTTGTTGCGGCCCCAGCTGAAGTTGGTGTGCCAGTTTTCGAAGTCAAGCAACATCGCTTCGGCGAAGCACGCGAAGAGTTGGCGCTGGGGATTGGCCATTTCGGCCACTTCCATCATCTGCCAGCCGATGTCCTGCCAGAACTCGACGATGCCACCCTTGAGCACGTGCACCCCGTTGCCGGCCACCTTGGTGTCCAGGTTCTTGGGGTAGCCGCCGTCGATCATCAGGCAGGGTTTCGGCAGGCGGGCGGCGTCGATTTCCAGGGTCTGGGGCAGGCTGGCCACCCACACCACCACATCGGCTTCGGCAAGGGCCGGTGCCAGCTCGAGGATGCGGCCGCCACCGAGCTCGCCCTGCAGATCCAGAAGGGGTAGAGCCTGACGCGCCACCAGCAGAAGTTCCGCCACCCCGGTGTGCTGTTGCAGCCAGCGGCAGACGGCGCTGCCGATGTCACCGGTGGCACCGACCACGGCCACCTTGGCGCGGTTGAGCTCAATGCCCACCAGGGGAGCGTTGGTTTCGACCTGGCGGCAGATCACCCAGGCGGTGTGGGTGTTGCCGGTGGTGAAGCGCGACCACTCAAGCATCGTGGAGCGAATCTGCTGGAACTGAAGCAGCTTGAAATTCTCAAAGATGATCGAGGTGAAGCCCCCCAGGGCAGTGATGTCGATGCCGCTTTTCTGGGCCAGCTCCATGGCGTTGAGGACCTTGCGCCGAGCCGTTTTGAAGCGGCTGAGCATCTCCGGCACGAAGCAGGAGTCGATGTAGGAGCCTTGGATCGTGGCGCCCGTGGGGCTGGTGACCTGGATGGTTTCCAGCAGCTGGGGCGGGGCACTGCACCACATGTCCAGATCGCCATCGGCATAGTCGTCGTAGCCGAGGGTGCGGGCCTTGTGGCGTGCTTCCTCAAAACTGCTGGAGTGACCGATCAGACCAAACATGCGCGGCGAATGAACGGAGGCGGGACATGGAACCAGTGGAGCATGCGGCGTTACCGACCTCGCCTGGGGGCAAGGATCCATTCGGCCGGGGAGCTCAGACCAGGGCCGCCGCTGCCATCCGGGCAATTTCGCGGGTGCTGAACCCGATGTGGGTGAGCGCTTCTTGGTAGGCGATCAGGAAATCTTCGATGAGGTCTTCCTTGTCCATCTGAAGCACGGCCGCGTCGGAGGCCACGCGATCGAGCATCGTGCGAACCAGGGGCAGGTTGGCCCGATTGGCCTGCTCAAGTTCAGCGCGGCTGGCCTCGAAATTGGCCTTCAACCACTCCTGGCCGTAGTTGAGATGGGTGTATTCGTCCTTGACGACCCCTTCTGTGATTTTGCGGGCGAAGGGATCGGCGACGGGAATGTAGATATGATAAGCCGCGATGGCGAAGGCCTCGATCAGCAAGGCCTGGATCAGCAGGCACGTAACCACTTTGCCTTCGCTGAGGGCACTCTGAAAATTGTTGCGCAGGGGTGAGAAGAATTCCCGGCCGAAGTCCATGTCTGCTTCCACCGCAAGGTTCTTGCCGCAGGCGGTGAAGCCCTTCATGTGCTTGAGCTCCATGCGTGCCAGACGATCGAGCTCTTCGGCCTGATCGGGGAGCAAGGTGCCGAGGGAGATGTAGTTGTCGTGGGCTTCCTGTTCGCCCTCGATCACGATGGCGTTAATCCGGCTGTAGGCGTCCTTGTAGGAGGCACTGCCGAAATCTGGCAAATTCGTGCCGGAAACCCCGAGGGAGGCGGTATCCAGGCCCGCGTCTGATTCGAGGATCGGCATGGCGTCCTTGCATCGCTAGAGAAGTCTCGACTTTAGCCATCACCGCCAGGCCCCGCCTGACGGGTCTCCACCTGACTCAGGGGGCAGGGGCCTCCGCTGATGGGGCCGACGGACCTCCGCTCGGCCGTGGCGGCCAGGTGCTGGTCAGCAGATTGGTGAGCAGGCGGCTCCAGCCCTCCACCAAAGCCTCGTTCAAGGACGCTCCCAGGGCCTGGCTGGCGCCGGAGGCATCGCCAACAACGCCAGAGTTGGAGAGATCGCCCGTGAGCCAGGCCTCGGGTACTGGCCCCTCCAGGCTCCAACCGGGGGGGGGCGGGCTGCTGAGCTGACCGTCCCGTGGTCGGTCGGGCCCAACGTGTTTCGGGTCCAGATGGAGCATCAGGCTGGTTTCCGCCAGGCCCGCATGCAGGCCTTCGCTGCGCTCGGGTTCCGGGAGCTGGGCGCTGACACCCTCTGGGCCACTCCACAGAAAGCAAGGCAGCACCGCCAGCTCAGGATGCAAGGCCCGCAGTTGCCGGGCCGCCGCCTGCAGCAGGCCGATCTGGCCGCCATGGCCGTTGAACAGCACCAGACGCTCGAAGCCCGTTCGCGCCAGATCCGCTCCCACCTGCAGCACCAGCGCGATCAGCAGCTCCGCCGGCAGGCTCACGGTGCCGGGGAAAGCCTGGTGTTCGGGGGAGAAGCCGAACGGGCAAAGGGGCAGCCGCCAGATCGGCAACTGCGGTTCCAGCCGTTCCAGCACGGCGCTGGCGATCCGCTCGGCGAACAGCCCGTCGGTGCCAAGCGGCAGATGGGGGCCGTGCTGCTCGAAGGCGCCCAGGGGCCAGAGCACCGTGCTGCCCTCCCGGCGGGCGGCCCCCTGCACATCGGGCCAGGCCATGTGAGCCAGGGAGCGTTTCATCCGAGGGGTCGTCTCTAGAGTGGAAGGCTGTCACCTTTTCCAGGCCATGGCCGGATCCGGCAACCCGCAGCCGCCTCAACCGGCCCGTTCACCCCGGCCCCTCCCGCCCCAGGCGGCCCGGCCGCCGGCCGCTCCACCCGTGGCGGGAGCCCCCTCCCGTCAACCCCTTCAGGTGCTGCACATCAGCAAGCGCGAAGAGCAGCAACAGCTTGAGCAACAGGCCGCTGCCGCCCGGGCCGAAGCCGAGGTGGCCCTCCAGCGCGCTGCCGACCTTGAGAACGCTGCCCGGGTGGCCCGCGGTGAGGCGCCTCTGCAGGCCCCCGTTCGGCCAGCTGCCTCCACCAGGTCGGTGGCAAGAAAGCTCGACTCCCCCGGTGATGACGCCCTGTTCGATCTGGGTGAGCTTGAGGGGCTCACGATGGCCGACCTGCTGGGTCCCGCCGACAAGCGCTCGAAGGGGGGGCGTTCCGCCCCCGCCTCGGCGCCCGCCCCAGCGGTCAGCACCGCCCGCAGTGTCGATGATTTCGACTTCGACGAGGAGGCCTTCCTGGCCGCCCTCGACGAGAACGAGCCCGTGGGGACCACCGGAGAGGTGGTCAGCGGTGTCGTGATCGGCCCGGAGAGTGATGGGGTCTACGTGGACATCGGAGGCAAGGCCCCTGCGTTCATGCCCAAGGGCGAATGCGGTCTCGGGGTGATCACCAACCTCAAGGAGCGTTTCCCCAAGGGACTGACGATCGAGGTGTTGGTCACGCGTGAGCAGAACGCTGACGGGATGGTCACGGTCAGTTGCCGGGCCCTGGCGCTTCGACAGAGCTGGGACAAGGTCAAGCAGCTGGAAAAGGACGGCAAGGTTGTGCAGGTGAAGATCACCGGCTTCAACAGGGGTGGTGTCACCGGCGATCTCGAGGGCCTACGGGCCTTCATTCCCCGCTCCCAGCTGCAGGAGGGGGAGAACCACGAAGCCCTGGTGGGCCGAACGCTCGGCCTGGCCTTCCTCGAGGTCAACGGTGACACCCGCAAGCTGGTCCTCTCGGAAAAGCGCGCCGCCATTTCCGCCCGCTTCTCCGATCTGGAAGTGGGTCAGTTGGTGGAGGGCCAGGTGGTTTCGGTGAAGCCCTACGGCTTCTTCGTCGATCTGGGCGGAGTGAGCGGACTGTTGCACCACTCCGCTGTCACCGGCGGAAGCCTGCGGGAGCTGCGGGAGGTGTTCGACCAAGGGGATCGGGTCAAGGCCCTGATCACCGAGCTGGATCCTGGCCGCGGACGCATCGCTTTGAACACCGCCCTGCTGGAGGGCCAACCTGGAGAACTGCTGGTCGAGAAGGAGAAGGTGATGGCTGAAGCGGTCGATCGGGCCAACCGAGCCCGCAGCGTGCTGCGCCAGCAGGAGCAGAACGCCGGATGATCACGGCCGTCCTCGCCGACTGGGAACTCGATTACTACTCCAGGCCGGTGCTTGAGCCGGATGGAAAAAAGCGCTGGGAGCTGTTGATCTGCTCAAGCCCCGCCCTGGATCGAGCTGAACCGTTTTTTCGCTGGCACCTCACCTGCCCCGCCGGCAGCGTTAACTCGGCCTGGCTCAAGGGGGCCCTCGATCAGGCCCTGGCCGAGGCCAGCGCCCAGGGCTTTGCTCCCCCCCGCCGCCTGCGCTGCTGGCGCGGTTCGATGCGCACCATGGTGCAGCGGGCTGCGGAGCAACTGGGCCTCGATGTGATTCCCTCCCGCCGCTGCTATGCCCTGGTGGAGTGGCTGCAGGAGCGCCAGCGCTCGGTGTATCCCCAGGAGCCTGGTTTCCTGGCCGGGCCCCTGGCGCCGCCCCCCACCGCCATTCAGCCCCTGGCGTTGCCCCTGCCCGAGACGGTGCGCGGGGACAGTTGGGATTGGGCCACGATTCCCCTGGGCGATCTGCGCGACGCCGCCCAGTGGCCGATCGGATTCTCTGGTTTGGTGGCCCTGCCGGAAGGGCTTGATCCCGCCGCCCCCGTCCAGGGGGTGCGCCTGTTCAGCCGCACCCGAGCCCTGGCCATCGCCGGTTGGCTGGCGGGGTTGGAGCCGGTGCGACTGGAGATCACGGGAGAACAGCTGGTGCTGGAGGCGGGGATCGAATCCCGCTGGCTGCTGGCCAACCTTGGGGCCGATGAGGCTGCGGCAGCGACGCAGGCCTTTCGTTCCGCCCGCGAGCAGGCTGGCGGGGTGCAGTTCATCGCTGTGCAGGCCAGCGTCAGCGAGCCGCGGTTGGAGGGGTTCTGGCTGCTGCGGGACCTGCCCGATCCCTGAGTTCAGCCATGGCTGAGGCCATCGATCCTCCCTTTGATCGCCCCGATGTGGGCTTCAACGCCCTGGAGGGCTGGAGCTGGATTGGCTGTTATGGGGGCTACTACCTGCAGTGCGATCGGCTCGCTGAATTCGAGCACGGCTTCTTCACCCGCCAGTGGTCGGGCAGGGGACCCGAGGTCCTCGCCGGTGTCATCAGTGCCGGCGTGAGTGTGCACCGACCCAGCCAGATCCATGGCGCCGTGGTTCTTCCGGCCTCCCAGGCCCCTTCAGCCCCCTGGCCGGAGGCGGATGGGCTGGTGAGTGATCAAGGCGGCCAGAGTCTTTGGGTTTGTGGCGCCGACTGTCCGCCGGTGCTGATCGCTGATCCCGCCAGTGGCCGGGTGGCGGCTTGCCACGCCGGTTGGCGGGGGATGGCCGCGCGGATTCTCCCAGCGGCGATCGAGCAGTTGGTGCGCTCAGGCAGCCTCCGCGAGCACCTGCAGGTGGCCTTGGGTCCGGCGATCAGCGGCACCAACTACCAGGTGGAGCGACGGGTCAGCGAGCAGGTGGCCCTGGCCCTCGGCGGTGATGACCTTTCCGAGCGGTTCGCGGCCCTCGAAGCGGTTTCTGCAATTGTCCCTGACGGGGAACCAGGTCGCGATCGGCTCGATCTTCGTTTGGCGATTCGGCTGCAACTGGAGCGCGAGGGGATTACCGCGGACGCGATCAGTGCCTGTCCGCTCTGCACGTTTGAGGAGCCTCTGCTGTTCCATTCCTGGCGGCGGGATCAGGTCAAGGCCGTTCAGTGGAGTGGCATCGTTGCCCAGTCTTAATAGTCCAATATTGGGTCAAGGTGTTCCATGCGAACGTATGGCCGTTGTGGGCAGGCCCCCAGGGGAGAGGGGGAGAATGTTGATCCGCCGAGTATCACCTTTGGACGCAACGCAAGCTGCCGATGAGGTGAGAAGATGGGGCTGTTCGCACACATTCGACCATGCTCACAGGTGCTGATCTTCTGGCAAAGGTCAAGGAATTAGGAGACTCTGGCAAATCGGAGATCGTGCGGGCCTGCGGTTACGTCTCTAGCAAGAAAGACGGCAGTGAGCGGCTGAATTTCACGGCCTTCTATGAAGCGCTTCTGGCAGCGAAAGGCGTTGATTTTGCCGCAGGGAGCAAGACCTCCAAAGGGGGGCGCAAGCTCAGCTACACCACCAAGGTTCAATTCAACGGTAACCTCATGGTTGGTAAGGCCTACACCTCCATCCTCGATCTTTCCCCCGGCGATGAGTTCGAGATCAAGCTGGGTCGCAAGCAGATTCGTCTGGTGCCCCTGGGAAGTGACGACGATGAAGAGTGAGCGCCACGGCCTCGGCCACCTCGATCCCATCGATCGCCGCTGAGAGGATGCCGCCGGCATAGCCTGCTCCCTCACCCGCTGGATAGAGCCCGGCAGTGTTGGTGCTCTCGAATGTCTCACTCCGCGGCAAGCGCAGCGGTGACGAGGTGCGGGTTTCCACGCCTGTCAGCACGGCACCAGCCATGGCGAATCCTGGGATCCTTCGCTCGAAGGCAGGCAAGGCCTCCCGGATCGCCGTGATCACTTCGCCCGGCAAGCTTGCACCCAGATCCGTGAACCGCACCCCAGGGGCATAGGAGGGTCGCACCGCTCCGCAGCCCTCCGAGGGCTGGCCGGCGAGGAAATCCTCAAGCCGCTGGCCCGGTGCCTGGTAGGTACCTCCACCCAGGGCAAAGGCTTTGGCTTCCCAATGGCGCTGAAACGCCACTCCCGCCAGGGGGTCCCCGGGACCGATGCCGAAGGGAGCCACGTCGTCTGGGGTGATGCCCACCACGATGGCGCTGTTGGCGTTGCGCTCGTTGCGGGAGTGCTGGCTCATCCCGTTGGTCACCACACCCCCGGCTTCGGAGGCGGCCCCCACCACCAGTCCCCCCGGGCACATGCAAAAGCTGTAGGCCGTTCGGCCATTGCTGGCGTGGTGCACGAGCTTGTACTCCGCTGCCCCAAGCAGCGGATGGCCGGCGCGGGCCCCCCAGCGGGCCTGATCGATCAGGGACTGGGGATGCTCAATGCGCAGCCCCACCGCAAACGGTTTGAGCTCCATGGCCACCCCCTGGCTGTGGAGGCCAGCGAAGGTGTCCCGGGCGCTGTGACCGATCGCCAGAACCACCTGTTCCGCCTCCAGGGAACGGCCATCGACGAGCTTCACGCCCACGACCCGGCGTCCGCTGCCCGCGCCCTCGATCAACAGCCGCTCCACCCGACTCGAGAAGCGCACCTCACCTCCGAGCGCTTCGATGCGGGCGCGCAGATTGCGCACCACCGTGGCCAGCTTGAAGGTGCCGATGTGGGGCCTGTGCAGGCTCAGGATCTCCGGGTTGGCTCCGCTAGCCACCAATTCCTCCAGCACCTTGCGGCCGATGTGGCGCGGATCACGCACCTGGCTGTAGAGCTTGCCGTCGGAAAAGGTGCCTGCTCCGCCCTCGCCGAACTGGGCATTGGATTCGGGGTCGAAGGGGCTGGTGCCGCGCCAGAACCCGAAGGTGTCCGCGCTGCGCTCCTTCACAGCTTTGCCGCGCTCCAGCAGCACCGGCCGAAAGCCCATCTGGGCCAGCAGCAGGGCAGCGAAGTAGCCGCAGGGACCGGCCCCGACCACGATCGGCCGCCGTTCGCCGCCTGATCCCCAGTGTTCCGGGGCCCTGGCGACGGGCCTGTAGCGCGTGTCGGGACTCGGCTGGATCTGGGGGTCGCCACTGAAGCGCCGCAGCACTGCCGCCTCACCCTTCACTTCAAGATCCAGCCCGTAGCTCAGCTGAATGGCCTGACGCTTGCGCGCGTCGATGCTGCGCTTGACGACCGTGTGGCTGAGCAGATCGGCGGCGGGGAGGCGCAGGCGCCGCAACACAGCCGCCACCAGGGCGTCCTCGTCATGGTCGAGGGGCAGCCTCAGCGCGTTCAGCCGCAGCACCTGAGCCCCTGGAGCGCAAGGGAACATTCCAGCATCCAACGGAACACCGGCGACGCCAGGGGATCGATGCCACCCTTGGGCCACGGTCCTCCCTTGTCATGTCGCTGACCCACTGCCCGCTCTGTGTTGCCCTGGCGGTGCTCAGCCTTCTGCGCTCGGGGGCCCATCTGCTCCTGCTGTGGCAGCGCTACCAGCCAGCTCCGCTTCAATCGCCGCCACCGACAGGCGCGTGGCCAGGAGCACATCCGGGTTGAGGCTGATCGAGTCGATGCCCTCCTCGATCAAGAAGCGCGCGAACTCCGGGTAGTCGCTCGGAGCCTGGCCGCAGATGCCGATTTTGCGGCCGTTGCGCTTTGCCCCGCGGATCGCCAGGCGGATCAGCTCGGTGACGGCCTCCTGGCGTTCATCGAACAGCTCGGCCACCAGGGCCGAATCCCGATCCAGGCCGAGGGTCAGCTGGGTAAGGTCGTTGGAGCCGATCGAGAAACCATCGAAGCGCTGGGCAAAAGCATCGATCGCGATCACATTGCTGGGCAGTTCGCACATCACGTACACCTGCAGGCCGGCTCGGCCACGCTCCAGCCCGTGGCAGGCCATTTCCGCCAGCACCCGATCGGCCTCCTCGGGGGTGCGGCAGAAGGGCACCATCGGGATCACCTGATCGAGCCCCATCGTTTCGCGCACCCGCCGCAGGGCCTGGCATTCGAGGGCGAAGGCTTCTTTGAACCCGGGGGAGCCGTAGCGCGAGGCCCCCCGCCAGCCGAGCATCGGATTTTCCTCACTCGGCTCGAACCAGCGGCCCCCCAGCAGGTTGGCGTACTCGTTGCTCTTGAAGTCGGAGAAGCGCAGGATCACCGGCCGGGGGTGGAAGGCGGCGGCGATGCGGCCCATGCCCTGGCTGAGCAGATCGACGTAGTAGTCGGCGGGGTGGTCGTAGCCGACCGTGAGCTCAGCGATCGCCTGCCGTTCGCCTGGATCCTCCACCTGCTCCGGGGCCAGCAGCGCCATCGGATGAACGCGGATGTGGTTGGCGATGATGAATTCCAGCCGCGCCAGGCCCACGCCATCGCAGGGGATGGCCGCCAGCTTCAGGGCCTCCTCGGGGTTGCCCACGTTCATCAGGATCTGGGTGCGGGTTGCGGGTAGATCGTTCAGCGCCGTTTCCTCAAGCCGAAAATCAAGCGCCCCGCGGTAGATCTGGCCCTCATCCCCTTCGCAGCAGCTGGCGGTGATCGTTGCGCCGTCGGGGATGGTCCTGCTGCCGTCGCCGGTGCCGACGATGGCGGTGATCCCCATCTCCCGGGCGATGATCGCGGCATGGCACGTGCGGCCCCCCTGGTCGGTGATCACGCCGCTGGCACGCTTGAGAATTGGCTCCCAGTCGGGGTCGGTGCGGACAGTGACGAGCAGATCGCCGCTCTCGAACTGATCGATCTGGCTGGGGTTGTCGATCACCTTGGCGCGGCCGCTGCTCACGGAGGCGCCGATGGCGCGGCCATGGCTGAGGCGCTCTGCGTGGTGCGGCTCCAGGTGCCAGCGACGCAGCACCGCCCCTGAGCGGCGCGACTCGACGGTTTCCGGCCTGGCCTGGAGGATGAACAACTCGCCGGTGAGGCCGTCTTTGCCCCACTCGATGTCCATGGGAGTGGCGGTGCCGTGCACTTCGGAGTAGTGGGCCTCGATGCGGCAGGCCCAGGTCGCCAGGGTGAGGGCCTCATCGTCGCTGAGGGCAAAGCACAGGCGCTCCGCCTCAGGCACGCTCCTGTTGAGGGTGGTGGCAGCTTCCAGGGCTGAACTGTGGCCTTGGTCGGTGGAGGTGGCGTAGACCATGCGAATAGCCTTGCTGCCCAGCCGGCGGCTGAGGATCGGCCGGTGCCCCGTCAGCAGGGTGGGCTTGAAGATCAGCCATTCATCGGGGTTCACAGCCCCTTGCACCACGTTTTCCCCCAGGCCGTAGGCGGCGGTGAGCAGCACCGCGTCCCGGAAGCCGGTTTCGGTGTCGAGGGTGAAGAGCACGCCGGAGCTGGCCAGGTCGGAGCGCACCATGCGCTGAACACCGATCGAGAGGGCCACCTCGTCGTGGCGGTAGCCGTGCAGTTGGCGGTACGAGATCGCCCGGTCCGTGAACAGGGAGGCGAAGCAGCGGTGGCAGGCCTTCAGCAGGGCCTCCTCCCCCTGGATGTTCAGGTACGTCTCCTGCTGGCCGGCAAAGCTGGCCTCGGGCAGGTCTTCGGCCGTGGCGCTGGAGCGCACTGCCACCACGGGAGACTCGGGTGTTCGCCGGCCCGCCGGCATGGCTTCCGCCAATCGCCTGTAGCCCGCGCGGATCGCCGCCACGAGCTCGTCGGGCAGCGGTGCCGCCAGAAGCAGGTGCCGAGCCCCCAGACCGGCGGCCTGCAGGGCGCGCAAATCTGCGACGTCGAGGTTCCCCAGCAGGGCTTCCAGCGGCTCGACCAGGCCGTTGCGCCCCAGGAACAGGCGGTAGGCCGCAGCGGTGGTGGCAAATCCACCCGGCACCATGACTCCGGCCGGAGCGAGTTTCTGGATCAATTCCCCCAGGGAGGCATTCTTTCCACCCACCTGAGAGATGTCCGCCAGACCCACCCGTTCGAGGGGGACCACCAGAGGCGCTGGAGCATTGACAACGGGGCGGATCGCCATGGCACTTCAGGGGCGGGTAGGTCGGTCGCTGAGCTGCAGCTCGGCGTTGGGGGAACCAGCGGGGACCAGATCCAGCTTGCTGGCGGCGCCCTTCAAAGCAAGCTGTTGTCCCGCGCGTCGTAATGCCAGAGAAGAGCAGAGATCCGTGGCGCTCAAACGCGCATTCAGCCAGCGCAGATCCCAGCCCAGCCGGCCCGTGGCCTGAACCGGAACAGCCGCCACCACGGTGAGTTGACCGGCGTCGTATCCGGCGGCCTCCACCAGCCCTGGCGGGTAGCCCCAGCGCCGACGAAAAGCCTGCTCGAACGGCCCCCAGCCGGGCCCCTGGCTGGTGGTGCCAATGCCCAACTGTGGTCGCGCCAGGTCGCGCCAGGTCGCGAAGGGCCACACCAGGGCCAGCGCTTCGGGCCACTGGGCCGCCGCCGCCGCCCGGGCCAGGGGGCTGCCGGGGCGGGTGATCACCATCAGGGCCTGGGGCCTATACCAGCTCACGTCATCGAGAAGCTGGGCCCAGTCCTTGGTCTGGGCGGGATCGACGCGGATCGGTTCCTCCGCGGCGCCGATGGAGCTTCCCCCCGCCAGCTGCAGCGTGCCCACGAAGCGTTCGGCCCATTGCCCCGCTTCGGCGGAGCCATCACGGATCACCATGACCCGCTTCCAACCCCTCGATACCGCTGCGCGAGCCAGTTGGTCCGCGGCCTCGCTGCGCGCAGGCGTGAGCGGCCAGAGCCGCTCCGAGCCTCGCAGGGAGGCAAGCTGCCGCAGGGAAAGTCCCCGTTGCAGAGGCAACAGCACCGTCGCCTCCAGGCGTTCCGCCAGCTGGCCGTAGGCGGCCAAGGGGGCCGCTGGCGGAGCGATCAGCAGCGACAGGGGAGGGCCGGCCTCCAAGGCCCTGAGGGGGTTGGACGCCGGTGGCACCCAGCCCAGGCCCAGCTCCGGGGGCAGCCCTCCACAGACCTCGCTCTGCTCCTGGGCCAGCCGGTAGCCGCGCCGAAGGCCATCCCCCACTCCCGCCAACCGCTGCTCGGAGGGCAACAGCATCACCACAGGCCGGGGCAGCGGTGTGCTCCCGGCCAGGGTTTGCATCCCCAGGAGCGAGGCCAGCACCCCGAGGACCCCAAGAACCCTGCTGCCAGTGGTCATGCCTTGCACCGTCCAGCCAGAGAAAGCTAGGACCGATCCCTTGCTTAGGCTGCTTTGATCCAGCCTTGGACGCATGCGGGCTCGCCTTTCTTCATCCAGCTTTGGCTTGGTCTCCCTTTGGGGACGCCTGGGTGTGGCTTTCGCCGTCGCTTCCCAGCTCAGCTTGGCGACGGGTGGCCTGTTGATGGTCCCTCACCCCGCCCAGGCGATCACCGAAGCGGTGGCGGCCAAGAAGTTGGCGGTGATCCCTGTGTTCGTGCTCACCGACGAGAAGGGCACACCCCTGCCCATTCCCCGGGACAAGGATCTGATCCTTCCCCTCTATCTGGATCGCACCAAGGCCGAGAGCGAACTGGCGGCTTTCAAGAAGGCCAATCCTGCTGTGAAGGCCAAACTGCTGCCGATTCCCCTCAACGTCGCCAACGACAAGATCCTCGAGCTCAACAAGCAACTCAAGGATAAGAAGCTTCTGGGCGCCGTGATCCCCCGTCCCCAGGACCGGGCCGAAGCGGTGAAGCTGCTCAAGCAGCAGGGGCTCACAGATAAAGCCATCGCTGAAGGCCTCAGCGTGCCGGTGTTCTTCACAAGGCCCTTCCTGACGCTCAACACCCCCCAGGGACCCCGGGGGGTGTTTTTCTTCTCCTTTGACGCCCTTGAAAATGCCTTGGCCAAGATTCCCGATCGCCAGAAGCTGATGCCCCAGGCGGCTGATCTTTCCGCCGTGCTGCGCGAGATCATCAAACAGAAGGATGACCTCTACGTGTTCTTCCCCACCCCCGAATACTTCAAACTGGTCCAACAGCAGGGTGGAGCGGCGAAGACCCCTTCGCCCGTGGCCCCGAAGTAGGTCGCTGGGCAAGCAGTAGACGGTGACGGCTCTTAAACTTTCCATCCTCTTGGATGGGGAGCTCAAAAGCCGACCCATGCCAGAGCAGCTCTCGGGAGTGAGTACGGCAGCTGTTCAATCCTGCGGGCGTTCAATCCAGAGGTGTGGGCCGGGATTCGGGCAGCAACTGGATCAACAGCCCGGCGCCCATCAGTACCCCACCGATCGCCAGGGCGACGGGCCGGTTCACGGCAGCCTCCCCTTGCAGCCAAAGACCGGCCGAGAGGAAGGCGCCCCCCAGCAGGAGGCTGGGCACCAGCACAATGCCCTTGGCTGTGCGGTTCAAGCTCATCCTTCAGGGCTGAAGGATGGGTCCGCAGAGCTGAGAGCCCTTGCATTCAGGCAGGCACCCTGGCTGTCTCCCAGCTCCAGGGGCTCTGCGAGGCCCGCCGCCACCAGGACATGGCCGAGGTCTTCTCCTCCGCTGAGAACCGTCACCCTGGCCAGTAGCTCACCGTCGCTCGTCCCCACGGGCCGGAGGTTGACACGGCTGTGGCGGGGCAGCTTTTGGCGGACCAGATTGATGGCTGCGGCCTCTTGGGGCGGACTCACCCGCACGCAGGGCAGACGCACGCCATAGACGCGGTTACGGTCGCCCACCTGGAGCCGCGTCGGGCCCCGTACGGAAAGCACTTCCGCGGCCCAGGAAGCCGAGGGGGAGAGGAGAAGGGAGCTGATCATGATCGCACTCAGTAAGAGAGCGAGCAGGGGGCGGCCAGGGCTCAGAGTTTCGCCCCGCAGCTGGGGCAGAACAGGTGGGCGCTGGCGGTGCTGCTGCCGCAGCTGCCGCATTGCCGAATCGTGTCGATCGCCAGCTCTGGGTGGCTCGGGAGACCCACCATCTGGGCGTTGCTGGCGCCTGGAGGCACCATCGGATAGCAATTTTCGTTGCGGCGCACGACCACATCGATGAACACCGGACCGGGGTGGGCCAGGGCTTCGGCCAGGTCAGCGTGGAGATTCTCACGCTCGCTGATCGTCATGCCCCGGACCCCGAAGGCCTCCGCCAGGGCGGCGAAGTTGGGCATCCCGCCGCTCATTTCTGAGTTGGAATAGCGCTCGCCATAGAAGCTCTCCTGCCATTGGCGCACCATGCCCTGCCAGCCGTTGTTGATCACCACAACCTTCACAGGCAGCCCGTACTGGTTGAGGGTGCCCAGTTCCTGGATGTTCATCAGGATGCTGGCGTCACCGGCCACGCAGATCACCTGTGCCTTGGGGTAGGCCACCTGCACGCCCATGGCCGCCGGCAGGCCGAATCCCATGGTGCCCAGTCCACTGCTGCTGATCCAGTGGCGGGGTCCGTTATGGAGGAACTGGGCCGCCCACATCTGGTGTTGGCCCACATCGGTCGTGATGAAGGCGTGGGGGGCCAGCTCCTGCAGAGCCACCACCACCTCCTGGGGGGCAATGGCGCCTTCAGGGGCGGGCACCACGAGCGGGTAGTGGCGCTTCCAGCTGTCGATGCGCTCCAGCCAGGCCTCGGTGCGGTGACTGGCCGGTTCCCCTTCAGAGGCCGCGAGCAGGGCTTCAAGGGCGTCGCGCACATCGGCGACGATCGGCACCTCCGGCACGCGCACCTTGCCCACCTCGGCGGCGTCGATGTCGATGTGGATCACCTGGGCGCGGGGGGCGAAGCTGTCGACCCGGCCCGTGACTCGGTCATCGAAGCGGGCGCCGACGGCGATCAACAGATCGCACTCCGTCACGGCGAAGTTCGCGTAGGCGGTGCCGTGCATGCCGAGCATCCCGACCGCCAGCGCGGCCTGTTCGTCGAAGGCACCCTTGCCCATCAAGGTGGTGGTGACGGGAAGCCGGAAGCGTTCGGCGAGCGTCTTGACCGCAGCATGGGCCCCCGAGCTGATGGCACCGCCACCCACATAGAGCAGGGGCCTGCGGGCCTGGCGAATCAGCTCCAGGGCCTTGGTGATGGCGGCGGCCTTGGGGGGAGCCGGCAGCTGGTAGCCGGCGGGTTTGGCGCTTCCGGGCGCCACGGGCACGTAGTCGAATTCTTCGAGGCCCACATCCTTGGGCACATCGATCAGCACCGGGCCAGGCCGGCCGCTGGAGGCGATCAGAAAGGCCTCGGCCACAATCCTGCCGATGTCCGCGGGGTCGCGCACCACCCAGGAGTGCTTCACGATCGGCAGGGTGATGCCGAAGATGTCCGTTTCCTGGAAGGCGTCGGTGCCGATCGCCGCACGGCTCACCTGGCCTGTGATCACGACCAGGGGCACCGAGTCCATCTGGGCGGTGGCGATGCCGGTCACCAGGTTGGTGGCACCGGGGCCGGAGGTGCCGAAGCAGACCCCCACCTGGCCGGTGGCGCGGGCGTAGGCGTCGGCGGCATGGGTGCCGCCCTGCTCGTGGCGCACGAGGATGTGGTTGAACCAGCCCCGGCTCTCGGCCTTGTGCAGTTCGTCGTAGATGGGAAGGATCGCCCCGCCGGGGTACCCGAAGATGTGCTTGACCCCATGGCGGTGCAGGGCATCCATCAGGGCGTAGGCCCCGCTGACGCGGCCAGGGACGGGCAGGACGGCGGCTTCCGCCGCAGGGGAAACGGACGTGAGGGTCACGGCTGCGGCAGAACCCAGTCGGTGAGATCGGCTCACCCTAAGGCGTGGTCAAGGCACCGGGGTATGGCGGTCTTGTTTTTCGCTACCCGACCCCGGCTCAACGGCGTCGGCTGAGCACCATCGCCTTGA
Organism: Cyanobium sp. Morenito 9A2; assembly: GCF_024345575.1. Classification (GTDB taxonomy): domain Bacteria; phylum Cyanobacteriota; class Cyanobacteriia; order PCC-6307; family Cyanobiaceae; genus ATX-6F1. The sequence goes on from NZ_JAGQBJ010000003.1 coordinate 128,475, forward strand.
GGATCACCCCGGGGTTGAGCCATTCGCCCCGGTAACGGATGCCCCAGTGGAGGTGGGGGCCCGTGGTGCGCCCGCTCATGCCCACGTGGGCGATCACCTCGCCGGCACGCACCCTCTGACCCTGGTGGATCGCCAGGGGACCACTGCGGTACCAGCTCCCATTCACTGTGCCGGAGAGATGGCAGTAGATGTGCTCGTAATCCCCTGAACGGATGATCAGGCCGGTGCCGCAGGCCCCATCGCTGAACACATCGCTGACCACTCCGCTCCACCAGTTGCGGATCGGTGAGCCCATCGGAGCGGCGATGTCGAGGCCGTTGTGGGGTTGAGCTGACCCGCCCGGCCCAATCCTTGTGCCGTAGTGGCTGGTGTAACCAAGGAAGGCGGTGACCGGAAACACGCCCCGACTCCAGCCGCCGTTGGCACCAGCCGGCGCCACGGCCAGCGGCAGCGGGGCCAGGGCCAGGGCCAGCATCAGAGCCAGGGGGCGTCGGCGCAGCATGGGCTTCAGAGCAGCCCCAGGGCGTGGAGGGGGCCTTTCCCACTGAGGAGTTCCAGCAGAAAGGCCGAGAAGCCCACCATGGCCAGCCGTCCGTTCCAGACCTCGGAGCTGTTGTTCCAGCCCCAGGACCACTTCTCCTGGGGGTAGAGCTTCACGCGCTTGGGCAATTGGGAGGCCTGGTCGAGGTTGACCTCCGGGCCTGCAATCGACTCCTGGACCAGATCCGCCAGGCCGCTGATAAAGCTGGGAGTGACATCGAGGGCCGGAACCCGTTGGAAGTTGGTGATCCCTGCTTCGGTGGCGATCTCCCGATACTCGATGTCGATCTCCTCGAGCGTTTCGATGTGCTCGCTCACGAAGCTGATCGGCACTACCACCAGCTCCTTGACCCCTTCTTCCCCCAGGCGCACCAGGGCTTCATCGGTATAGGGCTTGAGCCATTCGACCGGTCCCACTCTGCTCTGGTAGGCGAGGGTGAAGGGGTTGCGGTGGCCCAGATCGGCTTCGAGCCTGGCCATGATCAGATCGGCGCAGCTCTCGATCTCCGTTTGATAGGGATCGCCGGCCTCTTCCACGTAGCTCTTGGGCACTCCGTGGGCACTGAAGAAGATGTGGGCGTTGGCTGGATCGGCGCAGGATTGCAGTTGACGGGTGATCAGTTCAGCCATCGCCCCGATGTAGCCAGGGTGGTCATACCAGCTGCGGATGCAGCGGATCGGCAGGTGCGCGAAGGCCGGATCCGCCTGGCGCAGCCGTTGCAGCTCCCGGAAGCTGGAGCCGCTGGTGCTGATCGAGAAGTGGGGGTAGAGGGGCAGCACCACCACTTCGTCCACATGATCGGCTTTGATGTCCGCCACGGCCGATTCGGTGAACGGGTGCCAGTAGCGCATCGCCACGTAGGTGGTGGCCTCCACAGAGCGGGAGCGCAGCTCGCTCTGGAGTTCCCGCGCCTGCTGGTCGGTGATGCGGCGCAGGGGGGAACCGCCGCCGATGGCCTTGTAGGCCTCCTGGGACTTGCTGCTGCGCAGGCTGCTGATCAACCAGGCGAGAGGCTTCTGCAGCAGCGGCGTGGGCAGCCGGATGATCTCCGGGTCGGAGAACAGGTTGTAGAGGAACGGCCCCACGTCCTGGATGCGCTCAGGTCCGCCGAGGTTCAGCAGCAGCACGCCGACCTTGGCCATGCCTGGGGGGGTGGGGAGTGGGCCGAGCGTAACGCTGCCTCAGCACCCCTGGCCGTCGCCGATTCGGCTCGATAGGGTCGGCGCGCCCTTTCGATGCGCCCGTGTCCGCCTCGATCGAGCCCCTGATCCGTGAGCAGAACGCCCTGTTGGCGGCGGGGGGGCTGTCCTTGCGCCTGGAGCTGCGGGGCCAGCGGCTGGGCCTGCGCGGCCCGCTGCCCTGCCGCAGGGGCAGCGGCCGCCACCCGGTGCAACGGATCAGCCTGGGCCTGCCTGCCGATGAGAGCGGCCTGCGCCAGGCCCAGCAGCAGCTGCGCAAGTTGGTGCAGCAGTTGCAGCAGCAACGGTTCCACTGGGCTGATTGGGGATCGGCGCGCCCTGCGGCGCCAGCTGCTTCAGGTGGGATCAGCCCAACAACCCTCCCGGAGCCTCCACCACTTCACTCACGGGCGCGGCTTGACCATGGGGCCCCTTGGCTGGCCGCTTTCGAGCGCAGCTTCCATGGCGAGGCCCGCCGTCGCCACAACCGCGCCGGTACGCTCACCACGTGGCGCAGCGCCTACTTGCCCTACCTGAGGCGGCTGGAGGCCCAGGCCCTGGCGGGTGGTGGGCCGCCTGACGGGGACCTGTTGCTCCAGGTGCTGGAGAGCTATGGCCCCGCCAGCCGCAGCCGCCAGCAGTGCGGCCTTGTGCTGGCGGCCCTGGCCCGTTTTCTCGAGCTGGAGCTGCCGCCCGACTGGGGCCAGCGGGCCGGGGGCTACGGCCTGCACCGGGCCCAGTTCCGCCAGTTGCCCAGTGATGCCGTGATCCTGGAGCTTCTGGAGCGCATCCCCAACCCCCAGTGGCGTCTGGCCTATGGGCTGATGGCCACCTACGGCTTGCGCAACCACGAAGTTTTTTTTTGTGATCTCTCCTCCCTGGCGCCCGGCGGCGATCGGGTCCTGCGGGTGCTTCCCACCAGCAAGACCGGTGAACACCAGGTGTGGCCGTTCCAGCCCGCCTGGGTGGAGCACTTCGACCTCCCCCGCCTCGGGGCGGAGGTCGCCGCCCTGCCCCCCGTCTGCACCGACCTCGGCCGCACCACCCTGCAGCAGGTGGGGCGGCGGGTGGCCGAGCAGTTCCGTCGCTACGGCCTGCCGATCACCCCCTACGACCTGCGCCATGCCTGGGCCGTGCGCACCATCCACATCGGCCTGCCGGACACCGTGGCGGCGCGGATGATGGGCCACTCGGTGACGATCCACACGCGCACCTACCACCACTGGATCACCCGCCGGGATCAACAGCAGGCGGTGGACGCGGCCCTCTCCCGTCAGCGCCAGAGTGCGGCGACCGCCTGACGCCAGCCGATGAGCGCAACGCCCCCCGATCTCGACAAGCTCGCCGGTGAGATCGGCCCCGGTGGATCCCTGGCCCCCGAAGCCGATGCGGAGGGCTATCGCCGCCGCATGGAACGCCGCCGCGCCGTGCAGAGCCAGCGGGTGGGGGAGCGCAACCTCGAAAAGGGGCTGGTGCTGGTCTTCACCGGGGAGGGCAAGGGCAAGACCACCGCGGCCCTGGGGTTGGTGCTGCGCACCCTGGGCCATGGGGAGCGGGTAGCGGTGATTCAGTTCATCAAGGGGGGCTGGCAGCCGGGCGAGGCCCGAGCCCTGCAAGTGTTCGGTGAGGCCCTGCACTGGCAGGCCCTGGGGGAGGGCTTCACCTGGGAGACCCAGGACCGGGAGCGGGACCGCCAGCGGGTGCAGGAGGCGTGGCATGAATCCCTGCGGCACCTGTCCGATCCGGCGCGCAAGTTGGTGGTGCTCGATGAGGTGAATGTGGCCCTCAAACTCGGCTACCTGGAGCTGGAGCAGTTGCTGGAGGGTCTCGACCAACGGCCGCCCCTCACCCATGTCGCACTGACGGGCCGGGGGGCGCCGCCGGCCCTGGTGGAGCGGGCCGATCTGGTGACGGAGATGAAATTGCTGCGCCACCCGTTCCGGGAACAGGGGGTGAAGGCCCAGGCCGGAATCGAGTTCTAGGGCACCGAATCGTGGGCGCCATGGAGGTCGGCAGCGGGGGAATCGCTGCTGGGGTCTGGCCTGGGCCCCTTGCTACTCTGCGGCCGAACGCAGGAGCCGAGCGCTGAACCGGATGGCTTACCAGCGTGTTCTTCTCAAACTCAGCGGCGAGGCGCTGATGGGCGAGCAGGGCTACGGCATTGATCCCGCCATCGTCCAGTGGATCGCCGCCGACGTGGCCGCGGTGGTCGCCGCCGGCACCCAGGTGGCGATCGTGGTGGGGGGCGGCAACATCTTTCGGGGCCTCAAGGGATCCGCCGCCGGCATGGACCGCGCCACCGCCGATTACGTCGGCATGCTGGCCACGGTGATGAACGCCATCAGCCTCCAGGACGCCCTGGAACGCGCTGGGGTGCCCACCCGGGTGCAGACCGCCATCGCCATGCAGGAGGTGGCCGAGCCCTACATCCGCCGCAAGGCGATACGGCACCTGGAAAAGGGCCGCGTGGTGGTCTTCGGGGCCGGCTGCGGCAACCCCTTCTTCACCACCGACACCACCGCTGCCCTGCGAGCCGCAGAGATCAACGCCGAGGTGGTCTTCAAGGCCACCAAAGTGGACGGGGTCTACGACAAGGACCCCGCCAAGTACAGCGATGCCGTGCGTTACGACACGCTCACCTTCCAACAGGTGCTGAGTGGTGAACTGGAAGTGATGGACAGCACCGCCATCGCCCTCTGCAAGGACAACGACATCCCGATCGTCGTGTTCGACCTGTTCGGTCCCGGCAACATCGGCCGCGTCGTGGCCGGTGAAGCGATCGGCACCCGTATCACCCCCTCCCCCTGAGCCTTCCTCTCTTTGGAGCCCCCTCCCATGGACATCGAAGCCAGCATGCAGAAGTCGGTGGAATCCACCCTTCGCACGTTCAATTCGATCCGCACCGGCCGCGCCAATCCCTCCCTGCTCGACAAGATCAGCGTCGAGTACTACGGAGCCGACACACCGCTGAAAGCCCTGGCCACCCTCTCCACCCCCGACGCCCAGACCCTGCAGATCCAGCCCTTCGATGCAGGCTCCATGGGGCTGATCGAAAAAGCGATCGCCACCAGTGACCTCGGACTCACCCCGAATAACGATGGCCGGGTGATCCGCATCAACATCCCGCCCCTCACCGAGGAGCGGCGCAAGGAGTTCTGCAAGCTGGCCGCGAAGTATGCCGAGGAGGGCAAGGTGGCCCTGCGCAACATCCGCCGCGACGCCATCGACAAGGTCAAGCGCAGCGAAAAAGACGCTGAGCTCTCGGAAGATCAGAGCCGCGATGAGCAGGACAAGGTGCAGAAGCTCACCGACCGTTTCATCGCCCTGGTTGAGAAGCACCTGGCCGAGAAGGAAGCCGACATCCTCAAGGTTTGACGCACACCGATGTGATCGTGATCGGCGCCGGAGCCGCTGGAGCCTCCACGGCCTTTCATCTGGCCCAACGGGGCCGAAAGGTGTTGATGCTGGAGCGCGCACGGCTGCCTCGGCCCAAGCCCTGTGGCGGTGGCATGGCGGCTTCGGTGCAGCGCTGGTTCCCCTTCGATCTCGGCCCGGCGGTGGATCGGGTGATCGAGAAGGTGCGCTTCACTTGGTGCCTGGAGGATCCGGTCACTGCAGAGCTGCCGGGTCGTTCCCCGTTCTGGATCGTGCGCCGTTCGGTGCTCGATGCCTTTTTAAGTGCCCAGGCCGTCGCGGCGGGGGCCGAGTTGGAGCAAGGCTGCGCTGTGGAGGCGGTGGAGCGCGATGGGGAGGGATGGCGCGTGCGCACCGCCGCAGGTCGCGATCTGACCGCCCGCGCCCTGGTGGTGGCCGACGGCTCCTCCTCCCGTTTCGCAGCCCCCCTCGGGTTGGGGCCAGCCCGACCCCGCTTCGCCCAGGCGGTCGCCCTGGATGTGGAGGGGGAACAATTGGAGCCGGACACCGCTCGCTTCGAATTTGGCCTGGTGCGCCATGGCTTCTGCTGGGCTTTCCCGCGCCTGGGGGGCACCAGCATCGGCGTGGGCTCCTTCATCGGTCGTGAGCCGCTGCAGGCGAAGCCAGCGCTGGAGCGGCTGTTGCCGACGTTGGGGTTGAACGCAGATGCCCACAACCTCCGCCCCGCGCCTTTGCGCATCTGGGATGGCCACCACGCGCTCCATGGCCCTGGGGCGTTGGCGGTGGGGGATGCGGCCTCGTTGGCGGATCCCTTCCTGGCCGAGGGGTTGCGCCCCGCGTTGCTCAGCGCGACCCGCGCCGCTGAGGCGCTTGACCACTGGCTGGGGGGCGAGGAGCGGGCTCTGGAGGGCTACAGCGCCACGATGCGCAGGGAATGGGGCGACTCCATGGCCTGGGGACGGCGGATCGCCCAGGTGTTCTACCGGTTCCCCAGCGTGGGCTATCAGCTCGGCATCAAGCGCCCCACGGCCCCCGAGCGCATCGCCCAGATCCTCTCGGGGGAGCTGGGCTACGGCGACATCGCCCAACGGGTGATCCGGCGGCTGTTGTTCAAGGGCGCCTGAGCGATCAACCCTTACCCGTCCTGGGCTCAGCCAACGCAGGTTCAGCCTCAGGTGGTGCCCTTGAGGCGGCGGAGGCGCTCGTCGATCGAACCGAGGAGTTCGATCGCGAACATTGGTGACTCTTGGACGGCGAAGAGGAACTTCTCGCGGTTCATCACCAGGATGCGGGAGGGGGTGAGGGCTCGGGCGTTGCCGTAGCGGCGGTGGTCGCCGATCACCAGGGCCCCGGCACCGAAGACATCGCCTTCGCTGATCTGCTCATGGCCTGCTTCGCCGTTCCAGGTCAATTCGACCGTGCCCTCCAATAGACCGAACATGCAGTCCCCGGACTCGCCGGAACGGAAGATCAGTTCGCCCGCCTCGAAATCACGCACCTCACTCTGGTTGGCGAGGGCACGCATGGTGTCGAGAGCATTCACAGGAACACGGTCAAAGAATCAGACCTACTTTCTCGCAGCCGGGTTAAGTCCAGGTGATGTGACGAGCAGATGGCAGGCCCAGCGGCTCAAGTGCTCTGGGCTAGAGCCAGGGCGGCCCCCAGGCCACCGCGCACGTCTTCGCACGCCAGGCGTCCGTCGTGGTCGGTGTCGAGGGCATCGAACACGGCATCGCTGCCCAGCCATTCCTCACGGGTGATGCAGCCGTCGCCATCGAGGTCGTTGAGCAGGAAGATCTCGTGGGCCGCATGGGTGAAGGCGGAGGCGCCCTCCAGTTCGGCCAGCCGATGGGCGAGCTGCGCTTCAAGGGTTTCAATTGCTTTGCTGAAGCCTCGGATCCCCTCGTCGAGTTTCTCGTGGGCCATGGCATCGGCGCCCATGGCGGCCTCAAAGCCGGCCTGATCGAGGTGCACGAGCGCTTCGCTGGCCGCGGGTTCGAGGGCGTTGAGCTTGCGCTCCAGAACTCCCTCGCTGTTGCGCAGCTGATCGAGCAGCTTCGGCGAGATCGTGAGGAGGTCACAGCCGGCGAGCTCGAGGATTTCCTCGATGTTGCGGAAGCTGGCCCCCATCACCTCGGTGTGGTAGCCGTGGGTTTTGAAGTAGTTGAAGATCCGGCTCACCGAGACCACGCCAGGATCTTCTGCCCCGGGATAGTGGTCCCGGCCGGTGGAGGCCTTGTACCAGTCGAGGATGCGCCCGACGAAAGGCGAGATCAAGGTGATGCCGGCCTCGGCGCAGGCCACCGCCTGGGCGAAGTTGAACAGCAGGGTGAGGTTGCAGTGGATGCCCTCCTGCTCCAATTGCTGGGCGGCCTTGATGCCCTCCCAGGTGGATGCCACCTTGATCAGCACGCGCTCGTTGCCGATGCCAGCCTCGTGGTACAGCCCGATCAACTTGCGGGCCTTGGTGATCGTCGCTTCGGTGTCGTAGCTGAGGCGGGCGTCCACTTCGGTGGAAACCCGGCCAGGGACGATCTTGAGGATTTCGCGGCCGAAGATCACACAGATTTCATCGAGGGCTTCGAGCACCACCGCATCGGCGGGGGCCTCGGGGCCGATCACGGCCCGGGCCGAGCGCAAGGCGGTGTCGATCAGGGGCTGGTAGGCAGGAATCTGGGCCGCCGCCAGGATCAAAGAGGGGTTGGTGGTGGCATCCCGGGGCGTGAACTGCTTGATCGCATCGAGATCACCGGTGTCGGCGACCACCACCGTGATGGCAGCGAGCTGGTCCAGCAGGTTGGCCATGGGGAGAGGGAATGGCGCGGATTGGCCCACCGTAGCCAGCTCATCTGGGCCTTTTCGACAGGCCTGGGGAGAGGTGGGGCTGTTTGTGCGTTCCCGCACCTGATCAGCGGGTGCGAGCCGGTCCGCCAACGTGGGTTCCATCGGCCTGTGGGATCAACCCGCGGTTCTGGCCTTGCCTGGTGCGGTTGTCTTGACGGCGCTCTGCGGGGGGCTGGGGGGAATTTTCTCGAGCACCAACAGGGCCTCGACAATCTGTTTGGCCACAGGCACGGCCACGGTGGAACCGTAGGCATTGCCGCCCTGGGGCTCATCCACCACCACCAGCACCACGAAACGGGGATCGTCGATCGGCAGGTGGGCGACAAAGCTGCAGATGCGCGCTCCGGGGATGTAGACCCCGTTGAGAGCTTTCTGGGCGGTGCCTGTTTTGCCGCCGATGCGGTAGCCGGGGATGCGGATGCCCTTGCCGCTGCCTTTCTGCACCACGGTCTCCATCCAGTGGAGCACCGTTTGCGCGACCTTGGGCTGAATCAACTGCAGGCCGCTACTGGCCTGTGCGCCCGCCAACCCATCACCGGAGCGCAGGCCACGGGTGATGTGGGGGCTCACCAGGCGACCGCCGTTGGCGAGCATGGCGTGGAGCTGCAGGAGTTTTAAGGGCGTAAGCGAAAAACCCTGGCCGAAGGCGGCGGTGGCGGGTTCGATCGGTTGGCTGACGAACTCCTGCTCACTCTTGAGCTGACCGGCCACAGCCCCCGGCAGATCGGTGTCGGGGACGGTGTCGATGCCGAATTTGTGCAGCCAGCTCCAGAAATGCCGTGGTTTCACGTGGCGCATGGCCTGCACCATGCCCACGTTGCTGGAGACCTGCAACACGGTGGGGAAGTCCATCACCCCGTTGGCACGCTTGTCGTGGTTGAAGATCGGCCACCCGCCGATGGTGAGCTCACCGTTGTCGACCACAGTGCCGCCCGGATCGATCGCTCCCTCCTGCAGGGCCAGGGCCAGGTTGATCGGCTTGAACGTCGAGCCGGGTTCATAGAGATCCTGGACCGACCACTCGCGAAACAGTGAAGGTGAGTAGGTCCAGAAACGGTTGGGGTTGTAACTGGGAACGGAAGCCAGGGCAAGGATCTCGCCGTTGCGGACGTCCATCACCAGGGCCGCCCCCTTCTTCGCACTCCACTTCTTGACCTGCTTGGCGAGGGCGGCTTGGGCCACCTGCTGCAGGCGGGCGTCCATGGTCAGCTGCAGCCGTAGATCGTCGCCGTAGAGCACCCCTGCCTGGAGCCCATCGGGCAAGGGGGTGCCATCGGCACCGCGGCGAAGGGACAGGGAGGCTTCATGGCGCTTGAGGTCGCTGTCGCGGCTCTGCTCCAGCCCCGCCTGGGGCACGCGCTCCTGGTTCAAGAATCCCACCACGTTGGCGAACAGGCCGCCCTGGGGGTAGATGCGCTGGGGGAAGGGCTCCAGGTCGAGGCCGCTGATGCCGAGGCTTCTCACCCGGTGGGCGGTCTCTGGATCCAGATCCGTCGCCAACTTGACCCCCGAACGGCGTGCCCCGATGGTGTGAAGCAGCTCTTCCTGGGGCAGGGCCAGCACGGTGGCCAACTTGGCACTCACCTCGCCAGGGGAGCGCACACCATTGGGGTCGTCGCCAGGGAAGTTGAAATAGCGAGGATGGGCCCAGAGAATGAAGCGCTCCTCGTCAAGGGCCACCAGGCGACCTTCACGATCGACGATCGTGCGGCGCTTGCCGATCGGAATGACCTTCTGGGTTTGGATGGAGCGGGCGCGCGCTTCCAGGCCTGGGCCTTGGACGATCTGTACCCAGGCCAAGCGCACGGCCAATCCGACGAGGCCCACTGCAAGCAGCACATAGACCGCCAACAGCCTGCCGGCAGGAACGCTGTGCAGGTTGACGACGCGTCGCTCGGCGTTGGTCAAGACTCAGTAACCGGGCAGCACTTGGCGGGTGGTGATGCCTGCCAGCAACGAGGACATGGGTCGGGGAAGAGGCGGTTCCGGTGAGTTCAAATAAACGAGTTTTTCACTGCTGGTGGGCACGAGCAACCCGGGGCGGTGGGCCGCTCCAAGATGGTGTTGCTCGAGCACAGCGGCTGATTCCTGCAGCCGGTGTTCGAGCACTTGGGCGGATTCCAGTCGTTGAAACGATTGGGTCCACTGGGTCTGCCAGTGCAGGGACAGAGCCGCCAGACCCACCATGCTGAGTCCGAGACCGGCCAAGGCTCCATCGGCGACCCGGTGCAGGTTCGCCAGCCAGGGGGCCTGGCGGGCCACCTTGTTGGCGGAAAGGGAGCCTTGGATCAGTTCCAGTGACCGGCGTCCCTTCGTGGGCGCCTGGCGGGGGAGCCGTTGGGAGGGGGCGGCGACCAAAGGACTTGGGGATGACTGGGCCAGTGAACCACGCCACCACTGGTGCAGCAAGGGTCAGGTTTGGATCCCAACGCCGCAGGAGTGGTGCCCGGGGGTGCATCTGAGCGAACCGGCCCACCGGCTCAGCTGCCCAGCACCACCAAGTTGGTGAAGGTGATGGCATTCCAGAGGCCGTGCATCAACACGCAGGCCCCGAGACGGCCACTGGACCAACGCAGCCAGCCCAGGCCCAGCCCAAGCACGAACAGGGGCGGCAGCTCCCCCAGGCTGAGGTGGGCAACGCCGAACACCAGGCTGCTGGCCATGATTCCCCAGCCCATACCGAATTCACGGCCCAGCACCGGCAACAGGACCCCTCGGAAGATCGCTTCCTCGAACAGCGGGGCCAGCACCACCGCCGTCAGGGCGAAGCAGAGCAGGGTGGGCAGGTTGTCGCTCTGGAGCACGAGTTCCAGCAGAGGGTTGCTGCCCCCGGGGTCCCCAAGCAGCAGACTTTGGAGCCAGCCCACCAGGCTCACCAGCGGCAGCACCATCAAAAAACCCTTGAAGGCTCGCCTGAGGTTCAGACCCAGGGGCTGCCAGCGAAACTGAAGCCACCCCCCCTCCGGGGGCACGCGCGAGCGAAGCATCAGGGCCAGGATCAACAGCGGGCAGCTCATCAGCCCCAGGTAGAAAATCACCACAGAGAGGCCTTCGGCCAGGGGCGAGCCGATCTGCAGGGCCCTGAGCAGGGCCTCGGCGGGCGGACGAATCACCAAGGGGGTGACCAGGTCCCCGAGCACAACGAAGCCGCCCGCCACGAGCAATGTGACATCCACCAGGGTGAGGGGGGGGGCCAGCAGGGCCGGTGCCGCCGGGGCCTTGCCCCGCCAGCGCTGCCACAGCTCCCGGACCAGCAAGGCCAGACCGAGCAGCAGGGCGAAGGCCGGCAGCACGTTCACCACCACCAACTGCACCGCCGCCGTGCGCTCGGCGGCCTCGTTGCGGCAGCTCGCTGCCGGTGCTCCAGGGCCCGGTTTGAGCAGCTGCTGGCAGGCCAGTTGGTGCAGGAGCTCCTGGTGGCTCACGGGCGCGCTGAGGAGCTCCGCCCGCTCGCTCGGGAGGCGATCCCCGCCCAGGAGCGCCTCCACCAGGGGGCGTTGGTCAAGCGGTGGGCCCGCCTGCTGGAGCTGGCGGTAGAGGTCTCGGGCGGCGTCGCTGCGCCCGAAGTTGGCCTCCAGAAGGGCTCGCTGCAGCAGGTTGGCGCTGGATTCAGGGGTGCCCGCCGTGCTCGTTTCCTTGGCCTGGCGGTTCAGTTCATCAAGCAGTTGTCGCTCCGGAACGGCGCCCACCAAGGCTTCTTTCAGTTGCACGGGCAGCTGAGGGGCGGCCAGGGCCGCCAGTTCAAGTTGCCGTTGGCTGAGGGCGTTCCCCACCGAGGGGCGCTGCAGGCTGTCGAGCAGCCCGCCGACCCAGAGCAGCAGGCTGAGGACCAGGCTAAGCAGAGCCAGGACAACCTTCCAGGACGGCGAACGGGGCCGGTTGCCGCTTGTTGTCACCCGTTTCGCTGTGCAATCTCCCGATTCTCCCTGCCGCTGGGTCCCGCCGGAGACCGTTGGGCCCGAGCCAGTCCCATACGATGGCGGCGCCAACGGTTGAGCCCCTGTGCCCCTGAGGATTGTGCTGGTCCGCCACGGGCTGAGCAGCTTCAACCTGGAGCACCGCATTCAGGGCCGTGACGATCTTTCCCAGCTCAGCGAGCTGGGGGTGATCCAAGCCAAGGCCGCTGGGACCGCCCTCAAAGATCTTCCCCTGACAGCTGTCTATGCCTCTCCCCTGAGCCGGGCCGCTGACACGGCCCGCCACCTGTTGGCCGCCCGGGGCAGCGCCCAAGCGATCGTCTTCGATGACGATCTGCTGGAGGTGGATCTGTCCCCCTGGAGTGGGCTGCGCAGCTCAGAGGTTCGGGAGCGATTCCCCGAGAAGGCCCGGCAGTGGCTCCATGCCCCCGCAGAGCTGGAACTTGAGGGGGCCGATGGGCGTCTCTACCGACCGATTCCTGAACTGCTGGAGCAGGCGCAACGGTTCATCGATCGCTTGCTGGAGCGCCATGGCGCCGATTCCTCGACCATGGGCACCGTGCTGCTGGTGGCCCACAACGCGATCCTGCGCTGCTTGATCCTCCAGCTGCTGGGGCGCTCTGCGAACGACCTCCGCCGCTTGCGGATCGACAACGGCTCCATCTCCGTGCTGAACCTGGAGCGCGGGTCCGAGGGGACGCTGCAGGTGCAGATCGAGTCGCTCAATGGCATCGCTCACCTGGGGGCCGGACTTCCCGCCAAGGGAGCCGGCCAGCGCCTGCTGCTGGTGCGCCACGGCGAAACCGATTGGAACCGTCAGGGTCGCTTCCAGGGGCAGATCGACATTCCCCTCAACGCCAACGGACGGGCCCAGGCCCAGGCCGCCGCCGCCTTCCTGGAGGTGGTCACCTTCCAGCGCGCCTATACCAGTTCAATGGCCCGGCCGCGTCAGACCGCCGAGATGATTCTGGCGGCCCATCCGGGGGTGCCGCTCACCAGCGTGCCGGCGTTGGTGGAAATCGGCCACGGCCTCTGGGAGGGGTGTCTGGAGGAGGAGATTGCCGAGGGATGGCCCCAGCTCCTGGCCGACTGGAAACGGGCCCCCCACACCGTGCAGATGCCTGAGGGCGAAAACCTCCAGGACGTGTGGGACCGTTCCTTGGAGGGTTGGAACCGCATCGTCGCCGCCCTTGATCCGAGCGAAACGGCCCTGGTGGTGGCCCACGACGCCGTCAACAAGACCATCCTCTGCGCCCTGCTGGGCCTGACACCAGCCGACATCTGGACGGTGAAGCAGGGAAACGGTGGGGTGACCGTGATCGATTACCCCCACGGCCCCGAGGGGATGCCCCTGGTGGCCGCCCTCAACCTCACGACCCATCTTGGGGGGGTGATCGATCGCACCGCCGCCGGTGCGCTTTAGTTCCCCGCCGCCGGTGCCTCGATGATCGATCGCTTCCTGCGCCAGGTCCAGTTGCTGGAGGGGGCCCAACGGCCCCTGCGCTCCGAGGACGTGCTGGTGCGGGACGGGGCCATAGCCGCCTACGGCGCCGAAGCTCGTGCCCTGGCGGCCGCAGGGGGCGTGCCTGGGCTGGAAGCCCAGGGCTGGCTGTTGGCCCCTGTGCTGGTGGATCCGCACAGCGTGCTCGAAGATCCGATCTGCGGCCGGGCCGAAACGCTCGCGAGCCTGGTGCGCTCGGCCAGTGCCGCGGGCTACGGCACCGTTGCCCTCCTGCCCCGGGCCCGTAGCTGGCGTGATCGTCCCGAGCGACTGCAGCTCAACGCGCCGGCCCCTTTCGAGTTGTTGCTCTGGGGGAGCTTCAGCGCTGGCGGCCGCGGCGAGGAACTGGCCCCCCATGGCGATCAGTTGGAGGCCGGAGCGATCGGGTTGGCCGATGACGCCGACCTGCCGCCCCTGGCGCTGCTGGAGCGGGGCCTGCGCCTGGCCGAGGCTGGTGGGCGGCCGCTGCTGGTGGCGCCCCGGGATCCTTCGCTCACCCAACAGGGTTTCGTGCGCGAAGGCGTGGAGGCCCTGCGGGCCGGCTGGCCCCTTGATCCTGTGGTGAGCGAGACGTTGGCCCTCCAGTGCCTGCTCACCCTCGCCGCCCAGGCGCCGGAACCGACCGGCCCCCTGCGTTTGATGAACCTTTCCACCGCCGCCGGAGTGCAGTTGCTGCGGCGGGCCGCTGCCGTTTCCACCCGCGTGCCCTTGGCCAGCGTGGGCTGGTGGCACCTGCTGGCCGACAGCGGCAGCCTTGATCCGGTGGCCGAGGGCTGGCATGTGGTGCCCTCCCTCGGGACGCCCACCGACCGGGAGGCGCTGATCGCCGCCCTGGCCGACGGGGTGCTGAGCGCGGTCGCTGTCAACCACCAGCCCCTCGATGGCGAGGAGCAACTGCTGCCGCTCGACCAGCGCCAGAGCGGTGTGGCGGGACACCGCTTCGTTCTGCCGGCCCTCTGGCGGGAGCTGGTGGTGGCGCGTGGCTGGAGCCCAGAGGCCCTCTGGCAGGCCTTGAGTTGGGGCCCCTCCCGGTTGCTGGGACGTCCTGAGGAGCGGCTGGCGCTGGGGAGTCGCCGCTGGCTGCTGTTCGATCCCGAGCAGGAATGGCTTCCAAAGGAGGATCCCGAGGCCCCCCTCGCGGCGAATGAACCCCTGCTGACCGAGCGTCAACGGGGTCAGGTGCTGGCCACGGGCCTCAGGGCTTCCCTGTGGCGGGGGGGCCAGCCTGGAGAGGATCAGCTGCTCCCAGATTCCCCAGGGAATTGAAGGGGAAGAAACGGTAGAAGGCTCGCCCGATGATTTCGCTTTGGGGGACGAACGGACCCCCGGGCCAGAAGCGTCCGTCCCAGCTGTTGGCACGGTTGTCCCCCAGCATCAGCACATGGCCTTTGGGCACGACCACGTTGAGGGAACGGCAGGGTCCCATGCCCTGGCCGTCCACCGGGCAGTAGGTCTTGACGTACGGCTCCTGGAGCCGGCGGCCATCGATGCTCACCTCGCCGCGGGGGTTGACGACCACGCGGTCACCGGGCACCGCGATCACCCGTTTGATGTATGCATCGCAGGCGGGTGCCTGGATCCCGGGCAGGGAGCCCACCAGAGGCAGGTTCACCAGCAGGCAGCGCAGGGGGCTGACCTTGTTGTCGGCGATCAGGGCTGGATCGAAGTGATACGGAGAGTGGAAGACCACGATTTCGCCTCGCCGTGGTTCCCGGCTGCGATAGCTGAGCTTTTCCACCAGCAGACGGTCCTGTATCTGCAGGCCCGGCAGCATCGAACCCGAGGGGATGAAGCGGGCCTCGAGCAGGAAATGGCGAATCCCGAGGGCGATCGCCAGGGTGATCACCACGCTGCGCCAGAACCCCCACGCGCTCTCCAATGGAGGCGTGGCAGGGGTTCCTTTGGGGGCGGGAACGGGGGAGGCTGGTGGAAGCGGGGCTTGGGGGTCCTGGGCGGTCAAGGGTTGGCGCTCCGGGGCGCGGTGTCGTCTGGAGATTAGGCAGAGGGACCTCCTTAGCCTGGAACCCGCTTCGCTGATGCCATGGTTCGGCCCCGCTGGCACGATCCTGTTCCACCGGAAGCGGCACCCTGGTGGCGCGGCTGGGACCGCTTCGTGGCGCTCTGGGCCACCCTCAATCTCCTCTGGGTTGGATTCGATCTCAGCTACGTGCCCCTGCGCACCTTCTGGTTGCAGCGCAATCTTTACCCCTTGCCGTCGGTGCCGCTGAAGCTGCCGCTCACGGCCCTGCCGGACGTCACGCCCCTCTACGACCGGGTGAAGGGGATCGAACCCCATCGGGAGACCCGCACCTACCTGCTGCGCTTCGAGGCCCTCGATCGCGCCCTGCAGCAGCCAGGCGCCGATGCCAGGCAGCAGGCGGACCTGCGTGCCCAGCAGCTGGAGCTCACCAGCGTCCTGATCGACACCAACCCGTTTGCCGCCTCGGGCGCCTCCGGCACCCTCGAGAAGATCAAGAACCGCCTGCGCGAGCGCGCCGACCTCGATTCCGCGAAGGCCTCGGCGGAGCGTCTGCTCAGTGACACTTGGCTCAGGCAGCACCCCTGGAGCCGCGAGCGGCTGTTCTGGCGCAAGGAGGTGCTGCCCCTTGTGGCGACCAACTACTGGCGTTCGATCGATGAGAACGGTCGCCCCACCGACCACTTCTGGCGCATCGACCTGCTGGTGTTCCAGTGGGTCTTCCTGCTGGACATCCTGTTGCGGCTGGTGCGGCTGCGCCGGCGACTACCGGGGCTGAGCTGGAGGCAGGCCTGCCTGCGCCGCTGGACCGACCTGCCGCTGCTGTTGCCCTTCTGGCGTCCCCTGCGCTTGGTGTCGGTGATTGAGCGTCTGCAGTCCAGTGGGTTGGTGAACTTCGAGCCGCTGCGGGCGGTGCTCAGCCGAGGAGTGGTGGCGCTGCTGGCTGTGGAACTGTTCGAAGTGCTGGCTCTGCAGCTCGTCGATGGGCTGCAGCAACTGATCCGCTCACCCCAGTGGCCCACGCGCATCCGCGCCCTGCGCAGCCATCAGAGCGTGCCGAGCCAGGGGGAATGGGAGGTGGTGGAGCTGTTGCGGATCTGGGGTCCCATGGTGCTGGCCCAGGTGGCGCCGCGGCTGGCGCCGGAGTTGCGCTCGATCGTTGGCCATGCCCTGCAGCAGAGCTTCCGCAGCGCGGTGCTTCCGCCCTCCTTGCGCAGCCTGCAGCCCGTGCTTCAGGTGGAGCAGGAGCTGAGTCGCCAGCTGGCCTCGGGGGTGGTCGACAATCTGCTGGGTCTCTCCCGCAGCACCGGCCAGCGCTTGGAGCTGGCCGATGACCAGCAGGTGCGCCAGGTCCAGGACCTGGTCGATCGATTCTGGGAAGAACTGGCGGGGGCTTTGGAGTCGGGCCAGGGTTTGGTGCGCAGCCAGCAACTGATCTGCGCGCTGCTGGAGAACCTCAAGCTCACCTACCTGGCCCAGATCAACAGGGCTGGGATCGAGCAGCTGATGCAGGAGCTCGATGCCCTCATGCTCACGGTGCCGACTGGCGAAGTGCCTCCGACCAGCGCTGGGGATCAAAGCCTGTGAGCGCCTCGCCACCTGGGGTGATCAAGAAGGGACGCTTGATCAGCTTGCCGTCGGCGGCAAGGGCCTCCAGGGCCTCCGCGTCGGTCAGGGCCTTCACCTGGGCTGAGCCGAGGGTGCGGTAACTGAGGCCGCTGGTGTTGAACAAGCGCTGGCGGTCGCCAAGGGAGGCGAGCGCCTGGCTCAATTCCTCCAGGGAGGGGGGCGCACTGGTGATGTCGACCACCTCGTAGGCAATGGCCTGATCCTGGAGCCATCGGAGGGCTTTGCGGCAGGTGCTGCACCCCGCGTAACAGTAGATCCGCTGGGCTCCTCCCGGCACTGGCAAGACCGCCATGGTCGCGTCGAGCGGGAGTTGGCTAAGCGGTTTCTTACTTGCCGACGAGGGCCTTCAGCGCACCGACCAGGCTGTTGGAGCCCTTACCCACGCCGGCTTGGGGACGGGTGCGAACGGTCACATCGCCGTTGACCGTTGTGCGGCAGCTGAGGCGGTAATTGGCGGGACGATCGGCCAGATACACCTGCTCCACGTCGCTGCGGGGGGAGAGGTTGCGCTCACCCTCAAGCACTTCCACCACGCAGGTGCCGCACTGGCCGAGACCACCGCAGTTGTTGAAGTTGTTCAGGCCCTTGTAGGGGTTGATGCCTGCGTCGAGGGCGGCCTTGCGCAGGTTGGCCCCCTCGATGCAGCCGACTTGCTGGCCTTCCTGTTCGAAACGGATGGTGGGCACTGTCGGTAGGGAACACGATGCCGTCCAACTTACCTGTCCACTGGCGGCCTCTTTTCGCCCTGAAACGGATGTTGTCGGAGGGGCTTCGTAGCATTGGTTCAACCGCCCGAGCTCCTTGGTCGAACAACCCCTTGATCCCCTGGCGCCGGCCGGTTATGACCTGGTCCTGCAGCAGTTAGTACCCGGATACGCCAGTCTGGCGCGTCTCGCAGTGGCCCTGCTGGCCGTCGGACCTCTGGCGGGAGAAACGGGAGCGGACGTGCTGGTGGCCGGATGCGGCACCGGCGCCGAACTGCTGGAAGCGGTGGCGCAACGCCCCGATTGGCGGCTCACCGCCATTGACCCCTCGGCGGCCATGCTCCAGGTGGCCCAGGGGCGGCTCCGCCATGCCCCGGCGATCGAATGGCGCTGCTCCACGGCCGAATCCCTCCAGGAGAGCGGGCGGTTCGCCGGAGCCCTCTCCGTGCTGGTCCTGCAGTCACTTCCCGACGACGGCAGCAAGTTGGCGTTTCTCACGGCGCTGGCCCAGAGCCTCAGGCCCGGTGGACAACTGGTGCTGGTGGACCTGATGCGCTCCTCCCTCAGCGGCTTGGGTGAGCAGGTGGAGAGGGCCTGGCTCGGGTTCCAGCGGGCCAGCGGACTCACGGCCACCGCAGAGCAACTGGCACCGCTCACCCAGGCGCTCCATCCGATCGGAGCGGCCCGTCTCACAGCCCTGGTGAATGCGGCCGGCTTCAGTGATCCGGCGCGGATCTTCCAGGCCCTTGATGTGGAGGGTTTCCTGCTGCAGCGTCGTCGTTGAGCGAAGGAGCTTCGATGGCGCCGCAGGCGAGCCGTTGGTCGGCCGCCTCGATGCACCGTTCCAGCAACGCCCCGACACGGTCCGCATCCTGCCAACCAAGGATCGTGGTGGTTCGACCCTCCAGATTTTTGTAAATCCTGAAGAACTCCGCTACCTCCTCCAGCTGGTTCGGGGCGATCTGACGAATGCTGCGGATCGAGTCCTGGCGTGGATCAGCCGCCGGCACGCAGAGCAGCTTGCCGTCGGGCAGGCCGCTGTCGATCATGTCGAGCACACCGATGGGCCGGGCGGCGATCAGACAGCCAGCGAAGGTGGGCTCCTCCATGATCACCATCGCGTCGAGGGGGGCCCCATCTTCGGCAAGGGTGTTCGGAACGAACCCGTAATCGAAGGGATAGCGCACCGACGAGTGCAGCACCCGGTCCAGGGCCATCACCCCGGCTGCGGGGATGTACTCGTATTTGTTACGGCTGCCGGCGGGAATCTCCACCACCAGGTTCACCAGTCCGGGGGCTGGGGAGGCGGCCAGGCGTTCGAGATCCATTGCTCAGGGAGGCCGGCAAAGTCAGCGCTGCACCACTGTCGCTTCCGCCACCTGCGGATTGCCCTCGATCGCTGCCGTGTCGGTCTCCCAGCACGCTGATCAGAGGCAATGCCAGGGCCATCAGGGCGATCAGGGGTCCCGCCAGGGCCGATCCAGTGGCCAGGAAGGGGTCGTAACTGAAGGGTTCCTCTCCGGAGTCCGCTGCCGAGGGTTCGTCGGTGAAGGGTTGACTGGCGGCGGTTCGGGGGGGGGGCTCGGAGTCCATGGACGAGGGTGAGGGGACAACCCCGCTTTCTGATGCTCGGATCGAAAAGCGAAGCGACCTGCCCGTGGGGCGGGGAGGGATCGCACCTCACACCGACGTAACGCTCAGGTTGATTAATTGTGACACTGAAAGCACCAGCCATCCAGCCGGAGTCTGAAGCCCAGTGATCTGAGTGCCGATGGGCTGATGGCCCCAGGGGTCTGGACCTTGGTTCGTTGGTTGATCCCAGCCCCCAAGGAAGGCTGCCCTCAGGACGCGGCCTTGAGGAAAGCAGCGCTCAGGCGGCGGGGCGGGCCTGCTCGCTCCGCTCCCGCATGGCGTTGAACTCGAGGGGCGGGCTTTCGCTGCCACCCAGGTGCTGGCGAATCGCACGCAATTCCTCGAGGATCGTGCTCAGCAGTTGCTGGGTGGCGGTGGAGGGTGAATTGAGCACCTCCACGGTGACTTCCTTGATCCTCAGCACATCCCGGGCGAATCGTGCCACCTCGTTGGGGTGGAAATGCAGGGGATCCTTTTGGTCGCTGCGGTATTCCGGGTTGAGTTTGCGCGGATTGAAGGGAGGGTTGAGGTTGCGGGGATCGGTGTTGGTGTAGCGGTACACCGAGGCGCGCGAGCGATTCAGCGCTTTTTGGACCTCGTCGATGCCGATCAAGGCCTCACCCTCGCCAGGATTTCCGTGCGTGCCCGCAGGTGACCCGCCCTGGGGTGGCACCGAAAACGGGCCTACCCCACCGGGAGGAATCGAAGGGGCGACCATGAGACGACTTTGCGACGGATGGGAGTTGAGCGGGGACCCTAGCAGAACTTTTCCGCCCTGCCGGTGACCAGGGCAGCCATTGGCGAAGCACGTGGGGACCAAGTGATAGCGTCCAGCCCCACCGCTTCAAGGTCCTTTCCATGCGCGTCTCCCGCCTGCTGCTGGTGACGCTGCGGGACGACCCCGCCGAAGCCGAAATCATCTCCCACAAGCTGCTGCTCCGGGCCGGCTTCATCCGCAGGGTGGGATCCGGCATCTACGCCTACTTGCCCCTGCTCTGGCGTGTGCTGCAGAAGATCTCGGCGATCGTGCGCGAGGAGGTGAACGCCGTTGGGGGCCTTGAAACACTGTTGCCCCAGCTGCAGCCCGCCGAACTCTGGGAGCGCAGCGGCCGCTGGGCGGGATACACCGCTGGTGAGGGGATCATGTTCCACCTGCTGGACCGCCAGGAGCGCGCCTTTGGCCTGGGCCCCACCCACGAAGAGGTGATCACGACCATCGCCGCTGACTTGTTGCGGTCTTACCGTCAGCTACCCGTCTGCCTTTATCAGATTCAGACCAAGTTCCGCGATGAGATCCGGCCCCGGTTCGGGCTGATGCGCGGACGCGAATTCATCATGAAGGACGCCTACTCCTTCCACGCCGATGAGGAGGATCTGCGCCGGACCTACCAGGATTTCGACGGTGCCTACCGGCGGATCTTCAGCCGCTGCGGCCTGCGGGCCGTGGCCGTGGAAGCCGACAGTGGGGCCATTGGCGGCTCCGCCAGCCAGGAGTTCATGGTCACGGCCGAGGCCGGCGAAGACCTCATTCTGGCTAGCCCCGATGGCCGCTATGCCGCCAACCAGGAGCGTGCTACTTCACGGGCGGGAGCGGCGGTGCCCTTGCCTGCCGGCCCCTTCCGGGTGCTGGCCACCCCGGGGCAGAGCACGATCCAGGGGTTGTGTTCTGCCCACGGTTTCGATCCCAGTCAGATCGTCAAAGTGCTGCTGCTGGTGGCGCGCTTTGCCGATGGCCCCGATCAGCCGCTGCTGATCAGCCTGCGCGGGGACCAGCAACTCAATGACGTGAAGCTGGCCAATGTCCTGACGGCCAGGCTTGGAGGTGAACGGGGAACCCTGCTGGAGGTCGAACCGATCAACCCTGAGCAGGTGCAGCGCCAGGGGCTCGCCCCCCTGCCCTTCGGCTACCTCGGCCCCCAGCTCGAGGATGCCGTTCTGGCCGGCGCCAGGGATTGGTCAACGCACTTTCTGCGGCTGGCCGATGCCACTGCCGCCGAACTCGAGCGATTCGTCTGCGGTGCCAACGGGGGCGAGGCCCATCGGGTGGGGGTCAGCTGGAGCGATCTGGGGCTCAAGCCGGAGGCCCTTGACCTGCGCGCCGCCCAACCGGGCGACCGCTGCCTCCATGACGTCAGCCAGGTGCTGGTGGCCAGCCGTGGCATCGAGGTGGGCCACATCTTTCAGCTCGGGCGCAAGTATTCCGAAGCGCTCGGGGCTCGCTTCACCAATGAGGCCGGCCAGGAGGAGGCCCTGTGGATGGGCTGTTACGGGATCGGGGTCTCCCGGCTGGCCCAGGCCGCCGTTGAGCAGCACCACGACGCCAACGGCCTGATCTGGCCCGTGGCGATCGCCCCCTTCGAGCTGATCATCGTGATCGCCAACGGGCAAGAGGCGGCCCAGGTGGCCCTGGCTGAGCAGCTTTATGGGGACCTCCAGGCGGCGGGCGTCGATGTGCTGCTGGATGACCGCTCCGAGCGGGCTGGCGTGAAGTTCAAGGACGCGGATTTGATCGGCATCCCCTGGCGGCTGGTGGTGGGCCGTGGCGCGGCCGGCGGCACGGTGGAGCTGGTGGAGCGCGCTGGGGGCGCCAAGCAGGAGCTTCCTGCCGCCGAGCTGGCGGCCACCCTGGTGCCCCTTTTGCTCGCCCAACGCCGGGGTTTGGCCTTGGATCTGCCCGCGCAGGGGGAGGGGGCCTGAACGGCTGGTGGGCACGGCCTGCCGCCGCTGTCTGTTCAAGGAGACAGCTCAAGGCAGCGGCTCAAGGCAGTAGCCCTCCCATCAGGCCCCACTGCAGGCCTTCATGGGGAGCTCTTCTAGAATCTCACTCTTGTCTTCCTGGTTGCGTTCCCCATGGCTGCTGTGCTCCTTCGTGCCAAGGCAGTCCTGATGGCGCTTTGCCTCTCGCTGGCGTTGGTGCTCTCCGCCTGCTCGTCGTCGGCCGGCCCGATCACGGGCAATTACGTCGATGACACCGTGGCGGTGGCCCAGTCTCTGATGATCACCATTGCCTTGCCCCAGGACGACCCCAGCCGTCGGGAGGCGGAGGTGGAGGCCCGCAGCTTGATCAACAGCTACACCGCCCGCTACCGGCCCCAGAGCCGCCTCAATGGCCTGAGCTCCTTCACCACCATGCAGACGGCGATGAATTCCTTGGCGGCCCACTACGCCGCCTATGCCAATCGCCCCCTGCCTGATGCCCTCAAGGCACGCCTTGACAAGGAACTGAAGAAGGCTGAAGCCAGTGCCTTGCGCGGTGCCTAAGGCCCGCGGCGCCGCCGCCCTGAAGCCCCTGTCTTTTGACGAAGGGCAGGGCGATCTGAGAGGCTCACAGATTGCGCTTTGAAGCGGCTTCGGGCCGCTGTCTCCTTGGCCAACGTTGTCGTCATCGGTGCACAGTGGGGCGACGAGGGGAAGGGCAAGATCACCGATCTGCTGAGCCGCTCCGCTGACGTCGTCGTCCGTTATCAGGGTGGTGTCAACGCCGGTCACACGATCGTCGTGGACGACAAGGTGCTCAAGCTGCACCTGATCCCCTCGGGCATCCTGTACCCCGAAACCATCTGCTTGATTGGTTCCGGCACAGTGGTGGACCCCAAGGTCATGCTCGGCGAGCTCGACATGCTCGCCGAGAACGGCATCGACATCGGCGGGTTGCGTCTGGCTTCCACGGCCCACGTGACCATGCCGTACCACCGCATGCTCGATCTGGCGATGGAGCAGCGCCGGGGGGACCGCCGCATCGGCACCACCGGCCGGGGCATCGGCCCCACCTACGCCGATAAGTCGGAGCGCAATGGCATCCGCGTGATTGATCTGCTCGATCAAGATCGCCTGCGCGATCGGTTGCTGGGGCCGCTCGGTGAGAAGAACCTGTTGCTTGAGCGGATCTATGGCCTCGAGCCCCTGGACCCTGAGATGGTGATCGAGGAGTACGCCGCCTACGGCCGACGCCTGGCCCCCCACGTGGTGGATTGCACCCGCACCATCCATCAGGCGGCTCGAGAACGGAAGAACATCCTGTTCGAGGGCGCCCAGGGCACCCTGCTCGATCTCGACCACGGCACCTACCCCTATGTCACCTCCTCCAATCCGGTGAGTGGCGGGGCCTGCATCGGTGCGGGCGTGGGCCCTACTTTGATCGACCGGGTGATCGGAGTGGCCAAGGCTTACACCACCCGGGTGGGGGAAGGGCCCTTCCCCACCGAACTGGAAGGCAGCCTCAACGACCATCTCTGCGATCGCGGCCATGAGTTCGGCACCACCACCGGCCGCCGGCGCCGCTGTGGCTGGTTCGATGGTGTGATCGGTCGCTATGCCGTGCAGGTGAATGGGCTTGATTGCCTGGCGATCACCAAGCTCGACGTACTCGATGAACTCGATGCGATCGAGGTCTGCGTCGCCTATGAGCTTGATGGCGAGCGGATTGATTACTTCCCCAGCAGCGCCGAGGATTTTGCCCGCTGCCGGCCGATCTTCGAGAGTCTGCCCGGTTGGCAGTGTTCCACCGCCGACTGCCGCCGTTTGGAGGATCTGCCCCCAACGGCGATGGCCTACCTGCGCTTTCTGGCCGAACTGATGGAGGTGCCGATCGCGATCGTTTCCCTGGGCGCCAACCGTGACCAGACGATCGTGGTGGAAGATCCCATCCACGGGCCCAAGCGCGCTCTGCTGAGCGTTTAAACCAACCGAAACGATGGGCGAAACCTTTGATGTGGTCGGCATCGGCAATGCGATCGTCGATGTGCTTGTTCAGGCCGATGATGCCTTCCTGGCCGATCACGACCTGAGCAAGGGAGCGATGGCCCTGGTGAATCAAGGGCAAGCCGAGCGGCTCTACGCCGCCTGTGGGGTGGGTCTGGAAACCTCGGGTGGATCGGCCGCCAACACCCTCGCCGGCATCGCCCAGCTCGGGGGCAGCGCGGGCTTCATCGGTCGGGTGCGCGACGACCAGCTCGGGGAGATCTTCGCCCACGACATCCGCGCCGCCGGTGCCCATTTCACGACACCCGCCGCCAGCCAAGGACCGTCCACGGCCCGCTGCCTGATCCTGGTCACCCCCGATGCCCAGCGCACCATGTGCACTTACCTCGGGGCCTCGGTGAATCTGGAGCCGGCGGACCTGGATCTGGAGCTGGTGCGGCGGGCCAAGGTGCTCTACCTCGAGGGCTATCTCTGGGACAGCGAGGCGGCCAAGCGCGCCTTCATCGCTGCCGCTGGCGTGATCCGCGCCGCGGGGGGCGAGGTGGCCCTGAGCCTGTCCGATGGCTTCTGCGTGGAGCGTCACCGCGAGAGTTTTCTGGACCTGGTGGATGGCCACGTGGATCTGCTCTTTGCCAATGAGAGCGAGATCACCGCGCTCTACGGCACCGACAGCTTCGAGACGGCCCTCGTGCAGGTGCGGGGCCGCTGCAAGGTGGCTGCCCTCACCCGCAGCGAGCGGGGGTCAGTGGTGCTGGCAGGTGAGGCCACGCATCTGATTGAACCGTTCCGCTTGGGTGAGCTCCTGGACACCACCGGTGCCGGGGATCTCTACGCGGCCGGCTTCCTCTACGGCTACACCCAGGGGCAACCGCTGGAACGCTGCGGCCAGCTCGGCTCGCTTTGCGCCGGTCAGGTGGTGACCCAACTGGGCCCCCGTCCCCAGGGCTCGCTCAAGGAGCTGGTGGCGCAACACCTGGGCTGAGGTCACAGCTCTCGGCCACCCAGGATCCGTAGGCGCCCCCGCTGCGGGCGCTCCAATGGATCCATTCGGGGGTCTCGTAGCTGTGCCGTTGGTGCAGGTGCGCTTTGAGCTCATCCAGCCGGGTGGGGTGGGTCTTGATCAGAAGCTGCACCTCCTCGCTGCATTCGAGCTGACCCTGCCAGCGGTAAAGGGAGGTGAGGGGCTGGAGGCTCACGCAGGCCACCAGACGCCGCTCCAACAAGTCTCGTGCCAGCGCTTCAGCCAGGGACTGGTTGGCTTCGCTGGTCAGAACCAGCTCCAGCGGCGGTTCATCGCTCATGGCGGCGTGGTGGGGAACCCCAGCTTCTCCAGCAGCGCCTCGAGGGGCAACCCAAGCACCGCGGCTGGCTCGGGGGGGCGCCGGATCAAGAGCAGCTTGAGGCCCTCTTCCCCGGCCAGCTGCCGCCAGGTTGCTTCGGTGGTCCCCCCTGACTGACGGGCGAGGACGGCGGTGATCCCCCACTGGCGGCACAGGGCGCGCTCCAAGGCCAGCGGCGGGAGCCCACCCCCGGGGGTGGGCCGGTGGCAGGCGATCTGAGCGTCGCTCAGCCCCACGGCCCGGGCTAGCCGGAGGGCGGCGGGGCTGGGTAACAGGCGGGCGCCGTGGCCGGCGGCATTGGAGGCCGCCAAGGCCTGCGCCAACCGGCGGGCGCCGATCGCCAGCAGCAGCCGATCGGCGCGCAGATCCACGGACCCGAGATCCGCCAGATCCGCCAGCAGCCTCAGGCCCGGTCCAGGCGGTCCAAGGGCCTCACCGCTGGTGTCATCGCCCTCGAGTGTTTCCCGGCGCAAGCGCAGCAGCGGCTGACCCAGCCGCTGGCAAACCCGGGCCAGCTCGGCGCTGATCACCTGGGCAAAGGGGTGGCTGGCATCCACCACCCAGTCGAAGGGGGCGTTTCGGCCGACCGCCGCCGCCAGCCGCGCTTCAATCGCCGCCTCACCGCCCAGGGCGCCGCTCTCCAGCTCCAGGCGTGGGTGAGGGGCATAGGCGCGGAGGGCGCTGGAGCTCACAAGGTTCACCCGCACCTGCCAGCCCCGATCCAGCAGCGTCGCCGCCAGCGGCGGGCCTTCGCCCGTGCCTGCCACCAGCCAGAGATGTTGCTGGGGCATCTGCTTGAGAGCGGGCGCGTGCATCAAGATGGGCCACCGCCGCCACGCCCAGGACCTTGAATCACGCCGTGCTGGAGGTGGAGGTGCTGGAGGCGCCCCAGCTCCGTTACACCCAGGACAATCAGACGCCGATCGCGGAGGTGGCGGTGCAGATCGATGGGCTCCGGCCCGAAGATCCCCCCGGCCAGCTGAAGCTGGTGGGCTGGGGAAACCTCGCCCAGGACCTGCAGAACCGCGTGCAGCCCGGCCAGCGGCTCGTGGTGGAGGGGCGCCTGCGCATGAATTCCTTCACCCGCCAGGATGGGATCAAAGAAAAGCGCGCTGAGTTCACCCTCTCGCGTCTGCATCCCATCGCCGCAGCGGCCTCCGGGGCGGCCAACCCGGGGTGGGCTCCATCGGGTTCCCAGCCAGCCGAAAGCGGGTACCCCCCGGCGGGAGGTGCGCCGTCGCGCCAGAGGCAGGGCGCCGCTCCCGCCCCGGTCCGACTGGGTGGTGTCAGCCCTGATGGGCCCACCGGCACCCCCAACCCCGCTCAACAACCTGCGCTGGTCCCACCGGTGCCCATGCCGGCCGCCGCCCCGGTTTGGAACACATCGCCCCTGGTGCCCGACTTTCCCGAGGACGAAGACGACATTCCCTTCTGATCGCGGGGTCACCGGGCCACTCCGCCCATCAGGCCTTCAGCCGCTGGGCGGCCTGATCCAGCAACTGACCAAGCTCCCGCTCCAGGGCCGCCAGGTCCAGCCGCAGGTCCGGCCAGGCGCCGGCATCGATCTGCTGCAGCAACCAGAGGCGGTCGGCGGAGAGTTGTTTGATCAGCTCTGAGCTGGAGGATTCGGCCGCCGCTCCGCTGGACTCTCCAGGTGGGGGGCTGGGTGGATCAGGGGCCATGGCCAGGACAGGGGCAACGTCGCCATCCTGCCCGGCCTTACCCGAAGATGGCGGCATGAACGACTTCACCTCCCCTGGAAGCCTGGTGACCATCGCCGGAGCCGCCCTTACCGTGATCGGTTCGATCGCCTACGTGACCGACAGTCCGAACCTCAGCCTGGCGGGGGTGTTTTACGGCGTGCCGGTGCTGCTGGGCGGCCTGGCGCTCAAGTCTTCCGAACTTCCCCCGGCGGAGAAGCTCGAGGCCGAACCGGGTGCCCGGGAGCTGGGTTCCCTTCCCGCCGCGGAGAGCTTGCGCAGGCTCTTCAAGGATGTGACCCGCTGGCGCTACGGGCAGAAGGCGCACCTGGAAACCTCCCTGGAGGCCCTGCGCCTCTGGGATGACGAGGCACCCCCCGAACTCGTCGCCGTGCGTGAGCTCGCCCGGGGTGGTCGCTACGGCCTCAGCCTGCGGTTTCGCATGGGGGGTGTGCCCCTTGGGCGCTGGCAGGATCGCAGCGATCGACTCGGACGTTTCTTTGCCCCTGGTCTGATGGCCGAGATCCACCCCAAGGGGGCCGATGGGCTCGACCTTGATTTGCTGCCCCTTCCCGATTCCCCACCTTCTGAGCCTTGAGCCACGATCCCATCATCAGCGCCGAGGACACCCTGCGGGTGTCCGTTCTCAGCGAGGCGCTCCCCTACATCCAGCGCTTTGCGGGCCGCCGGGTGGTGGTCAAGTACGGCGGCGCGGCCATGGTGCGCGAGGAGTTGCGCGAGGCGGTGTTTCGCGATCTGGCGCTCTTGGCCTGCGTGGGGGTCCAGCCCGTGGTCGTCCATGGAGGTGGACCTGAGATCAACCAGTGGCTGGGCCGCCTGGCGATCGAGCCCCGTTTCGAGGGGGGCCTGCGCGTCACCGACGCCGAGACCATGGATGTGGTGGAGATGGTGCTGGTGGGCCGGGTCAACAAACAGATCGTCAACGGCCTCAACCAGGTGGGAGGCAAGGCAGTGGGCCTCTCTGGCAGCGATGGAGGCCTGGTGGAGGCGCGGACCTGGGGGGATGGTTCCCACGGCCTGGTGGGGGACGTGGCGGCCGTCAACCCGGCGGTCCTCAAACCGCTTTTGGAGAGTGGCTACATCCCCGTGATCTCCAGCGTGGCGGCCGATCTAGAGGGCAGGGCCCACAACATCAATGCCGACACCGTGGCCGGTGAGGTGGCCGCAGCCCTGCAGGCCGAGAAGCTGATCCTGCTCACCGACACACCCGGGATCCTGACGGATCGCCACGATCCCGGTTCACTGGTGCGGGAGCTCTCGCTGGCGCAGGCCCGGGACCTGATCGCCACCGGCGTGGTGGAGGGGGGCATGACCCCAAAGACCGACTGCTGCATTCGCGCCCTGGCCCAGGGGGTGGCGGCGGCGCACATCATCGACGGTCGCATTCCCCATGCCCTGCTGCTGGAGGTGTTCAGCGATGCGGGCATCGGCACGATGGTGACGGGCCGCCATCGCCCCCATGGCTGAGGAACCGCTCGATCGGGCCCAAGGGGCCCTCGATCGGGGTGATTACGGCACTGCTTTGCGGTTGCTGGAACCCCTCGCCGGCCTCCACGGCCCGCGGACGGCGATCGGCGGTCGCCTGCGGCTGTTGATGGCCACGGCTTTGATGGGCCATGGGGATGGGGACCAGGCCCTGAAGTTGTGCCGCTCCCTGCGCCTCTGCGCGGATCCCGACCTTCGCCTGGAGGGCAAAGCCCTGGAGATGGTGCTGGAAGCTCCCGTGCTGGAGCGTCCCCGGAACTGGTCGTTGACCTTGCCGTCCATCGGGGAGGTGGAGGCACTCCAGGGACGTGTGAAGGGGCGCTCCTCTGGGCGCCAACGCGCCCGCGCAGAGCTTCCACCATCACCACCGGTGGGTCCCACCAAGGCGCCCTGGGGTTTTGCCGTCGTCTTGGGCGTGCTGCTCCTGCTGGCGGCGTTGCTGGGGGGGTGTATGCAGGTGAGCACCACCGTGCGCTTCCCCGCACCTGGCCGGCTTCAGTTGGAGCAAACCTTCTCCAGCACCACCGGCCAGAGGCTGCCTTGGCAGGACCAGTTCGCGCAGGCGATCCGTGGCCTGGCCCAGCGGCAGGTTCGCCGCGGCGGTGATCTGGCGGTGCTCAGCCCCGTGCTCTGTGCTGAGGAAGCCGCCGCTTGGCTTCAGGAGAGCGTGATGGTGGCGGCCCGGTTGGGGGGGGTGGCGCTGCCGCCGCCGGTGCTTTCCCTCCAGGAGCGCAATTGGTTGATTGGCGTCCGCCAGCAGTTGCTGCTCGAGCTCGATCTCAGCACGCTGCGCGTCTGGCCGGGGGTGGAGCTGCAGGTGCGCTTCGAGCCCTTGGCCCTCGCCTCGGTGCGGCGAGCCCAGCCCTTGCGGCCTCTGGCCGAAAGGGATTCCGGCCCGGGCACCAAGCGGGGGGCGGTGATCTGGTCCCTGAGCAGCGGCTCGCTCAATCGCCTGGAGCTGAGCGCCTGGCGCTGGAGCCGCCTGGGCCTGGGCTTCGTGGGGATTGTGCTTCTGCTGGTGCTTGCCTTGGTCCTCCAGCGGCTGCGCTGGCAGGCGGGCTTTCGCTTGCCAGAGCTGCCGGCCTAGAGCTCCAGGGGATCGGGATCGATCGCCAGGCCCACTCCCTGGGGCAGGCCCTGACGTAGCACCGTCTCAGGAGGTAGCGGCAGGGGGCTGCCGGCGGGGCCGTGGAGCAGCAGTTGCCAGCGGCTGCGGCCCGCCACCCGGGTGACGGGTGCCGGTGCCGGACCGATCAGCTGCCAGCCGGCGGCGGTGACCTGGGGGGCGATGCGCTCGGCCAGGGTGGTGGCCGCCGTTGCCGTGGCCGTGGCGGAGACCCCCACCAGCCGCAGCAGGGCAGCACGGCTGAAGGGCACCAGGGCCGCCTGGCGACGCAGCGCCAATTCCTCCTCCAGGAAGCGCTCGTAGCGTCCATCGACCAGATGGCGGATCACGGGATGGTCGGGGCAATAGGTCTGAACGATGACCTCCCCCGGCCGTTCGCCTCGGCCGGCCCGGCCCGCCAACTGCAACAGCAGCTGCAGGCTCTGTTCGCTGGAGCGCAGATCAGGCCGATGCAGCAGACCATCGGCCGCCAGCACTGCCGCCAGGGTGACCCCGGGCAGGTCCATGCCCTTGGCCAGCATCTGGGTCCCCACCAGCACGTCGGCTTCACCGGCGGCGAACTGCTCCAGCAGGCGCCGATGTCCCCCTTGGCTTCGGGTGGTGTCGCGGTCAAAACGCAGCACCCGCAAGCCTTCGAGCTCGATCCCCAGTTGCTCCATCACCCTTTGGGTACCAGCGCCGAAGGGCTTGAAGGCGCTGGAGCCACAGGCGCCACAGCGCTCCTCAATGGCCTGGCGGTGATCACACCAGTGGCAGCGCAGCCAGTCGCCGGAGCGGGCTGAGCGGTGCACCGTCAGGGCGACATCGCAGTGGGGGCATTGCACCACTTCACCGCAACTGCGGCAGCTCAAGAAGCTGCTGTACCCGCGTCGAGGCACCAGCACAACGGCCTGTTCGCCCAGGTCGCGCACGCGCTCCAGGCGCTCCATCAGCGGCCGGCTCAGGAGGCGTCGGTGCCCTTCCACCAGTTCCGCTCGCATGTCCACCACCCGCACCGGCGGCAGGGGGCGCTGGCCGATGCGCTCGCTCAGGCGCACCAGGCTGGTGGCCCCAGCGCCCTTCTGCTGGCAGGACAGCCAGGTTTCCAGTGACGGCGTGGCGCTCCCCAGCAAGAGGCGGGCGCCGCTGCGGTGGGCGCGCCTGCGGGCCACATCGCGGGCGTGGTAGCAGGGCATCGGTGCGTCCTGCTTGTAGGAACTGTCATGCTCCTCATCGAGAGCGATCAACCCCAGGCCACTCAGGGGCAGGAACACCGCCGAACGCGTACCCACGACCACCACGGGCTGGAGGGGGTCCGCCCCCAGGCAGCGGCGCCAGCTGGCGATGCGCTGGGCTTCGCTCAGACCACTGTGGTACTCGACGATCGCTCCAGCGAAGCGAGCCTTGAAGCGATCGAGCAGTTGCGGCACCAGCCCGATCTCTGGGGTGAGCACCAGCACGCTTTGACCTGCCGCCAGGATCCGGGCGCAGGCCTGCAGATACACCTCTGTTTTGCCGGAGCCAGTCACCCCCCAGAGCAGCAGGGCTCCCCCCGGCGGGGTGGCCGCCAGCCGGTCCAACGCCTGGCGCTGGGCTTCGTTGGGCGCCCGTGCGGGCTCGCTTGGCCTTGGGCTGCCTTGTGATCCTGCGGGCGCGGCGCCCCCCAATGCGAGCCATTCAGCACTGCCCTCAGCCACGGCCCTGCGACGCAGACGCCCCTGACGCTCGAGCCCTTCCACCACCGAGCGGCTGAACCGCCCCGCGCCGGTCAGTGTGCTGAGCCAGGCCCGCCCGCCCCGTTGTTCCAGTAGCTCGAGCAACTCCCCCTGGCGGGGGGTGATGCCAGGGGGCCTTTCGCCGGCTGGCTCAGGGTCGTTCTCCGGCTGGGGAGCTGGCCCGGCGGCGACCTTGGGCGGAGGTGGCAGCAGCTCCACCAGCCAGCGGTTACGGGACGGTCCAGACCGGCGCTCGCTCCGCTGGCCCAACCAGCCAGGGGGCAGCGCTGTTTTGAGAGTCTTGAACAGGCTGGTGTGGCAGTCCTCCGCCACCTCCGCCAGCAAGGCGCGCCAATGGGGGTCCACCGCGGCGCTTTGGTGCAGCGCCTCGACCGGTTGGAGGCGATGGGGCTCCAGCTCCGGCGGCAGTTGCTCAAGCCCCTCCACCACAAGGCCTATGTGGGGTCGACCCCTCAGTCGCACGCGTACCAGATCGCCACAGGCCAGGGGCAGACCCTGGGGATTGGCGTAGGTGAAGAGACGGCCTTCACGCCCCGCCTCCAGCCAAACGTGTAGCCAGGCGGGGCCAGGGGTCACCACCTCGGATCGCTCCAACCTTGCAAAGCCCACACCAGTTTCTTAGGATGGCGCTGTTGGGCAGCTCTCAAGGCTGCCGTCGGAAACCCGCAGAGTTCCGTCCAGAGGGAAGACCTGAAGCGAGCGCCTGGCGGAGTTTCACTCCCCATCGGCCTCCCGGTCTGCGAACACCCTGACAACACTGCTGGGCTTTGGCCCCTGACCACTGTGTTCGTTTTTCTCAGGTTGGCTTCGCTTTTTTTGTACGTTTAACGCCGCCGAGATCCTTTTGTTCCTGGTGGAGTTTCATTCGCCAGGTTTGTTTCGTGAGTCCTGCGTCCAGTGGCGCTCCTGACTTGATTTGACGACTTCGCCCCGTTGGGGCTCCTTTGTTTGGCGTGTTCACGCGCTCTCACCCCCCCTGCCTTCGCTCACCATGAGTCCTGTTGCCGCTGCCAACGTCAAGAAGCCCATGCCTGAAATCCTTTTGGTTGCCAACGGCAACGGCGAGGAGATCCAGGTGACCAAGCCGAAGGCCAGCCGCAGAAGCAGCAAGGTGGCCACCGTCGATCCAGTCCCTTCCGATCAGGCCGCGTCCAACCCAGCCACTGAGTTGCTCCACGAAGCCGCCAACAAGGTGACCCCCACCCGCTCACGCAAGGCGCCCACCTCCAAGGCTGCAGGGGAGAAGACCAGTACCGCCAAGACGAGCACGGCCAAGGCTGCCTCGGCTAAAACAGCCACTTCCAAGGCCTCTGGAGCCAAGGCTTCTGCAGCCAAGGCATCAGCCGCCAAAGCATCACTCCCCACAGGGAGCGGGGATGCTGCAGGAATCGATCAGGCCGCCGATCTTGATGGGGCCGCCGATGCGCTGCTGGCGGCCTCCGCCAGCGCCGCTGGAGAGCGCAAGGACCCTAAAGCCGCCAAGGCCCTGGCCAGCATCAAGGTGGGCCCCAAGGGTGTCTACACCGAGGATTCGATCCGGGTCTACCTCCAGGAGATTGGCCGCATCCGCTTGCTGCGGCCCGATGAGGAGATTGAGTTGGCGCGCAAGATTGCCGACCTGCTCCATCTCGAGGAGCTGGCTGCCCAGTTCGAACAGGACAACGGCCATGCCCCGGACAACAAGGAATGGGCCGTGCTGGTGGACATGCCCCTGGTCAAGTTCCGGCGCCGCCTGATGCTCGGTCGTCGGGCCAAGGAAAAGATGGTGCAGTCCAACCTGCGCCTGGTCGTGTCGATCGCGAAGAAATACATGAATCGCGGACTTTCGTTCCAGGATCTGATCCAGGAGGGTTCTCTGGGTCTGATTCGCGCCGCCGAGAAGTTCGACCACGAGAAGGGTTACAAGTTTTCGACCTATGCCACCTGGTGGATTCGTCAGGCGATCACCCGCGCCATTGCCGACCAGAGCCGCACCATCCGCTTGCCGGTGCACCTCTATGAAACGATTTCCCGGATCAAGAAGACCACCAAGGTGCTCAGCCAGGAGTTTGGTCGCAAGCCCACCGAGGAGGAGATCGCCGAGTCGATGGAGATGACGATCGAGAAGCTGCGCTTCATCGCCAAGTCGGCCCAGCTTCCCATCTCCCTTGAAACCCCGATTGGCAAGGAGGAGGATTCGCGCCTCGGCGACTTCATCGAAGCTGACATCGAGAACCCCGAGCAGGATGTGGCCAAGAACCTGTTGCGCGAAGACCTCGAAGGTGTACTCGCCACCTTGAGTCCCCGTGAGCGTGATGTGCTTCGCCTACGTTATGGCCTCGATGACGGCCGCATGAAGACCCTTGAGGAGATCGGCCAGATCTTCGATGTCACCCGCGAGCGCATCCGCCAGATCGAGGCCAAGGCCCTACGTAAGCTGCGCCACCCCAATCGCAATGGCGTACTGAAGGAATACATCAAGTAACCTCACATCGCCCAAGGCACCTTCCCTTTGCTTGAATCGGTCGTCGCGTCTGCCGGGCCCTCTCAGGCAGCGAGGGTCACCATTGTTCTGCCCACATTCAACGAGCGGCTGAACGTTCAGCCGATTCTGCAGCAGTTGCTTGCTCTTCGTGATCGGTTCCAGTTGGAACTGATCGTCGTTGACGACGACTCGGCGGATGGAACAGCCGACCTCGTGAAGCAGTTGGCGAACCAGCAGCCCTGTCTACG
Source organism: Cyanobium sp. Morenito 9A2 (assembly GCF_024345575.1). Lineage (GTDB taxonomy): Bacteria > Cyanobacteriota > Cyanobacteriia > PCC-6307 > Cyanobiaceae > ATX-6F1. Next base: position 162,574 of record NZ_JAGQBJ010000003.1, read on the forward strand.
CTTGATCCGGCGGGTGGGGCGCTCCGGTTTGTCCAGTGCGATTAAAGAGGGTCTTCTCGATGCCACCGGGGATCTTGCTGTCGTCATGGACTGTGACGGCCAGCATGAGCCTGCCGCCGTTGCTGAAGCTCTCGACAGCCTGATGGCCAGAAATGTTGACCTTGTGATCGGTAGTCGCTTCCACCCCGAGGCCTCCATCAAGGGGTTGAGTACCAAGCGTGAGGGGGGTTCCGTGTTGGCCAATCAGTTGGCCCGCTTCACCCTGCCTCGCTACAGGCATCTCACTGACTACATGAGTGGCTTCTTTGCCCTGCGGCTCGACCGCTGCATGCCGATGATTCGACAGGTTGATGCGCAGGGTTTCAAGTTTCTTTATGAACTTCTTTCAATCAGTCGTGGGCACCTTGTTGCCATTGAAACTCCTCTGAGCTTTCAGTCCCGTAGTTTTGGCAGCTCCAAGCTGGATGCTTCCATTCTTTGGGACTTTGGTGTGTCGATCATCCATACGCTGCTGCTGCGCATGGTTCCCCGGCGTGCGGTCAGTTTCGCCTTGGTAGGTGTTTCAGGAATCGGAGTGCAATTGTTGGTTTCCAAGCTTTTGATGTTGCTTGGGTTGTCCTTCGTGGCCTCCCTTCCTCCTGCGGTGATTGCTTCTGCATGTAGCAATTATCTAGTGAACAACACTTTGACTTTCCGCCATTTACGCCTTGTTGGCTTCCCACTGTTGGCGGGCTTGATCAAGTTCTTGATCGTTGCTTCGCTGCCTATGCTCGCGAACATCGGCTTGGCAAGTATTTTCTATTCCAGCGTGGCTAAAGACACTCTCTTTGCTCAGATTGCTGGAATTGCTGTCGTGTTTGTATGGAATTATGCCGCTTCCTCCCGTTTTGTCTGGAACACCCCCTGAGCTGGATGATTCCTTCGACTGTTCATTGATGAACTTAAGTTTCTCTTTTTCAATTTCCTTCCCCGTGCATTGATTCGCATGGCCATGACCCCCATTCCGCAGGCACCCTCGGCCCGCCTGGCCTTGCTCTCTGCCGTCGGTCTGTTGTTGCTTTGCTGGGCGGCTTTCTTCAACCAGCTGGGCACGCTCAGCCTGATGGACAAGACCGAGGCCCTCTTTGTGGAGGTGGGCAGGGAGATGGTTCAGCGCAACGACTGGATAACGCCCCATTGGAACGGCGAACCGTTCTTTGACTATCCCGTTTGGGGCTATTGGATGGTGGCCCTGAGCTTTCGTGTCTTCGGTGTCAGCGCCTGGGCGGCGCGGCTGCCCGTGGCCCTGATGGCCAGCGCAGTGGTGGTGGCGGGGTTTGCTTTGCTTTGGCTGCTCTCTGAGGGAGAAGGGACGACGAACCGTTGGAGGCGCAGCTGGTTGGGAGCGGCTCTCCTGGCGCTCAACCCAGGCTGGGTGGGCTGGGGGAGAACTTCAGTCACCGACATGTTTCTCTCCAGCGCCATCACCTTGTCGCTGTTCGGATTCTTTTTGGCCTACAGCCAGGAGGGGCGGCCTGGCCTGCGCCGTTGGGGCTACGTCGCCATGCCTCTGTTCTGCGGCATCGCTGTACTGGCCAAGGGGCCCGTGGGCCTGGTGCTGCCTGGGGCTGTGATCGTCGTATTCCTCCTCTGCCAGGGCCAGCTGGCTTCGGTGCTGCGCCAGATGCCGATGCTGCCGATGGCGCTCGGTTTCCTGGCGGTCGCCAGCCCCTGGTACCTCCTGGCGGCTCGGGTGAACGGTGCCGATTTCCTTGGGGCCTTTTTCGGGTTCAGCAACCTGCAGCGGTACACCTCGGTGCTCTACGGCCATGCCGGCCCCTGGTACTTCTATCTGCCGTGGTGCCTGATCCTGCTCTTGCCATGGTCGTTGTTCCTGCCCCTGGCCGCCGTGGGTCTGCGCTACTGGCGGCTCGACCACTGGCGTCAGCAATCCCGTTCCGCGCAGTTCGCTCCCTTTGCTCTGATCTGGTTCGTGGTTGTGCTGCTGTTCTTCTCAGCGGCGAGTACCAAGTTGGCGGGTTACATTCTCCCGCTCGTTCCGGCCGGCGCCCTGCTGGTGGCCCTGTTCTGGCAGCCGCTGCAAGCTGCACAACCTCATGCTGCGCTGACGCTGCCCATGGTCGATCGCTGGGAGCGGTTCTGTGGCTGGTTGAACGTGTTGCTGTTGGCGGCCATGGCGGTCGCGGCGGCGATCGCACCGCGCTGGGCGGCTTCCGATCCGGCCTATCCAGGCTTTGCCATGGCTCTCTCCGGTTCCGGGCTGCCGCTGATTCTTTCAGCTGTGCTGGCGGCCGCCGCTCTGGCCCTGGTCCTGCTGCTGGTCCGCCCTGGCCCAGCGCAACGCCTCTGGCTTCCAGATCTGGCGGGCTTCGTCGGGGTGTTGTTGCTGGTGGTTCCTGGACTGACCCAGCTGATGGAGCGTGAACGGCAACAGCCCGTGCGTGAGGTAGCCGCCCTGGCCGGCCAGCTCATCCGTCCCGGCGAACAGCTCCTGGTGGTGGGCTACAAGCGCTACAGCGTGGTGTTCTACAGCGGCCATCCGGTGCGGTTCTTCGACAGCGCTGAAGGTGCCGAAGAGCAGCTGCGAGAGGAGATCAACCAGGGGGAACCCACGCCGAGATCGGTGCTCGTGGTTGGCGAGGATCGCAAGCTCCGGGAATTCTCCCTGCCGCCACAGCGGATCGAACGGCTGGCCAGCCGCGGCAGCCACGGTCTCTGGCGTTTCCGATTCGACCCCCAGCAGGCCGGAGGTTCATGGCCATGAAGCTTCCGACATTCCCCCAGCTGGTCGGTGAGTTCAGGGACTGGATGCGCATGTTCGGTCTCTGGCGTCTTCTGGCCTGTTTGGTGGCCCTGGCGCTGCTGCTGGTGATTGAGCTGACGGTGGTGCCGCTGGAGCATCCTCCCCTCGACAGTGCTCTGCTCAGCTGGCTTGGTCTGGTGATCCCCGATGGCATGGGCCGGGTGCTGATTCGGGTCTACAAGGTGAGTGGCATTCAGTTCACCGGGGTGCTGGTGATGGCCTCCCTGATCTATCTGGCCTGGAAGCGTTGGTGGAATGAACTGCGCTGGCTGGCCGTGGGCACGGCGGGCATCCTGTTGATTGTTGATCGCTGGCTCAAGCCCCACTTTGACCGCCAACGCCCTGACGAGAAGTTGGTTGAGGTGTTCGGCCGCAGTTTCCCCAGCGGACATGCCGCAGGGGCTGTGGTGTTCTATTTCCTCATGTGTTCAATCCTTGTGGCCCGCTATCCCCAGTTGCGGCGCCCGCTCTACCTGGGCTCGGCCCTCTGGGTCGCCCTGATCTGGCTGAGCACGCTCTATTGCCGGGTGCACTGGCCCAGCGACATCGTCGGTGGAGCTTGCGTCGGCTTCATCTGGTTGAGCATCTGTGCGATCAGTCTTCGCTTCTGCGCGACCCGGCAAACTGGCCCATCCCCGGAGGGATCCCCTTGAGCACCCCCGCCTCGCTGCCTTCGCTCCAGATGCTTTGCGGCCTGCGCAGCGCCCCCACCCTGGACGCAGAGGCGCGTGAGCTCCTTCGCACAGAACTTGATCCACGGCTGGCCGCCTGCGAGTGGTTCACCATCGGCGTGATGGCCGCCGATTCCGCCGCCGCCCTGGCTGCCCTCCGCCAACTGGAGTCGGCCCTTGGTTGGCAGCCTCTGCAGGTTGATCCAAGCGAAGCGGGCGAGCCCCGCTCCGGTGGTGTGTTCCTCAAGGGGAACCAGACCTCCGGCCGCGTGCGCCTGCGCCAGGAGTCGGGGCTGGGCGTTGGTCTGTTGATCACAGGCCACAGCAGCGTGAATCCCGATGCCGAGGACACCTGGGGCCCTTTCCCGCTGGATTTCTTTGCCTGAAAGCTGGTCCCGCCAGTGCCTAGGCTGGGCGGCTGTGTCGGGCAGTTTCTGCCGGGTTGAGGGTTGATTTGATGGCTGGCTCCCTGTTGCGCATCGCCTCCCGCCGCAGTCAGTTGGCGATGGTCCAGACCCATTGGGTGCGCGATGAGCTGGCCAGGTCCCATGGGGGCCTGGAAATCAGCATCGAGGCGATGGCCACCCAGGGGGACAAGATCCTTGATGTGGCCCTGGCCAAGATCGGCGACAAGGGGCTCTTCACCAAGGAACTGGAGGCGCAGATGCTGCTGGATCGCGCCGATATCGCCGTCCATAGCCTCAAGGATCTGCCCACGAATCTGCCCGAGGGACTCATCCTCGGCTGCATCACGGAGCGGGAGGATCCCGCTGACGCCCTGGTGGTGCACGTGAAGCACACCGATCAAACCCTGGCCACCCTCCCCGCCGGAGCGGTCGTGGGCACCAGTTCCCTACGCCGCCTGGCGCAGCTGCGTCACCACTATCCCCAGCTCAGCTTCAAGGATGTGCGCGGCAATGTGATCACCCGCTTGGAGAAGCTCGATGCGGGCGAGTACGACTGCCTGATCCTGGCGGCGGCGGGCCTGGGGCGGCTCGGCCTTGGCGACCGGATCCATGAGCTGATCGATCCTTCCGTGTCATTGCATGCGGTGGGTCAGGGGGCCCTGGGCATCGAGTGCCGTGCAGGCGATGCCACGGTGCTTGCGTGCATCAAGGTGCTCGAGCATCGGCCCACGGCCCTGCGCTGCCTGGCGGAACGCGCCTTCCTGCGCGAACTGGAGGGGGGCTGTCAGGTGCCGATCGGAGTGAACACCCGCTTCGATGGGGAGGAACTGGTGCTCACAGGCATGGTGGCCAGTCTCGATGGCCTGCGCCTGATCCGTGATGAGGCGCGCGGTCACCAGGATGATCCTGAGGCCATCGGCATCGCCCTGGCCCGCACCCTCAAGAGCCAGGGAGCGGGAGAGATTCTGGAGGAGATCTTTGCCACCGTCCGACCCGTGGCCTGAGGCCGCCTTCCCTCTGCCTAAGGCGGTCCCCGAGGCGGGTCCAGAGCCCTCAGCGGCTTTCGTGCCCGAAGCCGAGGTCATCGCGGAGATCGAAGCAGCTGACGACAATTCTGCTGCTTCGCTGCAGGAGGGCGAGGCGTTTCAGCTGCCGTTCCAGTGGAGCCTGCTGGCCTGGGCTGCCCTGGTGGGGGTGCTCACAGGAGCCGCCGTGGTGGGCTTCCACGAGTTGCTGGGCTTCATCAATAACTTCCTCTTCGGCCCTGTGGTGGACCTGCTGCTGGGCTTCGCGGGCCACCCCGAGCCTCCGCCCTCACCCCTGGTGGAGATCCAGGTGCCCCTGGACAACGGCACCCCCCTGAAGGCCCTGCTGCAGCTGGGCCTGGGTGGTCTTGGTTTTCTTCCTCCACCTCCCCCCCCTCCGGAGCCACTGCCCCTGCCGCCGCTTGGGCCGCTCGATTGGCTCGCGACCTGGCCGGTGGTCGTCGTTCCCATGATCGGCGGGTTGGCGGTGGGGCTGCTGCGCCAGGTGAGCGGCAACCTGGGACCGAGCCTGCCGAGCCTGATGGCGATGGCCGATGGGGCGGTGAAGGCGGCGCCGCGGCTGCCGCTGCTGCGGCTCGTGGCCGCGTCCTTGAGCCTGGGGAGCGGAGCTTCCCTGGGGCCGGAGGGTCCGAGCGTGGAGAGCGGCGGCAATCTGGGGCTATGGGTGGGCCTGAAGGGAGCCCTCTCACCCCAATCCCAGAAGGCCCTGGTGGCGGCGGGTGTGGCAGCGGGTCTGGCGGCGGGCTTCAAGGCACCGATCGCTGGCGTGTTTTTCGCCTTTGAAGGCTCCTACAGCTCCATCCCAGGGCGTCCCAGTCTCCGGGCTGTGCTGGTGGCGGCGATCGCCAGCACCTTGGTCACCCAATTGGCCCTGGGCGATGATCCGATCTTCCGGCTGCCTGCCTACGAGGTGCGCTCGCTGCTGGAGCTTCCCCTCTACCTGGGTCTGGGGGTGGTGGCCAGTTTGGTCTCCTGGGCCCTGATGGGCCTGCTGGCAGCTGGCCGCAGTGAGAAGGTCCAGCGCCTGCTCAGCCGCCTGCCCAGTTGGTTGCTCACCACCCTCGGGGGCCTGGGGGTCGGGCTGATGGCCCTTGGCTTTCCCCAGGTGCTAGGGGTGGGCTACGACACGATTGAGGCACTGCTCGGCAACCAGGGAGGCATTGCCCTCACCACGCTTTTGGCCTTGCTGGCGGTGAAGCTGTTGGCCACTGGCTTGAGCAACGCCACGGGGTTCGTGGGAGGTGGTTTCGCCCCGTCGTTGTTTCTAGGGGCGGTGCTGGGGAACTGTTACGGCCAGATCCTCGGCGACAGTGGCCTGCATTGGCCCGTGGCCGAACCGCCGGCCTACGCCATGGTCGGCATGGCGGCGGTGCTGGCGGGCAGTGCCCGGGCTCCACTCACCGCTTTGCTGCTGCTGTTCGAGCTCACGCGAGACATCCGGATTGTGTTGCCGCTGATGGCGGCCGCTGGCCTGAGCGCGCTGCTGGTGGAGCGTTGGCAGGGTCTGGCGGATCCAGGCTTGCTCGGCCCCGATCCGATGGAGGAGGCACGACGCCAGCGGCTCAGAGCCGTGCCGGTGGAGGAGGCCTTTGATCCGGAGGCTCCCCTGGTGCTCGCCTTTGACACAACGGTCCAGGAGGCCCTCGCTCAACTGGTGGCGGCCCACGGCCATTGCCTGATCGTGGAACGGGAGGGCCTGGTGATCGGGCTCGTGACGCTGAGCGATCTGCAGCGGGGGCTCAGCACCGGTGACCCGAGCCTCAAGTTGGAGGCGTGCCGGCGCTCCGATCTGGTCTGGCTGCCCCAGACAGCCAACCTGGCCGAGCTTGAGGATCAGCTGCTACCGGAAGATCTTCGCCAGGTTCCTGTCTTTGGCCTTGAGAACGGCCACAAGGGAACCCAGTTGCCCCACGGCTTACCCAATCTTGGTCTGCCCCTGACAGCCCTGAAGGGATTGGCAAACCGCGATGGCATGGCCCAGGCATTGGCACGGCAGGAGATCAGCCGGGCTGGCCTTCAGGTACGCCCCCTGCCGAATTGATCAAGCAACAGATTGGCCACGGGATCGACGGCGCTGAGCAATTCCAGCAGCCTGTCGCGATCCACGCTTGAAAGCTCCCCATCCTGTCCCCATTTGAGGCTCGTGCTCACGACCATGTCGGAGGGCGTGTGACGGCTGTCTTGATTCATGGGCACCATCCAGCCTGAAACGTGTGTTGGACCATCAAAAAAAGGGTCGATGAAGACCCCTTGCATGTGGTTCAGACTATCGAGCGGGAAGGGGCTTGATCCGTGTTTCGAGACATTCCTGGGCCCAAATCCAACGAATTGCAGATTTGCTTCAGGGTTTGATCACCACCGGCGTGCCGATCTCCACCTGATCGAACAGCACTCGCACGTGCTCATTCTTCATCCGCACGCATCCATGGCTGACCGCGGCTCTGGCATCAACCCACCAGGGCCAGGGGGTGCCGTGAATGCCGTAATCGTTTTTTCCCAGGGAATGGAAACCGATCCAGCGGTCGCCGAGGGGTCCGGAGGCACCCGTGGTGTGGTTGATCTTGCCGCTCACCGTGCTCTGGTACTTGGGGTTGATCACCTTGGTCTGAACCTTGTAGTGGCCCTTGGGGGTTGGGGTTGCCGGGGCGCCGATCACCACCGGCCAACTGCGGACGACCTTGCCGTTGTCCTGGAGGCTGATCTCCCGGCGCCCCAGAGAAAGCACGATCACCTTGGTGCTCGTGACGGCTGCTACAGGCGGCGAGGCCACCGGCGCAGGGGCCCGGGGGGCGCTTCCCGCGGCCGGGAGGGCTGGTGGTGGTTGGACGGAGCTTGCGGTAGGCGAGGTGGCGGGCTCGGCCGCCTGTAGGGAGGGAGCCATGAAGGTCCCCAGGGCGGCGGCCAGGCCGGCGGAGGCACCGAGTCCAAGAACCCGTGATTGCGTCCAACGCCATGGGCGGTGGGGGGTAGGGGGGGGGAGAGGAGTCATCCGTTCACCAGCTGGGGTTCGATCTGCTCGAGGTAGCGCGTTTCGCATTCTTTGATGATTTTGACAGCTTCCTCAGGCCCAAAGAAGCCGTTCACGCGGCAGGTGCCGGGCTTTTTGAGATCTTTGTAGTGCTCCCAGTAGTAGGTGGTTTCCTTGAGCCAGTGCTCGCCGAGTTGTTCGTAGCTCGTGATGTGATCGACGCGCTTGTCATCGGCCAGCACCGCGATCACCTTGTCGTCCACTTCACCGCCATCATCGAATTTCATGATGCCGATGATCCGCGCCTCCACGAGGCTCCCCGGCACCAGCGGCTCGGTGACGTTGACGATTTCGATGTCCAGGGGATCGCCGTCCTCGTCCCAGGTGCGGGGGAGGCAGCCATAGGCGAAGGGGTAGGCCAGGGAGGAGAAACCCACCCGATCGAGCTTGAGCTGGCCGGTTTCCGTGATCAGTTCGTACTTGTTGATCGTGTTGGAGTTGAGCTCCACGATCGCGTTCAAGCGCCCTGAGGCTTCATCGGCAAAGGCCGGCAGCACATGCAGGAGATTGAGCTGAAAGCGGCTGGGGGGATGGTCGATATTGGCCATGGAAAAACGCGTTGGGCGCCGGCCGGCATCCTACGGAGCGCGATGGCACACTCAGGTGGCTTCCAACCGATTCAGCTTGTCTTCCAGATAACTCAGGAAAGGCACGGCGCTCAGCGGTGCTCCGCTCACGCGTTCCACCAGTTCGGCCCCATCCACGCTGCGGCCCAGGGGATGCACGTGCTCCCGCAGCCAGACCAGCAACGCCTGATCATCGCCAGCGGCCAGCCGCCTCTCGATCGGCCCCCCATCGCGCTCCATCGCCTGGCTGAGCTGGGCAGAGATCAGATGCCCCAGCAGATAGGAGGGGAAATAGCCGAACAGCCCTTCGCTCCAATGCACATCTTGAAGGCAACCTTCGGCATCGTTGGCGGGAGTGAGCCCCAGCAGCTCACCCATCAGCCGGTTCCACTCGCCGGGCAGCGCCTCCACCGGCAGATCTCCCTCCAGCAGGGCCAATTCCAGCTCGTAGCGCAGAAGAATGTGCAGGCCGTAGCTGAGCTCGTCGGCCTCGACGCGGTTGAGGCCAGGGTTCAGCGGGTTCAAGGCGCGCCACAGGCCCGCGGCTGAACCCCAGGGGTCGGAGCCGAGGGCCGCCTTGAACCGCGGATGCCAGCGCCGGGCAAAGGCTTCGCTACGTGCGATCCGGCATTCCCAGAACAGCGACTGGCTTTCATGCACGCCCATGGAGGTGGCATCCCCCAGGGGCCAGGCGAACCATTGGTCGCTGCGGCGGGGCAAACCCTGCTCGTAGAGCGAGTGGCCCCATTCGTGGGCCGTCGCCAGAAAGGCGGAGTAGGGGGAACCGGGCACGATCCGGGTGGTGAGCCGGAAATCAGAAGGTCCCAGGGTGCAGGAGAAGGGATGGGGGGAGCGGGCCAGCACGGCGATGCGGCCATCGAAGCCCCAATCGTCCAGGAGGGTTTGGCAGAGCTCAAGTTGCAACGCCTCCGGCAGCTCCAGGGCGTCGGGTGCCTCGGCGCCCTCGCTGCGGCGCGCTTCCACCCGGGCCAGCAGCTCCGGCAGGCGTTGACGCAGGGGGGTGAACAGGGTTCCCAGCGTTTGCTGGCTGATCTCCGGCTCAAAGGGTTGGGCCAGCGTCTCCCAGCAGCTGCGGGGCTGGCCATCAGCTCCTGTTTCACCGACCGCCAATTGGCTGGCTTGCTCGCGGCGCAGGGCGATGAGCTCGTTGAGCGCCGGCGCGAACATGGCGAAATCGGAGCGGGTGCGCGCCTCCTGCCAGAGGCTGTACCCCCGCGACTGGGCCTGCACCAGATGGCCCACCAAGGCTGGGTCCTGGTTCCGTTGACGTCGCAGGTCCTGGCGCAACAGCTCCAGGTTGCGCGGCCAGCCTGGGTGGGGCTCGCCATCGCCCCCTGGACCGGCCGGGTGGGCGAGCGCCAGCTCCTGCGCGGCGGCTTCGATCAGATCGGCGTAGGCCTCGTTGCTCTGGCGGCCATGGAGCTGGCGGGCCAGCAGGGCCAGCTGCGCCCCCCGCCAGGCGGAGCCCTCCGCCGGCATCAGGGTGTTCTGGTCAAAGTAAAGCGTGCTGGCGATGCTCCCCAGCAACCGGGTGCCATGAAGATGGGAGCGGAGTTGATCGATGGCTTGGCCCATGGCGCTCAACCTGCCACAGACGATCCTTCGGCGGGGCTTCCTGCGAACACCAACCCTGGCCAGTGCGGCGATCCTTGCGGCCCTGGCTCTGGCGGCCTGTCCGGGGGGCGCCTCACCTCTGCAGCCGACGGCCCAGGAGCTTGGCGCTTTCGCGATGGCGCGGGCGCTGACCCTTTGCTATTCCACGCGGTTGGGCATGGGCTTGAACCGCTCCCGTAGCCTGGCCCGGGAGATCCTGAACAAGACAGGCTTTGATCCCGACGGGGCCTGGGTGGCGGTGGCAGCGTCAACCGAGAGCCTGGCCGATGACCTCTACAAGGGCCTGAGCCCCTCCTGTGAGATCAGTGAGGCCTACGTGCAGGGGGCCTCAAAGCGGGCAGCGGAGACCTTCAAGCCCTGAAATCCCAGTGCAACTCCATGGCGATGGCGCCCTCCAGGCTGCGCTTGACGGGGCAGCCTTCACCGGCCGCCCGCAGCCGCCGCTGGGCGTCGTGCTCCCATGCCCCCGGCACAGTGATCCACACCTTGAGGGTCTCGATCCGGCGCACTCCCGTGCTGGTCATGAGTTTCTCCACCCGGGCGCTGCTGCCGTCGAGGCTCCAGCCATGGCGATCGGCCGTGATGCCCATGATCGTGAGGATGCAGCTGGCCAGAGCCGTGGCCACCAGATCGGTGGGTGAGAAGCGCTCCCCCTGGCCCTGGTTGTCGCTGGGGGCGTCGGTTTCGAGGGCTGAACCCGAGGGTTCGTGCAGAGCATGGCAGCGCAGGTGGCCGTCGTAGCGGCAGTGGATCGTGGTCATGGGTGGCCTCGGCTTGCCCATAGGCTGACAGTTGGAGTTGAGCGAGCCCTGTGGTGGTCTTGACCGCACCGGATGCCCCCGTGATCGGCCTGGCCAAGGCGATCCACCTCTCGGTGGCGCCGGTGTTCCTGCTCACGGGCATTTCCGGCTTGCTCGGCGTGCTCAGCAACCGCCTGGCCCGGATCATCGACCGCGCCAACGTGCTTCAAGAAGCCGAGGAACTCAGCGATATCTCGGGTAGCCGCCGCCTGAGGCTGGAGTTGGGAGTGCAGAAACAACGCATTGGTCTGATCAACCGCGCGATCACCTGCTGCACGCTGACGGCGCTGCTGGTCTCGCTGGTGGTGGCGGTGGTGTTCATCAGTGCGGTGGCCTGGATCGATCTGGCGCCGATCGTGGTGCCCCTGTTCGTGGTGGCGATGCTGTCGTTGATGGGGGCGCTGTTGCTGTTGCTGCGGGAGGTGCAGCTGGCCACCAACCAGGTGCGCCGCCGCTTCTAGGGCACCGGTCGCCTCAGGCCAGGTCCGCCTCGATCCGATCGAAGATGTTGTGGATCAGGCGACGCCCGCTGCGGGCCACCGCTCCCCCCCAGCGCCGTTGCCCGTCTCGCACGCGGTCAGCACCACCTGAGCCCAGGGCTGCAAGCACGTAGTCGTGGTCTTCAACGAGCCAGCGCTCGAGCGCCTCGCCGCCCACCTCCACGTGGAACTGCAGGCCCCAGCCGTGCTGCCCCAGGCGAAAGAACTGCTCCGGGCAATGGAGGCTGGAGCCCAGGAGGGTGGCCCCCGGCGGCAACTGGATGCGGTCGCCGTGCCAATGAAGCACCAGCTCACTGGGGGCCAACCCCTCGAGGACGGGCTCTGCCTGGGCGTCCGCCATCCAGTGGATTGCCCCCCAGCCCAGTTCCCGCAGGGGTGAGGGCGGATCGCCGGCGCTGAGCGGCACCACACCACCGCCGGCCGCATGGGCGAGGAGCTGGGCCCCGAGGCAGATGCCGAGCACCGGCTGGCGGGCGGCCAGCCGGGTGGCGATCAGGTTCGATTCCCGTGCCAGCCAGGTGAAATCGGGGTCATCCAGGTCGCCCACCCCCATCGGTCCCCCTAGGACAACCAGCAGAGCGGGATCAGCGTGGGTCGTGCTTGGCAACGGTTCGCCCTGGTCGTGGCGAATCACGCTGGTGTCCCAGCCGCGGTCGGCGGCGCAGGCGGCGATCAGGCCGGGCCCTTCCCGATCAAGGTGTTGCAGGATCTCAAGCTTCATGGCCGCGGGCACTCGATCACTTGCGGCGGCAGTAGCCACCGCCCACGTTCATCCAACCAGCCAGGCAGGCCTTGCCATTGGTGGGCGCCACGGTGTAGCTGGCCAGGCCCAGGGTGGAGCACGTGCCGTTCAGGGTGTCCACGTAGCCCAGGGGGCAGATGTTGCCCAGCTTGGGAACCACCTTCTGGGCCATCGCCGGGGTGGAGCTCAGGGGGAGAGCCAGGGCGGCCAACAGGAGCAGGGTGGGGCGTGCCATGGCTGGGGAGAGGACGACAGCAAGATTAATCAAGCTCTGGGTCCTTGCCGTCAAGGTGGTCCGCAGCCTGGGGGCTGCGACTCCCCGTGAGCTGTGCCAGCGCCCTTCGCCTGCGGCCCCAGCCGTTTCGAGCGAGGGAGGATGCGCCATCGCTCCTTCCTGATGGTCGGCAGGGCCGGGGCGCTGATCAGCCGGCCGCCGGCTGAGGCCGGGTTCTGGCGCCGTGGCGATGACCGCCGCTGGGGGTGGCTGGCTGCATGGGTGGCTGCGGATCGGGGACTGGTTGGCCACGCCGTGGCCCCCAAGTCAGCGGTCGGGTCAGGTGAGCGGCCAGGACCCGGCCCCGTCGCCCCTGACCTGGGACGCGGTTCAGCGGCAGGGGGATCGGATGGTGGAGCGGATGGCGCGGGCGGCAAGGATTGGTGGGCTGTCAGGACAGGGACCATGGGCGAGGGCTTGGAACAGGAACTGGTGGCCCTGCGGGTTGAGATCATGGAGCTGCGCCAGGTGCTCGCAGCGCTCCTCAAGGTTTTGACAGCCGAGGGGGGTTCGCTTGCAACGGCTTCCCTCGCGGGTCAGCTCGGCCAGGCGTTGCCCACTGATGCCACCGCCACACTGCTGGCCCACCGCCGTGGCCAACGCCTCAATGAAGAAGTTCTGCGGCGCACCGTCGCCGGGATCGATCCGGAGGGGGACACGACCGTCGATCTGCTGATCGATCGTCTCCATGATCTGGTGGATCCCCTTTGAACCCAGCCGGCCATGGCCGCCCAACCCCTGAGCGCTGAAGCGATCGCCAACCTGCCCCAGACCCTGCCGCTCTGGAGCGTGGTGGAGGGCAAGCTGCACCGGGAATGGCGCTTCGCCTCGTTTGTTGAGGCGTTCGGCTTCATCAGCCGCGTGGCCCTGCTGGCGGAGTCGCTCCACCACCACCCGGAACTGTTCAACGTCTATGGGCGCGTGGTGATCGAGCTCACCACCCATGACACGGGCGGTCTCTCCAACCTCGATGTGGCCCTGGCCGAGCGGATCAATGCGCTCGAAGCGACGCCGGCCCAAAGCTGAGCGCCCCCCAGATCGCCAGCAGCAGCTGGGAGCTCTCCTCACCGGGGTGGTGCTCAAGGGCATGGGCCCGTTCTTCGCCCTCCAGCGGTTCGGCCCATGCCAGCTGCTGGCGGGCGATCGCCAGGTCCGCGTCACTGGGGTCGTCATTGCTGCGCTGGCGCCGCTCCAGCCGCGCCGCCATCTGCGCCTCGGGAATCTGCAGATCGAGGATCAGCCAGGGTGAGCCGCGCTCTTCGGCGGTCTGAACGGCCCGCTGCCGGCTGGCCTGGCGTAGGTGGGTGGCATCCAGCAGCACGGTGCGGCCTTGCTCCAGGCTGCGTCGGGCCGCCGCCAGCAACGCTGCCTCGGTGCGAATGTTCGCTTCGCTCGAATAGAGCTGATTGCGCACGGCTGCGCTGGGCCTTTGCAGCGGCGCAAAGCCGTGCTCCTGTTTGCGGATCACATCGCTGCGGTGGTGGTCCGCCAGCAGCCAGGGGGCCAGTTCCCTGCCCAGGTGACTCTTGCCTGAACCCGAGCGGCCCCGCAGCAGGATCAGGGCCGGCGGCCCCGGGTGGGCGTACGCCAGGGCCAGGCTGAGGTGCGCTCGAGCCGAGACCGCCGCCTGCTGCCGCTGCTGGGCCGGCAGCTCCGGTTCGCCGCTGGTCACCGCCGCCACCTTGGCGCGCACGTGGGCCCGGTAGGCAGCAAACAACGCCAGCACATCTGGATCGATCGGCCGGCCATACCCCTCCAGCAACGCGGGCACCAGATCACCATGGCCACGGGCCTGGAGCTCCATCACCAGGAAGGCCAGATCGGAGAGTCCATCCACCTGCCGCAGAGCCGGGTTGAACTCCACCCCATCGACGATCGACAGCCGTGATCGTTCTCCGTTCCCTGGGCTGTCCTCAAGCACCACATGCTCCAGGCGCAGATCGCCGTGGCCGTCCACCCCCCAGCCGGCGGCGATCCGCCGCACCAGCTCCCGCCGCTGCCCCCTCAAGCGCCGCGCCAGGGTCCGCTCCAGCAGCCTGTGCACCGAGGTGGGAAACAGCCCCGGGCAGAAGTTGGCCGTGGCGCGCAGATTGCCGTGCAGCACCCGGGCGAAGGCACGGGCCATGGGGCGGGGGGCCGCGTCGACCAGGGGATGCTCCCGATGGAAGCGCTCGATCCGCTCCCCCAGCCGTCGCAGGTCCACGGCTCCAGCCCGGCCGCTGGCGAGCCGGGCTTCAAGGGTGTCAGTGGCGGCGAAGCGGCGCATCACCACCACCGGCTCCCGGCAGGGGCCGAGCCGTGCCACCCGCAGGTAGAGGTCGCTGGCCAGACGGCGGTTGAGCCGCAACTCCTCCTGGCACCAGTGCAGGCGCCGCTCGGGCGTGGAGTAATCGAGCAGGCCCCAGAGCGCCAGGGGCTTCTTGCGCTTGAAGGCGTGCTGCGGGGTGAGGGTGACGACGCTGATGTGGGTCTGGATCACCTCCCGGGGCCTGGGCTGCGCCGTCACCGGCTCAGACCAGGGCAGGCAGCCGGGCCGGTTCGGCCGCATCGAAGCGCAAGCGCTCGTTCTCCACCTTGACCTGAATCACGCTGCCCTCGGGGAAGGTGCCGGCCAAAATGGCCTTGGCGATCGGCGTTTCCAGTTCGCGCTGGATCGCGCGCTTTAGGGGCCGGGCTCCATACACCGGGTCGTAGCCGACGTTGGCGAGCCAATCGAGGGCGGTCTCCTCCAGTTGGAGCCCCAGCTTGCGGCTTTCCATCCGCCCCAGCAGGCGCTTCACCTGCAGCTCCACGATCTGGCGCAGTTCATCGCTGCGCAGGCTGTGGAAGATGATCGATTCATCCAGGCGGTTGAGGAACTCGGGCCGGAAGTGGCTGCGCAGGGCTTCATTCACGCGTTTCTCCATCTCGCCGTGGCGGGCCGGATCGCCGGCCAGATCGAGGATCGAGGCACTGCCGATGTTGCTGGTGAGGATCAGCACGGTGTTGGTGAAATCCACCGTGCGCCCCTGGCCATCGGTGACGCGGCCGTCATCAAGCACCTGCAGCAGCACATTGAACACATCCGGGTGGGCCTTCTCCACCTCGTCGAAGAGGATGACGGCGTAGGGGCGCCGCCGCACCGCCTCGGTGAGCTGGCCGCCTTCCTCGTAGCCCACATAGCCCGGAGGGGCGCCGATCAGCCGGGATACGGCGTGCTTCTCCATGTATTCGGACATGTCGATGCGCACCATCGCTTCCTCGGAATCGAACAGCTGGGCGGCCAGGGCCTTGGAGAGTTCCGTCTTGCCCACGCCGGTGGGGCCGAGGAACAGGAAGCTGGCGATCGGTCGGTTGGGATCGCTCAGGCCGGCCCGGGAGCGCTGGATCGCATCGGCCACCGCCGTCACCGCCTGACCCTGGCCGATAACCCGCTGGTGCAGGTCAGCTTCCAGGTGCAGCAGTTTCTCCATCTCCGACTGCACCAGCCGGGCCACGGGGATGCCGGTCCACTTGGCGATCACCTCGGCGATGTCTTCCTCGGTGACCTCCTCACGCAGCAGGGATTTCTCGCCGTCGCCCGCATTCAGTTCGACCTCCTTGGCGCTCAGCTTCTTGTTGAGCTCGGCCAGGGTGCCGTATTCCAGCTCGGCGGCCTTGTTGAGGTCGTAGCTGCGCTTGGCCTGCTCGATCTGCAGCTGCACCTGCTCGATCTCTTCTTTGATCGCCGAGAGCTCATCAATCGAGCCCTTCTCCTTCTGCCACTGGGCATTGAGGCTGCTCTGCTGCTCCCCCAACTCCGCCAGTTCCCGCTCGATCCGCTCCAGCCGGTCCTTGCTGGCCGTGTCGGATTCACGGCCAAGCGAGAGCTTCTCCATCTCCAGCTGCAGGATGCGGCGATCGAGTTCATCGATCTCCTCGGGCTTGGAGGTGATCACCATCTTCAGCCGCGCGGCCGATTCATCCATCAGATCGATTGCCTTGTCGGGCAGGAAGCGATCGGCGATGTAACGGCTGGAGAGCACGGCGGCGGCCACCAAGGCGTTGTCGGCGATGCGCACGCCGTGGTGCACCTCGTAGCGCTCCTTGAGGCCGCGCAGGATCGAGATCGTGTCCTCCACCGTGGGCTGATCCACGAACACCTGCTGGAAGCGGCGTTCCAGGGCCGGATCCTTTTCGATGTGCTGGCGGTGCTCATCGAGGGTGGTGGCGCCGATGCAGCGCAGTTCGCCCCGCGCCAGCATCGGCTTGAGCAGATTGCTGGCATCCATGGAGCCGCCGGTGGCGCCGGCCCCCACCACGGTGTGGATCTCATCGATGAACAGCACGATCTGGCCCTCGCTGGAGGTGACCTCCTTGAGCACCGCCTTGAGCCGCTCTTCGAACTCGCCGCGGTACTTGGCGCCGGCGATCAGGGCCCCCATGTCCAGGGAGATCAGCTGACGGTTCTGCAGGGCCTGGGGCACATCGCCGTTGACGATGCGCTGGGCCAGGCCCTCCACGATCGCCGTCTTGCCCACGCCCGGTTCACCGATCAAGACCGGGTTGTTCTTGGTGCGGCGCGAGAGAATCTGGATCGTGCGCCGGATTTCCTCGTCGCGGCCAATCACGGGGTCGAGCTTCCCGTCGCGGGCGGCCTTGGTGAGATCGCGGCCGTATTTCTCGAGTGATTCGTAGGTGCCCTCGGGGTTCTGGTCGGTCACCTTCTGGCTGCCCCGCACGGTTTCGATCGCTGCGCGCAGTTTGGTTGCATCGCTGCCGGCCTGGGAGAGCAGCTGGCGTCCGCAGCGCTGATCGCTGGCCAGGGCCAGCAGCAGGTGCTCGATCGAGATGAAGCTGTCACCGAAACTGGTCTTGAGGCCATCGGCGCTATCGAGGGTGGCGTTGAGCGCCTTGCCCATGTACACGCTCTCGGCCGGCGTGCTCAGGCTGGGTTGGCCATTGATGAAGGCCTCCACCCGGCCCGAGAGGTCCTGGGGATCAACCCCTGCTTTCTCCAGAACCCTGCCGGCTAAGCCGTCCTGACTGAGCAGGGCGGCCAGCAGATGTTCGGTTTCCATCTGCTGCTGGCGCTTCTGCTGCGCCAGCTGCTGGGCCGCCACGATCGAACCCCAGGCCTTTTCGGTGAACAGTTCAGCGGTGGGATGCATGGCGGCCACTCCTGCAAAGGGCAATGGTTGAACGCTATGGGGAAACGCCCCTTCTGCCGGTTGGGCAGACCGCAAAGAAATGGAGAGGGAACCGGCCCTTCGCGTTCATGGGCCGTAGCTTTGCGGTCATCGTTTGTTCGCCGCCATGCGCTCGAACCCCTTGCCGCCGCAAACCCTGATCTCTTTGGTGCGTTTGTGGCCGGTGGCGCTTGGTGCCCTGGCGCTCAGCTTGTCGCCCCTGGGGATGGGTGCAGCCGGAGCGCTGGCGGCGGACTGTCAGGCGTTGAAGGCTGTGGGTGGTGGCACGAGTGTCAGCAAGACGATTCAGTTGGATGGTCCGCTGGTTTTTCCCTTTGGACGCACCAACTTCAACACAGATTTCAGCGTCAATCGTACCAATTCCAGTTATAAGATTCATTTCCGCTCCACCTCCAAAAAGCCAGGCCCCTATCCGATCGTGGCTTTCTTGAAGTTCAGCGACGGCAGCAATCTGCAGGTCTTGAACCAGACCCTCAACGCCGCCCCCGGCCAGGCCAAGCTTTTTGGCCCCTTTTATCCGCCTCCCGGCAAGCTTGTCACCCAGGTGAACCTCAAGGTGGGCTCCGGCCTCAATGCCAACGCCACGGGCTTCAGCTATGTGATCGCCGTGGATGGCTGCCGTTAGGCCTGGCCCAGGGGGCTTCCCCCAGCACAGCCTTCGGGCCTTGGAGTGGGCCGATTCCCAGCGGTCGCCTCTCGGTCACAGGCTCAGGCCCTTGGGGTTTGGGCAGAGCTTGGTGGGGCAGCCATCGCGTCCGTAGACCGCATCGGCGGGGGAAAGGCAGCCGGCTGCATTTTTGAGTGCCACCTCATCCGGTTTCAGGCGTTTGGGTTGCAGGTAGGGGGCATCGACCGGCACCAGCAGGGGGCAGCTCTTGGCATAGCGATCGGGGAGCAAGGTCTGGGCCTGGGCCGCCGCCGCCGTGACCAGCAAGGCGCTGACCAGCACGGCCTGACGCAGGTGGGGAGTCATGGTCACGCAATCGGCGGGGCAGCCCTTAGTGTGCCGTCTCCAGCAGCGTTGGGCCGCAGACGATGGGCACGCTTTATCCGCTTGAATTGCTGGAACGACTGGGGGGTGAGGCCCGCCAGCTCGAGGCCAGCAGCCGCGATCTAGAGCGGAATGCATGGATGGTCGCCCACCGCCATGTGCATGGGGTGCTCCCCAGTGAGTACGACATCCGTGAGGTTCCCGAGGATCTGTTTCTGGCGGTGCTGGAGTGGAGCCGATGTCGCGAATGAGCTTCAGCTGGAACACAGCAAAAAGCCCCCTGCCAGGGCAGGAGGCTTGATGGAGCCACCTCGAGAAGAAGGCTGCCGCTGAGCCCGTTGGACTCAGGCCCAGCCTTTGCCGGCCTGGGCTTCGACATAGGCGGCGACGTCGGCGATGTCACCGGCGCTCAGCTTCCCTCCGAAGGCGGGCATGGCGTTTTTGCCGTTGGTGATCTGGGATTGGATGGCCTCTTCATGGCCGCTGGAGTAGTTGGCCAGGTACGACTCCAAAGCCGCTTGCTTGAGGGTGCGTTCGGCGTTCACCACGTTGCCGCCACCGATGTGGCAGGCCGCGCAGTTGGCGGAGAAAATTTGGGCGCCATGGGCGGCGTCAGCGGCGAAACTCGGAGCGGCACCGAGAACCAGCGCGAGACAGAGGGCGAAAAGGGAGAGAAGACGGCGCATCGATGCTCGTTCAACCCGCCAAAAATAGGACTTCTGCCGCCCCGAGCGTTGGCAGGCGGTGAGGGATCGAAACAGTTGTTGGGATTCGCGTTCGAGGGGCCTGGGCCCTGGGAGACTTAGCGACCCCGCTGGGGCAACCCCGCGGTTTCGAAGAGCGCTTCAAGGCTCGGAGCGTGGCTCACCAGGCCGAAGCGTTCCGGCGGGCTGATCGTGTCGTGCACGAAATGGCGGTAGCGGATCGAGAAGCGGTCCCAGGGGGTCATCTCGATGCGCAGAAGCCGAATCAGGGCATCCATGAGCCAGGGGCTCAGGTCGATGCCGAAGCCTGCTTGCCAGCTCCGGCGCCAGCGGCAGAGGCTGGAAACGGTCTGGTTCACTGTGACGGCGTTCTGGGCCAGCACCAGGCGGCGCACGGACCCCTGGCCAGGCTCCGGGTTGATCCCGTGGGGGGTGGTGGCCAGGTGCACGCAGACCCGGGCAATGTCCTCGGCGTGGATGAAGTGGTAACTGGCTTCGGTGCGCAGCCACTTGGCCAGCCACAGCCAGCGCAGCGCTTCCTTGAATCCGGCGGTGGCATAGCTGGTTGGGTGGGGATCGCCCGCTTGGATCGAGCCGCCGAACACCACCGTGGGGAACACGGCCACGATCCGGTCCGCCAGCCCATGGCGCTCCAGTTGCTGCAGGCACTGGGCCTTGGTCTGGATGTACTCGGTGCCGTGCACCAAGGCCTCCGGCAGCAGCTTCAGTTGGCGATCGAGCAGGCTGGCGGTGGAGAAATAAATCAGCTGCTGCAGCCGCTGGGGGTCCACCCGCCCCAGCAGTTCCTTGACGGCCACCACGTTCACCGCATGGGCGCGCTGGGGGTCGCCCCAGGCGGTGGCGGTGTGGATGATCCGGTCGGCTGAAGCGATGGCAGAGGCGTGGGGCTCCTGATCGCGCAGATCACCCACGAGCAGGGTGATGCGGGGGTCGTTGGCGGGCACGGTGGCCAGCTTGGCGGGGTTCCTCAGCCACAGCAGAAGCTCGGCGTCGCTGTGGCGGTAGAGCTGCTCGGCAATCGTCTGGCCGACACAGCCTGCGGCCCCCGTGATCAGGATCCGTTGCGGCCCCTGCGAGGCCCCCATCGGAGCCGCGGCGCTCAAACAGCCGCTCCGATCAGTTCATTCACCGATTTGCCCGCCTCGAAGAACACCCGGGCGTTCTCCTCGGGCGTGCCGGGCAGGATGCCGTGGCCGAGGTTGAGGATGTGACGGCGCCCACGGGCCTTGACCACGGTGTCGATGATCCGGGCGCGGATCGCCTCAGGCGTGCCGAACAGCAGACCAGGATCCACATTTCCCTGCACCCCCAGGTGCTGGGGCAGGCGGGCACAGCCATCGGCCATGTCGACGGTCCAGTCGAGGGAGATGAAATCCACACCGGTGGTGGCCATGCGTTCGAGCACGCCTGCGCTGCCGGAGATGTACAGGATCAGAGGGGTGTCGGGGTTAACGGCTTTCACCTGGTCGATCACCCGCTTTTGATAGGGAGCGGCAAAAATGTCGTAGTCGATCGGGCTCAGCTGGCCGGCCCAGGAATCGAAGAGCTGCACCACCTGGGCGCCGCTCTCAATCTGGTAATTCATGTAGGTGGCGATGGAATCAGCCAGGTGGCCCAGCAACTGGTGGAGCAGCGCCGGCTGCTGGAACGCCATTGCCTTGATCACGGCGTAGTTCTTGCTGCTCTTGCCCTCCACCGCGTAGGCGGCCAGGGTCCAGGGGGCACCGACGAATCCGAGCACCGCCGCCTGAGGGCCGACGCTCTGGCGCAGCCGTCCCAGCACTTCGCCCACGAAAGGCACCGATTCCGCAGGGTTCAGGGGGCGAAGGGCCTCCACCTGGGCCTGGCTGCGGATCGCAGGCTCAATGATCGGGCCCTTGCTCTCGATGATGTCGAAATCAATTCCGATTCCTGGCAGCGGCGTGAGGATGTCGGAGAAGAGGATCACTCCATCGGGCTCGAAGGCCCGGAAGGGTTGCATCGAGATCTCGTAGGAGAGATCGGGGTTCTCCGAGCGCTCCCGGAAGCCGGGATGGCGGTCACGCAGGTCCCGGTAGACCTTCATGTAGCGGCCCGCCTGGCGCATCATCCACACCGGTGGACGCTCCACCTGCTCGCCTCGGGCGGCGCGCAGCAGCAGGGGGAGGGTGTCGGCCATGGGGGAGTGCAATGCCAGCGGGCAACCTACCTGACGGCTAGGCCGGTTCGGCTCCGACTCCCGCGAGGCTCTGGCTGCGTCGTTCGTCGCGGCGTAACACCAGAACGCTCAGGGGTGGGAGGCACAGATCGAGGCTGTGGGGATAGCCGTGGAGCGCCCATTCCTGGCTGTATTTGCCCCCCAGGTTGCCCAGGTTGCTGCCGCCGTAGCGGCTGCTGTCGGTGTTGAAGGCTTCCTCATAGAAGCCTTCCAGAGGCACCCCCACACGGTAGTGGGAGTGGCTCTGGGGCGTGAAGTTACAGATCACGACCACCCAATGGCCCGTGGTGCTCTCCCGCCGCATGAAACTGATGACCGAATGGCGGTTGTCATTGCAGTCGATCCATTGGAAGCCGTACTGATCGAAGTCGTCGCGCCAGAGGGCTGGCTCGGCGCGGTAAAAACGGTTGAGGTCGTCCACCAGCAACTGCAGACCCTTGTGCGGGGCATGCTGCAGGAGGTCCCATTCGAGGTCGCCCCAGACGTTCCATTCGGAGCGCTGCCCGAACTCCATGCCCATGAAGATCGTCTTTTTGCCCGGGTGGGTCCACATGTAAGCCAGCAGGGCGCGCACGTTGGCGAACTTTTGCCAGTCGTCTCCCGGCATCTTGTGCAGGAGATGGCTCTTGCCATGCACCACTTCATCGTGGCTGAGGGCCAGCATGAAGTTCTCGGTGTAGGTGTACCAGATCGAAAAGGTAACGTTGTTTTGGTGGAACTGGCGGAACCAGGGATCGAGCTCGAAGTAATCGAGCATGTCGTGCATCCAGCCCATGTTCCACTTGAGGTTGAACCCCAGGCCGCCGATGGAGGTGGGCTGGGTGACCATCGGCCAGGTGGTGGATTCCTCGGCGATTGAAAGGGCTCCTGGGAAGTGCTCGAACAGCACATGGTTCGCCTGCTGCAGGAAGCGCACCGCCTCGGTGTTCTCGCGGCCGCCATGGTCATTGGCGACCCATTCGCCATCGGGCCGCAGGTAGTCGCGGTAGAGCATCGAGGCCACCGCATCGACGCGGATGCCATCGATGTGGAACTGCTCAAACCAATAGACAAGATTGGCCACGAGGAAGTTGCGCACCTCGTTGCGGCTGTAATTGAAGATCAGCGTGCCCCATTCCTTGTGCTCGCCGATGCGCGGATCGGCGTGCTCGTAGAGGTGCACCCCATCGAAGAAGGCCAGGCCATGGCTGTCCTTGGGGAAGTGGCCCGGCACCCAGTCGAGGATCACACCGATGCCCTCGGCATGGGCGCGGTCGACGAAGGCGCGGAATTCGTCCGGGGTACCGAAGCGGCTGGTGGGGGCGTACCAGCCGGTCACCTGATAGCCCCAGGAGCCATCGAAAGGGTGCTCGCTGATCGGCATCAGCTCGATGTGGGTGAAGCCCCGGGCCTTCACATAGGAAATGAGTTTGTCGGCCAGCTCGGGATAGGTGAGCAGGCGGGCGCCGGGCTTGAGGTCGGCGGCGGGCACCACCGGCCGGGCGCGACCATCGACCTCGATGAAGGGCGCATCGGCGGCGGCATGCATCCAGCTTCCCAGGTGCAGTTCGTAGACCGAAATCGGTTGATCGAGCGGATCGCGCTGGTCACGCTCCTCCATCCAGCCCAGGTCGTTCCAGTTGTATCCCTCCAGGGAGGCGACCACCGAACCTGTGCTGGGACGCACCTCGTGCTGGAAGCCGTAGGGATCGGCCTTCTGGTAACAGTGCCCCTCTGGGCTGCGGATTTCGTACTTGTAGACATCGCCAGGCTTGAGCCCCGGCACGAACAGTTCCCAGCAGCCCCCCAGTCGCTTCTGAAAGGGGTGATGGCGGCCGTCCCAGCCGTTGAGGTCACCGAGCAGCGCGACGCTGCGGGCATGGGGTGCCCAAAGGCAGAACTGCACCCCGCTGACGCCATCGCGCTCGAGCGTGTGGGCACCCATGCGCCGCCAGATGTGGTGATGGTTGCCCTCGCTGAACAGGTGGTGATCCACCTCGCCCATCCATTCCTGCCTGAAGGCCCAGGGGTCGTGCTGCTCGTGCTCGATGCCACCACGCCGCACCCAGAGCCGGTAGGTGCTGCCGGGATCGGCCTCCAGAGCGGTTTCGAAGAGCCAGGGGTGGCTCGGATTGGCGAGGGGCAGCCGCTGGCCGGCCAGCAGGAGCTCCACCCGTTCGGCCTCGGGCATCCAGACGCGCACCACCCAGGAACCATCCCCCAAGGGGTGGGGGCCCAGGAGGGCGAACGGGTCATCGTGGCGGCACTCCGCCAGCCGCTGTGCCTCCTCCGCGATCGAATCGAGCCGGCTGAGGACCATGGAGGGGAGATTGTCGATGGTTGAGGTTAGGTGCAGGTGGTGGGCCTCACGGCGTGTCGATGGGGAAATCGATGCCCACGATTCGGTTTTGCCCGTCGAAGATCACGAACAGGTTGTCGGTGAGCTTGGCGAAGCGGGTGGTGACCAGCACCAGCTGCTGATCACCACCCGCATGGGCCACCACCGTTCCCTTGATCTGCTGGAACGGGCCCACCCGCCGCTCCAATCCCCGCCAGCGGGCCTGGATCACGGCCGGGGTCAGTTCCTCCTGCAGGCGGATCGAGAGGCGGCTGCGGGCGGTCACCACTTGTCCCTCGGCCAGTTCGGCGACAAAGCTTCGGGCCAGTTGTTCGATCGGCAACTGGGTGCTGTCGAAGCGCCAGGCCACCAGTTGGCCCTCAGCGTCGATCACCAGGGTGAGCGGCCGGCGTTGGTCACCGGCCAACAGTTCGGCCCTGATGGTGCTGTCATCGGCGCCGCTGAACACTTCAAGGATTCGAACGCTCCGAATGGGCGGCACCTGGTTCAGCCGCGCCTGGATCGCCGGCAGGGAGGTGAATCGGCGCACATCAGGCGCCAGACTGGCAAACACCGCCTCGCCGTTGCGCTGGCGCAGGGCCTCCAGCAAGATTTCAGCGCGCGTTCGCGAGGCCGCTTCTCCGAGGGCCGTTGGCCCGCCTTGGGCACCGGAAGGTGGCGCCATCGCGAGCAGCGCTCCACCGCCCAGGCTCAACCCCAGCGCCAGGGTCAGAACGGGACGAACCAGGGCAGCGGGGCGGATCACAGCGGGGCGGCATTGCTTGGGGCCAGTGTGCCGGAACCCATGGCTTCGATCATCAGCTGCGCCGAATCCAGCCTCAGCACGAGGGTGATCACACGGTGCGTCGGACCGCCCCACCCCCTGGGAAGCTCTGCTGTGCCGGGGTTGACAGCGATCTGGGGCCAGGCGGCGGCGGCCAGTGACAGCCGCAACCGATCGCCGGCGGCCAGGGTGAGCAGCAGGGGCTGAAGCTCCAAGCGCCGCCGCTCGCGCCGTAGGCACGCGGGCCCCAGGAAGCGGCCCACTCCCGTGGACAGTTGCTCCACCGCTGCACCGCCGCCGCGCAGCACCGAGAGGGCAGCGCAGAGATCGAAGCCGGGCTGATCGGCCTCCAGTTCCAGCTCCAGCACCGGTCGGCCCAGCAGCTCCAACGGCTCTTCAAGCGGTGCGCTCGTGAAGCAGGCCCCATCGCTGCGCTGGTCCAGTTCGCGGCGGTCCACGGCCCCGGCGTCCAGGCCGAGGTGGCCGCCCCGGCCGGGGCGCGGGCGCCAGGGGTCGTGGACAAAGCACACCTCCCCGCCACCGCTGGTCTGGCTGATCAAACAGCCCTCCTCTGGATCGATCGCCGCCCGACCGTTGGAGCTCAGGCCCCAGGGACCGCCACGGGCCTGGGCCGGTTCGCGCTCCCGCCAGAGCCCAACGCCCAGATCGAACAGGCGTTCGCGGGGTTCCTTCGGCGGCGGCCGATCGCGCAGGTGCCGATCGAAAAAGGCCAGCTGCAGGGCATCGATGCCGCCACCCCAGTCCAGGTGGGTCCAGGGGCCGAGGCGTAACCATGGCGTGCCCCCCAGCGCCCGGGAGCGGGACCAGAGGTCGAGCACGCCTTCGAGGTAGGGATCGTGCCAACCGCCGGCCAGCAACATCGGTCGCTGCAGCAGAGCGGCCGGAGGGCTGTGGACCCTCCAGCCCTTGGCGGTGAGCGGGTCCTGGCGGAACCACTCCAGCACCATCGATCCAGGGTCGAGGCGCGCCAGCAGCTCCAGGCCCTCGTGGAGAAAACGTCCCGATTCCAGGCTGCGACGGATCTCCCACCAACCCGCCCCATCCCCGCATCGGCGGCAGTGCTCGGCCGCCAGTTGCAGACCCCAGCCCAGCCCCAATCCCCAGCGATGGGCTCCACCGGAGCTGGCCCAGTGCAGCCGCTCGTCGAGGCCCGCCATCGCCGGGGCAAGGCAATCGGCCTGCGCGGCAGCCCCACGGCCCAGGAGCTGTGTCAGGCCTTGGTAGGAGAAGCCGTAGCTGCCGAGGCGCCCGTCGGCATAGGGAAGAGTGCGCGCCCAGGCCAGGGTCCAGCTGCTGTCGGCCTCCTCCTGGGCAAAGCCCCCAAACGTGCCGCCCGACTCGCCACAGCCGCGCACATCCTGGACTACCACGGCGTAGCCCTGGGCGGCGTACCAGCGGGGGTGGGCGTAGGTGGGGGTGGAGGCGATCGCGCGGCCGTAGGGCTGGCGCATCAGCAACACGGGCCAGCGGCCAGGGGCGTCGGGCTTCCAGACCCGAGCGACCAGTTCAACCCCGTCGGGGCAGGTCAGCCGTTCCTCAACGGCGCTGACCTCCACTCAGCGCACGTCGGGGCAGTGAAGACCAACCACGTAGGTGGTGAGGATTTCGGCTTCGGTGGCGTTCAGACCCTGGCTCTTCGACACCATCGACACCGCCTGGGGAGACGTGGAGGCCACTCCCTTGGCATTGAGGGCCCGCAGTTCCCCGCAGATGTTGCGGGCGATCTGAGGGTTCTGCTTGACCCTTTCGAGCAAGGGAGAGGCGGCCAGGGCCTGGGGGGCAAGGTCGAGCATGAGCACGAGCAGGCTGACAAAGCCCAAGCGGTGGCCAAGGGTCGATCCCGGAGTCCTTCCCCCAGGAGTAAGACGTTTGACGGTTGACATCGGCCCTCCCTCCAAGGCTGATGGTTCCATTTGAAAGACCTGGCTACCGGCTTCGTGGTGTTTGGGGTCAGTTCCCCGGGCGACCGGTGATTCGGCGGGCCCGTTGGATCCAACCCAGCACCGTGGCTCGTGTGAGGCCCGTTGCGCCCTGGCCGAGCAGACTTCGCTCCAGGCGCCCCAGTTGCACCAGCAACCGCTCCGGTGTTGCTTCCGCCAGGGCCTGGCCCGTGGCGATCCCCCCGTGCAACAGCAGGGCCGCCTCGGCGGGGGCCAACTCCAGCTCCACCACCAGCCGCGCCTGGCCGCGCAGGCGCCGGAGCCGTTGCTCCGAGGCGGAGCCGGAGGCCGCCAGTCCCCGCAGCTGAGCGTCGCTGAGTGCAGCGATGGCAGGCCAATCATCAATTCCCGCCGCACTGAGGCGCAAGGCTTCAGAGCGGAAATGGGCTGGCAGTTTCAGCATGGAACACCGTTACGTTCAGGCTCCATGGGGGGTGAGTGTCACCTCCACCGTGCCATCGGCGAGCTGCCGGACCGCCTCGGCGAGCACCACCGGACGGCCCAGGCCTGGCTCCACGGCTTCGATGCGACGTAACCGCACGCGCACCAGGCCAGTGCCGTTGTTGCGGGCGTTGCCGTGCAGGTTGCGGGCCACCTGCTCCACGGTCGGGGCGAACGCGGCGGGCTCCAGCTGATCCGGTGCCGTTGCCACCACCAAATCGGTGCCGTTGTCGAACACCACGGGCACGGAGACGGCTCCGGGAATGGCCACCCGGGGGCTGTAGCTGATCGCGAAGGCGACACACGAGAACGCCAAGAGCAGGGTGAAGCTGGTAACCCCCACCAGGCGGAAGCGGATCCCCCAGCGGGCGACGAAGGAGCCCACGGTGAGCAGCGTCAGCCCCCCTCCGGCGACCCCCAGCCACTGGCCTGCGGTGATCAGCAGTGGGTCGGCTTGCATGGGCTGGCGCAGCGGAGTGAGCCCCTTATATTGCGCCCACCTCAGACGCTGATCGCCACGGTCCGATGGGGTTGAAGGGGGACGGATCGTCTGGGGACGCAGCGAGTCGGGCTTCCCGTCGCCTCCTGCTCCCTCTGGTCCTCGCCGCCGCCGGCTTGGGTGCGGCCTGGTGGGGTGCCGATCTCCTGGCCTCCCGCCTCTACAACTTCTGGCGCCCGAGGATCGAGCGCCCGGTGAGCCGCGCCCTGGGGCATCCGCTGGTCCTGGGGCCCTACGAAGGGATCCGCCCCTGGGGTCTTGTGGTGGGCCCGAGCCGCGTTCTACCGGGCGCCAACGATGCCTCCAGTGTCCAGGCCCAGCGGCTGATTGTTCGTTTTGAGCCCTTCGAAAGCCTGCGCCAGGGGCTGCCGGTGCTGGCCTTGCGCCTCGAGGGCGCCTCGGCGGACCTGCGGCGTAACGCCCGGGGGCGCTACTGGGTGCTCGGCCCTACGGACCCACACCAGTCGCCCCCTCCCCTGGCCCTGGCCCTGGCCCTGGCCGAACCGGCGGCCGTGCGGGTGGAGCCTGCCGGTGTGTCTGCCCGTCTGGGCGGTCAACTCGATCTGAACCTCCACCGGCGCAGTCTCGACATCCGTGGCCGTGCGGCCCTCTCGGATCGCGGTGTTCTGCAGTTCGCTGGCGGTGGTTCCTGGGCGCGCCGCGACTGGCGCGCCCGCCTGCGCTTCCAGCGGATCGCTCTGCCAGCGGTCGCTCGCCTGCTGCCCTGGACCCAGGTCCGTTCATTGACGGGCGGATTGAGTGGTCGTCTGGGCGGGGAGCTTGTCCTGAGCGGCCGTGGGATGGAGCCCCGGTGCGCTGGCCAGGCCCGCATCGACGATCTGGTGCTTCGGGCCCCGGCCCTGGGGCCGGAAGGCTTGCGCGCGGCTCCGATGGATCTGAGCTGCGCCGGCGCCACCATCAGCGTGGCGCGCACTCCCTGGCGCCTAGGGGACTGGACCGGCTCCGCGGATTTGACCGGCCCCTGGCGGCACCCCAGCGTGCGCCTCGAGGCCCAGCAGGCTCCATCGGCTCCACGGCCCCTGGCCCCACATCCCATCAAGCTCCGCGCCCAGCTCGATCTCGATGGACGTCGGGGTTTCCGCCTGGCCCTGCGGCAGTTGCAGGTGCGCTCCGGCGCTGCTTCAGCCCTGGCCCGGGGCGAGCTGTTGCCTAGGCTCAACGTCAGAACCCAACAGCTGGCGCTCAGCCCTGATCTCTGGCGGCGCAGCGGCTGGGGCCCGGTGCTCCTGGGCACGGGGACCACGGTTTCAGGATCGGCGACGGCCACGGGCCGGCTGGCTCAACCCCAGCTGCGTGCGCAGTTGCTGCACCCGCGCACGCCTCTGCTGGATCGGGTGGCCCTTGATCTGGCCTGGAGCAACGGCTTGCTCAGGATCGTTGAGCTGCGCGGCACGGGCTTGCGCGCCCACGGCACGTTGCCCCTGGGCTGGGGCCGTGGGTCCCAGCGCCCGGTAGCGCCCAGGGGCGCCGGGGGGCTGAGGCTGGGGCAGGTGGATCTGTCGGTGGATCTGCGACGGTTTGCCCTCTCCCGGCTGAGTCCGCTTCTGGGAACCGGTCTCAAGGGGCAACTGCGGGCCTCGGGCCACCTTCGTGGCCCGTTGAACCAGCTGCGTCCGGATCTGGCCCTGCGGGTGGAGGCGCCCGGCGCGGGTCCCTTACGGGTGTGGCAGACCTGGGCCGGCACACTCAGTTCACACGCCGGCGGCGGCGGTGCCCTCGCCCTCACCCAGGAAGGCTCGGGTGGTGCGGCGCGGATTTCGGCCCTCCTTGATCCCCGCTGGCTGCCGGGGGATGTGCAGCTCTTGCGTGGTGCCGGTCGCCTGCGCTTCCTGGGCCGTCCCCGTCGCTACCGCTGGGATGCCCAGGCTTTTCCTTTGGAGGGGCTCAATCTCGCCCTGGGCCCGAGGGCGCGCCTCCAGCCTCTGGGCGGCCAACTGTCGGGTCAGGGGGTGCTGGAGCTGCAGCCGCTGCTGATGGAAGGTCGTGTCCGGGTGGCCTCCCCGTCGGTGGCGGGCCTCGCCCTTCAGCGGCTCACCGCCACGGGGCGTTTCCACGATCGTCGCTACACCCTCACGGGTCAGGCTCTGCCCGTGGGGGGGGGGAATGTGGATGTGCAGATCCGCGGCGAACGCGGTGGGTCCTTCTGGAGCCGTTTCGAGGGGCGCCAGTTGGCGGACCCCTTCTTCGTTCAGCTGGCCGAGGCCTGGCCGGTCTGGCGCGGGGAGCCCGAGGCGGAGCGCGGCCGTGCCAGCGATCTGGGCGACCTGATGATCGACACCTTGGGC
This sequence comes from Cyanobium sp. Morenito 9A2, assembly GCF_024345575.1. GTDB lineage: Bacteria > Cyanobacteriota > Cyanobacteriia > PCC-6307 > Cyanobiaceae > ATX-6F1. The sequence goes on from NZ_JAGQBJ010000003.1 coordinate 192,435, forward strand.
GGCACGATCGCCGATCAGTTGACGGCCCTCGATCAGGCCAAGAATCAGTTGGCGCTGGTTGAGCAGCGGCTGGGGGGACGGCCGCGGGGCGCCAGCCTGGAACGGCTCAAGGGTCTGGTGGACGCTGATCTCACCCTCTCAGGGGCGTCGATTCAGCAGCTCAGCCTCGACCTGGCCGCCAAGGGGCACCTCTGGCTCGATGGGGCTGACCAGGACAAGGCCTTGGGCCTGGAGCCCTTCGTGGCGCGCCTGCAGGGTCCGTTGGCCGCCGGCCCCGGTCGCTTCAGCCTGGAGCACCTGCCCCTCAGCCTGTTGGTGCTGGCCACCCCGGTGCCGGCGGAACTCAGCGGCGGCCTCAGCTTGAAGGGTCGCTACCGCCTGGGGGGCGCTGCGCCCAGCCTCGATCTCGACCTGGCCCTGGACAACGCCCGCTACCGCGGCCAGGCCCTGCGCCTGAACCGCGGACAGGTGCTGTTGGCCACCGACGCCTTGAACGTGGACCTCTCGCTCACCGTCGGTGCGGCGCGCAACAGCGTCGATCTGGGTGGCCGCGTCCCTCTCGATCCCACCGCCCAGGGACTGCAGCTGCGCCTGGCCAGCCGTGGCGATGGCATCACCTTTCTGAGCGCTCTGGGCGGCGAAGCGCTCCAGTGGCGCCAGGGCAGCGCCGATCTGCAGTTGCTCGTGCGTGGCAGCCTGCTCAATCCGCTGGCCAATGGCTTCGTGCGACTGCAGGACGGGGAGCTGGCGCTGGCGGGCCAGCTCGTACGTGATCTGGAGGCCACGGTGCTCTTCGACTTCCAGGAGCTCGACGTTCAGCAGTTCCAGGCACGGGTGGGGGAAACGGGCACCCTGAGCGCCGCCGGCAGGCTCAGCCTGTTCTCCCCTGAGGAGCAGGCGAATCCGCTGAAGCTCAAGCTGAACAAGGCTCGTTTCAGTCAGCCTCGGATCACGGCCCAGGCCGACGGTGACCTCAGGATCGCCGGCAGCCTCTTGCGGCCGGTCTTCAGTGGCGAGATTCAGCTGAGCAAGGGCTCGGTGAACATTCGCCCTGGCCAACTGGCGACGGTGGCTTCCGACCCCGGCGCCTCTGGATCTCGGTCGCCAGCCACGGCCACGGGGTCCGTCACAGCCCCGGGCTCTGCAACAGGAACGGCCCCGGCTACGGCCGCCGGTGCTGTGCTTGCCGGCTCGACCCTGGCGGGTGGCGCGGCGGTGCGCCCGGTGAGCGTCAGTCAGTTGCTGGAGGAGAAGTGGAACTTCCAACAGCCCCTGGTGCTGCTCGGTCCGGAGGTGCCCAGCGCCGGAGCCGAGGCGGCGAGTGCCAGTGTGCCCAACCTGCCCTTCCTCGAGCTCGATCGTCTGCGGGTGCGCCTCGGGCCCGACCTGCGGGTGGTGGTTCCCAACGTGCTCAACTTCAACACCGCTGGCCTGCTCACTCTCAATGGCCCTGTGGATGCCTCCCTGCGGGCCACCGGTGTGGTGCGTCTCAAGAGCGGACGGCTGGGGCTGTTCACCACCAACTTCAGCCTCGATCCCGATGCCCCGAACGTGGCCGTGTTCACGCCATCGTTGGGGCTGGTTCCCTACCTCGACATCGCCCTGCGCACACGCGTCTCCGACAGTCTTGGCGGGTCATTCGGGAGGGATCGCACCTCCATCTATGACTTCAACCAGACCGCCCCCACCTCCGCCCTCGATCAACTCAACCTGGTGAAAGTGGTGGTCAAGGTGAGCGGTCCTGCCGACCGGATCGGCGAATCGATCGAGCTGCGCAGCACCCCGCCGCTCTCGCGCGAACGGCTGGTGGCCCTGATCGGTGGCAACTCCCTGGCCGGCCTCGCCGGGGGCAACGCAGGCGCCGCCCTGGCCACGGTGCTCGGCCAGTCGCTGCTGTCTCCGATCGTGGGATCCCTCTCCGATGCCTTTGGTCAGCGGTTCAGTTTCGCCCTCTATCCCACCTTCGTGGCTCCGACTGCGGAGCAGCCCGATCCCAGCCGCACCAGACGGGTGCCCTCCCAACTGGTGCTCGGCTCCGAGATCGGCCTCGATCTCAGTGAGCGCTTCAACCTCTCGGTGCTGGCGGCCCCCAACCGCAGCGATGTGCCCCCCCAGGTGACCCTTCGCTACCAGGCCAGTGAGAAGCTTGGTCTGCAGGGGTCGGTGGACACTGAAGGCCGTTGGAAGACCCAGGTGCAGTTGTTCCTGCGCTTCTGATTGGCTCAGCCGATGTTGCCCCGCCCCGGTCCTGTGATTCGGACGGCCCCATGAACCAGCTGATCGGTGTTGACCTGGGGGGCACGGCGATCAAGTTCGGCCGCTTCGACAGCTGCGGCCATGGCCTGGCTCAAGTGGAGCTCCCCACCCCGCAGCCCTCGGTGCCCGGTGCCGTCACCATGGCGATCGCCGCAGGGGTGGAGAAGATTGATCCGGAACATCTGGCGCCCTGGGTGGGCATTGGCCTGCCGGGGCCGACGGATCGTGAGGGCCGGGTGGCGCGGATCGCCATCAACCTGGAGGGTTGGCGGGAGGTCCCCCTGGCGGCCTGGCTGGAGCCGCGCCTGGGGCGCCGGGTCACCCTGGCCAATGACGCCAACTGTGCCCTGCTGGGGGAGGCCTGGCTCGGCGCCGCCCACGGGGTGGCGAGCGTGCTGCTGCTCACCCTGGGTACGGGGGTGGGCGGTGGTGTGTTGATCGAGGGGAAGCTGTACACCGGTCCGGGGGGCGCGGCGGCCGAGCCGGGGCTGATCAGCGTTGATCCCGATGGCCCCCCCTGCCGCAGCGGCAACCGGGGTTCCCTGGAGCAGTTCTGCAGCATCGCTGGCCTGGCGCGGCTCAGCCCTTTCGGTCCCGAAGAACTCAGCCGCCGTGCCGCCGCCGGCGATCCGGAGGCCCTGGAGGTGTGGTGCCAGTACGGCCGTTGGCTGGGCATTGGCCTGAGCTCCCTCCTCTATGTCCTTACTCCGGAGCTGGTGCTCCTGGGGGGGGGGCTGAGCGCGGCCAGTCGCCATTTCCTGCCGAGTGTCTGGGCGGAGGTGGAGCGGCGGGTGCTGGCGGTCAGCCGCGAGGGTCTGCGCATCGAGCCCTGCGCCCTTGGCAACGGTGCCGGACGGCTGGGGGCCGCCTGGCTGGCGCGTGATCGCTTCGGGGCCATCGGTGGCTTGGGATGATGAAGCCTGAGCAATGGACCAGGCTTTGAGTGTTCCAGATCCGACCCCTGAGCTGCTGCAACGGGCCGCGGCCGTGCGCCGTGCGGCGCTTGAGCTGGGCCGCTTGGACAACGGGGCACGGCGGCGGGCGGTGGAGGCCATGGCCGAGGCCCTGGAGGCGGAATCCGAGGTGATTGTGGCCGCGAATCGCCAGGATCTCGAGAGCGCTGAAGCAGAGGGGCTGGCCCCTGCCCTGGCGGCCCGCCTCAGGTTGGATGGCCCCAAAGTGGCGAGCGCCGTCGAGGGTGTGCGCCAGGTGGCTCAGCTGGAAGACCCGCTGGGGCGCCGCCAGCTGCACACCGAGCTTGATCGCGGCCTTGAGCTTGAGCGGATCACCGTGCCCCTGGGGGTCGTGGGGGTGATCTTCGAGGCCCGACCCGATGCGGTGATCCAGATCGCTTCGCTGGCGGTGCGCTCCGGCAATGGCGCGATCCTCAAGGGGGGCCGGGAGGCCAACGCCAGTTGCAGGGCGATCCATGGCGCCCTGCGCCGGGGGCTGGCGGCCAGTGCGGTAGGGCCTGAGGTCCTGGAACTGCTCACCTCCCGGGAGGAGAGCCTGGCGCTGCTCAGGCTCGACGGTCTGGTGGATCTGATCATTCCCCGGGGTTCCAATGCCCTGGTGCGCTTCATCCAGGACCACACGCGCATTCCCGTGCTCGGCCACGCCGACGGGATCTGCCATCTGTACGTGGATCGGGAGGTGGATGGGGCCCAGGCGGTGCGCATCGCCGTTGACAGCAAGACTCACTACCCAGCCGCCTGCAATGCGATTGAAACCCTGTTGGTCCATCGCCAGGCGGTGGCGACGTTTTTGCCGGCCGCCATCGCGGCCCTGCGGGCGGCGGGGGTGGAGTTGCGCGGCGACGCCGAAGCCCAGGCCGCCGGCGTCCCGATGGCGGCCTGCGATGCCGACTGGGACACGGAGTACGGCGATTTGATCCTGGCGGTCAAGGTGGTCAGTGGCCTGGAGGAGGCGCTCGAGCACATCGCCCGCCACGGCTCCCGCCACACCGACGCCATCTGCACCAGTGACCCTGAGCGGGCCGAGCGTTTTCTGGCCAGCGTCGATAGTGCCGGTGTGTATCACAACTGCTCCACGCGTTTCGCCGATGGCTTCCGCTACGGCTTCGGCGCCGAGGTGGGCATCAGCACGCAGACCCTGCCGCCCCGGGGACCCGTGGGCCTCGAGGGGCTGGTCACCTACCGCTACCGGCTCAGGGGCCACGGTCAGATTGCCGCTGACTATGGAAGCGGTGGTCGCCCGTATAGCCACCGGCCCCTGCCCCTGTGAACGCCGAACCCCCGGTGCTGGATGCCATCCACGTGCGCGGACTGCGGCTGTGGGCCCATGTGGGGGTGCTGGAGGCCGAGCGGGAGCTGGGGCAGTGGTTTGAGCTGGGGTTCAGCCTCTGGGCCGACCTGGGCGCCGCTGGCTGCCGCGACGATCTTTCGCTCAGCTACGACTACGCCCAGGCCATCGCGGCGCTCCAGACCCTGGCGGGCGCTCTGCGCTGCCTCACCCTGGAGCACTTCGCCGAGCGGGCGTTGGATGAACTGGAGCGGCTCTACGGCCCGCTGCCCCTGCGGGTGCAGGTGATCAAGTGTCGGGCGCCGGTGAGCGGTTTTGATGGCTCGGTGGCGGTGGAGCGCTGGCGCCATGCCGAGGGGCGGCCGTCGCTGGGATGACCGGCGTCCCCCCCCTGGTGCTGGTCCACGGGCTCTGGGACACGCCACGTCTGTTCGATCCCCTGAGCCGCGCCCTTGCGGGCGAGCGGGACCGGCTTCTGGTTCCCTTCCTGCCCCACAGCTTCGGGGCGCGGCGCATGATCCCCCTGGCCGAGGAGCTGGGTCGCGCCATCGACACCGCCTACGGCCCGGAGCAGATGGTGGATCTGCTGGGTTTCTCGATGGGGGGTGTGATCGGCCGCTGCTGGATCCAGCTCCTCGGGGGACACCACCGCACCCGCCGCTTCATCAGTGTGGCCAGCCCCCAGCAGGGAACGCTCCTGGCCCAGGTCTGTCCCTCCTGGCTGCTGGGCGGCATCGCCGAGCTCAAGATGGGCAGCCCGTTGATTCAACGGTTGAACGAGGATGTGCGTTCACTCGCCTCGGTGGAGTGCCTCAGTTTGTTCACGCCCATCGATCAGGTGGTGGTACCAGGCTGGCGAGGGGTGTTGCCGGTGGGCAAGAGCCGCTCCCTGCCGGCGACCCTGCACCAGTTCGTCCTCAGGGATCCCCGTTGCCTCGCCGTGCTCCGGCGGGAACTTCTCCGACCATGAGTGGCCCTCCCGGCGGCGGCATGGGGACGTCTTCCCGCCAGCAAATGGGGTCGTGGTGATGATCCAAAACTATCTGTTTAGTCTGCTGATCCAAAACTATCTGCTTTGTCTGCTGATCGGTCTTTCGGTGGCCTCGGCCCATGGCTTCGCGCTGGCGTCCCATCGTTTCGGCCTAAGGCGCATTCTGGTGTTTCTGTTGCTAGATGCCGCCATCATTGCCATTGCCCTGGCCCTGACGCGCCTCTACTTGCTGGTGACGTTGACGACTCAGTTCCATCAGGATCTTTTTTCGCAGGATTTCCTCTCGATCGCCTTCATGGGACGGCTTCCCTTGCTGCTCTTCTTTGCCACCGCCACCCCTTACCTCGGCGATGCCATCGCCATCGGTCTGATCACCTGGGAGCACCTCAGGCTGCTGAATCACCTGATCGCTGGACTGGGTCTGCCCCCATTGCCGGTGATTCTCTTCACCTTTCCCCCGATGGCGCTGTTTCTCAGCGTGGTGGTGCTGTTGCAGCGCTACCGCTGGGACCGGATCCGGAGCCTTGTGCTGGCCAGGGCCGAGATCCACCCCCCTCCGGTCCAGGGCGTATGAGGGGAACTGGTGTTCGTGCCTCGCGGCGCCCGGCCCAGTCCGGGCGTCTGCTGCTGGCTGTCCTGGTTCTGATTTCGGTGCTGGTCTGGCTCGCTGTCGATCGGCTCGAGGTCAGCCATCGCCACCGTGCTGTATACCCCTTTGTGCATCAGGATCTGCTGCCCCTTGTGCTGGTCTCCTTGTTGCTGGCCGTCACCGCGACGGGCCTGCTGTCGTTCACCTCCAGCCTTGGCTTCTGGACGGGCTGGCTGGGGGAGTTGAGGGATCCTCTGACGCTGTTCCAGGCTCCCGCAGCCGGTGCCGCTGGAGGCTCTGATCATGTGCACGCCTATGTGATTTATCTGGATGGCATTCATACCCGGGAGGAAACGCATCCACGCCTGATCACCCAGTTCCTGCAGATGTTGGTGCGAAAAATGGGGCCTGGGGTCGAGCTGATCACGAATGTGGAGCCCTATGTGGTGATGGCGGATGGACTGAATGCGTCCAGGATCTCTGGATGGATGTGGAGAAGGCTGTTCTTTTTCTCTGAGTATCACGACAGCAGCCCTGTGAGATGGCTCTGCTCCTTTCTTGTCCAATCTTACAATCTACTTCGCGTGGCGATCTCCAGTGATAGGCGATATGGAATTATCTACAACTACGAAATCGCACTGGCCATCGCTACCCAGCTGGAAAAGGCCGGCTTTCGTCCTGGAGGAATGGCCAGAATCATCCTACTCGGTTATAGTGGTGGTGGTCAGATCGCGATCGGAGTCTCTGACTATCTTGCACGGATCTGTGGCCAGTCGATTCTCATCATCACCTTGGCGGGTGTCTTCAGTGGCAGCCAGTCTCTCCGTTCCGTCGACCGCTTGGTCTGCCTGCAAGGAAGTGCCGATGTTCTCAGTGGCCGCGTGAATCAGCTGCTCTTCCCAGGACGTTCGAGCCTCCTGGCCCATTCCTGCTGGAACAGGGCCCTGCGTTCCGGCAAGGTGGAACGGCTCGAGATTGCTCGCATGGGTCATTGCGGCCGGCGCGGCCCGTTCGGGGATTTCAGCGAGCAGCTCACCAGCCGGATCGCCGTTCGAATTCTCACCTGGGCAGGGGCCGCCTGAGTTCCTCGCTGCCCCTCACCAGGAGCAGAACCAGCAACGAGGCTCCCAGCACCAGAATCGTCGCCAGGAAGGAGGCGCCGGGATTGAGGCGGTCGTAGATCAGGCCCACCAGCGGCGGCCCGAGACAGCTGCCGAGATTCTGGATCGATTGCACCATCCCCATGCCGCTACCGGTGGCCTTGGGGTCGCTGACGCCCACCACGATCGAGCGGATCGAGGGGGCGGCCATCCCCAGGGACAGACAGATCAGGGTGACTCCCGCCGTGACCGGAACCGCCGCTCGACCGGGGCTGGCCAGCAGCAACAACAGGCAGCCGAGCGCCGCCACACCATGGGAGAGGACCAGCGTGGCCCGATCCCCGAGGCGACGGCTGAGCCGACCGATCACTCCGAGTTGCTGCACCACCGTCACCGCGCCGGCGATCGTGAAGGCGAAGCCGGTCTGGTGCGGGCTCCAGCCCAGTACTTTGGCCATGTAGAAGCTGATGATCCCCAACAGTCCGTAGCCGGCCAGAGAGAGCAGGCCGAAGGCGAGCGATGAACCGGCGAGCCCGCCCTGCTGGAACGGTCTGAGAGCGGTGCGCAGTCCGGCCACCAGCCCCTGGCGGGAGAGTGGTAAGCGCGCAACCCCGCCAGGGAGCGCCGGGTTGGTCTCGCGAAGATCGAACCAGGCGAAGAGCAGATTCAGCAGCAGCGTGAGGGTGGCGAAAAGGATTGGAACCCGCAGGCCGAGGCCGGCCAGCACACCGCCGAGCCCAGGGCCGATCACGATGGCGATCGCGCTGGCCATGGCGATCAGGCCAAAGGACTGGGTCTGCTGTTCGCTGGGGGTGATGTCGGCGATCACCGAAGCGGCGGTGGAGGCCGTGCCGCCGCCGAGGCCGTCGATCATCCGCCCCGTGAACATCAGCGGCAGGTTGGGAGCGAAGCCGAAGACCGACATCCCGACGACACCGAGGCCCAGGGAGCTCAGCATCACCGGTCGACGGCCGACCATGTCGCTGAGGTGACCGGCGAACGGTGTGATGACGAGTGAAGTGAGGGTGTAGCTGGAGAGCAGCAGGCCCATGACCAGGCCACTGGTGTGGAACTGCAGCAGCAGGTAGGGCAGCAGCGGAATGATCAGGCACCGGGCCAGGCGATCGTTCAGCAGCGCCAGAAACACGACCAGCAGCAGGCGTCGATCCCGGACTGTCTCCTTCATCAGCCCTCGAGCGGCTGCGGGCGCCGGAAGATGGGCATGGGTTGGTTACACCGAATAGGGTTCATAGCGAGCCGTCCGCAGGCCCACCCCGGCGCGAAGCTCATCGAGATCGCTGCCCCAGTGCTCTTCCCAGCGAACGGCCAGCATCGGGGTGTCCGTCGCGGCGATCTCGATTCCGGCTTCGATGGCACGCAGCAGCGGCTCGATCGGCGCTCCCAGGCCCATGGCGTGAAGCACTCCGGCGGCCACGATCAGGATCGAGAGAGGGCTGTAAATCTGACAGAGCTGAAAGGCCTGCAGCCCCAGTTCGCCGGCAAGGTCCGTGCCGAAGCCGGTCATCACATGCCAGATGTCATGGGTCTGGCGCACCCTCAGGTCCAGATAGGTGCCCTTTCCGATCACCTCGATCACCTCGAAGAAGTCCGGGTCGAAGCCGGCGGAGAGCAGCGACGACGCATAGGCATGGCCCAGGGTCCCCGGCGGATGCAGCAGCAGCGTGGTGAGGCTCGGTCGTTGCGGTTGGTAGCGCTCGTCCGCCAGTTGCTGGATGCCGGGCTGGGCGAGCATGTGCTCCACGTTTTTCATCGAGATCGCCTGATGGCTCAGGCCTCGCTGGATCTCGAACACGGAGGTGGTGGCACGGGGATCCTGAACGAAGTGCATGAAGCCCTTCAACGTCTCCAGCAGTTCCAGTTTCAGTTCACTGTTGATTTCCATTGGTTCAGATCGGCCTCAACGGGGCTCGCAGGCCAGATCATGGAAGAAGTGCTCGGCTACGGAAACCCCCAGCTGCCGGGCCTCCGCGGTGAGGGTGGCGATCATGGCCATGAAATCGACGATGGGCCAGGGGTCCAGGGGGTCGAACAGAACATCCCGGCTGAGAAGGGCTTGCCAGAGCTTCGGGTCGAACCAGCGTTGCGGTGAGGCGCGAACCGCCTGGAGCAGCTGCAGGTGATTGACCGCACCTGACGATGGCCCCAGGGGTGCCGGCGCGTCCCCTCCGCTCCCGCTGCCGCTCAGCAGGGCGGCGAATCCAGGGCGCCGCTCGAACAGGTGAAGGCCGCTGGTGCCCCGGGGATTGCATTCGATGCACTGGAGGCCATCGCCCGTGCGCAGGAAGTCGAGACCGTACTGGCCGTCGTAGCTGAGGCTGGCGAAAAGGGTGCGGGCGAAGGCCAGGCTTTCACCGGCTTCCACGGGCAGGTAGACGGCGCTGGCCCCGAGCCCCTGGCGGGCCTGGCTGCCGGTGATGAAGTCCATGTGGTAGTCCCCGTGGGCCACCACCTCACCCTGACGGCAGATCCCGTAGCTGGAGATCAGCTCCCCGCTGATCCGTTGCTGCACCACCCAGGGTTCCTCCGGGCTGGGATCGACAGTCTCCAGCGCTGATGCGGACGGTCTGATCAGCACCGAACTGGCGAAGCGGGAGAACACCGGCTTGAGCACCACGTCTTCATCCAGGGCCGCCCAGGCCGAGCGCAGGTCCGCCGCCGACTCCGCCAGCATCGTTGCAGGAACCGGCAGATTCAGGCTCTGACAATGGGCGATGAAGCGCATTTTGTCGTCCAGCAGGGCCAGCAGCTCCAACGGCGCGACGGCGAGCCGCGCGGCTGGCAACCTTGCCTGCAGCTCCTCCCGCCGCCTGGCGATCACGAATCCCTCCTCGTAGATCGGCAGCACCAGGGTCACGCCATGGTCCCGGCCGATGGAGGCCAGGGCGCCGATGAACGCCTCGGGTTGGTCCCTGGGGGAGGGGGTCGAGATCCAGTGGTTGACGCTGCGGGAGCGGCTCAGCGGCGTGAGGGGCAGAGAATCGGTGCCGATCACGGTCCAGCCGGCGCGTCTGAGGATCCGCGCCGCGGCCAGGGAGGCCGGCATGCGACCGGCTGTGATCAGGGCCACACCAACGCGGGCGGAGGCTCCCATGCGATCCCGCGGGTTTTACTGTGGGAATGATGGCCGCTGGGGCCCGTTGTCGCAACGCCAATCCAGGGTCCTGTTCGCAGGGCTCCAGTCCAGTGCTGCGGTGCAGCGGAGATCGGGCGCGAATCTGGGAGGATCGTGAGTGGATCGCTCGGCCCGCTGCCGTGAACGAGTCAGCGGGACACCGCGCGAAGAGTGCAGGATCCGGCCCCAGTTCCGGCTCCTACGGCGACAGCGCTCTGGATGTGGCCATCGTTGGCGCGGGTGTGGCCGGTACGTTCACCGCCTGGAGGCTGAAGGTCGACCGCCCCGAGCTCTCGGTGGCTCTGTTTGAGGCCTCCCCAAGGCTGGGGGGCCGGCTCTACTCCCAGCACCTGCCGGACGCCCGCGGGGTGCCGATCGAGCACGGCGGCATGCGATTCAGCCGGCAGCACCGCCTGCTGGCCGCCCTGGTCGAGCATCTGGGGCTGCCGACCCGGCCGTTCGTCTCCGTTCTGGAGGGTCGCAATCCCCTCTATCTGCGCGGGGTGCGTACCTCCCTTCAGGGACTGGCCCATGGGGAAACGGTTCCCTATGCGCTCCCCCCGGAGCTGACGAACCAAGATCCCGCCGGGATCATCCCCTTCGGCGTGGCGACGTTTCTCTCCTCCCAGGGCCTGCCGCTCACCAGCCGCGTCGGGCTGCTCGAGCAGCTGGCTCGGGCGGATTACAGCGGGCGCGCGTTCGCGGACCTGAGCTTCCTCGACTTCCTGCGCCAGGTCTGTACCCCGGAGATGCTGGCTTACTACAACGATGTTCACGGGTATTGGGTCGACACCCACAACGACGTCAGTGCTGCGGAATTGATGAAGGGCTTCCTGCCTTTCATCAGCGATGCCGAGACCCTGACGCTCAGCGAGGGCATGGACAGCCTGCCGCGGACGCTGGGCGCGCGCGCCGCAGATCGCGGCTGCCCGCTGCATCTCGGTTGTGCCTTGGAATCGATCCGTCTCGAGCACGACAGGGAGGGTTGCCCCTGGTTCGAGATCGGCATGGGGAGCTCCGCAGGGCGGCGGCGGCACAGGGCCCGTGCGCTGGTCCTGGCCCTGCCGCCGAACCGGCTTCGCGTCATCGATGGTCTTCTGGAGCTGGCGCCCTCCCTGGCGCCGCTGCTCAATCGGGTCGTCGAGATCGCCGCGATCAAGACCCATTTCGTCTACGCCGAACCCTGGTGGCGGCAGCTCGGCATCGTTGCTGGTGAGGGGCGCACGGACCTGCCGCTGCGGCAGTGCCTCTACATGGGCTCAGCTGACGCCGGCCAGCCTGCCGATGGCCCCGGATGGGCGGTGCTGCTCGCCTCCTACACCGATTCCCAGGCCACGGAGTTCTGGCGGCGGCAGCAGGCGAAGGGCGAGTCCTTCGACAGGCGGCGGGGCCATCCTGAGGATCGATCGCTGGGCTGCTCCGCTCCCCATTTCGATCACCTGAGTGCGATGTTGGCGGAGTTGCATGGGCGGGAGCTTCCTGATCCCGTCTGGGCCAGTTCCTGTGACTGGAACTGTCAACCCTCCGGTGTGGCCACCCATGCCTGGCGCTCCGGCAGCGACAGTGCGGAACTGGCACCGCGCATTCGCCAGCCGCTGCCTGGCCTGCCGCTGTACATCACCGGCGAGGCCTTCTCCCAGGAGCAGGGATGGGTCAACGGAGCGCTGCGATCGGCGGAAGCGCTGCTGCGCTCGGCTTTCCAACTGCCGTCTCCGCCGTGGTGTCCGGCGGATGCCCCCCTGGATCCACTGCCCTGAGTCAGCTCAGCAGCAGCCCCGAATGGCGGATCAGCGCCTCCGCTGAGGGCTCACGGCCCCGGAAGTCGGCGAACACCTCTGCAGGGCTGCGGCTGCCACCGAGGCTGAGCACCGTCTCGCGGAACCGTCGTCCGGTGGCGCGGATCTCGTCGTCGTTCTCCAGGCCCAGCTCCTCGAAGGCGCTGAAGGCATCGGCGCTGAGCACCTCGGCCCACTTGTAGGAGTAGTAGCCGGCGGCATAGCCCCCGGCGAAGATGTGGCCGAAGGAGCAGAGACTGGCGTCTTCCGGGATCAGGGGCAGCACCGTGGAGCTGAGGGCGATCTCCCGACGCAGATCCTCGGGGCTGCGGTCGCTGCCGCTCTGCCATTGGCTGTGAAGCCGCAGGTCGGTGAGGGCAAAGAACACCTGGCGCAGGGTGGCGCAACCACCCATGAAGGTGCGGGCGGCCTTGAGCTTGCGGAAGACGTCTTCTGGCAGGGGCTCATCCGTTTGCCAATGGCGGGCCATGCCCAGCAGGGTGGCGCGGTCGTAGCACCAGTTCTCCATGAACTGGCTGGGCAGCTCGACCGCATCCCATTCCACGTTGTTGATGCCCGCCGCCTGGGGCCGCTCGACGGTGGTGAGCATGTGCTGAAGCCCATGGCCGAACTCGTGGAAGAGGGTCTCCACCTCCTCAAAGGTCATCAGGCTGGGGGTGTCTCCCACCGGCGGGCTCTGGTTGCAGATCAGGTAGGCCACCGGCAGCACCGGCGTGCCATCCGGGGCAAGCGAGCGCCCCAGGCAATCGTCCATCCAGGCGCCGCCCCGCTTGCTGCCGGGCCGGCTGTAGGGATCCAGGTAGAAGGCCGCCATTGGCGTGTTCGTGGCCGCATCGCTGACCCGGAAGTAGCGCACATCTCCCTGCCAGATCGGGGCTTCGCCATCGGCGGACTCGATCTGGAGGCCGAAGAGCCTGCCGCAGAGGGCAAACAGCCCATCGAGCACCCGAGGCAGCGGGAACCAGGGCCGCAGCGCTTCGCTGTCGAGATCGAAGCTGCGCTGACGCAGCCTCTCGGCCCAGTGACTGACATCCCAGGGCTTGAGATCGCTGGCCTCCGGCGCGCCTTCGGCGGCCGCCAGGGCAGCGAGGGCCTTGAGCTCAACGTTGGCCACCGGCAGGGCTGCGACGCGCAGCTGTTCCAGTAACGCCTCCACGGAGGCCACCGAGTCGGCCATCTTCGAGGCCAGGCTCACCTCGGCCCAGTTGGCGTAACCCAGGCGCTGGGCCTGGAGTTGACGCAGCTCCAGAATTCGCTCGAGCACGGGGCTGTTGTCGTGCTCGCCGCTGGCGGCCCGGCTCACATGGGCCTTGTAGGCCTGCTCGCGCAGGTCGCGCCGCCGGCTGTACTTGAGAAAAGGACCGAAGCGTGGGAAGTCCAGCCCCAGGCGCCAGGGGCCGGTCTCGGCCGTGGCCTCGCTGCCGCCCGTAGCGGTGTCACCGGCCTCGCGGGCGGCCTGGGCCAGCAGCTCCAGAAGACTGGCGGGTAGGCCCTCCACCTCTTCAGGCGTGCGCAGGGTGAGCGACCAGCCGTTGGTGGCATCCAGCAACTGATTGCCGAAGCGGGTGGAGAGCTCCGCCAGCTCCTGGTTGGCGGCATTGAAGGCCTCCTGCTCTTCGCCCTTGAGCCCCACGCCGCGCAGGCGCATGTCCCGCAGTTCCGCCTCCAGGATGCGACGCCGGGTGCCATCGAGGGGCTCTTCGCTGTCTTGAAGTTTGAGCAGTGCCAGGGCCAGGTAGATGGCCCGGCTCTGGCCGAGACGGTTGCCGAAGCGCACCACGGCCGGCTGCTGGCGCTGGTGCGCTTCCCGCAGTTCGCTGGAGTTGCAGACCCCATTGAGGTGGCTGACGACCCCCCAGCTCCAGCGCAGCCGTTCACCGATGCGATGGAGTGGATCGAACACGTCGTGCCAGTCCAGGACCTCCTGGCCCTCCATCCGGGTGTCGAGGCTCTCCTCCAGGGCGGTGAGATCGGCGTCGAGACCCTCCAGCAGCAGGGGGACGCCCTCATTCACCTGGGTGGTGGAGATGGCGCTGAAGTCGGGCAGTCCGTGGCCTTTCAGCAGCGGTGCGGCGGTCGCCTCTGGGGCGGCGCAGGGAACGGAGATATCGGAACTGGAGATCATCGCTGCAAGCCTCGGGCTGATCTGCTGCCGGGGAAGCGGCCAGCCGGTTTGCCCCATTCCAGCGGAGCGTCAGCACTCCCCGTGGTTCAGCCCAGGGCGGAGATCCGGCCGAGGGCGATCTGGGCATGACTGGCCAGGTCTCCGGCCAGGGCGGTGGTGGAGGCCTCATAGATGTCGATGGCCACCCGGGGCCAGAAGCCGATCACCAGGGTGGGCACCAGCAGGCTGAGCCCGATCACCAGTTCGCGGGGATTCATGTCACCCACCACCGCCAGCGCAGGAATCCTGGGGCCGAAGAAGACCCGCCGGCACATCGAGAGCAGGTAGATCGGGGTGAGCACCAGGCCGATTGCCGCCAGCAGCACGGTGATCACGCGGAATCCCGTGGTGAAGCCGGCGTTGCTGGTGACCCCAAGAAAGATCGTGATTTCACTGATGAAACCACTCATGCCGGGTAGGGCTAGGGAGGCCAGGGAACTGGTGAGGAAGAAGGCAAAGGTGATCGGCAGCACCTTCGCCAGTCCCCCCATGTTGGGAATCGAGAGGGTCTTGGTGCGCTCGTAGAACACTCCGGTCACGAAGAACATGGCCGCGGCGATCAGGCCATGGCTGATCATCTGCAACATCGCCCCACTGAGGCCGAGGCTGTCCACGGCCCCGATGCCCAGGAGCACAAAGCCCATGTGGCTCACCGAACTGCAGGCAATGCGGCGTTTCACATTGTCCTGGGCGAAGGCATTGAGCGCTCCGTAGATGATGTTGACGATGCCGAGCACAATCAGGGCTGGCGCCAGCACCACATGGGCGTCGGGAAGCATCTGCACGTTGAAGCGCAGCAGGGCATAGCCCCCCATCTTCAGCAGCACCCCGGCCAGCAACATCGACACCGGGGCGTTGGCTTCGCCGTGGGCATCGGGCAGCCAGGTGTGCAACGGGAAGATGGGCAGCTTGACGCCGAAGCCCACCAGGAATCCGAGATAACAGAGAATTCCGAAACTGCCGGCGTAGGAGCGTTGGCTCAGTTCCTGAAGGTTGAGGGTGAAGGTGTCACCGCCGAGCGCCAGGGCCAGACCGCTGATCAGGATCAACAGCGAGGCGGTGGCTGTGTAGAGAATGAATTTTGTGGCGGCGTACTGCCGTGCCTGGCCGCCCCAGATGGCGATCAACAGATAGACCGGCACCAGTTCCAGTTCCCAGGCGAGGAAAAAGAGCAGGAAGTCCTGGGAGAGGAACACCAGTGACTGGGCCGAGGCCTGGAGCAGCAGCAGACCGAAATAGAGCTGGGTCTTGCGGTTGATGTTCCAGCTCGCGGCCACCGCCAGCAGGGTGACCAGGCCGCTGAGCACAACGAGGGGGGTGGAGAGACCATCGGCCCCCAGGGACCACTCCAGCCCCAGCAGCGGCACCCACGGCAGGCGTTCCACCAGTTGCAGGCCGCTGGTGCCGCCGTCGTACTCCTGGCTGAACACCCAGAGCATGAGCAGCAGGTCGGCCAGCAGCACCACCAGGGCGACGGTGCGTGGGCCGCGAGGATCGGTGCCATCTCCCGGCAGGAAGGGCATCAACAGGGCACCTCCCGCCGGCAAGAGCGCGATCAGGCTGAGCCAGGGGAAGCTGGAGCCAAAGAGGCTGGACGCGGCCGACAGGGGCAGATTGGCGTCCATGCAGCGGGGTTACGGGTGGAGGTGAGGCCCAACCACACAGGCCAGGTCAGGACGGGCCGAATGTATCAGTTGGCTGGCAATAGTTGAGTACAACTACTCAGCTATTGCGATTGGCTCAGGGCGCCGTGGGGCCGTGCCGGTGGGGGGCGGGCGCCCAGCGGCTTCCAGCATGATGCAGGCTCAGCACCGAGGCGCGGGAGGCCACCCCTTCGCTCTCCCAGGCGCGCACCATCGCCCGGCTGACGACCTCGGCCGTGCCGCGGGGGGCGAGGGCCAGCAGGCTCGGACCGGCGCCGCTGATCACGCAGCCCCAGGCCCCTGCCTTGATCGCCGCCTCGCGCACCTGCCGTCCCCCCTGGATCAAACCCCAGCGGAACGGCTCGTGCAGTTTGTCGTGCATGCCGTCGGCGATCAGGTCGCCGTTCCCCGTGCGCAGACCCTGCAACAGCAGCGTGAGCGAGCCCAGGTTGGTGACCGCATCGGAGATCGCAATCACCTTGGGCATCACCCGCCGGGCCTCGCTGGTGGACAGGCGAATCGTGGGGATCGCCACCACCGCCATCACCTCCTCGGACCACTCGCAGCGCACAACCCTCCAGCGGTGCGAGGCCGCCTTGGCGGTCATGCAGAGGCCGCCGAGCAGCGAGGGCACCACGTTGTCGGGGTGGCCCTCGATGTCAATCGCCAGTTCCAGAAGCTTTTCCTTGCTGAGGGGTTCGCCCACCAGGGCATTGGCCCCGATCAATCCGGCCACGATCGCCGTGGCGCTGCTGCCCAGCCCCCGGGCTGGCGGCACCCCCAGGCGCACCCGCGCTTCAAGGGCCACGGGCATTTCGCCCGCCTCCTTCCAGACCCTCTGGGCCGAGCGATAAACGAGGTTGTCGGGGCCACCGCGCAGGTGGGAGCCTTCACTCCCTTCGATGATCAGGTCAAAGTGCTCTCCATGGCCTTCGATGCAGCGCAGCTCGAAGTGGTTGTTGAGATCGAGGGCGGCTCCGAGACAATCGAATCCCGGCCCGATGTTCGCGGTGGTGGCTGGAACATCCACGACGACCCCCTGGCCGATCTGGGGCCGGGTCATGACCTATGTGCTGTTCGAGACAGTGTCCCACCCTCCGGGGCCCAGGGACGACGTCAGCCCAGCAGAGTTCGGGCCCGGCAGGCGGCGCTGAACAGCCCAGCCTCTGGATCGATCAGCGCCCGCACGGGGATGGTTTCCAGCACGGCACTGAGGCGTCCCTTGGCCAGGAAGGGTCCGAGGAAGGCCCGCGAGCGCAGATGGGGTAAGAGCTTTCCTGCCGTGCCCCCCCCAAGCCAGAGCCCACCGCGGCAGAGGGTTTGCAGGGCGAGATCCCCGGCCGCCGAGCCATAGGCCCCCAGCCAGAGGTTCAGGGCCTCGCTGGCCAGGGGATCTCCTGAGATGGCGGCCGCTGCCACGGCCGCCGGAAGATCCTGCGCCTGCTGGGCCGGATCGGCGGGGGCCAGCGGATGGCGGCCCTGGAACTGGCGGGAGGCCACGAACCAGCGGAACACCAGACCGAGACCGGTGCCGCTGACGACACGTTCGAGCGAGAGCCGCTCCAGGCCCAGCTCGGCCTGCAACCAGCGCTTCAGTTCCCATTCCTGCGGGCTGCGGGCGGCGAATTCGCCATGGCCCGCCTCGCTGGCCAGGGCCAGGAGACCCTGGGGGCCCTGGGCGCCGATGGCGACCCCCAGGCCGGTGCCCGCACCCAGGATCGCCACGGGGGCTCCCGCCACCACCAGGCCCGAGCGCAGGTCGACCTGTTGGTGGTCCGCCAGATGGGGCAGGCCATGGATCAGCACGGCGAAATCGTTCACCAGTTCCAGGCGCTCGATTCCGGTGCTCTGGGCCAGCGCCGCCTCCTCCAGGTCCCAGGGCAGGTTGGTGAGCTTCACTTTGCCCGCCTGGACTGGACCGGCGATCGCCAGGCAGCCCGCCCGTGGTTGGGCCAGATGGGGATGGAGCCGAGCTGCCTGGTGCAGGAAGTGGTTCACCAGGACGGCGAAGTCGCCCCAGTCCGCGGAGCGGTAGCGCTCGGCGTGCCACGCTTCGAGCCCCTCCGGGCCGCTGGTGTAGAGCGCCAGAAGCGTCTTGGTGCCGCCGACGTCGCCGGCCAGGAGGGTGGTCATGGTGGGCTGCACGAGGGGCTCAGGCCGATCGGGATTCAGGCGGGCCGCCTCAGGAGGCGGTCGCCAGATCGAGACCAGGGGCTCGCTGGCCGTTGGCGCTGGCGGCGGCGGCGATCAGATCAGCCACCGCCACCGTGCCCAGGTCCCCCTGGCGGCGGCTGCGCAGGTTGACGCTGCCCGATTCAGCTTCAGCGGCGCCAAGGACCCCGAGCAGAGGAATCTTCTGCTGCTCGCCGTTGCGGATCAGCTTGCCCAAGCGCTCGCCACTGCGATCGAGGCTGGCGCGCACACCGGCGGCCTTGAGCCTGGCCAGCACGGATTCGGCAAAGCCGAGCACCTCATCGGTGACCGGGAGGAGTCGCACCTGCTCGGGCGCCAGCCAGAAAGGAAAATCCCCGGCGTAGTTCTCGACCAGGATTCCGAAGAATCGCTCCAGGGAGCCGAAGATCGCCCGGTGGATCATGATCGGCTGGGCCCGGTTGCCATCGGCGGCCACATACTCAAGAGCGAAGCGTTCGGGCAGGTTGAAATCCAGCTGGATCGTGGAGCATTGCCACATCCGGCCGATGGCATCCTCGATCTTGATGTCGATCTTGGGGCCATAGAAGGCGCCGCCTCCCTCATCGATCTTGTAGTTCCAGCCCTTGCGCTCAAGGGCATCGACCAGGCCCTGGGTGGCCAGCTCCCAGACGGCATCCTCCCCGATCGACTTCGCCGGACGGGTGGAGAGATTCACCTCGTAGGAGTGGAAATCGAAGGTGGAGAGGATCGTCTCAGTGAGGTTGAGCACCCCGAGGATCTCATCGCTGATCTGCTCCGGCAGGCAGAAGATGTGGGCGTCGTCCTGGGTGAAGCCGCGCACGCGCATCAGCCCGTGCATCACCCCCGGGCGCTCATAGCGGTACACCGTGCCCAGTTCGGCCCAGCGGATCGGCAGTTCCCGGTAGGAACGCAGGGTGTTGGCGTAGGTGAGCACATGGAACGGGCAGTTCATCGGACGGAGCTGGAACTGACGCTCGTCCACGTCCATCGGGCCGAACATGCTCTCTTTGTAGAAATCCAGGTGGCCGGAGGTCTTCCAGAGGCTGAGGTCGGCCACATGGGGGGTGTAGAGCAGCTCGTAGCCGGCGGCGAAGTGAGCTTCGCGCCAGAACTCCTCGATCAGAAGGCGCATGCGGGCACCCCGTGGGTGCCAGAACACCAGGCCAGCGCCGGCCTCGTCTTCGATCGAGAACAGATCGAGATCCGTGCCCAGACGGCGGTGGTCCCGCCTCAGGGCCTCTTCCTTGCGGCGCTTGTGCTCGGCCAGCTGTTCGGGGGTTTCCCAGGCGGTGCCATAGATCCGCTGGAGCTGGGCCTTGGTCTCATCGCCGCGCCAGTAGGCACCGGCCACGCTTTCAAGCTCGAAGGCTTTGGGGTTGAGCTCACCCGTGTGGGCCACGTGGGGGCCGGCGCAGAGATCCCACCACTCAGACCCAAGGGTGTAGAGAGTGATCGGTTCCTTGAGACCGGCCAGGATCTCCAGTTTGTAGGGCTCGTTCTGGGCGCTGATCCGGCGCTCGGCCTCCTCCCTGCTCACCTCGAGGCGCTCCAGGGGGAGCCGCCGCCCGATGATCTTGCCCATCTCCTTCTTGATGGCCTTGAGATCAGCCTCGGTGAAGGGTTCGGGGTTGTCGAAGTCGTAGTAGAAACCTGTTTCGGTCCAGGGGCCGATGGTGACCTGGGCCCTGGGGAAGAGCGTTTGCACCGCCATCGCCAGCACGTGGCTCATGGAGTGACGGATGCGCAACAGCTGCGCACTTTCGCTGGTTTTGGGCAGTTGGATCGCCTGGGGATCAATGCTGGCCGGCAGGTGGGCGCTGGGTTGCCGTTCTGGAACCGTCCCTGCCACCACTGCTGACACGTTCACATCCCCGGGGGGAGCCATTGTAAGAGCCTGTTCCTTTCCGTTCTGGCCCGCGCTTGAGCCCAGCCGTTGCCCCCCAGCGCCGCCGTCCTGCCCCGGGCTTCCGTCAGCTCGGGTGGAGCGCGTTGGCTGTGATGGTGGCCTTGGCCGCGCGCAGCCGCGGGTTGCCGTTGCCCCTGCCCGGCTGTCCCCTGAGGGCGCTCACCGGAATCCCCTGTCCCACCTGCTTCTTGACCCGTTCAGTCCTGGCATCCCTGCACGGGGATCTGGGTGAGGCGCTGGAGCTGCATCTGTTTGGCCCGCCGCTGGTGGCCGGCGGGCTCTGGCTGGCCCTGGTCCAGGGGGTGCTGGGCCGTCCACTGCCCCGCTGGTCCTGGGGCCGGCTTGGGCTGGCGTTGGCCCTGGGCCTGCTGATCTATTGGCTGGTGCGGCTGCTGGGAAGCCATGGTTTCGAGCTGCTGTCCTTTCCCGCAGGTTGATCTCTATGGCCTGGTGTTGCCTACGGGATCGCCCGGTCGGCGCTCAGCTGGTGGCGCGGATCTGCTCCAGGTTGCTGGCATAGAACCGGGCCAGTTCGTCCCCGCGATGGACGGGTTGGCCGTAGACGCTGGCGCCGGAGCGGTTAGGGAAGGAGGCCCAGGTGGGGGCCAGGCGTGCCATCAGATCGGGGGTGAGTCGGCCGCGGTCGATCGCGCCCAGGGCACCGCTGCGATCCACCAGGTAGAGGGCCGCCTGGTCTTGGTTGGCGGGCCCAAAGCCCTTGAGCTTCAAGGATCCCGCGGCGGCGTTCCAGGTGTCGGGCATGAACTGGTAGGCACCGGCGGCGGCACTGGCGTAGCCCCGCACCACCACGCGGTCGGGGTGGGCCTTGAGACAGGACACCAGCTCACCGCCGTAGAGCATGCGATAGCCCTTGGCACTCCCGCGGCTCCAGGTTCCCTCGGCATAGCGGATGGTGTTGAGCAGGGCTTTGCGCTCCGGGGTGACCACATAGGGCGCCAACCAACGGGCTGGTGCAGGTCGCTGGGCCACCAACGCTGCCGTGGGCTTGGCCATGGGGCCCAGCGGCGCCTGGCGCTCCGATCGGGCCGCCGACACCAGGGGGCCCAGTACCAGGGGGGCCAGCAGCAGAGCTGCGGGCCCAGACAACTTGGGGAACAGACGCATGGGCAACAACAGGCACGCAGCGGTGTGCAAACGCTGACGGTTGGCGGTACCCGAGGGCGAGACCGCCTCAACCGAACTGGACAAATGCGACACGCTGTGCGGGTGTCAAGCCCTTCAGGGCCGGACCCGTGCAAGACCATTGGGACGACAGGGGCCTGGGTGCTTCATGGGCGCCAAGAATCCACCGCACCCCCAGGTGTCTGTTCAGGCTGAACCATCAGTGGCGCTGATCAGTGGCGCTGGGCGCGATCAGGACCCCAGGGGTGGCGCGAGCCCGAAAAAGCCGCCGGTTGTGCGAATCAGGCGGCGGGCAGGAAGCCCAGGGCCTTGCGCACGCGCTCCAGGGTGGCCACGGCCACCGTGCTGGCTCGCTCCCGGCCTTGGCGCAGCACCTGATCGATGAAACCCGCTTCCGTTTCCAGGGAGCGATAGCGCTCCTGCACCGGACGCAGCGCTTCCACCACAACGTCAGCCAGAAGGGGTTTGAAGGCCCCCCAGCCCATGGCGCCACAGTCAACCGAGGCCTGCTCGCGGCTGAGGCCAGCCAGGAGGGCGTAGAGCCCCAGGAGGTTGTCGGCCTCGGGGCGCTCCGGGTGGTCAAAGGCCAGGCCCATCACCGGATCGGTCTTGGCGCGTTTGATCTTCTTGACAATCAGTTCGGGCGGATCCAGCAGGTTGATGCGAGAGCCCTCGTTGGGGTCGCTCTTGCTCATCTTGCTGCGCCCGTCGCTGAGGCTCATCACCCGGGCGCCGGCCTTGAGGATCAAGGGGTTGGGCACTTTGAGCAGGGGCGCGTCTTCGGGGGCGAAACGACTGTTGATGCGTTGCTGGGCGATGTCGCGGGCCAATTCCAGGTGCTGCTTCTGGTCTTCCCCCACCGGCACCAGGTCGGCGTCGTAGAGAAGAATGTCGGCGGCCATCAGCACCGGGTAATCCAGAAGGCCCACCGACACGTTGTCGCCCTGCTTGATCGCTTTCTCCTTGAACTGGATCATCCGCTCCAGCCAGTTCAGGGGCGTCACGCAGTTGAGCAGCCAGCACAGCTCGCTGTGGGCACTCACGTGGCTCTGGGCGAACACCGTCGAGCGGTCAGGGTCGATGCCGCAGGCCAGGTACAGGGCGGCCGTGCGCCGGGTGTCCGCCGCCAACACCGCTGGATCGTGGGGCACGGTGATCGCGTGCAGATCGACGACACAGAAAAAGGTGTCGTGGTCTTGTTGCAGCTCCACCCAGTTGCGGATCGCCCCCAGCCAGTTGCCGAGATGAAGGGCTCCGGTGGGTTGGACACCGGAGAGAACCCTGGGCCGTGCCATCCGCTCAGCCCTCGTTGGGGCTCTCGGCTTCGCTGCTGATCGGCTCAGCGGCTGAATCGGCAGGGGGCTGGTCGGCCTCAAGCTGTTCTGCTTCGGGCTGTTCTGCTGGCGGCTGGGGCGGCTCGCTTACCGGGGCCGGGCGGCTGGGCCGCGCAAAAGGATTGGGCTTCGAGGAGGGGCGCTCACCCCGACCTTCGCCGCCGCGCTCGCTGCGGGGAGCGCGGCGTTGGCCGCCTTCGGGCCGACCGCCACTACCACCACCGGCATTCAGGCCACCACCGCCAGCGCGGTGCTGGGCCACCAGCGCGTCGAGTTGGCCCTGTTCCAGCAACTGAGCCACCGTGCGGATCGAGAGGCCGAGTGCCGCCACGGTGGAGCGCAGTTGGAAGGCCTCCTGAACGACCTGGGCGGCGCGCAGTTCGTTGTCGCTTAAACGGATGCGGAAGCCACCGGGTTCCCGCCCGGACCCCCCACGCTCGCCGCCGCGGGCCCCGCCGCGCTCACCACTTCCCCTTTCGCCGGAACTGCGCTCAATGACCTTGCGCTCGCCGGCCACGCGGCCGTGGCCAGTTGGTTCGGCCTCCTGGCCGCCGGGCTCATGCCCTTCATTCCCTTCCTGGGCTTGGATGGAACTCATCTCGTCGGCCATTGCCGCAACCTGGACTCAGGCGCAAGTGTGACGCATGGGGGTCGAAGCCTGACGGAGCCAATGGAGGTGATGGCACTCCCCAGGGCCTGGTCGCGCCAGCACGATCAGGGGCATGGCCGCCCCCTCCGGCGCCTCGAACGTCTGGCGGTAGGCGGCCAGCAGGGCGAGGTAGCGCTCCAGGGTCCAGCCCTGGTGGCCCCGGTCCTGGGCTCGCCAATAGCGCAGCAAGGCCTCCTGACAGGCCTGGCGACCGAATTCATCCCAGCAGCGCTCCTCCGCCGCGAGCATCCCGAGGCCTTCGGCCCGGAGCGCACGGAAATGCACCAGTTCCGGAGCCTCGGCGCTGGCATCGGGAGGAAACCGTTGGGCAAGCTCCGCCACCGCCACCACCTCCAGCCGCAGCCAGCAGCGATTCAGCAACAGCACCGGCAAGGCGCCATGGAAGCGCTCGGAACCCTCCACCAGAGCCCATTGCTCCCTTGCCTTGTGGCGCTGGCGCTCGAGGGGAAGCAGCGATCCGCTGATGATCAAAGGCTCAGCCATGGTCCCCCGCGGGGCCAGCGGCACCACCAAGGCCGGTGCCTGCAGGAGAATCCTGGGCGATTTCCGCCTGATCGGCCGTGCAGAGATGGCTTGCCCCCCCCGTTGAGTTGGGCCATGGGCGGATGGGCAACCGCAAGGTTCGCCCAGCCTATGGCCCAGGTTCGATCCCAGTGGTGATGGTGTCAGTGCAGGCGCACGTCTGGGCAGCCCCCAGGAGCTGAGCTAAAGATGCAGCGATCTGCGGCCTGTCCTTGACGTCTCCTGCCGCCCCCCTGACTCCCGTACTGGCCCCACCCTTGTCGCGCCTGCCCCGCTGGTGGCCGCTGGCCGGGGCGCTGGCAGGGGGCTGGGTGGTCACCGATGCCGTCCACCTACCCCTTACAGCAGTGCTGCCGCTCGGGGCAGTTGCGGCCGGCTGGTGGCTGCTTTCCGGGCGCCGCCCGACGCCCCGGTTGCCGATGCCGCGCACGAGCGCGGCCTGGATCGAGCGTTGCGAGCGTTTGCTCGAGCAGTTCAGCCGGCTGGAGGCCGGGGACCATCCCGGCCTGGATGATCACCGCTGCGAACTCATGGGGCTGCGCCAACGGCAGCAGCGCAGCGCCCTGGAGGTGGCTTTGGTGGGCTTGGAAGTTCCGAACGCGGCGTTGATGGCTGCCCTGGCCAGCGCCCTCAAGGGATCCATGCCGATTCGCCTCCACAGCACCGCGCCCCTGGCTCGAGCCAGTGCCCACTGGCTCTGGCCGGCCGCCTGTCTTCAGTGCGATCAACTCCTCTACCGCCTGAGCCTGCCCTTGCAGGCCGCCGACCTGCGTTGGCTCGAGTCGCTGCCCGCTGGACAACCCTTGGGGCTGCTGGTGGAGCTCGGGGCCAACGACATCGCTGGGTCGCTGCACCAGGAATTGCTCGCCCAATTGCCTGAGGGTCTGGGCAGGCACCTGTTGATTTGGGACGGCGAAGCGCCGTCCCTTGAGGCCGCACTGCAGCCCCTGCGCCGCCGTCTGGGAGAACCGGGACGCTGCCAGCTGGAAGCGACGCAACTCCGCTGCCTGCGTCAGTTCCACGCCCGGCTGCAGGCCGATCTCGAAACGGTGCGGCGGCGGCGCTGGAAGCAACTGCAGCAGCGCACCCAATGGGTGGTGGCCGCGGGTGTTTTCGCAGCGCCGCTCCCCAGCGTCGATCTGCTGGTGCTCGGCATCGCCAATGGCTTGATGCTCAAGGAGATGGCCGAACTCTGGGATTGCCCTTGGACGGGCGACCAGCTCAGGGAGACCGCCCTGGAGCTGGGTAAGGCGGCACTGGCCCTGGGCCTGGTGGAGTGGAGCACCCAGGCGCTGGCCGGCCTGATCAAGTTGCACGGCGCCACCTGGCTGGTAGGTGGGGCGATCCAGGCCCTGAGCGCCGCCTATCTCACCCGGGTGGTGAGCCATGCGATGGCGGATGTGCTGGCGCTTTCGGTGGGGGTGGAGGCGACGGATCTTGAACAGGTGCGGCGCCAGGCACCGCTGTTGGTGGCCCGGGCGGCCGAGACCGAGAAGCTCGATTGGGTGGCTTTCCTGCAGCAGGGCCGCACCTGGTGGCAGCAACAAGGAGCCGGCGCTGCGGGCACGATGGCCCCAGGCCGCGCCTGAGGGAGGCACCGCTTACGAGAGTGAAGTTTTATAAAGATGGCCGCAGTTCCCGTGAACTTGTTTGAAGCGATCGGAAGTTTCATTTTGTTGGCGCCTGACCTCCATGGGTGCTCCTTAGCCTTGATGTGCCGGATAACTCTGCCTTTTCGGGGGCACTGAGCGTTCGGCTTCCATCCCGTCCTCATTGGTTCCATGACCACCGCTATTCGCAGCGGCCGTTCAGGAAGCTGGGCAAGCTTCTGTGAGTGGGTCACCTCCACCGACAACCGCATTTATGTGGGTTGGTTCGGCGTGTTGATGATCCCTTGCCTTCTGGCGGCCACCACCTGCTTCATCGTTGCCTTCATCGCCGCTCCCCCCGTCGACATCGACGGCATCCGTGAGCCCGTTGCCGGCAGCCTGCTCTTCGGCAACAACATCATTTCCGGCGCCGTTGTTCCCTCCAGCAACGCCATCGGCCTGCACTTCTACCCGATCTGGGAAGCCGCCAGCCTTGATGAGTGGCTCTACAACGGTGGTCCCTACCAGTTGGTGGTGTTCCACTTCCTGATCGGCATCTCCTGCTACATGGGCCGCCAGTGGGAGCTCAGCTACCGCCTCGGCATGCGCCCCTGGATCTGTGTGGCCTACTCGGCCCCGCTGTCGGCGGCCTTTGCCGTGTTCCTGATCTACCCCCTGGGTCAAGGCTCCTTCTCCGATGGCATGCCCCTGGGCATCTCCGGCACCTTCAACTTCATGTTGGTGTTCCAGGCGGAGCACAACATCCTGATGCACCCGTTCCACATGCTCGGCGTGGCTGGTGTGTTCGGTGGCAGCCTGTTCTCGGCCATGCACGGCTCGCTCGTCACCAGCTCCCTGGTGCGTGAGACGACCGAAAGCGAGTCTCAGAACTACGGCTACAAGTTCGGCCAGGAAGAGGAGACCTACAACATCGTGGCCGCCCACGGCTACTTCGGTCGCCTGATCTTCCAGTACGCCTCGTTCAACAACAGCCGCAGCCTGCACTTCTTCCTGGCGGCCTGGCCGGTGGTGGGGATCTGGTTCACCGCCCTTGGCGTGAGCACGATGGCCTTCAACCTGAACGGTTTCAACTTCAACCAGTCGATCCTCGATGGCCAAGGCCGCGTGATCAACACCTGGGCTGATGTGGTGAACCGCGCTGGTCTGGGCATGGAAGTGATGCACGAGCGCAACGCCCACAACTTCCCGCTTGATCTGGCCACCAGCCAGGCCCTGCCCGTGGCGCTGATCGCTCCTGCGATCGGCTGATCATCGGCTCCATCGGATCGCCCAAGACGGCGATCCGGCCCCCAGCCCCTCTCCCAGCGGAGGGGGGCTTTCCTCTAGCGTTCGCCCATGGTTAGGCGGCATGCATCGGGCCCCAGGACGGCCTTCAACCGACTTGCCGCCGTGCTCCTCTCAGTCGGACTCGGGGGGTGTCAGTGGGGCGCCGACCGGCCACCGCAGCTCCCGGGCTTAAGGGGTCAGGAGAGGCCCCTGGTGCTCACCACCTTCAGCGTGCTTGCCGATATGGCCCGTGCGGTGGCGGGTGATCGCCTTCGGGTGGAATCGATCACCAAGATCGGGGCTGAAATCCATGGCTATGAGCCCACGCCGAGTGACATCAAGCGCAGCACGGGCGCGGTGCTGATCCTGGAGAACGGCCTGGAACTGGAGCGCTGGGTGCGGCGTTTCACCGACAACATGCCCGGTGTTCCCCATGTCACCCTCACCGACGGGATCACGCCGCTGCCCATCGCTGAGGATGCCTACCGGGGCAGGGCCAACCCCCACGCCTGGATGTCCCCACGCCTGGCCGAGCGCTACGTGGAGAACATCCGCAGCGCCTTCACTCGCCTCGATCCCGCCGGCGCGGCCGAGTACCGCCGCAACGCCGAGACCTACCGCGCCCAGCTCCGCCGGCTTGACCTGGAGTTGCGTGCTTCCCTGGCCCGCATTCCGTCCAGGCGGCGCGTGCTGGCCACCTGTGAGGGGGCGTTCTCTTACCTGGCCCGCGACTATGGGCTCCAGGAGGCTTACCTCTGGCCGGTGAATGCCGAGTCCCAGGTGACGCCGCAGCGCATGGCTCGGCTGGTTGACCTGGTCCGAAAGCGGGGGGTTCCGGCCGTGTTCTGTGAGACGACGGTGAGTGACAAGGCCCAGCGCCAGGTGGCTGAGGAGAGCGGCAGCCGTTTCGGCGGTGCGTTCTTCGTTGACTCACTCTCTCTTCCTGGTGGTGCGGCACCGACGCTGCTGAGGTTGCAACGGCACAATGCCCGGCTCCTGGTGGACGGCTTGAAGGGAGAATGAAGCCATGGCAGCACGTGGCCCCGATCTCCTCCACCGCCCACTCGATCGGATCGTCGTACAGGGCCTCTGCGTGGCTTACCACGGTGTGGTCGCTCTCCATGACGCTTCGCTGCGGGTGAGTGCCGGCACGATCGGCGCGCTGGTCGGCATGAATGGGGCGGGTAAATCCACGCTCTTCAAGGCGCTGATGGGCTTTGTGCGCCCGTCCCGCGGGAGCATCTCGATCAATGATCTGCCGCTCAATGAGGCGCTTCGTCAACAGGCGGTGGCCTATATGCCGCAGATGGAAAGTGTCGACTGGAACTTTCCTGTGAGCGTTGCCGAAGTGGTGATGATGGGTCGTTACGGGGGCATGAATCTGCTGCGCAGGCCCCGCCGCCATGATCATCAGTCCGTGCGCACCAGCCTGGAGCAGGTGGACCTCTGGGACCTGCGCGAGCGCCAGATTGGCGAACTCTCCGGTGGCCAGCGCAAGCGCGCTTTCCTGGCCCGCGCCTTGGCCCAAGGGGCCTCAGTGATGCTGCTCGACGAACCCTTCAACGGCGTGGACATTCACACCGAAAAACTCATGGTTCAACTCTTCCAGCGCTTCCGCCAAGAAGGCCGCACCCTGCTGATTTCCACCCATGACCTGGCCCATGTCACGGGCTTTTGTGATCAGGTGGTGCTGATCAACAAAACCATCCTGGTGTACGGCGAAACCTCCGCGGTGTTCACCCGTGAGAATCTGGCCCGCACCTTTGGCGGCGACCCGTTGGCGGCCGTCGAGCGCGCACGGCCGCAGAAGGAGTCTTGATGGATTCGCTGATCTGGCTGATCGAACCGCTGCAGCACCCGTTCATGGTGCGGGCCCTGCTGGTGAGCGCTCTGGTGGCGGCCGTCTGCGGATTTCTCTCCTGCTTCATGACCCTCAAGGGCTGGGCCCTCATGGGAGATGCCGTTTCCCATGCGGTGATGCCGGGGGTGGTGATCGCCTATGCGCTCAACCTGCCCTTTGCCCTGGGTGCCTTCGTTTTTGGGGTTGGATCGGTGATCGTGATCGGTTTCATCAAGCAGACCTCTCGCATCAAGGAAGACACGGTGATCGGTCTGGTTTTCACAGGCTTCTTCGCCCTGGGCCTGCTTTTGGTTTCCAAGGTGCGCAGCACGATCGACCTCACCCACATTCTGTTTGGCAATGTTCTGGGGATCAGTTCATCCGACATTGCCCAAACCCTGCTGATCAGCGCTGGGGTCTTGGCGCTGCTGCTGGTGTTCCGTCGTGACCTGATCCTGTTCTGCTTTGATCCCACCCATGCGCGCTCCATCGGGCTCCACACGGGTGCCCTGCACTACCTTCTGCTTTCGTTGCTCTCCTTGGCGGCGGTGGCTGGGTTGCAGACGGTGGGAATCATCCTGGTGGTGGCCATGCTCGTCACCCCTGGGGCGACAGCGTTTTTGCTCACGGACCGCTTTGATCGCATGAGTTGGATTGCGATCGCCTCGGCGGTGCTCGCCAGCTTGATCGGGGTCTATTGGAGCTACTGGATGGATGCCTCCACCGCCGGCTGCATCGTGCTCGTTCAGACAGGGTTGTTCGTGCTCAGTTATCTGTTCGCTCCACGCCACGGGCTCTTCGCCCAGTGGCGCCAGAGCCGGGCGCGATGAGCGCCCGGCGCGAGCAGCGTTGGCCTTGGTGGCCCCTGCTGCCGCTCTATCCCTACGGACGACGGCGTACCTTGGTCAGGGAGCTGATCCCTGGGCAGGTCTGGAGTTTCGAGCAGCTCCTTGGTCTGTACTACGTGGCTGTGCCGATCCGGATGACCGTGCTCAAGCTGCGCCAGGGCTTGATGCTTTACGCCCCCGTGGCACCCACCGCCGAGGTGCGGGAGGCCCTGAGGGAACTGGAACAGCGCCATGGTCCCGTGCTCACGATCGTGCTGCCCACCACCTCCGGCCTGGAGCACAAGTTGCCGGTACCTGCGATGGTGAGGGCGTTTCCGGCGGCCACGCTCTGGGTGGCGCCGCAGCAGTGGAGCTTTCCACTGCGGCTCCCACTCCCTTGGCTTGGCTTCCCCACCCGCCGCACCCGGGTGCTGATCGAGCAGGGGCTGCCCCACGGCGATGAGCTCGACTGGCGCGCCCTCGGCCCCCTCGATCTGGGCATTGGCTCGTTCGGTGAGGTGGCCTGCTGCCACCGCGCCAGTGGTGCCCTGCTGCTCACCGATGCCCTGTTCGCGATAGAGGAGCAGCCGCCGGAGATTTTTACCGCTGATCCCACTCCCCTGCTCTTTCATGCCCGTGAGCGCGGTGAGGAGCCGTTGGGTGATGGCCCTGAGCAGCGGCGCCAGGGCTGGTGGCGGTTGGTGCTGTTCGCCACCTACCTGCGCCCGCCGGGCTTGGAGGTGCTGAATCTGCTGGAAACCTGCCGTGGCGCGCTGCGGCCGGGTCTGAGGGATACCCGAAGCCACTTCGGCCTCTACCCCTTCCGCTGGAGCAACGGCTGGCAGGAGGCGTTTCTGGCGTTGTTGGGACCAGGCGGTGAAGCCCGCCTGCAGGTGGCACCGGTGGTGGAGCGGCTGGTGTTTCCCCGTCAGCGGGGCGTGCTGGCGGCTTGGCTGAGGGAGCTCGCTGGGCTCCAGGATCTGCGCTGGGTAATCCCGGCCCACCACGCCGCTCCGCTGCCCTGCGCGGGGCCACAGCTGCTGACGCTGGCCGAGCAGATTGAAACCAGCGCCTGTCCCCAGGCTGGAGCCTGGACGTTTCTGCGGGAGCTGGATGAGCGGATCATTGCTCTGGGCCTGGTACCTGCCACGCCCAGAGACCGCTCAAAGGTCAGCTGATTCGCTCCGGCTTAGAGCTCCAGCTCGCCGGGATCTGCCTCAAGACCACCGTCCCCGAAAAGACTTGCCTCCAGCTCCATGCGCTGCTCCATCTGGCGCAAGAAGTACCCTGTCATCATCGCCGAGGCGAGCAGCCCAGCCAGGTTGTCGCGGCTGGCCTGGATTTTCACTTCAAACTGCTCGCCGGGCAGCAGGCCCAACAGGCCTTGGACGTTGTGGCGAATGATGTCCTGGATGTCACCACTGGCGGAGCGGGCCACCCGTTGCAGCACGTCGGGAGACTGGTCTTGCAGGTACTGAATCAGCGAGTTGCTGCTGATGGCTTCACTGTCCGTGGCCAGGAACTCCGGGTTGAACATCTCCGGTGTTTTCTGCAGCACACATCCAGACTACCGCAGGGTAACGGCCGGTTTCAGTGGGCTGGAGCGGGAGATTCCCAAGGTCCCGAGGCGATCGAGGGGCCAGTAGCGCAGCACCGCCGTGCCGATCACATGGTCCATGGCCAACGGTCCCCAGAGGTGGGAATCGAGGCTGGCATTGCGGTTGTCACCGAGCACCAGCAGCTGGTCGTCGGGCACGGTCAGAGGCGGCAACTGGTACGCCATCGGCGCGCTGATCCAGGGCTCCTCCACCGCTTCGCCATTGCGCAACAACTGGCCCTGGCGCACCTCGATCACATCGCCCGCCACGCCCACCACGCGTTTGATCAGGGCCGCTCCAGGGTCGTAGCCTGCCCGCAGCAGGGGTTCAGGGGGGCTGAACACCACGATCGTGTCGATGGGCAACGGCCCCCCAAGCCGCGGCCGCAGTTTCTCCACCAGGATCCGGTCCTGGAGCTGCAAGCCCGGCAGCATGGATCCAGAGGGAATCCAGCGCGGCTCGATCACCCACGTCCGCAGCAGCAGCGCCACCGTGACCCAGAGCAGGAGCGAGAGCAACTGGCGGCGCCAGCCGATGCGGGCCTCGTCCTTTGTGGTCGTGCCAGGGGCGGAATCGGTCATCAACGGCAGCGCTGGGCCATGGAGACGAGGCCGTTCAGCATGATCGGCACATCCTGACCAACCGAGGGCCGAGCTGACCGTGTCCCCGATCCCCACCGGCTCCCCCCCGGCAGCAGAGGCGAACCTGCGGGCCGCCCTCACCCTGCTGCGGGCGCTGCGGGGCTGCGGATTGCGCCAGTTGGTGCTCTGCCCAGGCAGTCGTTCCGGTCCCCTGGCCGTGGCGGCGGCGCTGCTGGAGCCCTCGGGCTTGGTGTTAAGTACGGCCCTCGATGAACGCTCCGCTGCTTTCTTTGCCCTGGGCCTGGGTCGGGGCGATGGCGTGGCGGCGGCGGTGGTGACCACCTCGGGCACGGCCGTGGCCAACCTGCTGCCGGCGGCGGTGGAGGCGGATTACTCCGCCATACCGCTGCTGTTGCTCACGGCCGATCGGCCCGTCCAGCTCAAGGGCAAGGGTGCCAACCAGACCGTGAACCAGGAGCAGTTCTTGAGCCGTTCCTGTCGGCGTCTGCTCCAGGGGCATCCGAGCGGTTTGTCGGCGATGGAACCGGAGGCGATCGGGCTGCTGGCCTGCTCCGCCTGGGAGGCCGCCCAGGGCCTGGATCCACTGCGCCCCGCCGGACCTGTCCACCTGAACCTGCCCTTCGCTGAACCCCTCCACCTGGGCGCTGAGGGGTTGATCGCCCTGGCTGGGGAACTGCAGCGCCTGGTGCCCACGCCACCGGGGTGCGCCGGGCTGGATCAGCCACCGCCTGCAGCGCAGCGGCGCGGCGCCCTGGCCCTTGCCCAGGCCAGAGAGCTGTCCACGGAATTGCGCTTCGATCTCGATGCCCCCGGTGTGATCGTGGCGGGTCCGTGGCGAGGGGATCGGGCCGGTTTTTCGGCCTTCACCCGCACCCTGGCTCTCTGGTGCCGTCGCACCGGCTGGCCACTGCTGGCCGATGGCCTCTCCTGGTTGCGAGGACGGCCGGGGCTGGAGGCGATCGGCGGCTACGACCTGTTCCTCGACGACCTCGGTGCCGTGCCGCCGGTGGATCAGGTGCTGCGGCTGGGGCCCTTGCCCGCCAGCCGGCGTCTGCAACGCTGGCTCAGTGCCACGCAGGGCCTGCAGCTGTTGATCAGCGAAGGCGATGACCGCCCCCTCGATCCCCTCGGCACGGCCCAGCGCCAGTGGGGTTGCGGACTGGTGGCTTGGAGCGAATCCTTGTCTGATCAGCTTGCAGCCGACTCGCCAGCCCCCTCCAGCCTGGAGCAAGGGGCCCAGTGGCGGGCGATCGAGGCCCGCACCCAGCAAGGGCTCGATCAGTGCCTGAGCCCTGGCGGCCCGTCAGGCCCAACCCCGCTGAGCGAACCGGCCGTGGCCCGTCAGCTCAGCCGCTGGCTGCCGGAGGGGGTGGCACTGATGCTCGCGAGTAGCAGTCCCGTGCGCGACTGGGAGAGCTTCGCCGACCCCTTGGCGCCGCCGCGTCGCCTCTACGGCTTCCGGGGTGCCTCCGGCATCGATGGCACCCTGTCGCTGGCCTGCGGGCTGGCCCAGAGCGAGGGGAGCCTGGTGCTGCTCACGGGCGATCTGGCCCTGCTCCATGACGCCAACGGCTGGCTCTGGCAGCGCCAGCTGCGCGGGCGCCTCACCGTGGTGCTGATCCAGAACGGCGGCGGTGGCATCTTTGAGCAACTGACGATCCGCCCTGGGGCGGCGGCCGAGCCCTGGCTGGATTTCGAGCGTCTGTTCGCCATGCCCCAACCCGTGGATCCCCTCGATCTGGCGGCGGCCCATGGGGTGCCGGTCCGGCGATTGAGCGCGTTGGGCGACCTGGGGCAGGCCCTGACCTGGGCGGAGCCCTTCCCCCTGGCGGTGATCGAATTGCGCACCGATCGCCGCAGCGATGCCGCCCTGCGGCAGCACCTGCGCCAGAGCCTGCTTCAAGGGCTGTTCGGGCCTGATCGCAGAATGAATCCCCCCATCCCCCCCCGTTGATGCCTGATCCGGTGCGCTGGACCTCCGCCGCCTCCTACACGGACATCGTGTTCGAGCTGTCTGGCGATGGCCTGGCCCGCATCGCCATCAACCGCCCGGAGCGCCGCAACGCCTTTCGGCCGCGGACGGTGCAGGAGCTCTGCGACGCCTTCTCGCGGGTGCGCGATGACCCCTCCGTCGGCGTCGTGCTCTTCACCGGGGCCGGACCGGCGCTCGATGGGGTGCATGCCTTCTGCTCCGGCGGCGATCAGAGCGTCCGTGGCGACGGTGGCTACGTGGATGAGCAGGGCTTGCCGCGCCTCAACGTGCTTGATCTGCAGCGTTTGATCCGCAGCCTGCCCAAGGTGGTGATCGCCTTGGTGGCGGGCTACGCGATCGGCGGCGGCCAGGTGCTGCACCTGCTCTGTGATCTGAGCCTGGCGGCGGAGAACGCGGTGTTCGGCCAGACGGGGCCGCGGGTGGGCAGCTTTGATGGCGGTTTCGGGGCGGGCTACCTGGCCCGGGTGGTGGGCCAGCGCAAGGCCCGGGAAATCTGGTTCCTCTGCCGTCGCTACGACGCCCATGAGGCCCTGTCCATGGGGCTTGTGAATGCCGTGGTGCCCCTGGAGAAACTGGAAGCGGAGGGCGTGCGCTGGGCCCGGGAGGTGCTGCAGCACAGCCCCACGGCGATCCGCTGCCTGAAGGCGGCCTTCAACGCTGAAACCGATGGACTGGCGGGGATCCAGGAGCTGGCGGGCCAGGCCACCCATCTATTCTACCGGACCGAGGAGGGGCAGGAGGGACGCAATGCCTTCCTCGAAAAACGCGATCCGGATTTCAGCGGAAGCCCCTGGTTGCCCTAGGTGATCGCCTTGTTCAAGGCGCCGTGGGCCCGCAGGATCGCCGCGTGGAATGCGTCCGCATCGATCGGTTTGCTGAGGAAGTCGTTCATGCCGCTCTCGAGAGCAGCACTGCGATCGCTCGGCAACGCATCGGCCGTCAGCGCCACGATCCAGGGGCGATCGCCCCGGCCGCACTGGGATCGGATCCTCCGCGTGGCTTCGTGCCCATCGAGCCGGGGCATCTGCACATCCATGAGGATGATGTCGGGATCAAGGCTGGCCTGCAGCGCCACTGCTTTCTCACCATCGAAGGCGAATTGCACCCCGTAGCCCAGGCGTTGGAAGAGCAATTCGCAGACGCGTCGGTTCACAGCATTGTCTTCGGCCACCAGGATGCTCATCGGGTGACGGCGGGCAAACTCCGCGTTGATCTCATTAGAAGGTCCTGGGGCCTCAGGAGCGGTTGGTTCCGTTTCTTGGGTGGCCCTGAGCAGCTCAGGCAACAGCACGCTCGGCTTGATCGGTTTGGTCAGGGTCGCGAAGACACCCGGGGCCTCGAGCCGCTCCCCCACCATCGTGAGGAGAATCAGCGGCAGAGAGGACCCACGCGGCTGCCCATGGATGGCAGCGGCCAGGGCCGGTCCGTCCATGTCAGCCAGGCGCCGGTCGATCAGGACAAGGTCAACGTGGTGGCGCTCCAGCAGGGCCAGGGCCTCGGCCCCGGAACTGGCGAACAGCGTCGGCAGGCCCCAGCTGGCGGTGTAGAGCTCAAGGATCCGCCGGTTCAGCGGCTGGTCCATCACCGCCAGCATCCGTTGCCCCGCCAGGGGATGGGTGCTCCTGCCACTGTCAGCGCTCAGGAGGGCGTCTGAGAGGGTGGGGACTTGGCAGGAGGGGGCGAGCGTACGAACCGTGCAGCGAAAGGAGGTTCCCTGCCGGGTGGATGAGACGAGTCGGAGATCGCCGCCCATGGCCTGGGAGAGGCGTTGGCTGATGACCAGACCAAGGCCGGTCCCGCCATGGAGACGGGTGGTGGAGGCATCCATCTGGGTGAACGGCTTGAACAGCCGCTCCCGCCGTTCGGTAGGAATGCCCGGCCCGGTGTCAGTGATGGTGAACGCCAGAGTGAAGCTGCCGTCCGCCTGCCGACTCACCCGTTCGGCGTGCAGCACGACCTCACCTTCGCTGGTGAACTTGATCGCGTTACCCACGAGATTGAGCAGGATCTGGCGCAGCCGGGTGGGATCGATCACCACCTTTGAGGGCATGTCCGGCTCCAGCAACAGGGCCAGTTCCAGTCCCTTGGCTTGGGCCAGGGTCGCGCTGATGTCGAGCACGTCTTCGAGCAAGGTGGCCAAGGGGATGGTGCGCTGCTCAAGTTCGATCCTGCCGGCTTCGATTTTGGAGAAATCGAGCACGTCATTGAGGATGGTCAGCAGCGTTTCGCCCGAGCGCTGCACGGTTTGAAGGCATTCCCTTTGGTTGGCCGTGAGCTGGGTGTCGAGCACGAGCCCGGTGAGGCCGAGCACTCCGTTGAGCGGGGTGCGGATTTCATGGCTGACGGTCGCCAGGAAGGTGTCCTTGGCTCGGTTGGCTGACTCGGCCGCCGCAGCGGCCGCCTCGGCCAGGGTGCGGGCGTGGGCCATGTCGCTGATGGCACTGGCCTCGGCTTGGCGGGAGCGGAAGTTGTCGTAGCCGGCGGCAACGGAGAGGGCCGCACTTCCCACCAGGGAGACCAGCAGCGTGAGCCGCAGGGGACGCAGCAGGTTGTCGAGGCTGGTGAGTGACATGTCGATACCAACGATGCCCGCCTCTGGATCGTCCTTGGACAGGGGGGCGAAGGCGCTCAGGAAGGTGCCCCATTTGTCGGTGTAGGGAGCGGTGCTGACCTGGGTCTCGCCCGTGCGGGCCGCCTCGCGGGCAGCGGCCGGGGCGTCGTCGTAGAGCTCGCCCGGTTTGGCAACGGGGGTCGCATCGCCCTGGTTCTTGATGTAGTAGGAGCTGTCGACCGTGAACTGAAGGCCTAGGCCGGAGGGGACCAGGGCGTAGGCGTAATAGATCTCCGGAACGGCCCGCCGCAGCTTCAGCAACGGTTCGACGGCACGGCGATAGTCGGCGCTGCCACCTTGCGACGACTGATTGAATCGTGATTGAAGCGATGGATCCATCATCGCGGCAGCGGCCTCTGCCATGGCCCGCAGATTCATCCGCGACTGCTCCCGCAGGGAGTGGCTCGAAGCAAGGTATGTGAAGGTGAGGGCGCTGGCTGCCACCAGGAAAATGCGCGCTCCCGTCAAGACGGAGTCTCGCCAGATGTGGGGAGCTAAGGCGGCCCCTTCGGCAACAGGTGAAGCCGAACGTTTCAACGTAGATCGAGACCGTGTGAAGCTAACCCTAGCTGTCGCTGTGGTGGCTCGGCCGCCCAGGATCCCTGCGACGAAAGAGCCTGATGCCAGTCCTGGCGGTCCCCAGCGACCAGGGGCTGCGGGGCTGGCACGGACGCGTCACGTGCGCTGCTTAGGATGGATCTGACTTGTGCCGACGACTTCAAGGTGGCAGACCAATCAGCCCCGCCCCATGATGATGTTTCCACGAAGGTGATTGCTCTCTCCGGGGTTTTGGATGCCTTGATGGGCAAGGCGCTTCGCGATGACGTCAACACAGCTCTGGGGCAGGGTTTCAGGACGATCCTTATAGATTTTCAAGCGGGAACCTACATCGATAGCAATGGATTCGGTGCCTTGATTGCCTGCCTTAAGAAAACCAAGGAAGCGGGGGTACGTTTGAGCTTGCGAGGGCTGAACAGCCAGGTCAGATTGGTGATGGAGATGACCGGAACGGATCGCATTTTTGATGTTTTTAACCAGGCTGGCCCAACGGTTTAAGTCCATCCAGTTTTGATGTCATCCTTTGCACGATTTCAGGAGGTTTGAGAGTCTGGCTTACCTTTCTCATTCGGCACATGAGGTGCGTGGAGGCGGCCCTGGCAGGCACCCCTGCTGTTCACATTCAAGGGTTTCGGTAGAATCAGCTTTAACTCCAGTTCCCACGATCACGCCATGGCTTCTGCCCTTGTCTGCCTTGAGCCCGTTGGCCTTCTCGACGCAGTGGCAGGGGAGGGCCTGAGGGAGGAGGCCGTGGCGGCCCTGGAGAGCGGCGCCATGGTTGTGGCGATCGATTGCCGGGCCATCAGCCTGATGGATAGCAGCGGCTTCGGTTCCCTGGTGGTCTGTCTCAAGAAAGCCCGCGAATCTTCGGCTCAGTTTGTTCTGATTGCGCCCACGCCACAGATGAGTCTTGTGCTTCAGATGACGGGCACAGACCGCATCTTCACCATCGTGGCGGAGCCCAAAGACATCGTTCTGCCGTTGCAGGCTGCGAAGGAATGATCCGGTCTGTCCTTCAGTCCTGATCAGGCTGCAGGTGGGAAAAACGAATCTGCATTAACGAGACGTCGTCGTTGAATGTGGGGGAACCGCTGAGCTGGCGGATCTCCGCCAGCAAGGCCGGCAGAGCTGGAGGCTCTGGCAGCGACGTTGCCAGAAGATGATTCTTGAATTGATCCAAATCCCAGGTAACTCTCTGATTGTCGCTGGGTAGACACTCGTAGATACCATCGGTGTAGAGATAAATCAACGATCCAGGCAGAATGGATTGCACCTGCTCCAGATACGTGACTTCTTCGAAGAGACCGATGGGCATGCCGTTGGTCTTCAGCTGTTGAATTGATTCGCCAGTTTCTGCTTGACCAGGGAGCAAGAAACAGGGTGGATGGCCGGCGCTGGCATAGGTCAGGTTGCGCGTCGTCGGCCGATAGACGCCGTACCAGATGGTGAAGTATTGCTCGTTCTGCTGCCCCATCTGAAAGAAGGCATTGAGGTTTTCCAGCACCTGGGCTGGATGGCAGCGGATGCTGCTGTCGATGGCATTGGAACGCAGCAAGTTGTGGATCGAAATGGATGGCAAGGCCGCCGCCAGCCCATGGCCGGAAACATCGAGCATGTAAACGACGAAATGATCCTGATCCAGCCAATAGAAGTCGTAGCAGTCGCCCCCCAGCCGTTGGGAGGGCAGGAACAGGCTCTCGATGCTGATCGGCCCTTTGAGGGAACTGGGCAGAATCGAGCTCACATAGTCGGCAGCGCGGGACATTTCCTCCTCCAGCTGTCGCTTCTGTCGCTCCAGATCCAGGCTCAGTTCACGCAGACTTTGGTTGCTCTCATAGAGCCTCATCCCAGCGCGCACCCGAGCCGTGAGCTCGGCCGCCTCCACCGGCTTGGTGAGGAAATCGTCGGCGCCGGCGTCGAGGCCCATGACCTGGTCCTTCACCTCGGATCGGGAGGTGAGCAGGATGAAAAAGATGGCACTGAGCTGGGGATCGGCCTTGAAGTGGCGGCACACCTCCAGCCCGTCCATGCCCTCCATGTTCCAATCGCAGAGCACCAGATGGGGAGCGTGCTCCCGGGCCATCGCCAGGCCCGTGCGCCCATCGGAGGCCAGCAGCACCTCGGCCCCTTCCCGCTTCAGCACCCGTTGGAGCACGAGCTGAAGAATCCGGTCATCGTCGATCAGCAGCAGCCGCATCGGGCCGCTCATGGGTGGTCCAGGCGCTGTTGCAAGGCGCTGATGACCCGCTGGCCCTCTTTGACGACGGCCTCTATCGGGATCTGGGCCGCGGTCCCCTCGGGCTGGTGGCCGCAGGCCAGCTCCACCTGCTGGCAGAGCTCCGCCAGCCGCAGGGCCCCGAGCGTGGCACTGGGGGAGCGCAGGGCATGGGCCGAGCGGCCTAGAGCTTTGGCGTCGCCCGCCGCCTGGTGCTGGCGGATCGCCTGAAGCAGTGCCTCGCCATCCTCGAGATACATCGTGACCAACTCCTCAATCATCACGCCAGCGTCCTCACCGCCCAGGGCGAGCAGCTCGCCCCAGGCCTGGGGGTCGATGGGGGGGGAGGTTTCGCTCGTCAAGGATTCAGAGGATCAATGGATCGCACTGGAGGTCTGCGGGTCACCGCCGGAACGCTGGCTTCTCAGCCACAGGTCATAGCGCCCCAGGGTCGCCTCCAGGTCGCGACGTCGCACGGGCTTGCTGAGAAAGTCGTTCATGCCGGCGTCGAGGCAGGCCTGCTTCTGATCAGCGAAGGCCAGGGCCGTCAGCGCCACGATGTAGGGCTGAGGCCCCGATCGCCGCCGCACGGAGTGGGTGGCTTCCAGGCCATCGATGCTGGGCATCTGCAGGTCCATGAGCACCAGATCGATGTCCCCTCGCCCGACGCGCTCGATCGCCGCCTGGCCATCGTCCACGAAGTCGGCAGACAGTCCTAGCTGGTTGAGCAGAAGTTCAAGCACCCGTTGGTTGATGCGGTTGTCTTCTGCCACCAGGATTCGTGGCGGCTGGTCCAAGGCTCCGCCCGTCGGGGCCGCTCCCCCCTTGGGCCAGCCCGGCGCCCCATCGCCGGGTTCCATCGCCTTTGGGGGAGCCTCCAACGGAAGGCTTGGCCTCAGGGGCAGCTCCACTCGCAGGCGCGTGCCCTCGCCGAGGCGGCTGCTGACCTCGATCGAGCCGCCCATGAGATGGCAGAGCCTATGGCAGATGCTCAGGCCCAAGCCGCTGCCCTGTACCTGCCGGCTGGCTCCGTCCGCCTGGGTGTAGGCCTCAAAAATGTGGGGGAGAAAATCAGAGGCGATTCCGGGGCCGCTGTCCTCCACCTCAATCTCGAGCCGTGGGCTGCCGTCGGGGCGCGAGGTGATGCGGACGCTGAGGCGCACAAAGCCCCTCTGGGTGAACTTGATCGCGTTGTTGAGCAGGTTCAGGACCACCTGACGCAGGCGCATGTCGTCCCCGAGGATCAGCTCGGGCACTTCAGGATCGACCAGGGCTTCAAACGTCAGTCCTTTGCCGCTCGCCAGGGGGCGAAGCATGCCGCAGCATTCCTCCACCAGAGAGCGCAGCGACAAGCGTTCCGTGCTCAGCAGGATCTCTTCGGATTGGATCTTGGAGAGATCGAGGATGTTGTTGATCAGTTCCAGGAGCAGTTCGCCGCTGGTGTGGATCGTGTCGACCAGTTCGCTTTGGTGGCCATCGAGAGCGGTGCCCAGGAGCAGGTCGGTCATGCCGATGACCGCATTCATCGGCGTGCGGATTTCGTGGCTGACATTGGCCAGGAACCGTCCCATCGCCCCCTGGGCCGCCAACGCCTGGTCGCGGGCCTGAAGCAGCTCCTCGGTGCGACTTTGAACCTCCTGTTCCAGGTTGTCGCGGGCCCAGCGCAACTCGTCTTGAACCTTGGTGATTGCACTCAGATCCCGGAACACAAACACCAGCGAGGGGGTCGGCTTCACCAGCACCGGTGACCAGGTCACCTCCAGCACCCGCCGGGGCTTGATTGAGGAAAGATCCCAGCGGGAGCAGCCCGCGCCATTGACGGCCCGCGCGATCAGGTCATCGCGCTCGTCCGGCCGGCCGTTGATGAAGCGGCTGGGCAGCAGCACCGGCAGGGGACGGCCGAGGCTGGCCAAGCGGGGGCGATCAACCAGGTGGTCAAACGCCCGGTTGGTCCACTCGACGATGCCGTCGTTGTTGGTGAGCGCCAGCGCATCCTCAACGCAGCTCAGGGCCGCATCGAGTCGCCCCAGGGTGCTGCGCAGCTGATCGTTGAGGGCGGCCTGGCTCAAGCGCTCACTCCAGGGGCCGCAGGGTGGCGGCGAAGCTCCAGATCTCGCCGTGGCGTTCAGCCACGATGAAGTGCTCCGATTCAAGTTCGCTGGCGTCTTTGCAGACGGTTTTGAGTTTCAAGGGATGGTTGAGGATTTCCGAGTCGCCACTGCCCATCTGAAAACGCGAAAAGCCCAGGTGATGGGCGTCGCGAAAGAAGGAGGGAAGGATCAGCCCCAGCGACTGGCCCAAGAGGTCGTCGGCGCTCCAGCCATACACCTCGCTGAAGCGAGGGTTGATCTCTTCGATGAGTCCCTCCTGATCGGCGCGCACGAACGGCAGTTCCTGGCTGCGCAGGTCTTCGATCGAAAGCATGGCGATGGGGGTTCATCGGTGCTGATTTTAAGGACGGTGCTACAGCACTTCCACACCATTGGCCCGGGCCAGGCAGAGAGCGTTGTCGGTGCGAATCAGCAGATCGCTGAAGCTCTGATCGGTTGGTCGCAGCTGACTCACGCCGATGCGCAGGCGGGTTGGTGGTCTGGTGCCCTCGGACCCTGCGCCGATGGGCACCAGCTGGCTCAAAAGCGTTTCCGCCACCTGCCGTGCCTGGTCAGCGGTGCTGTTCACCAGCGTCAGGCCGAATTCAAGCGGCCCCAGGCGGCCGAGCAGATCGGCCTTGCCGCTGGCCGCGCCGCAGCATGCGGCGATCTCCCGCAGGAGCTCCGCCCGCTCGATCCCGGCGAGATCAACAAATGGGGAGTGCGCCGGCGGGTCGATCAGCAACGTGAGCAGGGACAGGGATTGATCGGTGCGGCGGGCCCGTTCCAGTTCCTTCTGCGCCAGCAGCTGAAAGGAGGCGCGGTTGAACAGGCCTGTTTGAACGTCACAGGCGGCTTCCTGGCGCAGCTCCAGTTCGCGGATCACCTGCTGGGCCAGCATCTCCAGCACCCGATGCTGCTGGGACTCCAGCTGGTGGGGTGTGCGGTCGATCACGCAGAGGGTGCCCAGGTGTTGACCCACCGCCGTCCTGAGGGGGACTCCTGCATAAAAGCGGATCTTGGGCTCGCCCGTCACCAGCGGATTGGTGGCGAAGCGGTCATCGGCTGCGGCATCGGGCACCACCATCACCCCATCACCACAGATGGCGTGGGCGCAGAACGCCATCTCCCGGGGGGTTTCGGTGGCCTCCAACCCCACTCGGCTGAGAAACCATTGCCGGTTCCGATCCACGAGGGAGATCAGCGCGATCGGGGTTTGAATGATCTCCGCCGCCAGCTTGACGATCCGATCGAGATTCGGATCTGACGTGCCATCCAGCAGCAGGCTGCGCTCCAGGGAGCGGAGCCTGTCCTCCTCCCCAACGGGGAGGGGGTAGTCGGGATAGGGCGGCATGCTGATGGCCTGACTTTTCAGATTAACGGCCACCCCACAGGCCCCATACGATCGGAAGGATCCCGACCGTTCGATCGTGAAGCCGACTGCGGGACCAGGACGCTGCTGGGGAAGTCACCTTCGGCGCAGCAGCCTGGGGGCGCTGCTCCTGCTGGCCGCTGCCTGGGCCTCCCCCAAGGCGCTGGGCGACCCTGGCCAACCCGCCAAGACCCACCAGGCGATGGCCCATCCCCTCTCCGTTCTGCCCCCGGTCCTGCAGGTGCAGAGCGGCCTTCATCTGGTGCTCGATCGCCGCCGGCGCCGGTTGCTGGTGATCCACTCGGGTGCCCTGCTGCGGCAGTTTCCTGTGGCGGTGGGCATGCCGGGCTGGGAGACCCCTGCAGGGAACTTCAGCATTCTTGACATGCGCACCGATCCGGTCTGGGAACATCCCACCACGGGGAAGCGCATGGCGTCCGGTGCCCAGAATCCCCTGGGCAGCCGCTGGATCGGTTTCCACGTCGATTGCAACGGCCGCAAGGCCTCCGATGGCGACCAGGTGCTCGACATCAAGGGCTGCGTCAGTGCCGGCTTCCACGGCACCCCCCACCGCTGGACCGTGGGCCGCGCCGTCTCCCATGGTTGCGTGCGCCTCTACGACGAGGATGTGCGCGCTCTGTTCGCGATGGTGAGCGTCGGGACACCGGTGACCGTGCTGCCCTGAGCCCAGCCGGGCAGGGCTCCTAAAGTCGCTCCGCTCTGGACGGTCGGCCGAATGCGGGTGCTCTTTGCTGCGGCTGAATGCGCCCCGATGGTCAAGGTGGGGGGCATGGGCGATGTGGTCGGCTCGCTGCCCCCGGCCCTGGCCGCCCTCGGCCACGACGTGCGCCTGATCCTGCCGGGCTATGGCCGCCTGTGGAGTCGCCTGACGATTTCCCCTGATCCGATCTGGCGTGGCCACACCATGGGCACGAATTTCGCGATCTACGAAACCCGCCACCCGAGCAACGGCCTGACGATTTATCTGGTGGGCCATCCGGTTTTCGATCCCGAGCGCATCTACGGCGGCGAGGACGAAGACTGGCGCTTCACCTTCTTTGCCAGTGCCGTGGCGGAATTCGCCTGGCATCACTGGAAACCGGAGGTGCTCCATTGCCATGACTGGCACACGGGCATGATCCCCGTGTGGATGCACCAGGACCCGGAGATCAG
The DNA here is from genome assembly GCF_024345575.1 of Cyanobium sp. Morenito 9A2. Lineage (GTDB taxonomy): Bacteria > Cyanobacteriota > Cyanobacteriia > PCC-6307 > Cyanobiaceae > ATX-6F1. The sequence goes on from NZ_JAGQBJ010000003.1 coordinate 235,874, forward strand.
CACGGTCTTCACCATCCACAACCTCCAGTACCAGGGGCCCTGGCGCTGGAAGCTCGAGCGCATGACCTGGTGCCCCTGGTACATGCAGGGGGACCACACCATGGCCGCCGCCCTGCTCTATGCCGACCGGGTCAACGCCGTCTCGCCCACCTACGCCCAGGAGATCCGCACCGCCGAGTACGGCGAACGGGTCGACGGGCTGCTCAACTTCATCAGCGGCAAGCTGCGCGGCATCCTCAACGGCATCGACAACGGGGACTGGAACCCCGCCACCGACGCCAGCCTGCCCGCAGGTTTTTCCCCCACCGACCTGGGCGGCAAAGCCGTCTGCAAGTCCGCCCTGCAGGAGCGCATGGGGCTCACGGTCAATCCCACCACCTTCCTGCTGGGGTTGGTGAGCCGCCTGGTGGACCAGAAGGGGGTGGACCTGCTGTTGCAGGTGGCGGACCGGGTGCTGGCCTACACCGACAGCCAGATCGTGGTGCTGGGAACGGGTGATCGTCACTTCGAGTCGGGATTGTGGCAACTGGCGGCGCGCCATCCGGGGCGCTTCGCGGTCTTCCTCACCTATGACGATGCCCTCTCGCGCCTGATCTACGCCGGCAGCGATGCCTTCTTGATGCCCAGCCGCTTCGAGCCCTGCGGCATCAGTCAGCTGCTGGCCATGCGCTACGGCTCGATCCCGGTGGTGCGGCGGGTGGGGGGCCTGGTGGACACCGTGCCCCCCCACGACCCCGCCCACCACAGCGGCACGGGCTTCTGCTTCGATCGCTACGACCCGCTGGATTTCTACACGGCGATCGTGCGGGCCTGGGAGGCCTACCGCCATCCAGACAGCTGGGCGGACCTGCAGCGCCGCGCCATGACCGCCGACCACAGCTGGGGCCGTTCTGCCCTCGAGTACGACCGCCTGTACCGGGAGGTGCGTGGTGTGAAGGAGCCGACCCCCTCGGCCCAGGACGTGGAAGCCTTCTCCCTCGGGCAAGACGCCGATCCCAGTCTTCAGCCCTCAGCGGATCCGAGCCATCAACTCAAAGCTGGCCCATCACCCAACCAGGGGACCGGCGCTGAGCCCTCTGCCGTTTCGGCCTCCCCCATGGGGGTGTCCCGCAACCCCCTGGCGCGGTTGCTGCGGCGGCCCCAGGGATGAGACGAGCGTGCCGCGTGCCGCGCTGAGCGTCGCTTGATGAATGTTTCGAAGGGGCGGGCCCCGGAGAACCCCCATGGAGGTTCCGCTCTTCCCAGTCTCTATGTGAGTCCCTGGAAGCTCCTGGCTGAGGATGCGAGGGCGGTGCTGGCCAGTCTGGGACTGCGGGCCCGGGAACTGTGGCGGCGGAATGGTTCGGCCGAGCTGCCCCTGCCGATGGTCTGGCCCCGGGCGCTGGCGAGCCTGTTCTGGCCGCTGGTGCTGGTGGGTGTGCTCCTGCTGGTGGGCGCTGGGGTCAGCCGCTGGCACGGCCGGGCGGCGGGGTCCGTGGCCGTGGTGCCGCTGCCAGTTCCGAGCCAACCTCTGGTGGAAGCCAGTGCTGGCTCGGAACTGGCTGTCGTGCCATCCGGGGGTGAATCCCTGGCGCTGGCGAGCAGCGCCGTCCCCCCCCTGGATGAATCGCAGGCTGAGGCCGAAGCGCTGGAGGCCAACCCCTTGCCGGAACTGGCCCTCGATCCGCTGATGGAGCTCCTGGCGCCTGGCGATGGACCGCCGTTGCTGGTCGCCGCCAGGCCCCAGCCCGAGCGCTCGCGCTTGGTGTTGGAGCTGAACGCGGCCTTTCTGGCGTTGCCCCCCCCCGCGCGTCAGCTTCAGGCGGATCGTTGGCGGGAGCAGGCGGCGGTTCTCGGTTTCGAGGAGCTTGACCTGAGGGATGGCCGTGGCCGGATGCTGGGACGCCAGGCACGGGTGGGGACCGGCATGATTCTGCTGTCGTACGGCTGAAGGGGCCTGGGGAGATGCGGTTGGCGCGCCTGGTGGAGCTGTGGGGACCGCCGCTGGGCGGAGCCGATCTGGACCCGGCGGAGACGCTGGGGCCCGTGGGCACCGACAGCCGCGCCCTCAGGCCCGGCAGTCTGTTCGTGCCGCTGGTGGGGGAGCGCTTCGATGGCCATCGCTTCCTGGCTCAGGCGCTTGAGCGCGGAGCCCGGGCGGCGGTGGTGGAGGCCTCACGGCTCGCGGAGGTGCCCGCGGGTCTGCCCGTCTGGGCCGTGGCCGACACCCTGGCGGCTTACCAGCAACTGGGAACCCTGCGCCGCCAGGAGCTGGGGGCTCCCGTGGTGGCGGTGACCGGTTCGGCCGGCAAGACCACGACACGCGAATTGCTGCGCTCGGCCCTCGCCCCCCTCGGCTTGGTGCTGGCCAGCGCGGGCAACGAAAACAACGACGTGGGCGTGCCGCACACGTTGCTCAGGGCCACCGGCGCCGAGGCGGCGGTGGTGGTGGAGATGGGCATGCGCGGCCGGGGGGAGATCGAGCGGCTCAGCCGCTGCGCCCAGCCCGACATCGCCGTGATCACGAACATCGGTACGGCCCACATCGGCCGGCTCGGCAGCCGCGAGGCGATTGCCTCCGCCAAATGCGAGATCGTCACGGGGCTTCCAGCCAGCGCTTTGGTGGTGGTTCCGGCGGGGGACCCCCTGCTGGAGGAGGCTCTGGGAGCGGTTTGGGCCGGCCGGGTGCGGCGGGTGGCCCTGGCCAGCGATGGTCCCTTCGATCCAGCCCAGCCGGCGGCCGATGCCCTGGGCCAGCTGGAGGCCGATGGCGAGCACCTGAGCCTGGGGGGGCACCGTTACCGGCTGCCATTGCCGGGGGCCCACAACGCCCGCAACCTGCTGCTCGCCCTAGTGGTGGCCCTTGAGTTGGGGGTGGCCCCCCTAGCGCTCGCTACTTTGCGGGTGGACCTGCCCGGAGGGCGCAGCGCCCGCCTGGAGGTGGGCGGCGTCCATCTGCTTGATGAGACGTACAACGCCTCTCCGGAAGCCACCGAGGCGGCCCTGCGGCTGCTCGCCCAGCAGCGGGGGCGACGCTTTGCGGTCCTCGGCACGATGCTCGAACTCGGGGAGCAGAGCCTGGAGCTCCATGGCGCCATCGGCGCCTTGGCAGCGGAGCTGGGCCTTGATGGCCTGGTGGTGGTGGATGGGGGCGCCGAGGGCGAAGCGATGGCGGCGGCGGCGGCGGCGGTGTCCCTGCTGGAGCGGGTGGCTGAACCAGCCGCCGCCGCCGGGCCCCTTCAGGACTGGCTGCGGCCGGGGGACACCGTGCTGCTCAAGGCGAGCCGGGGGGTGGCGCTGGAGCGGCTGATCCCCCTGCTGATGCAGCAGCTCCAGACCAGTCCTCCCTGACCACCTGGTTCGCCCGACCCACGGCCAGGGCGCCGGAAGGCACATCCCTGGTGAGGGTGGAGCCCGCTCCGACGGTCACGTTCTCCCCGAGCGTGATCGGCGCCACCAACACCGAATTGGCGCCGGTCTTGCTGCCGGCGCCGATCACGGTGCGGTGCTTGCGCACACCGTCGTAGTTGGCCGTGATCGTTCCGGCCCCGACATTGACGTTGACCCCCAGATCGGCATCACCGATGTAGCTGAGGTGATTCACCTTGCATTCATCGGCCAAGACGCTGTTTTTGACCTCCACGAAATTGCCCACCCGACAGCGCTCACCCAGCACGGTGCCCGGTCGAAGCTGGGCGTAGGGGCCGATGGCACAGCCTTCGCCGACGCTGGCCCGGCGCACCACCGAATAGAGCACCTCCACGGCCGCCCCCAGGGTGCTGTCCTCCACCAGGCTGCCCGGGCCCAGACGGCAGCCATCCCCCACGCTGGTGGTTCCGCGCAGGTGGGTCTGGGGCTCGATCACCACATCGCGGCCGAAGCGGCTGCCTTCGCTGAGGGTGCAGCTGGCGGGATCGATGAAGGTGACCCCCTGCTCCATCCAGTGGCGCCGGAGCCGTTCCTGCAGCACCGCTTCGCACTGGGCCAGATGAAGGCGGTCGTTGATGCCCAGAATCTCGTCGGGGTCGGCTACTTCCAGATGGGTGGCGTGGCCCAGCAGGGCCACGGTGTCGGTGAGGTAGAGCTCCCCCTGGTCGTTGTCGCTGCGGAGCCGGGGCAACACTTTGGCCAGGCGCTGCCAATCGAAAAGGTAGATTCCGGCGTTGATCAGGTTGTTGCGGCGCTGGTCGTCGCTGCAGTCACGGTGCTCGATGATGCCGCTGACTCCGCCGCCCCCATCGCTGAAGACGCGGCCGTAACCGCTCGGGTTGGCCAGGCGGGCGCTGAGCAGGGTGACTGCCGCGCCGCTGCGGCGATGCTGGTCCAGGAGTTTATCCAGGGTGGCGGCCCGCAGCAGCGGCACATCGCCATTGAGCACTAGCAGATCACCCTCGAAGCCGGCCAACGGCGCCAGCAGCTGCTGCACCGCATGGCCCGTGCCCTGTTGGGGTTGCTGCAAAACGAACTCCAGTCCCGCCACCGCCGCCAGGGAGGCCTCCACCCGCTCCGCCTGGTGCCCCACGATCAGCAACTGGCGCGCGGGGGCCAGGCCCCGGCAGCAGGCCAGCACGCGCTCCACGAGGGTGGCGCCCGCCAGGGGCTGCAGCACCTTGGGGAGCTGGCTCTTCATGCGGGTTCCCTTCCCGGCGGCCAGCACGGCGACGGCGAGCATGGAACCCCTGCAAGGAACGGCCGGAATCTACCGGTGGACCGGGCGCTCCTTGCCGAACCAGCGCCGGCGCCAGGCGGAGGTGCTCCCAGCGCTCGACTGCCCCTGGGCCATGGCCCGAGCCCGCAGAACCCCCTCGGCGCTGGCCGAGCCGGTCGGGTCGCCGTAGGGCTCTGCGGCCCGGGTGAGCAGGTGCTCCCGCTCCATCAGGCTCAACGGCCGCAGGACACGGCCTGGCTGCAACGGGCTGGGGCTGGCGGCGGTGCCCCAGGACCAGGGGGTCGTCCCCTTTGGCGAAGCAGCCCCCAGGGGTTCGGGCGGTGGCGTGATGGATGCCAGTTGCAGGCCCGAGCGCAGCAGGGTCTGGCGCACGGCGGCGGCGGAGCTGTAGGTGAGCAGGCGCCCTTCCGGGGCCAGCAGCCGCGCCAGGGCCCCCAGAAACTCCAGGCTCCAAAGCTGGGGGCAGCGGCGGGGGGAGAACGCATCCAGCAGCACCAGATCCCACTGGCCGCTGAGCGTCTCAGGCAATTGTCCGAGACGCTGACGCGCATCTCCCCAGAGCACCTGGGCTCGGCCAAGGCCATCGCTCCATTGACCCTGGTGGTGGAGGGCCTCCAGCCGGGCGGCAACGGCCGCAGTCCAACTGAGCTGAAAATCCGGCTGCGCCAGGGCCAGGGCCAGGGGCTGCGGATCCAGCTCCAGCCCGAACCAGTTCAGGACCAGTCCCCGCGCTTCGGCCGCCTCGAAGAGGGCGCCGGCGTTGGTGCCCAGCCCAAGGCCCACATCCAGCACCAGCAGACGGCCACCCGGGGAATAACGACTCAGCTCCGCCGGGGCGATGAACTTCTCCTCGGCCTCTCGCCGTGCCCCGTGCTCGCTGTGGAAACCCTCCTGGAACTCGGCGCTGTAGAGGCTGAAGCTGCCGTCGGCGGTGCGCCGGGGCTCAAGCCTGGAGGCGGGCGAGGTCATCCCAGAAGCCAGGGTAGGAGACCGCCGCCGCGCCGCTGCGGTGCAGGTGGGAGGGGCCGGAGGCGATCTGGGCGGCCACCGCCAGGCTCATCGCCACCCGGTGGTCGGTTTCACTGTCGAGCGCGGCGCCCCTGAGCGGCAGCCCACCGGTGATCGTGAGTCCATCGGGGTGCTCATCCAACTGGGCACCCATGGCCCGGAGCTGGCGCGCCATCACCGCCAGTCGGTCGGTTTCCTTCACCCGCAGTTCCTCAGCCTCGCGGATCGTCGAGATCCCCTCGGCGACGCAGGCGGCCACCGCCAGCACCGGGATCTCATCGACAAGGCGCGGAATCAGATCGCCTTCGATCGCAAAGGCCTTCAAGGGGCCATGCAGCACCCGCAGATCCCCTACCGGTTCGCCGGCCATCTCGCGGGCCTGGAGAATCTCGATGCGCGCCCCCATCTGCTCGAGCACCTCAAGCACCCCTGTGCGGGTGGGGTTGAGCCCCACGTTCTCCACCGTCAGGTCTGCGCCGGGGGTGATCGCGCCGGCCACGAGCCAGAAGGCCGCCGAACTGATGTCTCCCGGCACCACCACCCGCTGGCCGCGCAGCACCCCGCCCGGCCGCACGACCACGGTGCGGTTGCCCTCACCGCCCACCTCCAGGTCAGCGCCGAAAGCGCGCAGCATCCGCTCGCTGTGGTCGCGGGAGCGGGCCGGTTCGATCACGGTGGTGGGCCCCTCGGCCGTGAGGGCCGCCAGCAGGAGCGCCGATTTCACCTGGGCCGAGGCCACCGGGGTGGTCACGGTGGCGCCGTGGAGCCGGCGGCCCTGGATCGCCAGGGGGGCGTAGTTGCCGCCGGCGCGGCCGGCGATCGTGGCCCCCATCGCCGCCAGGGGGGTGGCCACCCGCGCCATGGGCCGCCGGCGCAGGGAGTCGTCGCCGTTGAGCACGAAGTGGCGTCCATTGCGGCCCGCCAGCAGCCCCAGCAGCAGGCGCATGGTGGTGCCGGAGTTGCCGCAGTCGAGGATCGATTCGGGTTCCCGGAGCCCATCGAGACCCACCCCGTGCACCAGCACCGGTTCGCCTGCCACGATCGGGCCCACCTCCACGCCCATGGCCCGCAGGCAGGCGGCGGTGCTCAGGGGGTCTTCGGCGGGCAGCAGTCCCTCGATCCGGGTTTCGCCTTCGGCGATCGCTCCGAAGAGCAGGGCCCGGTGGGAGATCGATTTATCCCCCGGCACGCGCACGGATCCCCGCAGGCTGCGAGCGGTGGTTGATCCCAGCTCGAGGGTCATGGACAGCTGATGGGCACAGGAAACGAGCCTACGCAGGGGCGTTCAGCCCACCATCAGGCCGCCGTCCTCCCGCAGGCATTCCTGCCAGCTGCGCAGGTCAAAGAGCAACTCTTCGAGGCTGAGGGCCTCCAGCTCCCGCTCCAGGGCCCGACTCAGCCGCCGTTGCAGCGCCGAAAGCACCCGATCACCGGCGATGGCCTCGCTGGGGATTTCTGGGAGCTGGATCTCAGGCTCTGAGCTGATGGCCTGGGTCCGCTCGACCCCCTGTGGCCCTACCTGTTCCACCGCCGCCAGGATCGCCGCCAGGCGCGTGTCCCGGGCGCTCTGGGCCAGCCGGTAGCCGCCGCTGCGCCCGCGACGGGCCTCCACCAGTTGGGCGCGGCGCAGCTGGAGCAACAGCTGCTCCAACATGGGTGCCGGCAGCTGCTGGGCCTGGGCCAGCTGGTTCACCGATTGCCAGCGCTGGGGGTCGCGGGCCAGCTCAACCAGGGCCTTGATCGCGTAGAGGGTGCGCTTGCGCAGCATCTGTTCCGCTCAGGTCCGGGCCGCGAGCCGCTCCAGCACGTGCTCAAGGGCGTAGCCAAACAGGGCTGGATCGGGCTCGATGCCATCGAGATCGGCGAGCCCCAGCTCGGCCCAGCGGCCGTCGATGTGCGCCTCCAGTTCAGGGGAGCGCGCCAGCGCTTCGCCCCAGTCGTGGCGCTTCTCAGGGCCAATTTTGGTGGTGGCATCGATCGCCAGACGGCCCCCCAGGCCCAGGCGCTCACTGGCGAAATCGAGCGAATCGAAGGGGGTGTCCTCGAGCACGAAGAGATCGCGCTGGGGATCCACCTGGGCGCTGATCGCCCAGATCACCTGACGCGGATCGCGGATGGCGATGCTCCTGTCGACCACGACCACGAACTTGGTGTAGGTGAACTGGGGCAGGGCGCTCCAGAAGGCCATCGCCGCCCGCTTGGCCTGGCCCGGGTAGGCCTTGTCGATCGAGAGGATCGCCAGCTTGTAGCTCAGCCCCTCCATCGGCAGGAAGAAATCGACGATCTCCGGGATCTGCTGGCGCAGGATCGGCGTGTAGAGCCGGTTCAGGGCGATCGCCAGCATCGCCTCTTCCTTGGGGGGCCGGCCGCTGAAGGTGGTGAGAAAGATCGGCTGCCGCCGCTGGGTGACGCAGTGGAAGCGCACGAGCGGTGAGAGTTCGGCGCCGCCGTAGAAGCCCATGTGGTCGCCGCAGGGCCCATCCGGGAGCTGCTCCCCGGGGGTGATCGTGCCCTCCAGCACCACTTCGCTGTGGGAGGGCACCTCCAGGTCCAGGGTCTTGCACTTCGCCAGCCGCACCCCCTCGCCGGCATAGAGCCCGGCGAACAGCCATTCCGAGAGCTGCACGGGGATCGGCGTGGCCGCCGCCATCACCAGCAGCGGGTGCACTCCGATCGCCACCGCCACCTCCAGCTTTTTCCCGAGCGCCGCCGCCTTGCGCAGGTGGCGGGCGCCGCCCCGCACCGAGAGCCAGTGCACGGTCATCGTCTGGGCTGACTGGCGCTGCAGCCGGTAGACCCCCACGTTGGGCACGCCGGTTTCGGGGTCCTTGGTGATCACCAGCCCCAGGGTGATCACACCGCCGGCATCGCCGGGCCAGGGGCGCAGCAGCGGCAGGGCGTCGAGATTCACCTGCTCCCCCTTGAACACCTGCTGATGGCAGGGGGGGGTGAGGTCCCGGTCGGGGCGGGAGCGGATCAGATCCCAGAGCACCCCGCCGAAACGGGCGGCTTCCTTGAGGCCCTTGGGCGGTTTGGGTTGCTGGAGCAGGGCGAGGCGGCTGCCGAGCTCCTCAAGCTCCTCGGGCCGCTCCATGCCCATCGACCAGAGCACGCGTTCCACCGTGCCCAGCAGGTTCACCGCCACGGGCATCGATGAGCCGACCACGTTTTCGAACAGCAGTGCCGGCCCACCGCGGGCCAGGACGCGGTCAGCGATGGCGGCCAGTTCCAGGTCCGGGTCCACCGGCGCCGTGATCCGCCGCAGTTGTCCGCGCCCCTCGATCAGCTCCAGGAACCCGCGCAGGTCGCGGCTCGGACGCCGCGTCCATGGCCCATCCATTCCTGTACCACCAGTGCTTCCCACTGTGACGCACCCGCGCCGGCTGGCGCGAGATGGCTCCCGGCTGCCCTTCGCGGGGAACCCCGATAGGGTGCCTGCCAAGAGCGGCTGAGAGTAAGGATGGCCCCCGAGCGGTTCTTTCTGGAACTGGAGCCACCGCTGGAGAGCCTGCGTCAGCGGCCCCATGTGGTGATCGTGGGGGGCGGCTTCGCCGGGCTCGCCGCCTGCCGCGCCCTGGCCGGAGCCGACCTGCGGGTCACCCTGATCGACCGGCGCAACTTCAATCTTTTCCAGCCCCTGCTCTATCAGGTGTCCACCGGGCTGATCTCCCCCAGCGATGTGGCCTCACCCCTGCGGCTGCTGGTGGGCCGTCAGGCCAATCTCCAGGTGCTGCTCGGGGAGGTGGACCACCTCGATGTGGACCGGCGCCGGATCGGCTTCGAGGGCAGCGATTTCGCCTACGACCACCTGATCCTGGCGGCGGGCTCCGGCAGCACCTACTTCGGTCATCCCGAGTGGGCGGAGTTGGCCCCCTCGATGAAGACCCTCGAGGACGCTGAGGAGATCCGGCGCCGGCTTCTGCTGGTGATGGAGGAGGCCGAGCGCACCCCCGATTCCGAAAGGCGCCGCCATCTGCAGGCGGTGGTGATCGTCGGCGGTGGGCCCACGGGCTGCGAGCTGGCCGGCTCGGTCTCCGACCTGATGCGCCACAGCCTCGAGCGCGATTTCAAGCAGCTCGATCCCGCCGACACCACAATCACCCTGGTGGACCCCGGCGATCGGCTGTTGCGGGCGCTGGATCCCCAGCTCTCCGCCGCCGCCGCCCAGGCGCTGGAGGCGGCCGGTGTGCGCCTGCTGCTGGGGGGACGGGTGCGGACGATCGAAGCAGGTCGCCTGAGCGTGACCAGCGCCGAGGGGGAGCAGGTGCTCGAGGCCGCCACGATCTGCTGGACCGCCGGCGTGCGCGCTTCCCCCCTGGGGGGGGAGCTGGCCCGCGCCAGCAGCTGCCGCCTCGACCGCGGCGGGCGGGTGGAGGTGGAGCCCGATTTCTCGATCCCCGGCCATCCGGAGATTCGTGTGATCGGCGATCTCTGTGCCTATGCTCACACACCCGATGGCCGCCCCCTGCCGGGGATGGCCGCACCGGCGGTGCAGATGGGGGCCTGGGTGGCCCGGGACCTGCGCGGCCGCCTGGAGGGATGGACCCCGAAGCCCTTCCGCTTCTTCGATCCCGGCAGCATGGCGGTGCTCGGTCCCGGCCGGGCGGTGGCCGACCTGCGTGGGCTGACCTTCTCGGGCCCGCTGGCCTGGCTGCTCTGGGGGCTGGCCCACCTGGCCTTCATGCCCGACCCCGAGAACCGCCTCTTGCTGCTGCTCAAGTGGTTGTGGGTCATCGGCACCCGCCAGCGCAGTGCCCTGGTGATCGGCCAGCCCCAGGCGCCCGCCGCCGTCACCGAACCCTGAGGCGGACCGCCCCTGTCAGAGGCCGGGACTGCTCTGCATGATGCCGCCGTCGGCGAACACGGTGGTGGCGGTGATGTAGCTGGCGAAGTCGCTGGCGAGGAACGCCACGACGGCGGCGATCTCCTCGGGCTGGGCCATGCGGCCCAGGGGGATCGCCGCATTGAGCTTGGCCAGCAGTTGCGGGTCGTTGATCGTGGCGTCGTTGATCGGGGTGGCCACCGCGCCAGGGCCCACGTTCACCACCGTGATGCCGTGGGGGGCCAGCTCCAGGGCGGCCGTGCGGGTGAGCATGCGCACCCCGCCCTTGGCGGCGCAATAGGGGGTGTTGCCGGGCATCGGCCAGTCCTCGTGCACCGAGGAGATGTTGATGATGCGTCCCCCTCCCCCCTGGGCGATCATCTGCTTTGCGGCGTACTGGGTGGCGAAGAACACCGCCCGCAGATTCACATCCAGCACCCTGTCGAACTGCTCCGGGGTGGTCTCGAGGATCGAGGTGCGCGTTTCGATGCCGGCGTTGTTGACGATCACATCCAGGCGGCCGTAGCGATCGACGGTGGCCTGCACGAGCCGCTGGAGATCCTCGAGCTTGGCGACATCGGCCTGGACTCCGAAGCTGCTGCCGCCGAAGGCACCAATCTCCCGTTCCAGTTCCTCGGTGGCCTCGGGATGGGAGCGGTAGTCGATCACCACCTGGGCGCCGCGGTGGGCGAGGGCTTCCACGATCGCCTTGCCGATGCCGCTGTTGCCCCCGGTGACGATCGCCACCTTGCCCTCCAGGAGCTGAGCCAGGGTGCGGGCGGCCTCCGGGTTGGTGCTTCTGGCCTCGGTGCTGCGGACCACGACAAGGGGAGCCACTGGGCAAACCCTAGGCGCCCAGACGGATCCTGGCTCCGTGCCTAGGGTGCGCTGGTGACGATTCCCCCACCAGCGCCCGTGGCATCGCCCGCGCTCGAACCCCGGCCCGAGTCCATCGCCCTCGGTGCTTCATTGCTGGTGCTCGCTTTCCTCGCCAACACCGCCCAGAGCGCCTTCGGCCGGGCTCTTGAAGCCGGCATGGGGGCGCCGGTGTTCACCTGGCTGACCTTCATGGTCGCCCTGGTGCTCGTGCTGCCTGCGCTGTTGCTGCGTGGTGGCCGCGATCTGACCACCACTGTGCTGCCGCTCCATCTGCTGCGCAGCCTCACGGGCCTGGCGGGCTTCTTCCTGTTCATCACCGCCGCCCGGCTGGTGAACCTGGTGAACGCCAACGTTCTGCTCAACACCACCCCCCTGTTCCTGCCCCTGCTGGGATTTCTGGTCTTCGGCCGGAGGGTGCCGGCGGGTCTGTGGGCCTGCCTGGGGCTGGGCTTCGCCGGGATGGTGGTGGTGGTGCAGCCCAACGCGACCCTGCTCACCCGGCCGGGGGATCTGCTCGGGCTGGCGGCCGGCCTGGTCTGCGCCGTGGAATTCCTGGCGGTGAAGCGGCTCGACCGCAGCGAAGCTCCCCTCACCCAGATGGTTTACTTCCTGGTGTTCGGCAGCCTCGGCTCCACCCTGGCCGTGCTCGGGCCCCTGCGCCCACCAGGGCCGGGGTTCCTGGGCCTCGGTGGCCTCACGGCGGAGCAGGCCGCCCTGGTGGTGGCCTCCGGCGCCTGCCTGGTGGCGTTCCAGTTCCTGCTGATCAAGGCCTACGCCCACGCCGACCCCAGCGCCATCGGCGCCTTCCAGTACTCCTCGGTGGTGTTCGCCGGCCTGATCGGATGGGTTGCCTTCGCCCAGCGCCCGAACCTGGCGGTTTGGCTCGGCACCGCCCTGATCTGCCTCGGCGGTGGCCTCAGCATCGTGCTGCAGCGCCCCAACGCGCCCCTTCCCGGTCCGTGAGCGTTCCTCCCTCCACGCCGGCGATCGAGAGCGTCGGCTTCACCACCGCCGATGCCCACCGCTGCGCAGCCTTCCTCTGCGGCCGGCTGGGCTTCCAGCAGGAGGGTCGGTGCACGATCCTGGGGGGCCCCTACGCAGAACTGATCGGCCTGGCGGGCGCCCACCTGCGGCTCGTGCGGCTGCGGCTGGGGGCCGAGCGGATCGAGCTCACCGAGGTGATCGACCCTGGCCCGCACCAGCGCCGCGGCCGGCCAATCGCCGCCGAGGCCCGCAGCTGCGATCTGAGTTTTCAGCACCTCTGCCTGGTGGTCTCCGACCTGGTGGTCGCCCACGGGGCCGTGGCGCCCCTGATCGCCTCCGGGGAGCTGCGCTCGATTTCCTCCGCCCCCCAGCGGTTGCCGTCCTGGAATGTCGCGGCCGCCGGCATCGAGGCCTTCAAGTTCCGCGATCCGGAGGGCCATGCCCTTGAGCTGCTCCAGTTCCCCCCCGGCAAGGGGGATCCCCGCTGGCAACGGCCGGCGGCGGACCCCGACTCCCCCTGGCTCGGCATCGACCACAGCGCCATCGCCATCGGCGACAGCGAGGTCAGCCAACGCTTCTACGTCGAGGGGCTTGGGCTGCGCCGGGGGGTCGAGGGACTCAACAGCGGCGTGGAGCAGGAGCGCCTCGATGGCCTGGCCGGCGCGCGGGTGCGCATCGTTCCCCTGCGTTGCCGGCAGGGCCCCGGCCTCGAGGGGCTCCAGTACCTGGAGCCGTCGGGTGGCCGGCCGATTCCTGCTGATCTCGGCGCCCAGGACCTCGACCACTGGCAGATCCGCTTGGTGGTCGATGACCTGGAGGCGATCCGTGGGCGGTTGATCTCCCTGGCACTGCTGGGCGACCTGCCCCCGAGCACCGTGGTCGACCTGGAGGGTGCCGGCCTGGGATTCCGGCGCGCGCTGCAGCTGCGCGATCCCGACGGCCATCGGATTCAGCTGGTGCAGCGAAGCGAGGCAGCCGCCCCCGCCGCTTCTCCCTAGCCTGCGCGCAGCTCGACCGGGTTCGCACCGGCGCTGAGGCCATGGCCAGTGGGTTGCTGGATCTTCTTGTGCCCCCCCCGGTCGGCGGCACCGGGGCCGTCGCCTTGCTGCTGCTGCGGCTGTTTGTGGGTGTGGCCTTCCTGCGCCATGGCTGGCCGAAGCTGCGCCATCTGCAGGTGTGGTCCGCGGCGCTGAAGACCCCCGTCTGGCTCTGTTTCCTCTCGGCGTTTTCGATGTGGGCCGGCGGTCTGGCGCTGCTGCCCGGTCTGCTCACCCCCCTGGCGGCCCTGGCGATTCTGGTGTCGATGGCCTACGCGCTGGTGCTGGAGATCCGCTCGGGATTTCCCTTCATCGCCCCCGATCCCTACCTGATTCCCGCGGGGGATTACGCCGGACCGATGGGGGTGGGGGAGCCCCCCAGCTGGGAGAAGGCGGCGATGTATGTGGTGATGGCGCTGGTGCTGATCGCCGCAGGCGGTGGGGCTCTTTCCCTGGATGGCGCCTGGGTGAGGCCGCTGCTGCAGGGCTGGCTCGGCTGAGAGGCCCTCGGCCCGACGCTCAGCGACCCAGGCGCCCCTTGAGGTGCTCACCCACCCGCAGGGCGTTGGCGATCGCGGTGAGCGAGGGATTCACGGCGCCGATGCTCGGGAAGAAGCTCGTGTCAACCACATAGAGGTTGTCGAGGTCGTGGGCCTTGCAGTGCAGATCGAGCACCGAGCTGGCCGGATCGGTGCCGAAGCGGCAGGTGCCCGCCTGGTGGCCCACGGCGGCGATCGCCATCGTGCTGCGCACGTAGATCTGGCGTTCCACCAGGTGATCTTTGAGGTACAGGCGATCGAGCAGGCCCCGCAGCCGCTTTTCCAGCTCCCGGCTCGCCGTTGGGTTGTTGGGGGTATAGCTGAGGGTGATGGCGCCGCCCGCGTCGACCGTCACCCGGTTGTCGGGGTCGGGCAGGTCTTCGCTGGAAAGCCAGAAATCGAGAGCGTGCTCGGCGATCCGATCGAGGCTCCAGCCCGGCGCCAGGAACGTTTCCACAGGCGCGTAGCCCTTCATGATGCTGCCGCGGGTCTTGCCGGTCATCTGCACGTTGCCCATCGGGTAGGGGAACGCCCCGTCGCCTAGGTACCAGTCGTTGATGGACACCGTTTTCTGAAAGACGGTGGGGTTGGGCTCGTGGGCCAGGGCCACCAGCGCCTTGCTGTTGTGGAACATGTAGTTGCGACCGACTTGATCGGAGCTGTTGGCCAGTCCCCGCGGATGCCGGTCGTTGGCCGACATCAGCAGCAGCCGGGCGCTGTTGGCCGCCCCGCAGCTCACCACCACCAGATCGGCCGCAAACGTCAACGGTTCCCCGTCCCGCTCCACCTCCACGGCGGTCACCGAGCGGCCTGAGGCGTCGGTGCGCAGCCGCCGCACTTGGGCCCGGGTGAGCAGGGACACGTTGGCGGCGGCCAGGGCTGGCCGGATCCCCAGCACCTCCGCATCCGCCTTGGCGTGCACCAGGCAGGGGAAGCCGTCGCAGCTGTTGCACTTGCGGCAGCGGCTGAAGGCCATCGCCGATTCATCGAGCAGCACGCCGCTGGGGGCATGGAAGGGCCGCAGGCCGGCGCTGCGCAGGTCGTCGACCAGCTTCTGCATGCGCGGCTCGTGGGCCACGGGTGGGTGTGGGTAGGGCCCGCTGGCGGGGGGCTCGCTGGGGTCCTCCCCCCGCAGCCCGTGCACATGGAACAGCTCCTCGGCCCGCTGGTACCAGGGCTCGAAATCGTCGTAGCGCAGCGGCCAGGCCGGCGAGAGCCCGTCGTGGTGGCGGAGCTCCTCGAAATCCTGCTGCCGCAGGCGGAAATGGGCCGCCCCGTACATCTTCGTCGCCCCCCCCACGACGTAGTGGCTGCCGGGCTGGAAGGGCTTGCCGTGGTGGTCGTGCCAGGTGTCCTTCGACACGTAGCGCCCCTTCTGGAACACCTCCTCCGCATCCCAGTTCTCCGGCTCCTGGGGCAGCCAGTCGCCCCGCTCCAGCACCAGGATCCGCAGCCCCGTCGGGGCCAAGTGCTGGGCCAGGGTGCCGCCGCCGGCGCCGCTGCCGATGATCAGCAGATCAAAATGGCTGCCGCCCCTGGGCTCCAGCTGGGCCAACCCGGGCAGGGGGGAGGAATGGATCGAGGGCACGGCGGAGTCCTCAGGGGCTCAGGGGGTGGGGTAGCGGGAGAGCTGGTCGATCATCTTGACCACCATCGCGCTCCAGCCGGTCTGGTGGCTGGCCCCCACGCCGCGGCCATCATCGCCATGGAAATACTCGTGGAACTGAATCAGATTGCGCCAGTGGGGATCGTCCTGAAACAGGGGCACTTCGCCGAGGAAGGGGCGGCGGCCGGAGGCATCCCGGCGAAAGAGTCCCACCAGCCGCTCCTCCAGCGCCAGTGAGGCCTCCCAGAGGCTGAGCCAGCAGCCCGATCCGGTGGGGAACTCCACCTGGAAGCTGTCGCCGTAATAATGGCCGAACTTCTGCAGTGCCTCGATCAGCAGGTAGTTGATCGGCATCCACACGGGACCGCGCCAGTTGGAGTTACCGCCGAACATCGCCACAGGGCTGTCGCTGGGGCTGTAGGCCAGCTGCTGGGTCTCGTTTCCTTCGGTGTAGGTGTAGGGCTGGGTTTCGTAGCGCTTGGAGAGGGAGCGGATGCCGTAAGGAGAGAGGAACTCCTCCTCATCGAACAGGCGCTTGCAGATCCGTCGCAACCGCTCCTCGGGCACCAGGGCGAACAGCAGCCGGCCGTTGTGGCGCTGGCCCAGGTGGGCCTCCACCCAGGTGGGGGTGGTGCGCTCGTGGATGAACCAAGCCATGCTGCGGCGGACATCGAGGGCCGGCAGCCGCTGCACCGTCTCCCCATCGAAGCTGGCCACCGCCAGCAGCGGAATCAGCCCCGAGACCGAGCGGGTGCGCAGGTAATCGGTGCTGCCATCGGGCCGCTTGATCACGTCGTAGTAAAAACCGTCCTCTTCGTCCCAGTTCAGGAACCCGCGCTGGGCAGGGGTGTTGAGGGCGATCGCCAGTTGCACGTAGTCGTGCACGAAGCGCTCGCAGAGGTCTTCGTACTCCGGCTCCTCCTGGCTCAGCTCCACGGCGATGCTGAGCAGATTCAGGCTCAGGGAGGCCATCCAGGCGGTGCCGTCGCACTGCTCGATCCGGCTGCCGTCGGCCAGGGGGAAGCGCCGGTCGAAGACGGCGATGTTGTCGAGGCCGAGGAAGCCCCCCTCGAAGACGTTGTCGCCGGAGCGGTCATTGCGGTTGGCCCACCAGCCGTACTCCAGCAGCAGCTTGCGCAGGGCGGTGCGCAGGAAGGGCAGATCGGGGGCGTTGCTCTGGCGCTGATCGATCTGGTAGATCCGCAGGGCGGCCCAGGCGCCGATCGGCGGATTCGGATCCGAGAGGGCCCACTCGTAGGCCGGGGTCTGGGCGTTGGGGGCGGTGTAGTGGGGGCTGCGCAGCAGCAGGGCCTGCTCCTTGGCGGTGGCGGGATCGATGAGGGCGAAGGCCACAGCGTGGAACATCAGGTCCCACTGGCAGAAGTAGGGATACTCCCAGGAATCCGGCATCGAGATGATGTCGTGGGCATGGAGCCGGCTCCAATAGGCGTTGGCCGAGCGCCTGCGCTCCGGTGGAGGCGGCGGCTGGGTGGGGTCCCCCTCCAGCCAGCGCACCACGCTCCAGCCGTAGTACTTCTTGCCCCACAGCAGGCCGGCGGCGGCGGTGCGCTGGATCAGCCGATCGTCGGCGGAGAGCACCGGCAACCGCTGTGTGAAGAAGGCCTGCCACTCCTGCTCCCGTTCCTGGAGGAGGGCGTCGAAGTGCTCGCCGAAGGGGGGCTCGCCGGCCCTGCTCACGGCCCGCAGGCGCAGCTCCACCACCCACTCCTCGCCACTTTCCAGGCTGCGCCGCAGCAGCCGGGCGGCCTTGGTGCCCCGCTGGGCCGGATTCACCGCCCCCGCCTCGGCCTCGATCACATGACGATGGAAACCATCCTTGTGGAATGGGCGGTGGTTCGGGCGTCCGAACAGGCGCTCCTCGTTGGTCTCGTTATCGGTGAACAGCCAGGGACCCTCCTCCCGGCAGGCCAGCTCATAGGCCCCCAGGGTCGGCACCCCATCGGTGTGCAGCCGATCGCCCACCAGGCCCATCGGCCGCTCGGTCTCATCCGGGTAGCCCCAGGCCCAGGTGTTGCGCAGCCAGAGCGTGGGCAGCAGGGTGAGTGGAGCGGGTTCGGGGCCTCGGTTGACCGCCCTCAGCCGGATCAGGATGTCGTCGAAGCTGGCCTTGGCGTACTCGATGAACACATCGAAGTAGCGATCGCCGCTGAACACGCCCGTGTCCACCAGTTCGTACTCGGGTTCGTCGCGTCCGCGTCGGCCGTTCTCCTCCACCAGCTGCCCGTAGGGGAAGGGCCGCTGGGGCAGCTTGTAGAGGCCCCGCAGGAAGCTGTGGGTGGGGGTGTTGGCGAGGTGAAAGGTGTAGTCCTTGATGTCCTCGCCGTGGTTGCCCTCCGGGTTGCCCAGGCCGAAGGGGCGCTCCTTGAGGATCGGATCGACGCCGTTCCAGAGCGCCACCGAGAAGCAGAGGCGGCATTCCCTGTCGCAAAGGCCCAGCAGGCCGTCCTCGCCCCAGCGGTAGGCCCGGGAACGGGCATGGTCGTGGGGGAAGGAGCGCCAGGCGTCGCCGTCGGCGGAGTAGTCCTCGCGCACGGTGCCCCACTGGCGATCCGGCAGATAGCTGCCCCAGAGATCCCAGGGCACAAGAGCGAGGTCGCGCTCGGCCATCCTGCCCAGTTCCGAGCCGTTCTCACCGTCGCTGGCGGCCATGGCGCCTCCGCCTGCACTGGCCGCATCTTGGTTCCTTCCGCCCTGACTTTCCAGCATCCCCGCCTCCCTGGCCCTGGGGGCATCTGCCTACTGTGGCCCCGGCCCTGAGTTGTGCCCGTGCTGATCTCCTATTACCCCACCTCCGAGCTGGTGCCGGAGGGGGCGCTGCCCGACGCCGCCGTCGTGATTGATGTGCTCCGGGCGACCACCACGATCGCCTGGTCGCTGCACAACGGGGCTGAGGCCGTGCAGGCCTTCGCCGATCTGGAGGCCCTGCAGGCCGCCGCCGACGCCTGGCCGGCCGAACGGCGCCTGCGGGCCGGCGAGCGGGGTGGGGCGCGGCTGGAGGGCTTTGAGCTGGGCAATTCCCCGATCGCTGTCAGCCCTGAGCTGGTGGGGGGAAAGCGCATCTTCATGAGCACCACAAACGGCACCCGTTCCCTGGACCGCGTGCGCCAGGTGCCACTGCTGCTTACGGCCTGCCTGCCCAACCGGGGCGCCGTGGCACGGCGCCTGGTCGAGCGGGGTTGTGGGCGCGTCTGGATCGTGGGCAGTGGCTGGGAAGGGGACTATTCGCTCGAGGATTCCCTCGCCGCCGGCGCGGTGGCCTCGGCGGCCATGGAGTTGGCGGTGGCTCCCCATGTGGGCGTCAACTTCGGCAACGATGAGATGCTGGCTGCCCTGGCCCTCTGGCAGCAATGGCGCCACGACCCTGAAACCTGTCTGCGGGTTGCCAGCCATGGTCAGCGCTTGATTGGCCTCGGCGACCACGACGCCGATTTCCGCTGTTGTGCCGCGATCGACAGCCTCCAGGTGGTGCCCACCCAGGTGGAGCCAGGTGTGCTCCAGGCCCGCTGAGGGAGGTCCCTTACAGTGCCGCCACTCCCAGATCTCACGCGGTGACCAGCTTCCTGGCGGCAGCTCTGCAGCTCACCTCCGGCCCCGACACGGACGCCAATTTTGCCGCCGCCGAGGAGCTGATCGAGCTGGCCACCCGTCGGGGCGCCGAGTTGGTGGGTCTGCCGGAGAACTTCGCCTTCATGGGCGATGACGAGCGGCGGCTGGAGCTGGCGCCGGCCCTGGCCGAGCGCTGCCACCGATTTCTGGTGACCATGGCCCGCCGCTACCAGGTGACGCTTCTGGGGGGGGGCTACCCGGTGCCCTCAGGGGAGCGCCTCACCCTCAACCGCGCCGAACTGATCGGCAAGGACGGCCAGCTCCTGGCCCGCTACGACAAGATCCATCTCTTTGATGTCGATCTGCCCGACGGCAACACCTACCGGGAGTCGGCAACGGTTCAACCCGGCCAGGAGCTTCCGTCGGTGGTGGACGCACCCGGTCTGTGCCGCATCGGCCTGTCCATCTGTTACGACGTGCGCTTTCCTGAGCTCTACCGCCACCTGGCCGGAGCCGGCGCCGATCTCGTGATGATTCCCGCAGCCTTCACCGCCTTCACCGGCAAGGACCACTGGCAGGTGCTGCTGCAGGCCCGGGCGATCGAAAACACCGTCTACGTGCTAGCTCCGGCTCAGACGGGCGTGCATTACGGCCGTCGCCACAGCCATGGCCACGCCATGGTGATCGATCCCTGGGGCACGGTGCTCTCCGATGCCGGCGTGACCCCTGGCCTGGCCGTGGCACCGATTGACGTGGCCCATGGCCAACGGGTGCGGGCTGTGATGCCCAGCCTCCAACACCGCCGCCCGGCGTTGTTCTGACGCCGGCCATGGGGTGTGCCCGGCTGCTGAGGGTTCTACCCGCCCTGATGTTGGGGGGTGTGGTCCAGGTGGCGATGCTGGCGGCGGCCCTGCCCGTGCTGGCGGGCAGTGCTCTCTCGGCCTGGCGATTGAGCCGTGAGGGGGTGCTGGAGCTGCGCACTTCCCCGGACATCACTCTGCAGGCCTTCTATGAGGCCGGCCGTGGGGGGCTGGGACCCCGGGTCTGGATCGATCTTCCCGGCGCCCCCCTACGCACCCGCAGCCTTCCCGCCGGTGGCGTGGTCAGGGAGGTGCGGATCGGCAAGCCCACCCCCGACAGCACCCGCCTGGTTCTGGAATTCGCGCCGGGCACGGAACTCGATCCCCGCGAGCTCAGGCTTGAGGGCACCGCTCGGGACCGCTGGCGTCTCGAGTTCAAGGGCCTGGCCAGCCGAGGTGTGCAACCCCTCGGAGAAGGGGATCTCGATGCCCCGACCCCGGTGGCCCCCACGCTCAGCTGGCGGCCGGCCGTGCCGCGCTGGTCCAGCGGTCCCAGCCCCTCCGCCGCCGGCCTCCCGGGGGTGCCCCGTGGGCGTTTCAAGGTGGTGATCGACCCCGGCCACGGCGGGCCCGACCCCGGGGCGGTGGGCATCGGCGGCCTGCGGGAAACCGATGTCGTGCTCGACGTGAGCCTGCAGGTGGCCCAATTGCTTCAACAACGGGGGGTGCAGGTGCTGCTGACGCGGACCAGCGAGGTGGATGTGGATCTGCCCCCCCGGGTGGCGCTGGCCAACAGCAGTGGCGCCGACATTTTTTTAAGCATCCATGCCAATGCGCTGAGCATGGCGCGCCCGGATGTGAACGGCATCGAGACCTTTTACTTCGAGAGCCAGAGCGCCCGCAGCCTGGCCGCCACGGTGCAGCAGGAGGTGCTGGCCGTCTCCCCCGGCAGCCCTGACCGCGGGGTCCGGCAAGGACGGTTTTTCGTGATCCGCCGCACCGTGATGCCGGCGGCGTTGGTGGAGATGGGCTTCGTCACCGGAGAACTCGATTCCCCCCGCCTGGCCGATGGCCAGCACAGGCGCAGGCTGGCCCTGGCGATCGCCACGGGTGTGCTCAATTTCCTCAGGGTCGGACGATGAGTTTGCTGCTGGGCCTCTTCGACAGCGGTCTGGGGGGGCTGACCGTTCTCAAGCAGTTGCTGGCGCGTCATCCTGAGCAGCGCTTCCTGTACCTGGGAGACACCGCCCGGGTGCCCTACGGCCAGCGCTCGCCCGCAGAGATCCGCGCGATTGCCTCCGAAGTGGTGGCCTGGCTTCGTGCCGAAGGTGTGGATGCGCTCTTGATGGCCTGCAACACCTCCAATGCCCTGGCCTTCGATGTGGCTCTCCATCAGGCCGGTGTGCCGGTCTACGGGCTGATCGACAGCGTCGCCACCCAGCTGCGCAGCAAGCGGGTGGGTGTTCTGGCCACCCCGGCCACCGCCGCCAGTGGCGCCTACGGTCGCGCGATCCGTGACCATCAGGAGGGGGCCTTGGTAGTGGAAGTGCCCTGTCCGGAGTTCGTGCCGCTGATCGAGGCTGGAGATCTGCGCGACCTACGCCTCTACAAGGCGGCTCAGGCTTACCTGCAGCCGCTCCTGGAGGCGCGGGTGGAGGCGATCGTGCTCGGCTGCACCCACTACCCGTTGCTGCGGCCGTTGCTGCGCCAGTTGGTTCCCCAGGAGGTGCTCTTGGTGGATCCCGCCGTCGCCGCCGTCGCAAGGCTGCAGATGTTGCTCGATGGCCAGGGCCAGGACCCCGACGATCGTCCTGAGCTGGAGCCCCTGGAGCGCGGCCGTTTCTGCGTGACCGGCTGCGCCGAGAGTTTTGCCACTTCCGCCACCCCGTGGCTGGGCCAGCGCCCTTCCGTGGAGCAGGTCTCACTCCAGTCGCTTTCTCGCGCCTTCTAGGATCGGTTCACCGGAGGGAGACATGGCAACGGTCGCAGAGCTGCTCCAGCCGGTCGAGGCTGATCTAGAGGCGTTGCTCAGTGATCTGCGCAACTTGATTGGCGCTGGTCACCCCATCCTGCAGGCGGCGGCCGAGCACCTGTTCAGCGCCGGGGGCAAGCGGATTCGGCCCGGCATCGTGCTGCTGCTCTCGCGGGCCCTCGCTCCCGATGGCGAGCTGAGCTCCCGCCACCGGCGCCTGGCCGAGATCACCGAGATGATCCACACGGCCTCGTTGGTCCACGACGATGTGGTCGATGGGGCCTCCACCCGCCGCGGGGTCCCCACGGTCCACAGTCGTTTCAATCACCGGGTGGCGGTGTTGGCAGGGGATTTCCTGTTCGCCCAGGCCAGCTGGCATCTGGCCAACCTCGATGACCTCGAGGTCGTCAAGCTGCTCTCGCGCGTGATCATGGATCTGGCCGATGGCGAGGTACGCCAGGGCCTTTACCGCTACGACACGGGTCAGAGCTTCGCCACCTACCTCGACAAGAGCTACTGCAAAACGGCCTCCTTGATCGCCAACAGCGCCAAGGCCGCCGGAGTGCTCAGCGGGCTTCCCTCCGATCGGCTCGATGATCTCTACCGCTTTGGGCGGCAGTTGGGATTGGCCTTCCAAGTGGTCGATGACATCCTTGATTTCACCGGCAGTGACCAGCAACTGGGCAAGCCCGCCGCCAGTGATCTGGCCAGCGGTTACCTCACGGCTCCGGTGCTGTATGCCCTCGAAGAGCGCCCTTCCTTGGCCGGCCTGATCGAACGCGAGCTCTGCGAGCCTGGCGATCTGGAACAGGCCCTCGAGTTGGTGCGTGGCTGCGAAGCGATTCCGCGCTCCCGGGCGCTGGCGGAGAGCTTTGCCCGGGAGGCGGCGGGAAGCCTTGATTGGCTCCCCCCATCGGAGTCCCGCGGCGCCTTGCTGGCATTGCCGGATTACGTTCTCAGCCGACTCTATTGAGCGCTGCCGTGGGCTGAGCAGACTGGCAATGGTTGATCCCGCAGCCTCCCTCGCCCATAGAAAAGCCCCTGCCTGGGCAGGGGCTGAACTTGTGTTTTGACCAAGGGTTGAGGGGCTCAGTAGGCCATCGGGTCGTAGGCCTCTTCCCCGTGAAGGACGTAGTCGAGACCACGATCCTCGTCTTCGGGGGTGACTCGAAGCGGCATGAACACTTTGAGAACGAAGAGAATCACAGCCGTTCCAAGGCCTACAAAACCGTAGGTGATGATGACGGCTTTGAACTGGACCACAAAGAGCCCAAAGTTGCCGGCGGCTTCCATGATTTTGGCAGATTCGGGGAAATAGTCTGCCGGAACGAGCTCCTTGACAGCGAAGACTCCCGTCAGCAGGGCACCAATGGTACCCCCGACCCCGTGAACCATGAAGGTATCAAGGGCGTCGTCAAACTTGATCGCCATTTTGACCCTCACGGCGATCAGACAGGCCACGGCAGTGGCCGCACCAATGATGATCGAGTGACCCATGTAAACGAAGCCAGCGGCAGGAGTGATTCCGACCAACCCTGCGACGGCACCCGTAGCCGCACCGACGGCGGTGGGTTTTCCATCGAGGAACCACTCGAGAAGGCACCAGGTGAGCAATGCCGCCGAAGCCGCTGTGGTGGTGGTGAGGAAAGGATAGCCAGCCGTCTTGGAGGCGAACATGCTCGCCCCGTTGAAGCCGAACCAGCCGAACCACAGCAGACCCGCCCCGAGAAGAATGAAGGGCACGTTGTGGGGGGGGCTTTTCTGCTCGGGCCAATTGGTGCGCTTACCAATGATCGCGGCGGCGACCAGGGCGGATACCCCGGAGGCGATGTGGACCACCGTGCCACCGGCGAAATCGATGGCTCCAATGCCAAAGCAGCCCAGGAACCCACCGCCCCAAACCATCTTGGCCATGGGTGAGTAGATCAGCAGGCTCCAGATCAGGGAGAACCAGAACCAGGCCTTGAAGTTGATGCGCTCCACCAAAGCACCGCTGATCAGGGCGGGGGTGATGATCGCAAACATGCCCTGGAACAGGGCGAAACTGGTGGCACTGATGGCGAAACCGTCAGCCAGGGGGGCATCGCCGAGGGGACCTCCAACTCCATTGAGCATGAAGAATTCGAGTCCTCCGATGAAGGGGCTTCCGAAGCCGACGCCGAAGGCGAGGCTGTAGCCGATCACCACCCAGAGCACCCCGATGAGACCCATCAGGAAGAAGCTCATCATCATGCAATTGAGCACGTTCTTGGCCCGGGTGAAGCCCCCGTAGAAGAAGGCCAGGCCAGGAGTCATCAGCAGCACGAGGGCTGAACCGACCAACATCAGGAGGTTGTCAGCACCATCGGTGGGAATTTTGGTGAGCGCCGCCTTGGCGGCGCCAGCCATCAATGGCATCACCAGAGCACCGGCGGCCAGGAGAACGACGGCGAGCCGGCGCAGGTGGGGGTTCTGAACTCCCGCCATGAAGCGAAGGCGGAAGCTGTCAAATGTTTCGAGAGCGGAGGGGCCGGCCGTTAGGGCGGCGCTCCAGTTGGAATGGTGGTGGTTCCTTCGCATCATCAACGCTCCTTTGCAGGAACTGATCGATAAACGGGCTTGGTCAGAGTCCGGCGAGCTGGGCGCTGGGCCTGTAGCCAAAGGCACAGAAGACGCAATTTGAGGTCAAATGGCACCGAATGGCAGAGATTCCGTAAGGATTTGGCCACTTCCCCACCCGTCAATCCGACGCCACGGGCGGCTCAATGGTCAACTGAATCAACCGCTTCGGAGGATTTGGGAACTGGGCCCGGCCTTCCTTGGTTGATCGACAGAACTTTGCCTGAATGACATGGGGCGCTTTGAATTTCCTTACCAAGCAAATGAGAAGATTTCGGAAAGTGAAGGTACGTTACATGCAGGTCCCATGGCTCAGCCCTCCTGGCATCGAGGTAGACGACCAGGGGGTGTTTCGGGCTGGTCGCCTCGGGCGCTGGATCAACGAATGGGGCCATCACTTGAATGGCATGCTTGTATTCTTCAAATCAGAATTTGAATTTAGAGTTAATAGATAAAATATAGTTTCGCTGTGGAGCAAGGGCTCTGGAGTGGGATAATGGCCCTGCCAATCGATCGGCGCATCGCCATCTTGCCATCCCTGAAGTTCCGCTATGCCTCCACACGCAGGTCAGCTTCCGCGCTATCCCATGGCAGACCATGGCACTTGGGTCATCGTTGGCATAGGCACAACGACGACGACGGGCTCACTCGCGTTTCCCTATGTGCTGCTGGGCGACAGCCCCAAGGTCACTGATCAGTTTGAAAGTCTCGACTTGAGGTGTTTTGCTGAGTCCAGCACGGCAGAAGAACCATCCGATTCCATCAAAGCAACAGGCGTTTGGGTATCCCTGAGAGGACTCAAGCACGTCAGCCCTGTCCCATTGCTCTGGGAGGGTTCAGTTCTGCCCACGCGAGGTTAGGTCGCTCAGTTTCAGATTGTGCCGGAAGCGAGCGCATGGCTAGTTGGATTAAATGCCAGGGGGCCCATCTTTTCCTGTAGAGCCAAACCCATTACAAGCATTCCTGGCCAAAAGAGATAAACAAGAATCTCCAGATTTTCACCGAACGTATACATAAATAAGATCACGATCATGCTAAGTCCAACGGAGCCCAGCTGATATCGAGGATTCATGGCACGGCGCATCAGATCGATCGCTGTGACAAGCATTGGTGCTGCTAAGGCCAGGAAACCGACGCTACCTTTAACGAAGAGCAGCCCCGCCCAGGTGTGGTGAGAGCCGATCGGCATGGCCTCCACCAGATGGGGACCAGGTTCAACAACACCATGACCCCAGAGTGGCGCTTCAGTTTCCCAGCGCTGAATGGCAATTCGCTTCAGCGCAAATCGAACACGGGTGGATCCAGCTCGTGCACCCTTGAAATTCTCCCAGAATTGATCCGCTGCCGTCAGGAGCACAGGTGATAAAAGGCCGCCCACAAACGACAGCATGCCAAGAGTGATCAACATCACCGGCTGGCGCAAACGGGCAACAATGGTGGTGAAGGCTGGGATCACAATGATGCAGATCTGTGCCAGCCGAGATTTGCAAACGAAACACATTACTATCGACCCGAGCAAACCGGCGATCTTCCAGTTTCGGTTTTTCTCCACGAGGCTCAACATGAAGTTTACATTGCCAACAAAACCAAGGGCTGGCCCCCATGGGGTAAAGAGGCGCCAGCGAAGTTCGCCGGTACTTCCATCAATTTCATAGAGTGGAACATCAAAGAATTCGTTACCAGGTCCTCCAATGGCGCGCAGGGGAGAAACATAGAGAACCTCCGGCAGCCCTATGTGTGGAGTAATCAGTAAAACTGGAATGATGATCAACGTATGCAGGCCAACGATGCAGATGGCGCGGCTTACAATGCTGCTACGAATGGGCAGGCAGCCTGCCATGGGATAGAGCGCCAATGCTGCCCAGCCCTTGGCCCAGCCGATCGACGATTTGATGATCAGTGCTGTGCCGAGATTAAAATCCATATGGCCCGCAAGCAGTGCTACTTCCATCAGCAGCATGCCTATGATCCATATCCAGATCACCGGAGAAATGGAGATCTTTTCATTCTCCACAGGATCATCCATGCGCGCCAGTATCTTGATGACTAAACACACCAGCAAAAGCCAACCCAGGATTGATCCCACCACATAGAGTCCACCAATCAGCCAGATCGGATAGGTGCTAACGATTGACCACCACACCAACCGTTCGGGCCAATTTTCAGGCCTAAGATCAGGTGAAGGATTTGTGATATGACCAACAAGGGATCTCAAGCCCATGGCACCCTCCCCATCAAGTGGAAACCCATCTGGAGAGTCGCTTGATCCAAGGCTTCCGAATCCAGAGAATCCAAAGGCCGGACGTCATCAGAATTGAGCCCAAGGCTGATCCGGCCAGGACAAGACCCTTTTTCGGTGAGGTTGGCTTTTCTGGCAGGCTCGGTTCGACAGCAATTTGAATCAGGGGAAATGCTGCAAAGATGTCGCCTTGACCCAGATCGAGCTTAGCCAGGGTGGATGCAAAAACAGCCTCGGCAATCTGCTCATTTCGTTTGAGTGTCTCCAGGGATGATTGCCTCTGTGACATCCAGCGCAGTCGTCCTTCCAAAGCAGCAATTTGTTGATCAAGTTTGACGACCTGTGCCGCAGCACCAGTGGCATCAGACTGATAAGACACTAGATTCTGAAACAGTACATCCCGGCCAGAGCTGTTACTGCCCAGAGCCAGGCGGGTGAGGGTCTGAGCGATGGGCGGGCGTCCCAGGACTGCCTGAGCACGGCGTTGCATCGCTTGTTCAGCAGATTTCTGCCGTTTAACTTCCTTGACGATACGGGGATGATTGGGTCCAAACTTTGACAACTGAACTTTGAGGATTGACGTGGCCTCACTGTAGTCTTTAAGGTTTTGCTGAAAGATCTGATCAACCTGAAGTTTGAAGGCATCCGCGGCCTCAGAGGAGCTCAGGCCTAAATTGCTGCTCAACTTCTCTAGACGTCCTTCGGCAAGAGCCTGCTGGGCTGCAAACTCGGCGCGCTGACGCCGTAGTTGCTCTACATTGGTTGAGAGCGTTTGCACTTGTTCGCTTGAATTCAGCCCAGAGCGAAGCTTGTAAGCGGACACCTTCTTCTGGGCATTTTCAAGCTTGTTTTGGGAGACGAGAAGGATCTCCTGCGTAGGGACCTCCCTCTGCTGGATCTCACTCATCCGTAACTGATTGAGGCGCTCCACAAACGCATCATAAAGTGCTATGGACTTGCGTCTAGCTAGCTCGGGCGAAGGTCCTGAAACGTCTATCTGCATCAAGGTGGTGTTATCAATGTTTTTAATGCGAGGCTCTCCAAACTTTTCCATTGGTAACTTGGCATTCTTCGCTGCTTGGCGAATCACCTGATCACTGGTGAAGATGTACTCGTAGTTTGCTCGGGGATCTGAGGTGGAGGTGGCTCCACCGGAGGAGCCACTGGATGCGGAGGCCTGACCAATTTCAGGGAGGTTCACATTCACTGCATTGATGCTTCCTGGCAGAATCAGTGCCCAGCTACTTGTGTAGACCGGCTTTGCGGTGACCAGAAACAGTAGGCTGGATCCCCAGATGAATCCATTTGCTGCTCCACTCACAAGGATGTAGCGGCTCCAGCGGAGTTTGTCTGTGCGACTGAGGTTGCTCCACCAGTTCTTTGGATCAGGAAGATTTGGGAAGGGGATGTTCCTGTACTGCTCAGCAACCAGGCGTGCCCCCTTGGCCAACGGCTCAGGCACCGGGGGTGCCCATGAGCGGATTCGACGACGGAAGGGTGGCAGAAGCTTCACGGGGCCTCAGGGGACGAAGCGATCGTAGAGAAGAACCCCTGGGCTGATGATCTCCGAGATGATTCCAAGCACATCCCTGAAGTTGACCACTGCAGAGTCGTAACAAGCCACCGCATCATTGGCCATCAGGTAGGGATTGTTGTCGTTGCTGCTGGAGCGGCGCAGTAATTCCTCAACCCCCTTGTCGAGGGTCGTCGTTTTGCCTGTCAGGGAGTGGGTTCGTACCAAAACGGCTCGGCGATAGGCATTGGTGAGCACCGAGCCTCCAGCACAGTTTCCAGACACCACCGCTTGTGAGAATCGAGAGCCATAGGGGAACGAGGTGGCATCTCGGCCAATGGCCGAGGTGGCATTGCTGGTGGCTGGTACGGTGAGATTGGATATAAAGATCTTCACCCCCACTGGCGTGATCTGAGAGGGGCGTACAATCATGGGATTGAGCATGCCTGTATCGGGGACAATCACGCGGTCTCCAGCAATCAGGGGGATATCCTTAAAGGGTTCACCATTGAATACCCCGGAGAGATCAATTACCTCCTTCTTGGACCCCCGCAACAGTTCCACCGCAGCGACATTTGCCGTGGGCATGAGACCACCTGCCTGGCGGATGGCAACAGAGAGGAAGCGGTTGAACGGTGCTTGTCCGGACTGTTGCACGGGCGTTTGGGTCTGCTCGGCATCGCTCCATTCATTGATCAGCACACGACCGGGCTGAAACGTGGAGCCGCTGACGAACACCTCAACCGGAGCCCACTGAACAACGTTGACGCTGACCTTCAAAAAGGAGGGCTGGAAATAGCCTGCCTTCACAAGCACCTGCTGGATGCGCTTCTGCACCAGGCCCGGCTCCAGGCCGGTCACCGGGATGGGATTCACATAGGGAAGTTCGAGCTCACCGTTGAGATTGACCTCGAAAATTCCACTGAATTCCTCACCTTCTGGGATGGTGACCTTGAGACGATCTCCGGCGGAGAGGGGCAGGGCAAGGGAGGGGAGTGCAAACCCCGCCACAGCAAGCGCAAGTAGGAGAGCGAGGGCGAAAGGCTGAACCATGCGCGTCGATCGTTGACTCTGACGCTTCCACTGAGCCCACGCTACCGCAAGGCACCATGCATGGCCATTCTTAAATGGTATCTCTGTATCAGCTTTCCCCAAGGGCATGGCCAATGGTGGGTGTCCACGGTTTCATGGGGATGAATAGATCCATGAACCTTGCGCGTCGGCCTGATCAACACCTACTCCACCTTCAACCTAGGTGATGCAGCGATCTACAGCGCCCTGGCCCGGTTGATTGGAGGTGAGCAGCCGGTGGTTGCCACCGTTCAAGACGTTGTACCCCTTTCGGTGCCTGGGATCTCATTTGTGGACGCGCTTGGTCCCTGTGACACTTACGTCAGTGTGGGTGGAGACATCTTCAACAATTCAAGGGAATGGCTGATCACCAAGCAGTTTCTGATCAATCTGCGTGAACTGCGACGGCATCCCAGCCGCACCATTCTCTTCGGCCAGTCCTTGCCACGCTCGTGTCATGGCCTGAGCCTCCGCCTGTTGAGCCGCTCCCTGCGCCGTCTGGCGGCCGTTTGCGTCCGTGACGAGGAAAGTCACCGCCGGCTGCTGCAGCGGGGGGTGCCCGCCCAGCTCTCCTACGACACCGCCTTCGCCCTGGAGCTCGAGGCGCCCGCCCAGGCCCAGGCGCGGGAGCTGATGACCCTTCAGGGTCTGGATCCCACCTCTTTGGCGCTGCTCTCGGTGCGGGCTTTCGATTCGATGTATGGCCACGACAACCAACGGTTCCTGAGCCAAATGGCTGGGCTCTGCAGGGAACTGGTCAAGGCGCAGCTCCAGCCCGTGGTGCTGATTCAATCGCAGGCCTACGGTGCCGACAACGATCTCCAGGTGGCCGCCGCCATCGCCGCCGAGGTGCCCCAGGTGGCGATCTTCAACCCGTTCACGGGACCCACGGGCCCATGGGCCCACTGGCAGATCGCCATGGCCGCCCTCTCCCTGGCTCGGTTGGTCGTTGGTATCCGATACCACACGACCGTCCTCAGCCTGGCCGCAGGACGACTGCCCTACAACTTGTACTACTCCAACAAGGGCCGTGACCTCTCCGAGCGGCTGGAACTTCCTGGCTGCAACCTGAAGGCCTTCGATCCCGCTGATCAGATCGCCACGATCCTCGCCAGCGCAGACCGGCCCTTCGCTGTGGAGCCGATCCGCGAACACGTGCGACGCTCGTTCATGGCCGCCCTCGCCGCAGCTGGGCCCAGCCACAGCCCTTCCATGCAACCATGAGCCGCCCCCGTCTGGCTCTGCTCTGCAATTTCCGCGCCGAGGCTTCCCCGAGCATGCAGGTCTGTGGTGACCAGCTGTTTGAGGCCCTGCGCCATGGGCATCCGGAATTCTGCACGGAGCGCCTGCAGCCCGTCTACCGGGCCGTGCTCAGTTCCCCTCCCCAGGGCCGTCGACTGCGCAAGCTGACCACGGGCGCGGACAAGATGCTCAACCGCTACATCGTCTATCCCCGTTTTCTGCGTCAGCGGGCTGGCCGCTTCGATCTGTTCCACATCTGCGACCACAGCTACGCCTCCCTGGTGCACCATCTGCCAGCCGATCGCGTGGGCGTTCTGTGCCACGACGTGGATGTGTTCCGATCGGTGTTCCAACCCAAGCTCTATCCCCGCTCCCCCCGCTACAACGCCATGCAGCGCCACGCCTTGGCGGGGCTGGCCAAGGTGGCGATCGTCTTCCATACCACGGGCCAGGTCAAGGAGGATCTGCTGCGGTTCGATTTGGTGGCGGAGGATCGGCTGGTGCAGGTGCCCCTGGGGGTTCACCCCAGCTTCCTCCTGGAAGCGGGAGGGCAGACCGGCGCCGAGGCTTTTTCGAGGCAGCCCCAGAACGTGGTTCGGCAGGCCGTGGGGGACCGGCCCTTCCTGTTGAACGTCAGTGGCACCCTTCCCCGCAAACGCCTGGAGGTGTTGCTGCGCTCCTTTGCGCTGCTGCGGCGCGAGCGCCCCGACCTGATGCTGGTGCGGGTGGGGCCTGACTGGACCGCGGCCCAAAAGCACCTGATCGCCTCGCTGAATCTGGAGGATGAGCTGCGCCGGATTCCCCGACTCGAGCAGGCTGAGCTGGTTGCTTTTTACAAGGCCGCCCGTGCCGTGTTGATGACCAGCGATTCCGAAGGATTCGGCATGCCGTTGATCGAAGCTCTGGCCTCCGGCGCCGTCGCGGTCGTGAGCGACATTCCCGTTTTCCATGAGGTTGCCGATGATGCCGCCATCTACTGCCCGGTGGGCGAACCCGAGGCCTGGGCTCGTACGTTGGCTGCGCTTCTTTCAGATCCTTCCCTGGCTCCTCCCCTCCAGCGGCGCCTTCAGCAAGTTGAGGGTTTCACCTGGTCGGCCCATGCCGCAGGGATCGCCGAGGCCTATCAGCGGCGGATCCTTGAGCGCCTGATGCCGGCCACCTCTGGAGCCTCGCTCCGATGAAAGTGCTGCACGTGCTCGGCTCCCAGGGCATGGGCTGGACCGGTGGCATTTCGGCCACCCTGGCGAGCTTGGCGGCCTCCGAGCTGGGCCGTTGGGTGGAGTTCCGCCAGAGCGCGCTTCCAGAGGCCCGCGAGCTGTGCCGCCGTTGGTCACCGGATCTGTTCGTCTGGCATGGCGCCTGCAGCTGGCGAACCCTGCCGGCCCTGGCGCGACTGGTTCGTCCCGGTGGCACCCGTGGGGTGGTGATCGAGCACCACTACAGCGCTGGTTTTGAACGGGCCAAGGTGCCGTCACCGTGGCGATTTCGCGCCATGCTCAGGCTCCATTACGGCCTGATGAAGCGTGTGGTCGCCGTCTCGGAGGGCCAGGCGGCTTGGATCAGGTCGGCGGGCCTGACGGGCGAGAGCAGCTTGCGGGTGATCCGCTCCAGCCGGCAGTTGGAGCCCTTTCTGGACCTGCCAGAGCCCCAGCCCCATGGCGGCCCCCTGCGACTGGTGGCCTACGGCCGGCTCAGTGAGCAGAAGGGATTCGACAGCCTGATCCGGGCGGTGAAGGAGTTGCCTGTGGGGAGCGTCAGCCTCTCAATCGCTGGGGAAGGGGCGCTGGGATCGGATCTGCGCGCCCTGGCGGCAGAGGATCCGCGGATTCGTTTCCTGGGGCGGATCGACGCTGTGCCCAAGCTGCTGGCCGACTGCGACGCCGTGGTGGTGCCCTCCCGTTGGGAACCCTGGGGCAATGTGGCCCTGGAGGCCCGTGCCGCCGCCAGGCCGCTGGTGGTGAGCGACGTGGATGGGCTCAGCGAACAGGTGCGGGGCTGCGGGCTGGCGGTGCCGGCCGATGATGCCCAGGCGTTGGCGGCGGCCCTGCGCCAGCTGCTGGCACTTCCGCTGGCCGAGCGGCGCGCCCTTGGCCTGCAGGGTCGGGCCACGGCGCGCACGGCCTGGGCCGATTACATCGACGGCTGGGAGAAGTTGTTGAGGGAGTTCTCATGAGCTGGCTGACCAGCCTCAAGGCCCGTTTGCCCCAGGACCGCTTCATCCGCAACATCGGCTGGATGGGCGTCGGCGAGGTGGGGATCCGCCTCTCGCGGCTGGTGGCCACCGTGCTCCTGGCCAGGCTGCTCTCCCCGGAGGCCTACGGCCTGGCCGCCATCGTGTTGATGACCACCGAATTCGTGCGGGTGTTCACCCGCAATGGCATCGGCGACAAGCTCGTGCAGGCCGATGCCGGCGAGGTGGCGGAGCTCTGCCAGACTGCCTGGTGCCTCAACTGGCTGATCGGTCTGGGGCTGTTCCTGGTGCAGTTCGCCGGTTCCTTTCTGGTGGGGCGTTTCTACGCCGACACCACCTTGGTGTTGCCGATCATCCTGGTGGGTGGCACCTATCTCATCTATCCGCTGGCGATGGTGCAGACGGCCCTGGTGCGCCGCGAGAACCGCCTCAAGATCTTCAGCCTCACCAATCTCGCCCAGGTGGTGGCCGACAACGTTCTCACCGCTGTGCTGGCCTTGATGGGCTTTGGCATGTGGGCCATCGTGCTGCCTAAATTGCTGGTGGCGCCTGTGTGGGTGTGGATGATGCTCCACTACGAGCCGTGGCGCCCACGCCTTGAATTCACCCTGGACCGTTGGCAGCGAATCCTCGGTTTCGGTAGCCGCATCCTCGGCGTGGAGCTGCTCAACACCTTCCGCGAGAACGTCGATTACCTGTTGATCGGCCGTCTCATTGGCCTGAAAGCCCTCGGGGTCTATTACTTCGCCTTCAATGCCGGTCTGGGCCTCAGCCTGAGCGTCATCAATGCCCTGGGGGTGTCGCTCTACTCAGACCTCTGCGACATCCGCTCCGACCCCACGCGCTTGAAGCTCCGTTTCGATGAGAACATCCTCACGATCACCAGGGTGATCGTGCCGCTGGTGGCCCTCCAGGCCAGTCTTGCCCCCCTCTATGTGCCGATCGTGTTCGGCCAGAAATGGGTGGAGGCCGGCGCCGTGCCGATCCTGATCCTGATCTGCCTCTCGGCCCTCTCGCGGCCCTTCGCCAACGCCGCCTCGATGCTGTTCCGGTCGGTGGGACTGCCCCAGGTGGACCTGAACTGGAACCTGGCTTTCACGGTTGTGCTCACCCTGGCGGTGGTCTTCAGTGCCCGTTGGGGCAGTCTCGGCGTGGCTGTGGCTGTGGCTGTGGTCCACCTGGGGCTCCAGCCGATCTACCTCCTGATGGGCCGTCGCCTGCTCCATCGTCAGCAGGCCCGGGCGGCCGCCGGCTGACCCCCATGGCAGCCTCGCCCCGGTCGCCCCAGGGTCCGCCGTCCATTGCGGTGGTGATCCCGGTCCACAACGGCTCCGCCCTGCTGCGGGACACCCTGCAGTCGGTACAGCGCCAGAGCCTCACCGATTGGGAGCTGATCGTGCTCGACGACGGTTCGCGCGACGACAGCGCCGCGATCGCGACCGCCATCGCCCGGGACGACCCCCGCATTCGGGTGATCACGCAGCCCAACGCCGGGGTCTCGATCGCCCGCAACCGGGGCGTGGCCGCCAGCGCCGCGCCCTTGATCGCCTTTCTCGATGCCGATGACCTCTGGCATCCCGACAAACTCCGCTGCCACGTGGAGCGTCACCAGGGCGATGCCGGGCTGGGGGTGAGCTTTGCGCGGGTGGAGTTTCTCAGCCCTGGAGGACAGCCCACCGGGAAACTGGCCTCCCACCCCGGCCATGCCCTCACACCCGTGGATTTTCTCTGTGAGAACCCCACCACCACCACGTCCAACTGGGTGCTGCGGCGCGATGTGTTCAGGGAGGTGGGGGGATTCGTGGAGAAGATGAGCTACTCCGAGGACCTGGAGTGGCTGCTGCGGGTGGCCTGCCAGGGGCGTTGGCGGATCGAACCGATCGAACGCGTGCTCACCTACTACCGCACCTCGGCCGGTGGCCTATCCGCCAGCCTGGAGCGCATGGAGGAGGGCTGGCTGGCCCTGATCGCCGCGGCCCGCGGCTATGCGCCCGAGGTGGTGGAACGCCATTTCGCGGCGGCCCAGGCCGTCCATCTCCGTTATCTCGCCCGCCGCTCGCTCCGGCTGCAGGGGGATCCTGCCCTGGGAGCTGATTTCATGGTCCGCGCCCTGCGCTCCGATTGGCGGCTACTGATCCGCCAGCCCCGCCGTACCGGGCTCACGGCCCTGGCCGTGGTCGCGCGCCTGATCCTGCAGACCCTGCGGCGCTGGCCGAGGCTGGGGGGATGGCGGTCCCGCGCCGGTCCGCGGCTTCGGCCCTGAACCAGCGTCTTTCTGCCGTCTTCATCTCCTCAGCCAGCGCCGTCCGTGCCCCGCTCCGACCCACCTCCCCAGGAGTCTTCCCGGCCCCTCGTCTCCGTGGTGATGCCGCTCTACAACGCGGCGTGCACCGTGGCCGCCAGCCTCGAATCGGTGCTGGCGCAGTCCTACTCCAACCTCGAAATCCTGGTGGTGGATGACGGTTCCACCGATGATGGAGTGGACCTTTGCCGCCACTACGACGATCCCCGCATCCGAATTGTGCAGCAGAAGAACCGCGGCTTGGCGGGGGCTCGCAACACGGGCATTCGCCACGCCAGCGGGTCGATTCTTGGCTTCCTCGACAGCGACGATCTCTGGCTGCCAGAAAAGATCGAGCGGCACGTGCGGCACCTGCAGGCCGCTCCATCGGTGGGGGTGAGCTACTCCCGTTCAGCTTTCATCGATGACCAGGGCCACCGCCTCGGGATCTACCAGACCCCGCCGCTGCAGGCCATCACCCCCGAGCTGATCCTCTGCCGCAATCCGATCAGCAATGGCTCCTGTGTCGTGCTGCGCCGGGAGGTGCTCGATGGCATCCGCTTCGAGGCGAACCTCTATGGAACGCCGGAGAGCTTCTGGTTCGATGACAGCTTTCGTCAATCGGAAGACATCGAGTGCTGGTTACGTATCGCCCTGCAGACCCATTGGACCTTTGAAGGCCTGGCCGAGCCGCTCACCCTCTACCGGATCAGCAGCGGCGGCCTCTCGGCCAACATTGAGAAGCAGTTCGACAGCTGGCAGCGGGTTCTCGACAAGACCGCCGGCTATGCCCCTGAGCTGATCTGCCGCCACGGCGCCCGGGCCCGTGGCTACCAGCTCCGCTATCTGGCCCGGCGGGCAATCCGTGAGCGGCAATCGCGCCTCGGGGTCCAGCTCAGCCACGACGCCCTGCGCACCTATCCGGACCTATGGCGGGAGGAGCCCTTGCGCACGGCGATCACCCTGGCGGCTGCTTACCTGGGAGTCCTCCTCCCGGCTTCTCTCTATAGGCTGATCGAGACCACCATGGTGCGAATCACGGGGCTGATGCAGCGTCTGAAGATCGCTCTGCAGTCAGGTCCCCGGCGTGCCAGCAACCCGGGATCGCGGCAAGCCTGAGTCATGGATTTGTTGCTGGTTTGCTCCTCGGGGGGCCATTTCAAGGGTCTGCTCCAATTGGAGCCGTTCTGGAGGCAACACAGGCGAACCTGGGTGACCTTCGATTCGGCCACCACCCGAGAGGCTCTGAAGGACGAGCGGGTGGCCTGGGCCCACAGCCCCACCAACCGCAACGTGCCCAACCTGATCCGCAACGCCCTGCTCTCCTGGCGCGTGCTGCGGCGCCAGCAGCCGGAGGTGATCCTTTCCACCGGTGCCGGCGTGGCGGTCCCCTTCCTGATCCTCGGCAAGATCCAGGGCCGCCGCACGGTGTTCGTGGAATCGATCACCAGGATCGAAACGCTCAGCCTCTCGGCGCGCTTGGCGCTGCCCTTCGTTGATGTTCTCTACGTGCACTGGCCGCAGTTGCAGGCGCGCTACCCACGGGCGGAACTGATCCGCTCGGCGGCGGTTGGCCCTGGGCTGCCGTCGAGGGGTGAACCGCGATGATTCTGGTCACCGTGGGGACTGAGAAGTTTCCCTTCAACCGCCTGATGCGCTGGATCGAGCGACTCATCGATGATGACCTGATCGGTGAGGAGGAGCTGGTGGTGCAGTACGGCACCTGCACCTTCATCCCGAGTGGGGCCAAGGTCTATCGACTGCTCCGCGAACAGGATTTCGAAGCCCTGGTGCGGCGCGCCCGGGTGGTGATGGCCCATTGCGGCGAGGGCACCGTGCTGCTGCTCGATGGCCTTCAGACGCCATACATCCTGGTGCCCCGCAGCCAGCGATACCAGGAGCACGTGGATGACCATCAGTTGGAACTGGCCCAGGCCCTCGGTTCGATCGGGGTTCCGATCGCCTGGGGGCCCGCTGATCTGGTGCGCTTTCTGGCCGACCCCACCAAGATGTCGATCGGTGATCTCTCGGTGACGGCCGCCCAGGCGGTCTGCCACCGATTGGAGCAGCAGTTTCCCGCCTGATCGGCGCTGCGACGGCGCCGGTCCCACCGCCCGATGGCGGATCCACCCTCCTCGACGCACCCCCCATGGCCCACCGCCACGATCCAGGCGCCGCCCAAGCGACCCCCACCAGTGGCGTCACGGTCACCTCCTACCGCGGCACCCTGCTGCTCGGTTTTCCGCGGCGGTTCACCGTGACCGAGGCGGTGGCCTTCCGCGATGCCCTGGCGGAGCTTCTGCCCCAGCACCCGGACACCCGCCGCATCGTGCTGGATTTCAGCCGCACCGAGCTGATCGATAGCAGTGGCCTCGGTTCGCTGATCTCCAACCTCAAAGAAGCGCGCGCCCGGGCCATCCCGATGGTGGCCTGGTCCGCCGGTGCCCAGGTGAAGCTGGCCTTTTCATTGATGGGGCTGGAGCCGATGCTGCCGCTGGCGGAGGGCTCCGAGGCGTTGAATCCCGCCCTGGCTTTGACCAGCAAGGAGCGCCCCGCGATCACCCATCCCTCGGTGCGTTCCCTGCCGAAGCGGTTGATCGACATCGTTGGAGCCCTGGTCGGTCTGGCCGTGACCGCCCTGCTGTTCCCGTTCATTGCCCTGGCGATTCGCCAGGAGAGCAAGGGACCGATTCTCTTTGCCCAGGTGCGGATGGGCTGGATGGGACGGCGCTTCCGATTGTGGAAATTCCGCTCGATGGTGGTGAATGCCGAAGCCCTCCGCCAGAGCGTCAAGAACGAAGCCAGCGGCGCCTTCTTCAAGAACGCCAATGATCCCCGCATCACCCGCGTGGGGAAATTCCTTCGGCGCACCAGCCTCGACGAACTGCCCCAGTTCTGGAATGTGCTGATCGGGGACATGAGCCTGGTGGGCACCAGGCCCCCCACCCCGGACGAGGTCGATCGCTATGCGGTTCCCAACTGGCAGCGCTTGGATGTGCGGCCTGGGCTGTCGGGTGAATGGCAGGTGAACGGGCGTTCCCAGGTGCTCGACTTCGAGGATGTGATCAAGCTCGACCTGCGCTACCAGGAGAACTGGAGCCTCCGCCATGACCTCCACTTGATGGTCAAAACCCTGACCGTGATCTTCAGCAAGCGTTCGGGCGCTTCCTGAGCCATGGCTGCCCCCCTGACTCCCGGCCGTGGCGAAGTTCTCTTTCCGAGTCGGATCGAGGTGCTTCCTGATCTGCTCGAGTGGTTCGAGCGGCACCTGTCTTCCTCCTTCGATCCGATGCTCAAGATCCAGGCCCAGACGGCCCTGGTGGAGGGGTTCAGCAACGCCGTGCGCCACGCCCACCAGGGGTTGGCCGAGCCTCCCCCTGTGTTGGTGAGTCTGACGATTGACGCCGACTCGATCGAGCTTTGCATCCGTGACCAGGGCGCATCCTTCGACATCGGCCCAGGGCTTGAAACGGCTGTCCCCTCGAGCATGGAACGTGGGGTGGACGGCCTGCCGGCCCTGCTGGAGCGCGAGGCCCACTGGGGCCTGATCATGCTGGGCAAGCTCCGTCGGGATTACGGCTGGACGATTCGCTACGACCCCCAGCCGGAAGGAGGAAACCTGTTGCTGCTGCAACACCCCCTTCCGGGCTGACCAACCAGCGCCTGCGGGCCCATGAGACGCACCAGCGGAGCGCTGGTGCGATTCCGATCAGCGGGACCCAGGCGTGCCATGACCGTGCACGAAGAAGTCCACACCGAAGCGCTCGGGCCGTCCACAGGCCTCGGGATGGAGCCAGCTCCAGCGCGTCCAGACCTCCAGGAACAGGCGGGTCCCTGCCGGTCCATGGCCCCAGCCCCAGCCAGGCCAGTCCCCCCAGAGCACCGGTGCGAGGCCTCTGTAGCGGTGGTGCCCCCGGGAGGCAGCCTCCCCTTCACTGCGGTGAAGGATCGGTCGCCCTTCATAGGTGAAGACCGGCAGGAGTTTCTCCGCGGCGGGTTCGTCGACGCGGAACCAGACCTTCTTGCTGTGGTGCAGATACCAGAATCGCCAGGAGCAGTGGGGAACGAACCGGTCCCGATGGGAGGTGAACGCGGCTCCGTGGGCCTGGGTGATGGGAGTGCCGGAGGGAAGAAAGGCAGCGGAGGCGTCGGGACGGGCCACGGACGGTGCGGTGGAGAGGGCCATCAGCATCAGGGCGGCGAGCCTGCTCCTCGGCCAGCGACTGTCTGCCATGGGCGTCAGTCTGGCCGAATCGGGCGCCTAGGCCAGCTCCACCGCTCGAAGACTGCGCAGCAGGCGTACCCCCGTGGGGAAGACGGATCGATCAAGGTCTGGGGCGACGAGCACATGCACCTGGCAGCCGGCCTCGCGAGCGGCCAGGGCCCCGGCCGGGGAATCCTCAAAGGCCCAGCAGTCGGCGGCAGGCACCCCCAGCCGGTGGGCCGCCAGCAGGAAGCTGTCGGGGGCGGGTTTGCCCCGCTCCAGCTCAGGGTCGTCGCCATGCACGTGCATCCCGATCAGTGCCAGCCAGGGATGCGGGGCCGCCTTGTGCGCCACGGCCTCGGCGCTGCTGCTGGTGACCAGAGCCATCGGAATGGAGAGTTCCTGGCAGCGGGTCAGTAACTCAGCTGCCCCATCGATCCCCCTGGCCTGGGGCAGCAGCCGCTGGGCGATCGGCTGCTGCACGGCGAACAGCGCTTCAGCCGTAGGGGCCTGGCCCTGCTGGGCCTGGATCCACTGGAGCACCTGTGCGGCGTTGTCCTGGCGCCGGCGCCCCCTGAGGCTCAGCAACTGGTCAGCGGCCAATTCCACACCGAAATGGTGGGCGGCCTGGCTCCAGGCGCGGCCATGCAGGGGCTCGGTGTCCAACAGGAGACCGTCAAGGTCGAAGAGACAGGCGGCGGGCCGGTTCATCGGGCCATCTTCCCAGCCCAACCCTTGGCCCCGGCGCCGGACCCTTCAACATCCGTCTCCCCCCCGCTCAAGCGGGACGGCCGCTGGCTTGAATGGGCCATCGCTGCAGCGGATGGATGAGCGAGGCCACGATCGAATCGGTGCTCCAGGAGCAACGGGTGTTCGCCCCCCCCGCGGAGCTCGCGGCCACAGCCCAGATCGGCAGCCTGGAGGCCTACCGGGAGCTGGTGGCCCGGGTGGAGGCTGACCCTGACGCCTTCTGGGGCGAGCAGGCCCGCACGCATCTGCACTGGTTCAAGCCTTTTGAGCAGGTGCTCGATTGGAGCCACCCGCCCTTCGCCCGCTGGTTCGAGGGCGGCAGCACCAACGTGGCCTACAACTGCCTTGATCGCCATCTCGATGGCCCCCGCGCCGACAAGACAGCCCTGATCTGGGAGGGGGAGCCGGGTGATGGGCGCACCTTCACCTACCGCCAATTGCACGCGGAGGTGGGCAAGGCCGCCAATGCCCTGCGCTCCCTGGGGATCGGCAAGGGCGACCTGGTGGCGCTCTACATGCCGATGGTGCCCGAGGCGGCGATCGCCATGCTGGCCTGCGCCCGCATCGGCGCCCCCCACTCGGTGGTCTTCGGGGGGTATTCCGCTGAGGCCCTGCGGGACCGGCTGATCGATGGGGAGGCCAAGGCGGTGATCACCGCCGATGGCGGCTTCCGCAAGGACAAGCCCGTGGCGCTCAAGCCGGCGGTGGATCAGGCCCTCGCTGACGACTGCCCCAGCGTGGAGCACGTGCTGGTGGTGCGGCGCACGGGCCAAGAGGTGAGCTTCACCAGCGGCCGGGACCACTGGTGGCATGAGCTGGTGGACCCCCAGAGCCCGGAGGCGGCGGCCGAGCCGATGGCCAGCGAAGACCGGCTGTTCGTGCTCTACACCTCCGGCTCCACCGGCAAACCGAAGGGGGTGGTGCACACCACCGCCGGCTACAACCTCTGGGCCCAGCTGACCTTCCGGTGGATCTTCGACCTGCGCGAGGACGACATCCACTGGTGCACCGCCGATGTGGGCTGGATCACCGGCCACAGCTACATCGTCTACGGCCCGCTCTCGAACGGCGCCACCACGGTGATGTACGAGGGAGCCCCGCGCCCCAGCAAGCCCGGGGCCTTCTGGGAGGTGATCGAGAAGCACAAGGTCACGATCTTCTACACCGCGCCCACGGCGATCCGGGCGTTCATGAAGAACGGCCGGGAGGTGCCCGACCAGTACGACATGAGCTCCCTGCGCATCCTTGGCACGGTGGGAGAGCCGATCAACCCCGAGGCCTGGATGTGGTACCGGGAGGTGATCGGCCACAACCGCTGCCCGGTGGTGGACACCTGGTGGCAGACCGAAACCGGCGGCGTGATGATCAGCCCCCTGCCCGGGGCCACCCCCACCAAACCCGGATCCGCCACCCTTCCCCTGCCCGGCATCTCCGCCGACGTGGTGGACATCAGCGGCAACAGCGTGGGGGTGGATGAAGGGGGCTACCTGGCGGTGCGGCGCCCCTGGCCCGGAATGATGCGCACCGTGCACGGCGATCCCGATCGCTTCCGCCGCAGCTACTGGGAGCACATCCGCCCGGCCGATGGCAGTTGGCTCTATTTCGCCGGCGATGGCGCCCGCCGCGACGGCGACGGCTATTTCTGGGTGATGGGCCGGGTCGATGACGTGATCAACGTTTCAGGGCACCGGCTGGGCACGATGGAGATCGAATCGGCTTTGGTGAGCCACCCGGCCGTGGCCGAGGCGGCTGTGGTGGGCCGCCCCGATGCGCTCAAGGGCGAGGGGATCGTGGCCTTCATCACCCTGGAGACGGGCCGGGTGGGCGATGACGCCTTGGCCGCCGA
Source organism: Cyanobium sp. Morenito 9A2 (assembly GCF_024345575.1). Classification (GTDB taxonomy): domain Bacteria; phylum Cyanobacteriota; class Cyanobacteriia; order PCC-6307; family Cyanobiaceae; genus ATX-6F1. Next base: position 277,671 of record NZ_JAGQBJ010000003.1, read on the forward strand.
GCTCAGAAAGCATGTGGGCAAGGAAATCGGTCCGATCGCCCGTCCCGATGAGATCCGCTTCTCCGATGCCTTGCCCAAGACCCGCAGCGGCAAGATCATGCGCCGCATCCTGCGGTCCCTGGCGGCGGGCGAGGAGGTGAGCGGTGACACCAGCACCCTGGAGGACCGCAGCGTGCTGGATGCCCTGCGGGTCTGAGTGGGGCCTCAGCCGGGAATCGAGGCCTGCACGAGCAGCACGATCAGCCAGATGCCGCCGATCAAGGGCACCAGGCTGATGAAAATCCAAGGCCAGGGTTTGCCCGAATCCCGCAGTCGGCGGATCGTCAGTGGTAGGTGAGGAACAATTTGAGCGATGACGTAGATGTTGGTAAGTGCTCGAAAGGCTTCAATGAAACCAGAGAGAACCAACAACACAACGACAACAATCAAGTTCGCTAGTACAAACCACCAGTAGTCGCCGCGGTTAGTGCGCCCTTCGTAATCGAACGCTCGTTGCCAGCCAGAGACATAGGCATCAATGGGTTGGGCCATGGAAGCTCCAGCGGGACATTTGTAACCTGCATACCCTGTAACCAGCTACCAGTCCTGTCAACCGTTTTCAGGGTATTTGTTGTAGTCGTTGCGACGTTCTGCATCCACGGGATTTTGCCACCAGCCCATCAGCGCCCCACAGAGTTGGCGCATTTGGCGCACCCGTGCTGGATCGTCAGCCCAGTTGCCCAGCAGGTTCTGGCGCACGCCGGCGCTGGCGGGAGTGAGGTGATCACCCTGTAACTCCAGCAGCTCAGAGCGGTCGTTCGGGCGTTGCCGCAGCACCGACAACAGCTCTTCGCTTTGATCGATCCCATCGCGGCTGAAGCGCACCAGCAGGTTGCGACGTTGGCCGTAGCCGCTCGCGATCAGGCGCAGGGTTTCGGCCGGCGAAGGACTGAATTCGCTGCTCAGCCCCAGCCGCGGGGCCAGCTCCCCCAACAACGGAATCGAGCTGGCGGCGGCGAAGTTGTTGAAGCAGAGGGCCGCCAGGGCGGCGCTACCCCGGCCGCCGTCAGGGGCCAGCAGGTGCAGTTTGCAGCCGAGGCTGTGACCGAGTCGCAGGGGCTCCAGCGCCCCGCCGCTGGGCCGCTTCTCCCGGGCCTTTCGAAAGGCACGCCAAGCCTCGTTCGCCTGGGCCTGGTGATCGAAACCCGGCACGTAGCCCCAGGCCCGCACCTGGGCCCCCTGGCGGACGAGCGCCTCCAGCAGGCGCCGGTAGCTGAGCTGGGGTGTGAGCGCCAGACCGGTGCCGCCGATGAACTCCACCAGCCCGATGGGCTCGCGCGGGGTGAGGCACCAGAGGGGCCCCTGCTGATGCCAGTCGCTCATGGCTCGACGCCCAGGGTTCGCTTCAACCCTTTAGGGCCTTCAGCGCTGCCAGCGCCTCCCGGGCATGGGCGGCACCATCGAGCAGGTTGTTGAACACGTGGCGCACCACACCCCCCCCATCGATCACATAGGTGACGCGTCCTGGCAACAACCCCAGCACGCTGGGCACACCAAAGGCCTTGCGCAGGGAGTTGCCGCGATCGATCAGCAAGGGGAAGGGCAGCCCATGGCGCTGGGAGAAGCGGCCGTGGCTGGCCGCGTCATCGCCACTGACTCCCCACACCTGGGCACCGAGGGCCTGGAGCTCGCCATAGCCGTCACGGAAGGCGCAGACCTCGGCGGTGCAACCGGGGGTGTCGTCCTTGGGGTAGAAAAACAGCACCAGGGGCTGAGCGTTCAGTTGATCGCTACGGCGTTCGAGGCCGTTCTGGTCGGTGAGCGCGATCGGCGGGATCGAATCGCCCACCTGGAGGGCTGGGGCCACCGGGAGGCTGCGGGATGAGAGCACCCTAGGAAGGTTCCAGGGCGCCCCGTTCACCGAACACCTTCTTCGAGCGAGTGTCACAGGAGCATGCCGTAGGAGGCTTCTGGGGTAGCCATCGCCCAGGGCGATTCAATGGCTGGTGAGGCCATCACCCTGCGATCTGTCGTACAGCTTCAGGTGGCGCATTGGCGGGGCCAGGGACCGACCCTGATGTTCATCCATGGCGCCCTGGGCCATCGCTTCAATTGGCGCTGCCAGTTCGAGGCGGCCTTGGAGCGGGGTTGGGGGCCCCTGGCCTACGACCTGGGGGGCCATGGCCAGTCATCGCCCTATCCCGCCTATTCCATCGGTCGCCATGGCAGCGACCTGCGGCGGCGGCTGGAACACCAGGGGCCTCCCGGCGCCGATCCTCTGCTGCCACAGCGATGGCGTGCCGATCGGATTGGAGCTGGCGCGTCACCGGCCCCTGGCCGGCCTGGTGCTGGTCGCCGAGGGCACCCATGACCTCGACCCCTGGTGGGAAGCGCCGCTGGTGCGCTGGAGGGAGTCCATGGGACGCCATCTGTTCAAGGCACCCCTGGCCCAGGAGATCTGCCGCCGCCTCGCCAGCGGGGGCAGTGGTCCCGCCCTGGAGCGGTTTTTCCTTGAATCGCCCCTGTCCACTGACGCTGATCCGTACCGATCCGTTGGTCCGTTCTGGGACTATGACCTGCACCGCCGGCCGCAGCCGTGTCGTTGGCGGGAACCACCGGCCCTGGGGCTCACCGGCGGCCATGCCCCCGTCTTCAGCCATGCCACAGGAGACGCTCTAGCGGCCCAGTTCAGCGCCGGGCACCACCACCTCGCCGAGGCGGGCCCTCTGTTGAGAGGTCGAGCGGGCCGAGCCCGTGAACCGATTGATCGCCGCATGGATCCAGGAGCTGGGCTGATCCGGTTGGGTGGGGCCTGCTCTCGATCAGGAGGGCCGGATGTAGTCGAGCAGCCGGTCGCCGGAGTCGGCGCGCACCAGGGCCAGGATCACGTGGGGCAGGGCGCTATAGCTGGGGAAGCTCAGGTAGCGGGGTTCCCAGCGAGGGTGGAATTTGGATTTGTACGCGTGCAGCCCCTGGAACCCGTAGAAGCGGTCGAGGTGCTTTGAAAGACGATCGAGGGTGCGTGCCGCCAGCCGCGGCGTCTGCTGGTCGTCCCCCAGGCCACTGAGGGCTGAAAGCCCCAGGTTGAAACGTTCGTAGCCCGCCGCTTGATCGTGCTGAAAGAGGTGGACGAACGGGGCGGCCATGGTGCCAGGTTCGATCTGGCGGCGACGGCGCATCAGGTCGACCATCACCTCCCCCGGCCGCACGCCAGTGAGCAGGTTGGCGAAGGCGCTGAGTTGGCCCTCCCCATTGCGCACCAGGGCGAGATCCGTGGCGCGCAGGTAAGTGGGGTCGAACCAGCCCAGGGAGAAACGCTTCTCTGAACCCTCCATCGAGCGCAACCATTCTGCGCTCACAGGAGCCAGCTCGTTGATGAGTGCCTCGCCCAAGGGTGGGCTGTGGAATTCGATCTGGTGGCCCAACGTGCGCAGTTTGTTCAGCGGCGTCCGCAGGGACCCGGCGGCCTTGTCCTTGAGGCTGAAGGTCGTCAGATCCACGATTCCCTCCTCTCCGTTCTTGAGGGCACGCAGCCCCAGGGAGCGGTCGAGATCCAGATCGTCGGGCCGTACTTGATAGAAGGCGGGTTCCCAGTCGTCGCCCTGGCAGTGCTCCAGAAAGGCGCTGATCGCCCGGCGGCGGTCGGCTTCAGGGCCGATCGGATCACCGAGGGCAACGGCCCCTCGCCCCCCGGCGGCAAAGGCGATCAAGCTCTCGCCAGAGGGGCTGAAGAACAGGGTTTTGTCGGGCAAGAGGCAGAAGGCGGCCAGGGAGACACAGCCGTGGAACTGAACAATCGACCGGGCTTTCTCGCGCTCCGGAGCCGAGGGACCAGGGGGTCGGAGCACCGGCCGCAGCAGCAACACCAGGGCCCAGCCCATGGTGGCCAGGCCAAGCAGGCCGATCGAATCGGCGAAGCTGGCCCCGAACCGGGTGCGTGGGTTCAGGCCGGCGTTGTCCTCGGTGAAGAACATCGCCAGGGTCTGGGCGATCGCGTCCCCCCAGTTGAAATTGACCGAAAAGTGCCGATCGAGCAGGTAGAAGCCCAAGCTGCCGTAGGCCAAGCAACAGCAGCGCCAGGGCGAAGGCCCGCAACCCCAGTCGGATCGACCCTCGATCCGACTAGGCGGTGAACGCCGGCCACATCCGCACAAGCAACACCAGCAGCGCTCCGCTGCAGCCCACGACGGCCGGATGCACCCCGCGTAGCAGGTGGAGCGTGATCGAGGCCGACAGCAGCAGGCAGATCAACAGTCAGGCCAGCTGCTTGCGCCGCAGCAGGTTCAGCGCCAGGGTGATCAGAGGGAAGCTGGAGAAGCCGGCGAACACGTGGGCGCCCGTGCGCACCTCCAGAGGGAACACGGTCTCCAGGTCTTCAAGGACGTTCGGCAGGGTCGGGGTGATCGCCGTGATCAGATCGAGCACCCCCACCAGGGCGGTCATCAGGCTGACGGCAACGATCAGCGGGATGCTGTCCCGTCGCAGCATGGGCTTGCTCAGAGGGGTGGTGCCGCTGGCGCCGGGTGGGCCAGAGCGAAGGAGTAATCCACAAAACGAAGCGAGTCGCGCAGGTGTTTACGGATTTCGTTCCAGCCCACGTCCGGCCCGCTGAGGCAATGGCCACCGGGGAACACGGGGACCACGGGGCGGATGCCGAGCTGCCTCAAGGTGCTGGCGAATTGCAGCGTGGAGGCCAGGAAGTTGGGATCGTTCTTGCCGACATCGAGGTAGACGCGCAGACCCCTCAGCGGTTGGGCCGGCAGCGAGCGGATGAACAGGTTCGGACTGTTGGCGGGGCCGCGGCGTCCGTGAAGTAGCCGTCATGGCTGAACAGGGTGCCGAAGTGATCGAGATGGCGCAGGCCGATGGTGAGGGCTCCCCAGCCGCCCGATGAGAAGCCCCCCAGGGCCCAGCTTCCGGTCCCGCTGCTGGTGCGGTAGCGCTTTTGAAGCACCTGCACCAGGTCGCTGCCGATCAGGGTCGACATCCGGCCGTTGGGGCCGTCGCTGTAGACGGAATCGAACAGGGGGCTGGAGCCCCGGTTGTCGTTGCCGTCGGGGGGGACGATCAGACTCGGTTCGAGCGATCGGTCTCCATGGAGGGCATCGAGCACCGAGGTGATGGCGTAGTTGTTGTAGAAGGCGCGGGCGTTGTCGTGGTCGCCATAGAGCAGCACGATCCCTGGATTGTGCCGATTGCTTCACGCCCGTAGCCGGGGGGCAGGATCAGGCCTTAGCTGCGGCTCTGGCCCATGGTCCGGCTGGGAAAGCTCTCAACCAGGAAGCTGAGGTCCTTGCTGGCGGGCAGTTCCTGGGCATCCAGCTGGGGGGGCACCGGCCACGAAGGCGTACCACTAGGCCACACCCAACAGCCCCAGCAAGCCACTCACACCGAGCCCCAGGGCGATCCGCAGGCCTTTCCCCAGGCGCTGCCTCAATGGTGAGATCGCTGACGCGACGTGGCGTTTCCCCATTCAGGGAGCTGGCGCCCCGGCGGTGTCCGGCTGCTTGCCAGCTCTGGGACCATGGGTCCAACCATGGGGGGGCTGATGGCCACCGAAGCGGGAGATGCGTCGGCAGGTCAGCTGCCGCTCTGGGGTGAGCGATCGGAGACCCCCCTCGGTGATCGCCTCGAAAGTGAGCGCCTCGAAGTCGAGCGCCTCGAGACCGAGCTCAAGCAGGCCCTGGCCAGCCTGGAGGATCCGGGCGCGACTCCTTTCGATCAATCCCCGGCTCAGGTCCCAGCCCCTGCTGCCCGTTCCCGTTCGGTGGCCCTGCCCCGGTGGGCCGGAAGCGAGCCTTTCCAGGGCTGGCCTGAGCGCCTCTTGATCATCGATACGGAAACCACGGGCCTGGACCCCAGTCGGGGGGCTTGCATCGAGCTGGGGGCGATTCTGTTTGCGGTGGCTCCCAGGGCGGTACTCGGCCAGATCTCCTTCCTGTTGCCCTGCAGGGCCAACCCCTGTGAAGCGATCAATGGCATTCCCGCCGCCGTGAGCCGCCTGGATCAGCCCTGGGAGCCCCTGCGGACCGCCTTCGAGCGACTGGTGGAGGCGGCCGACGCCGTGGTGGCCCACAACGCCGCTTTCGATCGCCAGTGGTTTGGCCAGGGCCCGCTGGCGGCGATCGAGCGGCCCTGGATCTGCAGCATGGATGACATCCGCTGGCCCGCGGAGCTGCACCTGCGCCCCCAGCCCTCCCTGCGCGATCTGGCCCTGGCCCATGGCATCCCTGTCTGGGCAGCCCACCGGGCTCTCACCGATTGCACCTACCTGGCCCAGGTGTTCGAGCGCCGCCCCGATCTCGAAGCCCTGCTGCAGTCAGCCCTGGAGCCCCGCCGGCTCTACAAGGCGCGCGTCTCCTACGACGAACGCCAGCTTGCCCGGGAGGCGGGCTTCCGCTGGAACGAACCGGTGAAAGGCGCCTGGACCCGCCGACTCTCGGAGCGGGAGGTGGCGGCCCTGTCCTTTGCGGTGCAAGCCATCGAGCTCGAACCGGACCAGCGGCGCAGCGCCTGAGTGCGGAACCTGCCGGCCAAGACGTTCGTGGAGTCGCTATTGCTTAAGCAATGGAACGTTCGTTGCAGCGTTCCCCTCGACAACCCTTGGCCGCCTCAAGCTGGAGGTATCGCCGTCGCCTTGATGGTCAAACCCACCCTGCAGCCGCGGGGCGGTCGTCCGTTTGACCGCCCGTTCGGACGGCGGGCCCGTCTGCGCCGCTGGCAGGACAGCCGCACCTGGGCGCGGTTGATCCGAGAGGCCGAAGCGCTCTGGCATGTTGATGTACGCGATTTACGTCGCTTGGCGGCCGTCGAACTCGGCGTGTTGATCCAGGAGGTTCCGCCTCGGCTGCGGCCGCGGGTGAACCGCTGGCTGGCCCGCTATGGCGTGGTCACACGCCTGGGCTGAGCCATAAAAAAACCGGCTGGGGGAGCCGGTGATGAAAACGATTGTTGTGGATTTCGTAGATCTCGAAACCAGTGAATCGGAGCGACAGGATTTGAACCTGCGACCCCCACTACCCCAAAGTGGTGCGCTACCAAGCTGCGCTACGCCCCGGCGAGATGGAAGCTATCACAGCCCCTACAAGCCCCTGAGCGACCGCTGTTGCTGCCGCTTGATGCGCTTGAGCAGACGTGCCGTCAGCCGCTCACGGTTGAGGCGGCTGTAGCCGCAGAGGCGCAGCCGGGCCGCCAGTTGACGCAGTTCCAGCAGGCTCAGGGAGGCCAGGCGCAGTTCCGGCAGCCGCCGCCAGGCCATCGAGGTGACCGGCAGCTCTGAGCCACGGCGGTTGTCGCGGAAGCTGACCAGGGCTCCTCCCGCCATCCACTCGGGCACGAGCACGAAGAGCACCGCCAGCAGCCCGTAGAGCTCCACCAGCCCCTTGGGCAGGGGGTGCAACTGACGCCTGCTGCCGGGTCGGGAATCCTGCTCCGGGGGCGTCAGTTCGGGGGGCCTTGGTTCTGGGGGCCTTGGTTCGGGGGGCGTGGCGGCGATGGCGGGGACGGAACCGTCGGTTCCAGGGCTCCCGATCAGATTGGCACCATTGATGGGCCCTGCCGAGGGCCTGGCGGCCAGGCTTCCCACACAGGGGGGTCCGAACCCGCGCCCTGGGGGGCTGGCAGGGCTCTTCAGACTGTCGTTGTGGTTGCGGTTGAGTGGATCCCTGCGTTCCGCGGGGCTGGCGCGGTGGTCACGGCCCCTCCCTTGAGCCTGGTCGGCGCCTCTGGGGCAGGGCCCTGGCGCCAGAGGAACGGCGGTTCAATGGGCCCCTGGAGGCGCACGTACCAGAACACCAGGGCGAAGACGAGGCCCAGGGTGATCACCAGGCCCAGGATCACCTGGCTGTTCTCGAGCGGTTCGGGGTTGGCCATCGCCGCTCAGACCTCCTCGGTGCGCAGGCACTGGACCCGCTGGGGCAGCTGTTCGATGGTCAATTCGTCCCCGTTCAGGATCAGCCGCATTCCATCACTGGTTTTGTAGCGAACTCCTGGAAGCTCGGAGCTTTCCCGGAACAGGGTGGTGCGGAACCGGCCGCTGATGATCGAGGCCTGGGCGTCGTTACGTTCCACCACGAGCACCCCCTGATCGCGGCAGAGGTAACGGGTCTTGACCGCGTAGTCCTCCCACCAGGGGGAGGTCATGGCCAGGGCTTGTGGGCATGGCAGGGCTCCAAGCATGGGGACCAGGGCGGCCCAAAGGGCGATGCCCAGGGGGCTCGCGTGCTTCCGGCCGGGGCGGGCGAGGCCGCGCCGATGGTGATCGACCCAGGCCGTGTCCGCGCCGTGGGAGCTCGGCTGTCGGGGCCTGCTGCTCATGGCCATGCGATGGGAGCGTTGTCCCCCCGCAGGACGCAGTGGGGCACCGACCAGTCGTAGTGGGTCCAGACGCTGGGGGGAAGGCGGTAGTGGGCGGAGGCGAAATCGCCCAGGCGCACGCCGCTGGGTTGGGCCGAGCAGTAAGGCCTGCTGCCGGGTTTGGCCAGATACTGCTGGTGGTTGCTCTCTGCGAAAAAGAAGATTTTTTCGGAGGCGATCTCGGTGGTGATCGGACCGAACCCCGCAGCGCTCAGCAGGGCCTGGTAGGCCCTCCGGCTGGCCTCCGCCAGGGCCAGTTGTCCATCGCTGAAGGTGTAGATCGCCGAGCGGTACTGACTGCCCACGTCATTGCCCTGGGCGTTGCCCTGGGTGGGGTTGTGGCATTCCCAGAACAATTTCAGGAGGTCGCTGAAGTCGATGGCGTTGCAGTCCCAGACCACCCGCACCACTTCGGCATGGCCGGTGCGGCCGGAGCAGACCTGTTGGTAGGTCGGGTTGTCCCTGGAGCCACCGGCATAGCCCACCGCTGTCGTCACCACACCCGGCAGGCGCCAGAAGCCCTTCTCGGCCCCCCAGAAGCAGCCACAGCCGAAGAGCACCTCCGCCTGGTTGCTGGCCAGGGGAGCCCGCAGGGGGCCGCCCAGCACCGCATGGCGCTCGTCCATTGACACCACTGATCCGTTCCAGAGCGGACCTGGAGCCTAGGAAAAACCCCAGGCCCCCATCGTCCATCGCCAGTCCAGCGCCATGGATCGCCTGCAGCTAGACAGCCTGGAGCTGTTGCTCGGCCTCCTGCCGTTCCCACAGCCGCCGGTAGGTGCCCGGCACGCCCACGAGCGCGTCGTGGTGCCCCTGCTGCACCAACCGCCCCTCTTCCAGCACCAGGATGCGGTCACAGGCGGCCGCGGCCGAAAGCTGATGGCTGATCATCAGAATCGTGCGCCCCTGCTGGGAACGCACCGACTGGAGGATCTCCGCGGCGGTGTTGTTGTCGACGCTGGCGAGGGCGTCATCGAGCACCAGCAACGGCGAGCGCACCAGGAGAGCGCGGCCCAGGGCCGTGCGTTGACGCTGGCCGCCACTGAGGGTGATGCCGCGTTCCCCGACAAGGGTCGCGTAGCCGTCGGGGAAACCCTTGATGTCGCCCTCCAGCCGGGCGTCCTGGGCGGCCTGCTCCACCCGGGCTTGGCCCGCCTGGGGATCTCCGTAGCGCAGGTTGTCCGCCAGGGTGGCGGTGAATAGATAACCCTCCTGGGGCACCAGCGCCACCCGGCGGCGCAGGTCGTCCAGGGACAGATCGGTCACATCGACCCCGTCGAGGAAGAGCTGGCCCGCGTCCACCTCCACCATGCGCCCCAGGGCCCGGGCCAGGGTGGTCTTGCCGCAGCCCACGGGACCTACCACCGCCACCAACTCGCCGGGCTGGAGACTGAAACTCACATCCACCAAGGTCGGGTGGTTTGAGTCCGGGTAGCGCACCGAGAGGTGTTTCGCCTCCAGCACCCCTTTGCCTTGGGGGTTGGCAGGCACAGGCGTCGGGCTCGATTGCACGCTCGGCTGGCGGCTGAGCAGGTTTTGAACCCGCTCCAGGCTCACCTGGCCGGTCTGGAAGGTGTTGAGGGTGAAGCCCAGCAGGGCGGTGGGGAACACCAACCGCTCGACGTAGAGGATCAGCGCCACCAGGTTGCCGATGCTGAGCCGCCCGCTCTCCAACTGGCCGCTGCCCAGGGCCAGCAGCAGCAGCAGGCTGAGGGCAGAGATGCCCTCCAACAGGGGGAAGAGGGTGCTGCGCGTGCGCGCAAGCCCCAGGGCCGCATCGCGATAGCGGCCGTTGCGCTCGGCGAAGGCCTTCTCCTCGGTGGCCTCCTGGCCGTAGATCTTGATCGCGCTGATGCCGGAGAGGTCTTCCTGGATCAGGTCACTCAGCTGGGCGAGGGCCTCCTGCTGGCGCCGTTGCTGGCCCATCATCCGGCCGCCGAACAGGCGCACCGACATCAGCATCACGGGGTAGATGGCCAGGGCCGCCAGGCTCAGCCAGGGGTCGATCAGCAGCATCGCCGGCAGGGTGAAGGCGTAGGCCAGGGCGGTGTTGCTGAGGCTGAGGACGGCAAAGCCCAGGAGCCGGCGCACGTTCTCCACATCGCTGGTGGCCCGGCTGATCACCTCACCACTGCCCGTGGTCTGCACCCAGCCAGGTTCCTGGCGAAGCATGTGATCGAAGATCCGCTGGCGCAGGCTCACCTCCACCTGGCGACCAACACCGAAGACCACCAGGCGTGAGTAGAGACGTGCCGCCCCCATCACCGTGGCCACCAGCACGATCAGGGCGGCCTGCCTCAGCACGTCGCCCAGGGCGAAGCCCACGTGAAGACCATCGATGGCGTTGCGCACCATCAAGGGAATCGCCACGCTGATCAGGTTCACCACCAGCAGCGCCACCACGCCGATCAGCAGCTGCCGGCGGTGGGGTCTGAGGTAACTCCAGAGCAGGCCGATGCGCAGGGCGGCCATGGGATCGGGCGGCAATCCACCAACCTACGGATCCCGCGGCCATGCTGAGGGCCGTTCAATTCGGGCAGGGCCCGCCGTGATGGCTGAGACCGACGTCCTCCAGGCCCACCCTCTCTATGCCACCGACCGGGACCTGGTGGACCGGCTGTTGGCCGTGACCGTGCCGACGGACCAGGACCTGGTGGATCTGGCCCGGCTGGCGATGCGCTACGAGGGCTTTCCCGGCGCCCATGATCTGCAGACCGACCTGGTCAAGACCCTGCGCCTGTGGGGCCTCGAGCGTGCCCAGTTGCATGGGCGCACCCGGGCCATCTGGGCCGCGGGACATCGGCCCGGGGCCCAGGCCCAGCAGGAACCGGTGGGCTCCGGTTTCGATACCGCTGACCAGGGGACCAGCTGAGCCTGTCTTACGAACACCCGCCGCTGTGTTCGCCAGAACGGCCCGCTTCAGGTGATAGTGGAGTTGTCCCCATCACCTGGCCCGGCGTGCCCTGCACCCGGGCTTTTTTCTGAGCGCCCACCGCAAGCGATTGCCCCCGGATGGCTGAAACGAACGCCTGGCCTGCCCTTCTGGAAATCTTGGTGCAGGGTCGCCCACTCAATGGAGAGCAGGCTTCGGCGCTGATGGCCGGTTGGCTCGAGGAGCGCATCGAGCCCGTGCTCACCGGGGCGTTCTTGGCGGCCCTGCGGGCCAAGGGGGCCAGCGGTGAGGAGTTGGCGGCGATGGCCCAGGTGCTGCGTCAGGCCTGTTCCCTTCCTGTCGAGCGGCCCGATCTCCCCCTGGTGGACACCTGCGGCACCGGGGGGGACGGAGCCGGCAGTTTCAACATATCCACCGCCGTGGCCTTCACCGCCGCCGCCTGCGGAGCGTCGGTGGCCAAGCACGGCAACCGCAGTGCCAGCGGCCAGGTGGGCTCGGCCGATGTACTCGAAGCCCTCGGGCTCAACCTCAAGGCTGCGGCGCCCCAGGTGATCGCCGCCCTGCCCAGGGCCGGTGTCACGTTCCTGTTTGCCCCCGGCTGGCATCCGGCCCTGGTGGGTCTGGCCCCCCTGCGCCGCACCCTCGGGGTGCGCACGGTCTTCAACCTGTTGGGCCCCCTGGTCAACCCCCTGCGACCCGAGGCCCAGGTGCTGGGGGTGGCGCGCGCCGACTTGCTCGATCCGATGGCCGACGCGCTGGCCCGCCTGGGTCTGCGCCGCGCTGTGGTGGTCCATGGCCACGGCGGGCTCGATGAGGCCAGTCTTTCGGGGGTCAGTGAGCTGCGCCTCGTGGAGGGCGAGCGCATCAGCGCAGGCCAGCTTGATCCGGAGGAGCTGGGCCTTGTCAAGGCCCCTGCCGCAGCGCTTCTGGGCGGTGATCTGGCCACCAATCAGGCGATTCTCGAAACGGTGCTGAAGGGTGGTGGAAGCCAGGCCCAACGTGAGGTGGTGGCCCTCAACACCGCCCTGGTGCTCTGGGCCGCCGGTCAGTTCGATTCGGTGGCGGAGTCCCTGCCGGTGGCCCGGGAGGCCCTGGCTTCCGGTGCGGCCTGGGGTCGCCTGGTCAAGCTACGGACAGCCCTGGATCCAGGCGCTGAGGGATGATCGCGGGGCCGTGCTTTCGATGCCGTTGACCGCCTCCGTGCCGTCCCCCTCGACCGCGGATCCGCGAAGGAATTCCGCTCCTCGCCCGGCCGTGCTGGTCCTGGCCGATGGACTGGTGCTGCGGGGCACGGGCTTCGGGGCGGTGGGCACCGCCCTCGGGGAGGTGGTGTTCAACACGGGCATGAGTGGCTACCAGGAGGTCATGACCGACCCCAGCTACGCCGGCCAGCTGGTGACCTTCACCTACCCGGAACTGGGCAACACCGGGGTCAATCCCGAGGATCAGGAGGCCGACCATGCCTCCATCCGTGGCGTGATCGCCCGTCAGCTTTCCCCTGTGGCCAGCAGCTGGCGCCAGCGCGGGGATCTTGACCCGTGGCTGAAAGCCGAGGGGGTGGTGGGCATCGCCGGGGTGGACACCCGCGCCCTGGTGCGTCATCTGCGCGACGGCGGCTCCATCAATGGAGCCATCAGCAGCGATGGCACGGAGGCGGTGACGCTGTTGGAGCAGGTGCGCCGGGCCCCCTCGATGGAGGGCCTCAACCTGGCCGAGCGCGTGAGCACGGAGCAGCCCTACGGGTGGGAGACGCTCTGCCCGGCCGGCTTCGACCAGCGCCTGCAAGCTCGTCCAGAACGCCCTTTCCGGGTGGTGGCGATCGATTTCGGCATCAAACGGGCGATCCTCGAGCGCCTGGTGGCCCATGGCTGTGCCGTCACCGTGCTGCCGGCGGGCAGCGACCTGGCCGCGGTGCTGGCCCAGGAACCGGAAGGCGTCTTCCTCTCCAACGGCCCCGGTGATCCGGCGGCGGTCAGCTCCGGTATCACCCTGGCCCGGGGGCTGCTGCAGCAGCAGAACCTGCCCGTGTTCGGCATCTGCCTGGGTCACCAGATCCTGGGGCTGGCCCTGGGGGGGCGCACCTTCAAATTGACCTTTGGCCACCGGGGTCTCAACCACCCCTGCGGCGGCAGCGGCCTGGTGGAGATCACCAGCCAGAACCACGGCTTCGCGATCGATGGTTCCTCCCTGCCGCCCGACCAGGTGGAGGTCACCCATATCAACCTCAACGACCGCACCGTGGCTGCCCTGGCCCACCGCCAACGGCCGGTGTTCGGGGTGCAGTACCACCCGGAGGCCAGCCCTGGCCCCCATGATGCCGATCACCACTTCGGCCGGTTCGTGGCCCTGATGGCCGAGCGCCGCACCACCTGAGACCCCACCGGCTGAGGGCGAAGAGCCCAGGGCCCAGCTCGCTTCGTTGCCATCGGTTCAGCACGGTTCCACGGGCCGAAGAGATCTCTACACTTCTGACGCTTGTGACGTTTGAGGGCTGGACCGATCACGGATCTGCAGCGACTGACGGTCTCCCTTCGCGGTGGCTTCGAGCCGGCGGCCTCCCATCTGCTCTTTCGGTTCACCGGCCAGCTCGACGCTTACTCCGAGAAGCAGTTTCTGGAGTTCATCGTCGAGCACCGTCAAGGCAAGTCCCTGGCGGTGGTGATTGATCTGAGCCGCATCGACTTCATCGATTCCTCCGGCCTCGGGGCCCTGGTGCAGTTGGCCAAACAATGCAATGAGGCCAAGGTGCAATTCCAGGTGGTGGGCAATGCCCGGGTGGTGCAGACCGTGAAACTGGTGCGGCTGGAGAGCTTCCTGCACCTGCAGCCCGATCTGGAGACGGCGATTGGCTCCCTCGCCGCCGCCTGAGCCGCCCGGGTCCACCGCCCAGAAGTTCGCCCCTGACTCTGGTCTCGATCCTGCGGAGGCCTGGTTGGAGCGCGCCCGTTTGCTCTGCCCGGCCGATCAGCTCTCCCCGCTGCAACTGGCCTGGCTGGGGGATGCGGTCTGGGAATTGCACCAGCGGCTGCGCCGCTGCCAACGCCCAGGTCGGGTGCAGGAACTTCATGCCGCTGTGGTCAGCCAGGTACGCGCCCCGGCCCAGGCCGCCGCTCTGGAGCGCCTCGAACCCTTGCTCAATGGGCCGGAGCTGGAGTGGGTGCGGCGGGGTCGTAACCGCGCCGGTCAGGGTCCCCGCAAGGGGGAGGCCGGGATTTATGGCAGGGCAACGGGATTTGAGACAATGGTGGGCTGGCTCTTTCTGCAGAACCCGAACCGGCTCGCTCAGCTGCTGGATCGACTGGATGAGACCGACCCATAGACCTTCGCCCGTTTCTGCCATGAGCCCTAAATTCATCCGTCGGGACAAGGGTTCCGGGGCGGGCTCCCCTGGCGACGGTGAGCGCGGAGCCAAGCCCTCTCGCCCGGGTGCCTCGCGTTACGGGGCCCCCCGACAGGGTGGTGCCTTCCGGGGCCCCAAGCCTGAATGGCGCGGGGATGGGGAGCGAGGGAGTGAATGGGGCGGAGCGGCCCGTGGCGAGCGGGGCGGCTCAGAGCGGCCCGGTGCAAGCCGCCGTGACGGGCCAAGGCCCGAGGGGAGCCGTTACGAGCCCCGGCGATTCGAGGGTCGCCGGAGTGAGGGCCGTCCCTATGAGGCGCGCGGCTATGAAGGCAGGGGCGATGAGGATCGTCGCCCCCAGGGCCGGCCCGGCGGGGATCGTTTCAAGGCACCCCGGCCCGAGCGCTTCGGCGCTGGAGCGGACCGTCCCCTCGGCCGTCGCCCCGGTGGGGATCGGGCCTATGGAGACCGTCCCTACGGTGAGAAGCCCCAGGGCCGCCGATTCGAGGCGGGCCCAGCCGATGAACGGCGGGAGGCGGGAGCCTGGGGGGACGGTGCCCGCTCCTTTGGTGCACGGCCCAGCGGAGGGCGTCCCTTGGGTACCCGTCCCTTGGGAGGCCGCAGCGGAGGTGGGCGTTCAGAAGGTCGTGGGGCCGATGGGCGCCCCGGAGGCGAGCGGCCCTTCGGCGCCCGCGCGGGACGGGCGCCAGATCGCAATGCCGGCCGCAGCTTCGGCCGTAGCCCCAGCCGGGGCCCCGACCGTAGCTTTGATGCCAGGCCGGAACGTTTCGACCAGACATCCCCGCTGCCTGCCGCCAGCGGTGCCGAGGGGCCCTCGGGTTCCGATCGCTTCGGCGCCGAGCCCGCTGACGACCTGATCTGGGGGCGTCATCCAGCTCAGGCGGCGCTGGAGTCGGAGCGACCCATCCACCGCATCTGGTGCACGCCTGAGCTTCGCTTCAGCCCCAAGTTCCTGCAGCTGCTGCGCGAGGCCAAGGCCTCAGGTGTGCTGGTGGAGGAGGTGACCTGGGCCCGGCTGGGTCAGGTCACCGGCGGTGCCGTGCACCAGGGGATCGTGCTGCAGACCGCCGCCGCTGAAACCTTCGACCTCGATGACCTGATCGCAGGGTGCCGTTCCCTGGAGGAGCCAGCGTTGCTCATGGCCGTCGATGGCCTGACGGATCCCCACAACCTGGGGGCCATCGTGCGCAGTGCCGAAGCCCTTGGGGCCCACGGCCTCGTCCTGCCCCAGCGCCGCACGGCTGGCCTCACCGGTTCGGTCGCCAAGGTGGCGGCCGGGGCGTTGGAGCACCTGCCGGTGGCCCGGGTGGTGAACCTCAACCGCTCCCTCGACACCCTCAAGCAGGAGGGCTACCGGGTGATCGGTCTGGCGGAGGAGGGCAGCGTCAGCCTGATCGAGGCGGATCTCGATGGCCCCCTGGTGCTCGTGACGGGCTCCGAGGGCGACGGGCTGTCGATGCTCACGCGCAAGCACTGCGATCAGTTGGTCCGGATCCCCCTGCGCGGGGTCACCCCCAGCCTGAATGCCTCCGTGGCCACGGCCCTGCTGCTCTATGAGCTGGCCCGCAGGGGCTGGATGAGCCGGATCACCGGCTCTGCTCCTGCCCCCCGGCTGCGCCGTCCCCAGCTGCGCACCAGCCCCGCCGCCCACCCAGCGCCGCCGGCCGCCGATCCCACCGCAGCGATGCTCGCACTGGCCGAACTCCCGCGAACCGATCCAGCGGCTCCAGGGGCCGGCGCCTCGGATTCCAGCGACTCCCACTTCAGCGCAGCCGATGCCGATGGGCCAGCGACGTCTTCAGCGGTGCCACAGCCTGAGCCGCTGGCCACCGAACCACCAAGCGATGGGGAGAGCACGAATGGGGCCTCCGGAAGGGCGGCCTCCGGGGTTCCCGACCCCTGGTCGGCCACTCTGCCCACCGACCCGGGCACGGGGCCAGGTCAGGACATCCGCGTCTGAACCATGCCCTGAAGGGGCGGTCAAACCCCAGAATGGCCCCACCTTGCGAGCTGCGATGTCTTCCCTCCTGTGGCCTATCCGCAACCTCGCCAATGGACTGGGGCTGGCCTGGTGGGCGCGGATTCACACCCGTTCCCCCGAGGTCACCTACTGGTTCGGTCCCTACCTGCGTCGCAGCGAGTTGGAACAGGCCCTGCCCACCTTCCTGGCGGACGTGGAGAGTGAAGGCCCCGGCTTCGTTGAGCATGAGGTGCTGCGCATCGCTCGCTCTGAGCCGCTCACGGTCGACGGGACGCCCTGAACTAGCGTCGGCCCAGAGAAGGATTGAAGGTTGATGGGGATCACGGAGTGGCGTGGCCAGCTGGAGCGGGGTGAGATCTCCGCCCGCGAACTCACGGACCATCACCTGAACCGGATCGCCGCCATCGATCCCAGCCTGCACGCCTTCCTGACCGTGACGGCGGACCGGGCCCGTGCCGATGCCGACCGCATCGACACCAGCCGCGCCGCCGGCGAACCCTTGCCACCGCTGGCGGGCCTTCCCCTCGCCATCAAGGACAACCTCTGCACCAAAGGGGTGGTCACCACCTGCTCCAGTCGGATGCTGGAGCACTTTGTGCCGCCCTATGAATCCACCGTCACCGAGCGGTTGTGGCAGGCGGGCGGGGTCTTGCTCGGCAAGACCAACCTCGATGAGTTCGCCATGGGCAGCTCCACCGAGACCAGCGCCTTCGGGGCCACCCGCAACCCCTGGGATCTGGAGCGGGTGCCCGGTGGCAGCTCCGGTGGCAGTGCCGCCGCCGTGGCCTCTGGGGAATCTCTGGCTGCCCTGGGCTCCGACACCGGCGGCTCGATCCGCCAACCCGCCTCCTTCTGTGGCGTGGTGGGCCTCAAGCCCACCTACGGCCGTGTCAGCCGTTGGGGGCTGGTGGCCTTCGCCAGTTCCCTCGATCAGGTGGGCCCGTTCACCACCAGCGTGGCCGACGCGGCCGAGCTGCTGCAGGTGATCGCCGGGCCTGATCCCCGCGACTCCACCTGCCTGAATGTGCCCGTGCCCGATTACCGGGCCGCCCTCGAGCAGCCCGTTGCCGGCCTGCGGGTGGGCCTGATTCGTGAATGCTTCGACCAGGAGGGCCTGGATCCCCAGGTGGCCGCTTCAGTGCTGGCGGCCGCAGATCAGCTCCAGGCCCTGGGCTGCGAGCTCGTCGATGTGAGCTGCCCCCGTTTCAACGACGGCATCGCCACTTACTACGTGATTGCCCCTTCGGAGGCCTCCGCCAACCTCGCCCGCTACGACGGGGTCAAGTACGGCCTGCGCAGTGAAGGGGAGCCCAGCCTGGCGGCGATGACCGCCCGCAGCCGCGTCGAGGGTTTTGGCGATGAGGTGCAGCGCCGCATCCTGATCGGCACCTATGCCCTCTCAGCGGGCTATGTGGACGCCTACTACAAGAAAGCCCAGCAGGTGCGCACCCTGATTCGGCGGGATTTTGATGCGGCCTTCGAGCGGGTGGATGTGCTGCTCACCCCCACCTCCCCCACCACCGCCTTCCGTGGCGGTGACCACGCCGATGACCCCCTGGCCATGTATCTGGCCGACCTGCTGACGATTCCCGCCAACCTGGCCGGTCTGCCCGCCATCAGCCTCCCCTGTGGCTTCGATGGCGGGGGTCTGCCGATTGGGGTGCAGCTGATCACGGGGGTGCTGCAGGAGGAGCGCCTTCTCCAGGTGGCCCATCACTACGAACGGGCAGCCGCCGTGATGGAGCGTCGCCCTGAGGCCCCCCTGATCCCCTGAGGGATTCAACGATGCCGGCCCAGCGGCCCCCCCTGCAGCTGGTTCAGGTGGCCAGCTTCGGCGACATCGGCGACAACGTCTACCGCTCCCATCAGCCGGCCGCTGCCATGGCCCGCCAGAGCGATGTAGCCGTCTATGAGGTTCACCCCCTGGCCCGCCAGCGTGATGCCGCCGCCCTGGCCGCCGACGTGCTGGTGCTGACCATGACCTTCGACATCGAGGCGCTGCGCCTGATCCATCAGCGCCACCTGCTCGGTAGGCCCACCGTCTGTGAGATCAACGACTACCTCCCAGATGTCCAGCCCTGGAACCCCGTGCACCGCAGCTGGGCGGATCCGCGCGCCCGGCGCTTGTTCGAGGCCCTGATGGCCCGCAGTGACGCCACCCAGGTGTCAACCCCAGCGCTGGCGCAGCGGCTGTCTGGACGAGCCGAGCGCCTGGTGGTGTTCGAGAACCAGCTGGCCGCGTTGCCCCTGCCCCGCAGCCCAGGGGCCGCGGATTCGGTGGTGGTGGGCTGGGGCGGCTCGATCGGGCATCTGGGTGACATGGAGGCCGTGGCGCCGGCCCTGTGCCGGTGGCTGCAGCGCCAGCCCCGGGCCCGGCTGGAGATCATGGGCGACCCGGCCCTGGGGGCCTTGTTCGCCGCCGCCCCGCCCGAACGCTTCCGCTTCCTTCGCGCCGGTTCCCTGCAGCACTATCTGGACTGGTTGGCGGGCCTCGACATCGGCCTGGCGCCGCTTCAGCCCACCGCGTACAACCGCTGCCGCTCCGATGTGAAGTGGCTGGAGTACGCCTCCAGGGGGGTGGTGCCGGTCCTGCAGCGACTGGATCCCTATGGGGCCGTGCGCGATGGTGTGACCGGCTTCCTGTTTGACGACGACGGGGCCATGGTGCGCCACCTGGACCTGCTCGTCGCCGATGCGGCCCTGCGGCAGCGAACCGCCACAGCGGCCTATGAGCAGGTGAGCCGGGAGCGGCGTCTCGACAACCATGTGGCGCGGCGCCTGAGCTTCTACCGCACTCTGGCGCGGGAGACCCGCCCCCTGAACGCACCAGCGCAGGCGGAGCCCCTGCTGGAGCGGCTGCGCCAGCAGGTCCGACCACCGCTTTCATCCCTGCCCGGCTGGCAGGCCGTGGGCCCTCAGCACTGGCGGATGCCACTGACCTGCCCTGCGGAGCACAATCTGGCTGCCGGAGTCGAGGCCCTTCAGGCGGGGGCGGTGGCCCAGGCTGTCCACCATTGTGCTGAGGCGGCGCGGCTCGATCCCAGCGATGCCCACGCCCACGCCCTCCTGGGCGAAGGCTTGCGGCAACTGGGCCGCTGGGAGGAAGCCCGCTCGGCCCTGGAGCGCTCCACCCAGCTGGATCCCTTGATGTCCCGGCCCCTGCGCAGCCTGGCCCGGCTGCACCACCAGGCCGCCGCCCACTACCGAGGTCTGGCAGCAGAGCGCAATCCACCCCTGCCGCCCGACGAATCCAGCCGGGCTGATCTGCTGCGGGACGAGGCCAGCTGGCGTGGTGGTTCCAGCGGCGACGACCTGGAGTAAAACCGGTCGATGGCACCGACTGAGGATCCCACTGCCCTCAGGGCGCGTTTTCGAGAGGCCCGGGAGCTGGAGAGGGCCGGCGATGGGGTGGCCGCCGAACGGGCCTACAGGGAACTGCTGGAGCTGACGCCGGGCCACGGGCCCGCCTTGCTGCAACTGGCCAATGTGCGCCAACGCCTGGGCGATCCCCATGGCGCCCTCGCTCTGCTCGACCAACTGCTGGCCAGCCAGCCGACCAACGCCCGCGCCCACTGCAACCGTGGCGTCCTCCTCCAGCTCCGGGGCGACCTGGATGGCGCCAGCTCCGCTTACCAGCGCGCCCTGGGGATCGATCGAACCATCCAGGTCGCCGCTGACAACCTGGTGGTCCTGGCCAACCTTCTGAACCGGCGACAGCGGCACGACGAAGCGGTCGAGGTGCTCCGCTGCCGGCTGCGGCTGGGGCGCCATGACCCGGATGTCCTCCTGAACCTGGGCGGTCTGCTGCTCTTCCTCGGGCGTTTCGAGGCCGCGCGGCGTTGCTACGAGCGGCTGATCCTTCGCCAACCTGAACACCGCCAGGCCCTCTCCGGCCTGGGCCAGGCCCTGGAAGCCCTGGGGGAACCGGAGGCGGCGATCGAGGCCCACCAACGCGCCCTGGCCCTCGACCCCGACGCCACCGCGGAGGTGCTCCTGCTGGAGCACCTCCGCCTGTGTCTCTGCGACTGGAACGACTACCCGATGCGCATGGCGCACCTGCGCGAACGACTGGACTCCCATGGCGACCGCGTGGGTGTGGCGCTGCTCTCACCGCTAAGGCTGCTCTGCTTTCCCCTGCCTCCAAGCCTGCAACTCCGGCTGGCCAGGCAGTGGTCGTCTCAATACAGCGCGGCGATGGCCTCGCGGAACCTGTCACCGCCGCCCGCCCGCATGGGCTTGCAGCGGATCCGCGTCGGCTACCTCTCGGCCGACTTCCGCAACCACGCCATGGGCAACTTGATCCATGGCCTCTTCGCCCACCACGACCGTTCGCGATTTGAGGTGTACGCCTATGCCCTCGCCGATCTCGACGACGCTTACACCCATTCGGTGCGGCGGGGTGCGGATCACTTCATCACCCTCGCGAGCGGCGACACAGAGGCCATCGCCGAGCGGATCCGCGCCGATGGCCTCGATGTGCTGATTGATCTGATGGGGCATACCCACCACGGCCGGCCGGCGGCCCTGGCCCTGCGGCCAGCCCCGGTGCAGCTGCTGTATCTGGGGTTCCCCGGCTCGATGGGCGCTGACTTCATCGATGGGGTGATCGCCGACCACTGGCTGATTCCCCCCGGGCGTGAGCACGGCTACGTCGAACGCGTGCTGCGCCTGCCCTGGGGGTTCGTGAGCTCGCCGCCGCCCCCTGGAGCCGAGGACGCCACGATGCACGCCCCCGATGAACCTGCCCGCGCCCCAGCACCCCTGACCCGCCGGTCCTGCGGCCTGCCGGAACGAGGTGTGGTGTACGCCTGCTTCAACCGGGCCGAGAAGATCGATCCCCCCAGCTTCGATCGCTGGCTGGACATCCTGCGCGGGGCGCCGGGTTCGGTGCTCTGGCTGGCGCTGGAGCACCCGCGGGCCCGTGGGCGGCTGCTCCAGCGGGCCGAGGCCGCAGGGGTGGATCCCACTCGGCTGGTGTTCACTGCCAAGGTGGCCACGGCTGATTTCGCCACCCTCTGTGGGCTGGCCGATCTCTTCCTCGACACGGGGCTCTACGGCGCCGGCGCCACCGGCGTCGCGGCCCTGCAGGCGGGCCTGCCCCTGCTCACCTGCCCCGGTGATACCTTCGCTTCCCGCATGGGGGCCAGCCTCTGTGCCGCCGTGGGCCTGGAGGAGCTGATCGCCCCGACACCCGACACTTACAAAGAGATGGCGATCGCCCTGGGGCAGCGGCCCGCGGAGCTCGCCCGGCTGCGGCGCCACCTGCTCGACCCACGCGTTCCCTTGCCCCTGTTCGACACCGCCGCCTGGGTGGGACATCTGGAAACCCTGCTGCTTCAGGTGGTAGGCGAGCAAGGCCAGGCCACTGATGCGGCCCCCAGCTGACACAGTGGGATCAGGTCTGTGACTTCGGCGCCCTGCCATCCACAGCCCGTGCCTTCTCAGCCACGGGCTTCTCCGCAGGCCTTCTGCAGTCCTGTCAGCGACGCCACAGACCTCCATGACCAAGCCCACCGGCCCCATCCCCGCCTCGCCGGGACTGGCCAACTGGCTGCAGGAGCATCAGGTGGCGCTCGCCTTCTCCACCTACCGCGCCAACAGGCTGCTGTTCCTTGGCGTGAACCAGGCGGGTGAACTGCGCCTGCACGAGCGCCTCTTCGATCGGCCCATGGGTCTTTTCGATGCCGGCGCCTCGCTGTGGATGGCGACCCGCACCCAGATCTGGCGCCTCGACAACCTGCTCGCCCCAGGCCAGATCCATGAGGGCGGTGATCGCCTCTACGTGCCCGCCGCCGCCTTCACCACCGGCGATGTCAACGCCCACGAGATCGTGCTCACCGCAGGGGGAGAGCCGCTGTTCGTGAACACGGCTTTCAGCTGCCTGGCCAGGCTGGCCCCCGGCTGCAGCTTTGTGCCCATCTGGCAACCCCCCTTCGTCGACGCCCTGTCCGCCGATGATCGCTGCCACCTCAACGGCCTCGCCCTCCAGAACGGTGAGCCCACCTGGGCCAGCGCCTGTGGCCAGAACGGCCGCTCCGCCGGCTGGCGGGATCAACGCCATGGCGGTGGTGTGGTGGTGCATGTGCCCAGCTGCTCGGTGGTGGCCACGGGGCTGTCGATGCCCCACTCCCCCCGCTGGCACGACGGCCGCCTCTGGCTGCTCAACTCCGGCACCGGCGAACTGGGCTGGCTGGAGGGAGCCCGTTTCTGGCCCCTCTGCTCCCTGCCGGGCTTCGCGCGCGGCCTGGCCTTCGTGGGCCGCAGCAATGTCGTTGTGGGCCTCTCCAAGCTTCGTTCGCCCCAGTTCACAGGTCTGCCCCTGGAGGAGCGGCTCGCCCAGGAAGGCCACGCCGGCGGCTGTTGCGGCCTGCGGGTGATCGATCTCGCCAGTGGAGAGATCCTGCACAGCCTTGATCTGCCCGAACCGATCGACGAGTTGTTCGATGTGGTGGCCCTGCCGGGGGTGCGGCAGCCCCGGGCCCTTGGACTGCAGGGGGAGGACATCAGCTGCGTGGTCAAACTCCCGGGCCACGATCCGCTGGTGACCGTGCGGCCCAAGGCCCCTAGCGGCCACCCCCACCAGGCGGAGGCGCCGCCGCTGTTCGGCCTGCCGGAGCCCCAGAGCGCCAGCCGCTCGCCCCGGGGGTCTTCGCAGCTGCCATCCGAGCAGCCATCGGAGGAGCCGCTGCGCTATCAGCGCGTGTTTCAGCTCACCCCCACCACCCTCGTCCCCTATTCCTCCCTCACCTTCCCCTCCCTGGCGCCGGGATCCCCCGGCCTGGCGGCCCTGGCCGGCGAATTGCTGGGGGTCTCCGCCATGGCCAGCGGCACGATGGTGGGCCTGGCGATCGCTGAACGGCTCCCCAGGGGTGGATCACGCCTCTGCTCGCTGATGGTGGCGGCTGAGCACCGCCGCCGGGGCATCGGTACACGGCTGCTGAGCCACCTGCAGAGCTTCCTGGGTCAGGAAGACCTCTTGCCGCTTCAGGTGCGCTACCAGGCGTCCGCGCTCACCACCGCCGCTCTGGAGCCGATCCTGGCCCGGCTCGGTTGGAGCAGCCCCAGCGTCGATTTCGTGCTGATTCAGGCTGTCAGCGAATCGCTCGCGGCCGTTCCCTGGGCCAAGCGCTATCCCCTCAAGGACCCCCATCGGATCTTCCCCTGGGGCGAGGCCACCAGGACTGATCTCGGCCGCGCGCGTCAGCTGGGGGTCCCAGCGGAGTTGCTGCCACCGGAGTCGATGGAGGGTCTTGAAGCCAGTGTTTGCCTGGGGCTTCGCCACGGCGAAGAACTGGTGGGCTGGGTGATCGCCCATCGCACCGATCCGCTCAGCCTGCGCTACTCCAGCCTGTTTGTGGCCCCGGCCCACCGCCAGCGTGGCCAGGCCCCCGCCCTGCTGGCGGAGGCCTTTCGACGCCAACACGGCGCTGGGATTCCCAGGGCCCGGGCTGCGATCGACGCCAGGAACACGGCCATGCTTCGTTTTCTGCGCCGGCATCTGGGCGAACACCTGAGCGGCATCGGTGAATCCCGATGCAGCATTTTTGCGCTGCCAACAACGTCCAATGGCTAGCTCTTTCAGTCTTTTCTCCGTTACTTCTTGCCTGGCTCAACAGCGAAAATTGGCTGCTTGTGAAAAGGTATGAGTTGTTTCATTCAGCTCAGGCTCAAGCCAGGAGCAACGAGCGATCCGTGTCTCAGCTTCTCTTTCCCAGCTCCTGGCTGCTCTCCCCCCTGCCGGCCCTGGAGCAAGCCCTGGGTTCCCTTGAAGCTCGCCTGATCGGTTGGGCCTCCAACGCCAGCGCCTACGACGCCCTGCTGCACCAGGTGTTTGGGGCTGCGGGCACAGAGGCCTCCACCTGGAGCCTGAACGCCGGCGCCCTGCGCGAGCAGCTGCTCGGCCCTGGGCTGGGGCTGGCGCTGGAGCTTCTCCCCGCCGGAGCGCTTCCGGGCCTGCGGGGCGCCTACACCGCTGCGGCCCCCGTTGGTGGCGAGCGCGTTTATCTCAATGCCGGCTGGCTGCAGAACGCCACGGCGGCGGAGATCGAGGCGGTGCTGCTGGAGGAATTGGGCCACGCCATCGATACTCGCCTCAATGGCCGCGCCGACAGCCCGGGTGATGAGGGCGAAAGGTTCTCGGCCCTGCTGCTCGGGCAGCAACCCTCGACCGCAAGCCTCAGCGAGAACGACCAGCGGCTGATCACCGTTGCCGGCACCGCCGTGGCGGTCGAGGCCGCTGGCGACACGTCAGCGCCCCGTGGGGCCTTGAAATTTGCGCCTCGGTTCAGTACCGCCAGCGTCAATCCCTTCGGTCTTACTGATGTTGGCACCTACTCAACTCCAACTCTGGTTGACATAGACAGCGATGGTGACCTTGATGCCTTCATCGGCAACTTTTCGGGGAACACCCTCTTCTTCCGCAACAACGCCCCATTGGGTGCCACCATACCGGCTTTCTCCTCAGCCAGCAGCAACCCCTTCGGCCTCTTGGATGTAGGCTTCGGCTCCAGACCCACCTTCGCTGATATCGATGTTGACGGTGATCTCGATGCCTTCATTGGTGACAATTCCGGCAACATAGCCTTCTTCCGCAATACTGCAGCCCTGGGAGCTAGTTCACCCATATTCTCAGCGGCTATCATTAATCCCTTCGGGTTATCGGATGTGGGCGACGATGCTTTCCCCGCCTTCGCCGATATCGACAACGATGGCGATCTCGATATTTTCATCGGCAATGGTCTAGGTAACACGCTCTTCTTCCGCAACACCGCCATAGCGGGTGCCACCGTACCGATCTTCTCCTCCGTGAGCAGCAACCCCTTTGGCCTGGTGGATGTGGGATCCGCTGCCAGAGTCTCTTTTTTTGATAGTGATGCTGACGGTGATCTCGACGCCTTCATCGGCAACCTAGACGGCAATACCTTCTTCTTTCTCAACACAGCCACAGTGGGTGCCAGTGCACCTGCCTTCTCCGCTGCAGTTACAAATCCCTTTGGCCTGGCTGATGTGGGTGACTCTGCCAGTCCCAATGTCGTTGATTTCGATGCCGATGGTGATCTTGATGCCTTCATCGGTGAGGGCTTCGGCAACACCATCTTCTTGCGCAACACAGCGCCCCTACCGGTAGCGCTGGTCGGCGCTGTCAACCCCAGCGGTTCCTACGGTCTTGGTGCCGTGATCCACCTCACCGTCGCCTTCGACGAGGCCGTACTGGTGTCTGGCGTGCCTCAGTTGCAGCTGGAAACCGGCTCCGTTGATCGCTTCGCGACCTATTCCTCAGGCTCTGGCACGACCACCCTCACCTTCACTTACACCGTTCAAGCTGGTGATACC
The DNA here is from genome assembly GCF_024345575.1 of Cyanobium sp. Morenito 9A2. Classification (GTDB taxonomy): domain Bacteria; phylum Cyanobacteriota; class Cyanobacteriia; order PCC-6307; family Cyanobiaceae; genus ATX-6F1. The sequence continues at coordinate 303,570 of NZ_JAGQBJ010000003.1, forward strand.
TCCGCTGATCTCGACCAGCTCTCCGCTGCTGCCCTTTCTCTCAATGGCGGCGCGATCAAGGATGCCGCAGGTAACCATGCCATCTTGGCCCTCGCGGCTCCAGGCTCCCCCGGATCACTTGCCGCCCAAAAGGCTCTGGTCATCGATGCCTCTGCGCCTCGCGGGGCCTTTGTGTTTGATCCTGTCTTCTCGGAGGCCTCCCTTAAACCCTTTGGATTGGCCAGTGTGGGCGGCGTGGCCAACCCAAGCCTCGTTGATATCGATCGAGACGGGGATCTTGATATGTTCATTGGTAATCTCAACGGCAATACGATTTTTTTTCGTAATACTGCTTCTCTAGGTACGTCCGCGCCTGCCTTTACGACTCCCGTCCTCAATCCCTTCGGCCTGGTGGATGTGGGTTCCTTCGCCAGCCCCAGCTTTGTTGATGTTGATCGTGATGGCGATCTGGATGCTCTCATCGGCAACGAACCCGGTAACACTTTGTTCTTTCGCAACATCGCCGCCGCTGGTGCCTCCGCGCCCGTTTTCTCAGCTGTCGAAACAAACCCCTTTGCGCTGGTGAGTGTGGGCTACGTTGCCAATCCCAGCTTTGTGGACATTGATGGCGATGGCGATCTCGATGCCTTTATCGGTAACTACTATGGGAATACTCTGTTCTTCCGTAACACCGCGGCGCCTGGCTCCTCCACCCTAGCTTTTTCAATCCCCTCAACCATACCCTTTGGCCTCACCAATGCGGGAGCCTACGTCAGCCCACGCCTGATCGATGTCGATGGAGATGGCGATCTCGATGCCTTCATCGGAAACTCCGACGGAAATGTTCTCTTCTTCCGCAACACCGCCACCCTGGGTTCATCCTCGCCAGCCTTCTCTGCCGCCACCACCAACCCCTTTGGCCTCACGGCTGTAGCGGGCGGCTACGCGAACCCTTGCTTGGTGGATGTCGATGGCGATGGCGATCTTGATATCTACATCGGTGACAGCCTGGGTAACTCCACCTTCTTCCGCAACATTGCGCCAGCACCGGTTGCAGCCGTTACCTCCACCACCATCGACGGCTCCTACGGCATCGGCAGCATCATCGAACTCACCGTGGCCTTCAACGAGGCTGTGCTCGTCACCGGTGTGCCGCAGCTGCAGTTGGAAACAGGAATGACCGATCGTTTTGCCGCATTCATCGCTGGCTCCGGCACCAAGACCCTCAGCTTTGCTTACACCGTTCAGGCGGGTGATAGTTCCGCTGATCTCGACCAGCTCTCCGCTGATGCCCTCACGCTCAATGGCGGCACGATTAAAGACGGCTTCGGTAACAGTGCCCTTCTCACCCTCACGGCACCCGGCAGCACCGGCTCCCTCGGTGCCAACAGGGCCCTGGTGATTGACACCACAGCCCCCACGGTCACGGGTGTGTCCTCCTCCAATGCCAACGGCTCCTACGGCATCGGTGCCCTGATCGACGTCACGGTCACTTTTTCAGAAGCCGTGCTGGTCACACGGGTGCCGCGCCTGCAGCTGGAAACCGGCCTCACCGATCGCGTAGCGAG